>DATHDP010000001.1:0-15764 GCA_035318985.1 Chitinophagaceae bacterium
ATTGGGACGCCGAGGTGACAAAGAAATACTCTGACATTGATCTTATGCTTTCCGGCCATACACATGGTTTTCAATTTGGCATAGAAATACCCGGTTTTAAATGGAGCCCTGTCCAATACGTCTATAAACAATGGGCAGGTCACTACAAGGAGGGTAATCAACAGTTGTACATCAACAGGGGGTTCGGATTTTTAGCCTATCCCGGTCGTGTGGGTATTTTGCCAGAAATCACTGTGATCGAGCTTGTTTGATGAATAATTAAGTGAAATAATTAAATAAAGCAGCCATGGCCGGCGTTTTTAAGTCTGATAAAATAGATTTTAAACTATCTAAGTATTTATAAGTCACAGCCTTTGAATTTATTTGGCCAAATAATAATTTCCGGACACCACTGCCGTATGTTGAAAAAGCTTATCATCATACTTCCCTTAGTCTTTTTGGGCGTTACTGTGTTTTCGCAAGTCTCATCTTCAGATACTACGAAGAAGAAAGAAAAGGCTGAGGAGTGGGCTATTGATACAACAATTGATTACGATCTTTTGTTGCAGGACATGGATTCTTTTCTTGATTCAATTTTATTGCCTCATAGTTATCTCATCGGAAGTCTTGCAGCAGGCAGAGGTTATTTCAACTACACGAGCAAATCAACAACTTTACTAGAAACGAGAAAAAATTTTACCTACATACCAACTCTTGGATATTATCATAAATCCGGACTAAGCTTAAATACAACCGGCAATATAATTACCGAAAATAATAAACCAAATCTTTATCAAATAGCTGTAAGCCCGGGGTATGATTATCTTGAAAACAGGGACCTTGCAACAGGTATTACTTACACCAGATTTTTTACAAAAGATACACTCTCGTTTTATACCACGCCTTTACAAAATGAATTGTTTGCTTATTTTACTTATCGTAAATGGTGGATCAGGCCAACAATTGCACTTAGCTATGGATGGGGTAATCGAACAGATTATGAAGAAAGAGAAGAGTTAATACAGGATCTTCGTTTACGTCGCAGAGGGATTACCAGGATCAATTCAAAAGAATCGATCACCGATTTTTCCGTCATCGCTTCATTGCGTCATGATTTTTATTGGCTCGGCATTTTTTCTTATAAAGATCATTTACGTATCACACCACAACTTGCTTTTATTAGCGGTACACAAAATTTTGGTTTCAATCAATCAGCAAATACGTATGCTACCATTGTTCGTACCGGTGCCAATGTTTTATATAATTCTGAAAGTGTTTTTCTGGATGACCAATTGAAGTTTCAGCCCCTTTCGCTTACTATGTTTTTAAGAACTGAATATTCTATTGGTAAATTCTTTGTTCAGCCCCAGCTTGTGTTTGATTATTATTTCCCGACAGACCAGGATAATTTCAGCACCCTCTTCTCTATTAATCTTGGAATGATATTCTGAGACTTTTACATTTTGTTACCAATTAGAAAGCAATAAGGTGTTATTAAAAGAGTTAAAGCATTGTCTTTTAAAGATTATTAACAACACAAAACTCCCGGTGGCATTATAGTTGAAGTTTTACACACCAAACAAAAATTTCTTACATGAAAACAAAACTTGCTATCATGGCCATTGCATTGTTTACAGTGCAGGCAGCATCGGCCCAATTCCACATCGGCGCAAAAGCCGGCGCTAATCTTGTGAAGGTTGATGGAAAATCTTTCAAAGATGAGTTTAGATATAACTATCATGTCGGTGGGTTTGCTGAAATTGGTCTTACAAGAGACGGGAAGCTTACTCTTCAGCCTGAAGTTTTATTTAACCAGTATTCTACAACTCTCGACAGTAGTTTCAAATCAATTTATGAAAATGTACTCAGCTCAGAGCAAGCTCATGTAAAGCTCAATTATCTTACTATCCCGATCTTACTTAATTATCGATTGATCGGACCTCTTTACTTACAAGCCGGCCCTGCATTTAGCATCTTAATGAATCAGGATAAGAACTTTTTGCAAAATGGTGGCGAAGCATTTAAGAATGGAGATTTTTCAATGATTGGTGGTGCACAAGTTAGAATAGCGAAAATTTATTTATCGGGTCGTTATGTTGTTGGCCTTGCCAATATCAATGACATCGATAACCAGGACAAATGGAAAAGCCAGGCAATACAATTATCAGTCGGATTGTCTCTCTAAGTTCATATATCTCTTGAAGCTATCCCTCTCGCTACGGCGGGAGGGATTTTTTTTGTCGTCACATTATAAATATTGATCGGGGTTACTTATGAATATACTTTCAGGAATTTCACCAAAATCCATCTGAATCTCTGGAAATTCCGATTAGCAGGCATAAAACTTGACAACTATAGATTCACTGCTTATTTTTAACCCCTTGGCCAATAAAGTGTCAGGTTGTCAAAACGAAGATCAACTAATGAAAGATTCTAATTTTTTTCTGCGACCGGAAGATGAAATGGATTTTATACCAATAATTCCTCTGAATGAAAGTGATGGTGAAACCGGCGATGGGACTGATATTCCGGATGAATTGCCTGTAATTCCCCTTCGAAATACGGTACTTTTTCCAGGTGTGGTGCTTCCAATAACGGTTGGCCGGGATAAGAGCATTAAGGCTGTAAATGACGCTTACAAGGCTGACAAATTGATTGGCGTTGTTGCACAAAAAGACAGTAATGTAGAAGACCCCGGAATTCCTGATATAGAAAATATTGGAACGGTAGCAAGGATCGTAAAGCTTATAAAAATGCCGGATGGCGGTACTACCGTTATTATACAAGGCAGAAATCGGTTTAAGATAAAAAATATTCTTTCTGATGATCCTTATTTCAAGGCGAGTATTGAGATTATAAAAGAAGAGGAGTCGCCGAAGGATGAAGACTTTGCGGCTTATATTTCAAATATAAAAGAAACAGCATCTGAAATTATCCAACTCTCACCAAACATTCCTGCCGAAGCTTCTATCATTTTACGCAATATTGAAAACCCGGCTTTTCTTATTCATTTCGTTTCAAGCAATCTCAACGCTGAGCTAAAAGAAAAGCAACAGCTGCTTGAAACAAATAATATTCGTGAAAGAGCGGATACACTGATGAAGATGCTGCAACGTGAATTGCAATTTGCTGAATTAAAAAATAAAGTAACTACAAAAACAAAAACAGAACTGGAGAAACAGCAAAGAGATTATTTTTTGCAGCAGCAGATGAAGAGCATTAAAGAGGAACTGGGTGGTGATTCAAATGACAGGGAAATAAAAGAGATGCAGAAAAAAGCTGACGCTAAAAAATGGTCAGCAGCAGCAAAAGAAATGTTTCAGAAAGGGATTGAGAAGTTAGAAAGAATGCATCCGACCACACCGGATTATTCCGTTGTATACAATCATCTTGATCTTATGCTTGATCTTCCATGGGAAGAATATACTGCTGATAAATATGATCTGAGAAAAGCAAAGAAGGTGCTTGACAATGATCATTACGGTATGGAAAAGATTAAAGAAAGAATTCTTGAATATTTAGCAGTATTGAAATTGAAAGGCGATATGAAGAGCCCGATACTTTGTTTTGTTGGTCCTCCGGGTATCGGTAAAACATCGTTGGGAAAAAGTATTGCAAATGCTATTGGAAGAAAATATATAAGACAAAGCCTTGGCGGCTTACATGATGAAAGTGAGATAAGAGGACATCGTAAAACATATATTGGCGCAATGCCCGGACGTATTTTGCAATCTATTCGCAAAGCAAAGACCTCAAATCCTGTGATGATACTTGATGAGATAGATAAGGTGGGAAATGATTTTCGCGGCGATCCTTCTTCTGCATTATTGGAGGTGCTTGATCCGGAGCAGAATAATACTTTTTATGATAATTATCTTGAGCTTGAGTACGACCTGAGCAAAGTGCTTTTTATCGCAACAGCTAATAATCTTCAAAACATTCAGCCTGCACTACGTGACAGGCTTGAGATCATTGATCTTGGTGGTTATGCTGTTGAGGAAAAATTGGAAATTGCGAAGCGTCATTTAATTCCAAAGCAAAAAGAAGCTCATGGATTAAAGACCACCAATTTTACCATCAATGATAAGATCATCGAAAAAATGATCCAGGAGTATACAAGAGAAAGCGGCGTTCGTGAATTGGACAGGCATATTGCATCTATAATGCGTAACCAGGCAAAAGAACTTGCATTGAATGAAAAAGTAAGAGCAAATATTTCATCCAATGATGTTGAAAGAATACTTGGCAAGCCAAAATATAGTAATGACCTGTATAAGTCAATAAATATTCCCGGAGTGGCAATTGGTCTTGCGTGGACCTATGTTGGCGGCGATATATTATTTATGGAAACGAGTCTTAGTGAAGGGAAAGGTGAATTAAAGATCACCGGCAATCTTGGAAATGTGATGAAAGAAAGTGCAAGCACAGCACTCAGTTATTTACAGGCCAATGCAAAAAAATACGGCATTGATCAAAAACTTTTTGACAAAAGAAACATACATATTCATGTACCTGAGGGAGCTGTACCAAAGGATGGTCCCAGCGCAGGTATTACAATGATGACCTCGATTGCCTCCGCTTTTACAGGAAAAAAAGTAAAGCCATTTCTTGCCATGACCGGTGAGATCACACTTCGCGGCCAAGTGTTGCCAGTTGGTGGCATAAAAGAGAAAGTTCTTGCTGCCAAACGTGCCGGCATTAAAGAAGTGATCGTTTGCTCACAAAATGAAAAAGATGTTGACGAGATCGATCCTGATTTTATAAAAGGCCTGAAATTCCGTTATGTAAAAAATATGAGCCAGGTGTTGGAGCTCGCCTTAGATTAAAATATTTCCAGTTACAGGCAACCTTTGCTGGTGTTTTTTGTTATTAGAGTATATACAAATCTCTCCAAGTTGGTTGTTTTAAGGGTTTACAAAAGAAATTCCTCGGCATCTCCGGGGGAATTTCTTTACATGGTTTTACACTCTGCATAAGTTTCCTCAACTTAGCTCTTTGCGCCTGTTCATAATAATATTATCCGTTCTTCTTTCTTCGCCCCTGTTTGCACAAACTATTGGGGGCAGTTCGGTATTTAATTTTTTAAAACTTCCCCATACGCCTCAGCTTACTGCATTGGGTGGAGTAAATGTATCAGTACCATCTAACGATGTTGGTCTTGCATTTAATAACCCTTCGCTTCTTAAAAAAGAAATGCATACACAAATGAATGCAGTGTTCAATAATTTTTATGCGGGTATAAATGCTTATCATTTATCTTTTGGATACAGGAATGAAAAACTGAAAACAAATTTTGGATGGGGGCTTAACTATTTTGATTATGGAAAAATTTCAGAAACGGATGCTACAGGTAATATTCTTGGTGCAATGAAACCAACCGATTGGGTAATGCAGGTATCTGCATCACGCAGCTATTTGCAAAAATGGAACTATGGAGCCAGTTTCAAATTCATTTCTTCAAACTATGGCGTTTACAGGTCAAATGGTATTGCGATGGATTTTGGCATTTTATATACCGACACTGCGAATCTCCTTTCAGTTTCATTAGTTGCAAAGAATATGGGTTATCAATTAAAGCAATATGCAGGTACTGAAGCCGAAGAGTTACCGTTTGATCTGCAAGTTGGAATTACCAAAAAATTAAAGAACGCACCATTAGCTTTTTCATTTACTACACATCATTTGCATCAATTTGATATTCGTTATAATGATACGGCCTTTAACAATGAGAATACTGGCACAGCGAAGGATGGCAATTTTACTCTTGATAAAATTTTCAGGCATTTTGTTTTTGCTGCTCAAGTTTTTCCGGTACCCCAAATTGAAGTAACAATTGGATATAATCATCTCCTGCGACAAGAATTGAATATTGCTAATACTACAAATGGCTTAAATGGCTTCTCAGTGGGAGTGGGGCTTGTTGTAAAAAAAATACAGGTTCGGTATGCAAGAACGCAGTACCAGAATAATACAGCTTACGATCAATTAGGGTTAAGCCTTCAATTAAATGAACATTTTGGCCTGGGAAAATTTGGCGAAAAAATAGGATGGTGATTCTGCAAAGAATGGATAAATTTACGTTTCCTCCCTTTGAAATGCCTCCCCGTATTTTTAATAATAATTCATAATGCGTTTATTCACAATATTACTGGGATCACTTTTTATTTTTCAATCTGTTGCTATTGGACAGAAATCGAAAAGTAAAAAAAACGTGCCCGAGCAAAAGGGCCCTAAAATATTTGAAACAGTAGGAGACAGCCTTCGCAAGGATTCTATTGTTTATTATGAAACGGAAATTGGTTATATCATGCCTGATCTTAGCCCCAAGTTCAAAGGCAGATGGGCGATCAATGTAATGAGGAGACAGGCAAGGGCTGTTCCGGATTCTTTAACTGCAGCTTACCTGGAGTTTTATGGCGATACGCTTTTTTCTGCTGTTGTAGGTTGCAATAAATTTTCAGGCAAGTACATAATTAAAGGTCCTACGATTAAATTTATAATTTCCGATACAGCATTAGCAGATACTACTATAGCATTATCCGATACAGCCTTAGCTGCGTGTCCGAAGACAGAAATTGAAAGATGGTTTATTAAACTTATACAAGAAAGGGTCAGCTATTTTGGTATCGATGAAAAAATTTTATACCTCAAAGATGTAGCATTCAATATAGTTTTTGATTGTGCTAAGAAGCCCGGCGAATGATCCACTGTAATTTTCTTACTACTTCATATTTCGCCTAAATTTTTCATCAGGTAAATTATCCTGTTGCTATCGGGCACTTGCACTTTTTCTGTAATCGTAAACCTTTTCCGGAAAACATTTTCAAAATGTTCTCGGGTGTATTCCGGATAAATGTCCTTTTTATTCTGAAGAAGCAACTGCACTTTTTCATCTTCTTTAGGAACAAATTCAATGATCAGTTGATTTGAAAATCCATAAAGATATTCTGCTATTTTATTCAAAGGCAAATTATATCCTATAGCCAGGTGATGAACCAGCGCCAAGGCCATTACGGCATTTGTATGAATTCTTTCTCCGAACGAAGCTCTCTCATTGTTAGCAAAGCCTGAAGCAGAGGATGGGTTCATTAGATCCATACAGAGAGGAAGAATGTTTGTGATATTTTCTTCTTTAACTTTTTTATACAAAGCATTAATACATTGATCATCTTTATCTATTGCTATTACATCAAATTTTTTTACAGCAGCAAGAAGGGAAAAGAAGCCGTCATTCGCACCAAGATCAAGTAATTTCCTGCCATCGAGTTTTTGAAGCATGTTATTTATGATCTCTTCCTTTTTTCCGAGATATTGCCTGCTTAATATTGTTTCAGTATAATAATTGCTCCATTCTGTTTTATCAATGTTATTAAGATTCCTGATAATGCCATCAAGATGAGAAATAAGATTAAACAGTTTGTTCTTACTGAAAGAAGTCGTCGGTTCTGTGTGATTAGGCTTCTTACTCAACTTGTTTTGTAGAAAGACATGCAGCCATACGCCAGCATTAAGCCTGCTATTCCATGGCAAAAGCTTTGCAGTAATATTTACAGGTATTCCATTTGGATAGCTATTCAGGTATGGTTGAATACTTGTTTTATGATAATGAGAAAGTAAAAGTGGAAATAAAAAAGATTCACAAAATTGCCGGTATGCTATCCAGGGAAGTGAAGGGTCATATTTTTCAAAAGATAAGGTGTCAATAAAAACAGCTTTTCCATTTAAGAACTGCACGTTGTAAGGTGTAGCGTCTTTTAAGATCATTCCTTTGTCTATGGAATGTTTTACAATTTCCAGTGTCAGCAGTGCCGCATCTTTCAATTGCTCAAAACACCATTCATACGGATAACTTGTGAATGGAACTTGTTCAGGCAACAGCGTAAGATACCAATCGTCGGAATGCAAAATATTTTCGGTCACTTCTTCATAAGGGAGCAGTAATTTTTTTTCCTGGAGAAATGAGGAAAGACCTGACCTGGTTAACAGGTCATAATGACCAGCGTATATTTTATTTACCTGTCTGTAAAATTTTCCCGAGGCTTGAAAAATAAAACCTGATGGATCTTTGTAAGAAGCTGGATGTCGTGTATGATCGGCCATTAGCTGTCTTTTGGAGGAACCTCATCTTTGTTTTTCCGTGAAAAGAATGATTTGATCTTCATCCTGATATTTTTGAAATAAACAGCCACTCCAAGTACAGCCGCAATAATAACTTGCACAAGATAACTTCCGCTGCCGGGATCGATATATAAGATGTAAATATGCATGCTCAAAAATAATTAAGATTTGTTTTAGGTGTAAGACCAAGCAATGTTTCATACATGAGTTTGATAGTATTCTCTATATCATCCCGATGAATCATTTCAACCGTTGTATGCATATATCTCAACGGGATCGATATTAATACGGAAGGGCAACCGTCATTTGAATAAGCAAAAGAATCTGTATCAGTACCTGTACTTCTGCTTAATGCTCTCCATTGCACCGGTATCTTTTTCTTTGTTGCGATTTCTTCAACAAAACTTAAAAGTTTATTATGCACTGCGGGAGCGTAAGCCAATGATGGCCCTTTGCCACAAGCAATTTCCCCTTCTACAAGTTTACTGATCATTGGCGTAGTTGTATCATGAGTAACATCAGTTACAATTGCTATGTCAGGTTTAATTCTGCGTGCAATCATTTCAGCGCCACGTAAACCGATCTCTTCCTGCACAGCGTTCACAACATATAAACCGTATGGTAATTTTTTATTGTTTTGTTTTAAAAGTCTTGCCACTTCCGTGATCATAAAACCGCCAACACGGTTATCAAATGCACGGCCGATATAATAATCGTTAGCAATTTCATCGAAGCCATCCTGGTAAGTAACTACGGCGCCAATATGAATCCCGAGTTGTTCCACTTCCTTTTTATTTCTTGCTCCGCAATCAAGAAACACATTATCAAGTTTTGGTTGCGGCTCTTTATGATCCGGATTACTTAATCTTGTATGGATCGCAGGCCATCCGAAAACTGCTTTTACTGGTCCTTTTTTCCCATGGATAATTACACGTTGCGCCGGGGCAATTTGTACATCAACACCACCATTACGTTTTAAATATAAAAGACCTTCAGGATTAACATAATTTACAAACCAACTGATCTCATCAGCATGTGCTTCGATCACAACTTTAAATGGGGCCTTAGGATTCACCACTCCCACAGCAGTGCCGTAAGGGTCGGTGAAACTTGTGTCAACATATGGTTTCAAATACTCAAGCCACAATTTTTGCCCGCTTGTTTCAAATCCAACAGGCGAAGCATTGTTGATATAATTTTTAAAAAATGAAAAAGAGTTATCAGTAAGAATTGATTTTGATTTTTTAGCAGGAGTTTTAGCCATAGAATAATTTTATAAAGTTCAAAAGTAATTAAAACCTGTTCATTAACCACAATAATAGGCCAGAGAACATCATTAGCCCATCAAGCACAAAATAATACAGGTAGTCAGAAAAATTTCTTTTTGCATGCCTATAGATCGCTATAAGCGGCAAAGCAGGAATAAGCAATATTGCAATATTGATCCATTGTATACCTGTTTGTTTCAATAAAATGCTTAATACAAAAAAAGTAATAATGGAAATTGCAAAGAGAATATCAATGCCCCTTTCATGAAAGTAAGTGATCATACTGCGTATGCCTTCTTTCTTATCATAGTCCCGGTCACGAAAATCAAACAGTATGCAAATAGAATAAATAAAAAAAAATTGCCCTGCACAAAAGACAATCGCTTTCTCTGTTGCGAAATTCCCTTCTATTAAAATTGGAAGAACAGCCGTTACATAAGTCCATGCCATTGCAAGAAAGATAGTTTTGCCTATGGCGATTTTTTTCAACCATTGAAAGGGAGTGAAGGAGATCTTTGGCGCTGAATATAAGAAGGTGAGTATTGCTGCCACACCAATATAAAACCAATGTTCTTTAATAAAGAAAAAACTTATGACTGCCCCAGTAAAACCTGCTATTGATAAAAGTAAATGATACCTTTTATGTTTCTCATCCCACTGCAAACGCTGCGATGGTGCAATGGAATGCGGTGTTAATGCCCAATGAAAATTATAACTGCAGACAGTGGAAAAGAAAACGAACACGGCAAACCAGGAATTAACAGGTTTGCCAATAATAAGTGAGTATGACTGGTATACCATTATAACCGCACAGCATGAAACAAACAAGCTGGTAAATAAAAAGAAGTCCAGAATTTTTTTGAAGGAGCTATTCAACCTGTCAACGGATTACATAAACATTATCAACAACAAGGGTATCACTTTTGTTTCCGGCTTTGTCTTTTGCAACGATCTTCAACCTCAATGTATCAATTTCATTTCTTACAGGGTTGCTGCCGGGAATACGAAGTGGTGGTAAACCAAAAATAAGACCAATTTGGTATTCGAGTGATATTTCAAATTCGCCTTTATCGGTATGCGGGAAATCGGGAACATCATAGGGGCTTGGTGTTAGTTGTATAGGTCCCCGAACATTCAATCTTTGTCTCACAATAAAAAGCGAATCACTCACATCGCCTTCTTTATCGGTGTATTCAATATTTAGCCGTAAGGTACCATTTACAGGCACTACTTCAGGGGTTTTTGATCTCAATGTCAATTGAGGTACGGTCTCAAACTTATCTTTGCCACAGGCGATCATTCCAACAACAATGATCACAGCAAGCCAAATCCTGGTTTTCATATTGTGAGTTTAATTGTAACAAATTTAAGATTTAACCTGATACCAACCTATAATGAATAGCGAATGGCATGATAAAGTATTTTCGGTGACAGAAAGCGGCTTCAGACAGCTTGCTTTGGATATTTTTAATTTTCAATATGACGCCAATTCAGTTTACAGATCCTATGTAAGTGCACTTGGAAAAAGACCCTCTGGTGTGGATGAAATTGAAAAAATACCTTTTCTGCCGATAAGCTTTTTTAAAACAGACAAAATAAAAGCCGGAAAGTTTAATGCTGAAGTAATATTTAAAAGTAGTGGAACCACACAAACAATAAACAGTCAGCATCATGTAAAAGATATTTCTATCTATACACAGAGTTTTACCACAGCCTTTAAAAAAATATACGGTGATTTGCAAGAATGGTGCGTTCTTGGGTTATTGCCATCCTATTTGGAAAAAGGAAATTCATCGTTGGTTTATATGGTTGATGATCTTATAAAACAAAGCCAGCGTCCTCAAAGCGGTTTTTATTTGTATGATCTGGAAAAGCTGAAAGAAACCTTACTCTCTCTTGAAAGATCAAATCAAAAAACTTTGTTGATCGGGGTGACCTACGCATTATTGGATTTTGCAGAAAAATTTTCTATGCCATTAACGAATACGATCATAATGGAAACAGGAGGAATGAAAGGAAGGAGAGAAGAATTAACAAGGATGGAAGTGCATGATCAGTTAAAGAAAGCATTTGACAAAACAGAAATTCATTCAGAATATGGGATGACAGAGTTGTTATCGCAGGCATATGCAAAAAAAGAAGGGAGATTCCAGTGCCCGCCATGGATGAAAGTGTTGATAAGAGATGATGAAGACCCATTGACTGTTCAGAGCTTATTGGTGCCACGGTTACAAACCGTGGCACCAATAAGCGGGGCAATTAATATTATTGACCTTGCTAACGTCTATAGCTGCTCTTTTATAGCAACGGATGATGTAGGTAAATTATATCCTGATAAAAGTTTTGAAGTGTTGGGACGAATGGATGGCAGTGATCTTCGTGGTTGCAGTTTACTTACGGTTTAAAGATTAACCATCTCTTGCAGTATTTTTTCTTTTTCAATGATCTTTTTGAGCAAACTAACCTGGTTGTTAGCTCTTATAAAATTCTGACCCTCGTATTTTGAGCCATAATAAATATCATTGTTAAGGTAATCAGTTAAAAAGCGAAGGGCCTGCATATAGACCATGAATTTCCCTGCATAAACCAAATATTTTTTTTCGATTATTGACAGCTCCTTTTCCATCTCACTCAAATAACCTTCTGCAATCGCTTTGAAATATTCTTCTCTTATTTCGATTTTCGAAATATCTTTTTCTTCTTCGCTGACTGGCGAAAGATAAGTTCGCATCATATCGCCAAAATCGCTGATAAAATATCCGGGCATTACGGTGTCAAGATCCACTACACAAAGTCCTTTATTGTTGTCGTCAAAAAGCACATTATTTATTTTGGAATCATGATGTGTAACTCTTTTTTTGAAATCAAGGTTATTGATGATCTGCTTGCTTATTGATACAATCTCCTGTTGATCTTGCAGGAAACTGATCATTGCTGCAGATTGTTTAATTCTTTCTTTATTCCCTTCCTTTATTGCTGTTTCAAATTGAGAATATCTTAATGGTAAATTGTGAAAGTCAGGCAATGTTATTTTTAACTTATCAACCGGAAATCCTGAAAGTAACCTGGTGAATCGCCCAAATTGTTTGGCTGCTTCATAAGCCTGCGAAGGAGAGTTAACGACATTAAGAGTATGTGAGTTTTTTATGAAGGGGAATATCCGAAAATATCCTTCGCCTTCAATAAAAGCCATGTTATCTCCAGTTACAGTTTTTCGGGGGCAAGGAAATAAATAACCGGGATGCTTGTCTTTAAAATGATCACAGACTAGGTGAAGGTTTGTTGCAATATCAAATGGCTTTTTAAAGACATTCTGATTGATCCGCTGAAGTATGAACTCATTTTCTTTCTCGCTGATAAGCCAGGTATTATTAATTAAGCCACTGCCAAATGGTTTGACAGTAGCACTGGGTTCAATACCAAATTCTTTGAGGATCGTTTTAAACATTAATGACGGCGTATTCAATCATGAAATTATAGAATGAAATCAATTAAAATTCATGCAAGCGATTGCGGGAAATAAAGGGTTGTTGAATTAATTTAAATAAAAAAGCCTTATCATTCGATAAAGCTTTTTATCAGTGCCCGAGACTGGATTCGAACCAGCACATCCTTTCGGACGCTACCACCTCAAAGTAGTGCGTCTACCAATTTCGCCACCCGGGCAATTGAGGACTGCAAATGTAAGTGGTTTACTTTTTCAATACAATTCTGAATGTAGTTCCTTTTCCAGGCTCAGAATTTTTAATAAATATTTCTCCTTTGTGGTATTGCTCAATGATACGTTTTGATAAACTAAGTCCAAGTCCCCAACCCCTTTTTTTTGTGGTAAAGCCGGGTTTAAAAACTTTTTGCTGCATGGCAAGCGGAATACCCTTGCCGGTATCTTTCAGATCAATATTTACTTTATCAGGTAAGTTTTCAATGTTGATCTTTATTTCGCCGGCTCCTTCCATCGCATCCAAAGAATTTTTTAAAAGGTTTTCAATAACCCAATCAAACAATGGCGGCGAGATGCTTGCAAAAATTTCTTTCTCATTGTTTGTATTGATCGAAAAGTTCACTTTCCCGGGTGCTCTTTTTTTCATATAATCTACCATTGATATTACCTGGCTGGCGATATTATGTTTCTCCAGTTGTGGTGAGCTGCCGATCTTTCCAAAACGATCGCTGACTAATTGCAACCTGCTCACATCTTTTTCCAATTCAGGAACAATTTTGCTATTGTCAGGGTTTTGTTTCAGCATTTCCACCCAACCTTGTAAAGAGGAAACCGGGGTTCCCAATTGATGAGCCGTTTCCTTAGCCATTCCTGCCCATACCTGGTTCTGTACCGACCTGTAGCTGCTTCTTAATGCAAGCAGGGTTATAATAATGAACAATCCAACGATTATAAGTTGTACAATAGGATAGTATCTTACCTCATCCTGTAATCTTGATTGACCGTAAAAATATTTTTGATTGGTCACATCAATTTTTACCGGCTCATTTATTTTTCCAAAACGCTGAATCATCTTTCGTAAATAGCCGGTATCCTTTGTTATGGTCAAGGAATCAAGATTTACATAGATGCCTGTGGGATTATTATGTTCATCAGTTTCAATGATGGGTATATCCTCGTTTTCTACAGCAATTCGATTTGTAAAAGCGATGATATCAGGGTCATCTGACTTCGCTTTCATTTTAAGTGATTCTCCAAACGCTATTACACGGCTTCTTTCCTCTTTAGCGATCTTTGTGGCTACGTACCTGGAGTAAAAAATAGTACTGGTAACTATTCCAATGGCAATCAACGCCAGCAGCGTCCGCCAGTTAATTATTTGCTGAAACATTTTCCGAATTTAATAAGGATAAACCGCATCCCTTATTTTTGAGCAAATTTTTTACAAACGATTGAGCAGTTTACCCAAAGTTTCTATTGTTATCCTCAACTGGAATGGTCAGAACTATCTTGAAAAGTTTTTGCCTTCTCTTTTGGCGACCGATTACGAAAACAAGGAAGTGATCGTTGCAGATAATGGCTCCACTGATGGATCAGTTTCTTATTTGGAGAAACAATTTCCGCAAGTAAAATTGATCCGTTTCGATGAAAACAAAGGATTTGCAAAAGGATACAACATGGCGCTTGCGCAAGTCCATGCAGATTATTATGCGATCATTAATTCTGATATAGAAGTGCAACCAGGCTGGTTAACACCCATTATTAATTTACTTGAACAAGATAAATTGAATGCTGCATGCCAACCCAAATTGCTTTCATACAACAATAAAAAGTTATTTGAATATGCGGGTGGCGCAGGTGGCTGGCTTGATAGTTTTGGTTATCCTTTTGCAAGAGGAAGAATTTTTGATGTATGTGAAGAAGACAAAGGTCAATATGATACAACTGAAAGAGTTTTTTGGGTAACTGGTGCTGCAATGGTTGTACGCAGCAATGTATTTCATGAAATGAAAGGATTTGATGAATACTTCTTTGCCCACCAGGAAGAAATTGATCTTTGCTGGCGCATGCAACTTGCGGGGTATAAACTTTATTGTTGTCCTTCTTCAGTTGTTTATCATGTCAGTGGCGGTACGTTACCCCGTGGCAATTCTCTAAAAACTTATCTCAACTTTCGGAATAATCAAATAATGCTATATAAAAATCTTCCATGGTCGCAAAAATGGTGGAAGATACCTTTCCGTATTTTTCTTGATTCAGTCTCGGCCTGGAAAGGTCTTTTTGTAGGCGATGGAGGTTATTTTCTTTCAATTTTAAGAGCCCATTTTTCTTTTTTAAAATGGGTAATATCAAGGCGAGATCAAAGTGTCTTTCCTGTAAAAAAGGGTGGGAAGCCTGCCGGTGTTTACAAAGGCAACGTCGTTTGGGAGCATTTTGTAAAAGGCAAAAAATATTTTTCACAGTTGATAAAATAAGTCCAATTTAATTGCTGAACACTTATTTTTGCACCACAAATAACCAGATATGAATTATCAGGAGGAATACAAAGACGAGCTTCAGAAAGTACACGACAGGGACTTTTCTTACAATTGGACATCTTCCTCGGCATTTTTATTCTATCTGCAGGTGGCTTGTATTGTAGCTTTTGTTTTAGGCGGTTGTTATATGCTTTATTCCAAGCGTTTCGACAAGCCTGAAGTAAAAGTGCAGGAAAGCACCTTATACACTCCCAAATACAAATAAGGGGTTCAAAAATTTTTTTCAAAAGGGCTCGTTGCTTATTTTTGCAGCCCTCTAGTTCTTTTATTGATTAAGTAAACAAGCGGAAGTAGCTCATTTGGTAGAGCACGACCTTGCCAAGGTCGGGGTGGCCGGTTCGAGCCCGGTCTTCCGCTCATAAGTCCATCAGTTCTCGCTGGTGGATTTTTTTTCTTTGATCGGGCCTTCATAAATAGAAA
>DATHDP010000002.1:0-21827 GCA_035318985.1 Chitinophagaceae bacterium
TTGATGACTTATTAAGTGAACAAGCAACTACTCTTGATTTTTCAAAACCTTATCCATTTTATTTAGCCTATGCTGTAGATACAAAAGTAAATGAGCTTGGCCCGGAAAATGAATGGCAAGCTGAATGGAAATGGGATGGTATCCGCGGCCAGCTTATCAAACGTAATAGCGAAATTTTCGTATGGAGCCGTGGTGAAGAATTAATGACGGATAAATTCCCGGAGTACCATTCATTAAAAACTTTATTGCCGGAAGGAATTGTTTTGGATGGAGAGATCATTCCAAGTGTTGATAAAAAGCCATTGCCCTTTGCTTTATTACAAACAAGGATCGGCAGAAAAAATGTTACTAAAAAACATTTACAAGATGCCCCGATCGCATTCTTTGCCTATGATATTTTGGAATATGAAGGGCAGGATATTCGTGAATGGGCTTTAGAAAGACGAAGAAGCTTGTTGGAAGACATCATTACAAAACTCGATCAGCCAGTGTTATTATTATCTCCTGTTATTAATTTCTCTTCCTGGGAGCAGTTAGCGGCCATTCGCGAAAGTTCAAGAGAAATGGGTGCAGAAGGTATCATGCTGAAACGAAGATCATCAACCTACCAGGTCGGACGCAAAGTTGGTGATTGGTGGAAATGGAAGATCGATCCATTGGTAATTGATGCAGTAATGATCTATGCGCAAAAAGGTCATGGACGAAGAAGTAATTTATATACAGATTACACATTTGCTGTAAAAGATAATGACAAGCTGGTAAGTTTTGCAAAAGCTTATTCGGGCCTAACCGATAAAGAATTTGCAGAAGTCGATTCATTTGTAAAAAGAAATTCTTTAGAAAAATTTGGGCCCGTAAGAACAGTAAAACCAACACTTGTTTTTGAAATTGCATTTGAAGGCATAGCAGCGAGTAACCGGCATAAATCCGGTGTCGCTTTGCGGTTTCCCCGCATCAATCGTTGGCGAAAAGATAAAAACGCTGATGAGATCAATACACTTGCTGATCTGAAAAAGATGCTGGAGGTATATGGAAAATGAAACTCAGTTAATGTTTTTTAATTGAAATTACTTTTCCTTTCTCCCAAAGGAGAGAAGATGCAAAGCTTAACTAAATTGCACGATGGCCGGGTTAAAAGAAAGTAAAGGTTATATGATCATAAAAGAAATGATGGCTGCGCAAGACCGTCAACCTTTTCTTTTCCAGGAAAAAACATGGGAGCATATCATCAATGGCGACAGCGGTTTGGTAAATGCGCCAACAGGTTGCGGTAAAACTTATTCTGTTTTTCTCGGCGCTATTATTGATTTTATCAATCATTATCCTGATAATTATAAAAAAATAAAGAACAGCGGTCTTCAACTATTATGGATCACGCCGCTCAGGGCTTTAGCTACTGATATCGGTCGTGCCATGGAAGAAGTGATCACTGCACTTGGTATGAATTGGAAAGTTGGGATACGTAATGGCGATACATCAACCACCGAAAGAGCAAGGCAAAAAAAACAAATGCCGGAAGTGCTGATCATTACACCGGAAAGTCTTCATTTATTAATTGGTCAAAAGGGTTATGCTGAAATTTTTTCTTCCTTAAAAATTATTGCAGTAGATGAATGGCATGAGTTGCTGGGAAGTAAGAGAGGGGTGCAGGTGGAGTTGGCAGTGGCGAGGATCGTTAACAGTCAGAAAGACCGAAAGTCGGAAAAACAGGAAGAAAAAGAACAAACTGTAAAAAAGAGTGATCTGCTTTCTGACTTTCCGACCCCAGACTTCCGGTCTCTTCTTTCGGTTTGGGGAATCAGCGCAACGATCGGAAATCTCAATGAGGCAAGTGAAGTGCTGTTATCTTCTTTAAAGAAAAAAGGAGTGATGGTAAAAGCTGAAATGAAAAAACAAATTGAAGTTGAATCTATCTTTCCTGATGAAATTGAAAAATATCCATGGGCCGGTCATCTTGGGATCAAACTAATTCATAAGGTGCTTCCGATCATTCATGAAAGCAGGACCACACTCATCTTTATCAATACCCGTGGCATGAGTGAGATCTGGTACCAACAAATATTAAATGCATCTCCTGATCTTGCCGGTGCCATCGCATTGCATCATGGCAGTGTTGAAAGAGAATTGCGTGAATGGGTGGAAGAAAATTTACATACCGGGAAATTAAAAGCGGTAGTATGCACAGCTTCGCTTGATCTTGGTGTTGATTTTCGGCCGGTAGAAACAGTGATACAGGTTGGCTCACCAAAAGGAGTTGCCCGTTTTTTACAACGTGCCGGTCGCAGTGGTCACCAGCCTGATGCTATCAGTAAAATTTATTTTTTACCAACACATTCTCTTGAACTGATAGAAGCTGCTGCCTTAAAATCTGCGATCAAAGAAGAACTAATTGAAAGCCGCGTACCGATGTTGTTATGCTTTGATGTACTGATGCAATGGCTTTGCACCCTTGCGATATCAGATGGTTTTGTGGCTGATGAAATTTTTGAAGAAATACGATCGACCTATTGTTATCGTGAAATAACATTAGATGAATGGCAACAAATACTGCACAACCTTACTTCCGGTGGTAATGCATTGCAACAATATGATGAATATAAAAAAGTAGAAGTAATTGATGGTGTGTACAGGGTCACTTCAAGAAGAATTGCGATGCGACATCGTCTGCATATTGGCACTATTGTCAGCGAGCCAATGATGAAAGTACAATTATTACATGGTGGCTTTATCGGCGTGATAGAAGAATGGTTTATCAGTCGCTTAACACCAGGCGAGGTATTTTCTTTAGCCGGAAGAAAACTGGAATATGTTTCTTCAAAAGATATGACGGCTTATGTTCGCAAATCAAACGCAAAAAAATCCATTGTGCCAAGCTGGCAAGGCGGCCGCATGCCATTGAGTGCAAATTTGGGAAAGAAGCTGAGGGAAACGTTGAATTTGGTGAGTGGTGAGTTGTCAGTAGTGAGTGAACATAAAACTCACCACTCACCATTCACTACTCTCAACAAAGCTGAAGAGCTAACAATTTTACAACCGCTTTTTGAATTACAACAAGAACTTTCTCATTTACCAAAAGCAAATGAATTGCTGATAGAACAAATTGAAACAGATGAAGGACATCACCTATTTGTTTATCCATTTGAAGGAAGATTGGTTCATGAGGCAATGGCTGCTATTCTTGCTTATCGTATCAGCCGCATCACTCCTATTACTTTTTCATTTGCCATGAACGATTATGGCTTTGAATTGCTGAGTGATCAGCCGATACCATTAGATGATGCAAATGTGTATGAATTATTTTCTCCTGAAAATTTATTTGAAGACATTCAACGCAGTGTGAACAGTACAGAAATGGCGAAAAGAAAATTTCGTGACATCGCTACCATCGGTGGTTTAATATTCCAGGGCATGCCAGGTGAAAGAAAAAAAGCCCGGCACCTGCAGGCATCAGCTTCATTATTATTCAATGTGTTTAATGAATATGAACCGCATAATTTATTATTACGGCAGGCATTTAATGAAGTTTTTGCCCAGCAAATGGAAGAAATAAGATTGCGTGACATGCTGAACCGTATTCAACGATCAAAAATTATTCTCACTTTCCCTGAACGATATACACCTTTCTGTTTCCCCATTAAAGTGGATAGCATGCGGGAAGATCTTTCTTCAGAAAAATTAGAAGACAGGATAAGGAAGATGCAGGCGGAATTGGGTGCTAGATACTAGATGTTGGATGCTGGTAACTTGTTTTTACTTCACATTTGATAAAGGATTATTTTTGTTTTCCTTCTTATGAATGCCCTTGTTGCCTACACCATTAATGAAAATGATTTTGTTTTAAGTCCCGAACGGGTGATGTTTTGGGAAAAACAAAAGACCCTGATCATTGCTGATCTTCATATCGGCAAAACAGGCCATTTCAGAAAATCCGGGATACCAGTGCCCCAAAATGTTTTTAAAGAAGATCTTCAAAGACTATTTACTCAAATACTATTTTTTAAAGCAGAAAAGCTGATCATCGCCGGCGATCTTTCACATAGCAGATCAAACAAGGAAATGGATCTTTTTAAAAAATGGAGAAATGATCTTGATGGTTTGGAAATGATCCTCGTAAATGGCAATCATGATATACTGGAAGAAGCCTGGTATAATGAAATGCGAATTGAAACAAAAGATTGCCTTGACATTGGTGATTTCTCATTTTGCCATGATCCTGATGATGCATCCATAAAAGATCAAACACATTATACTTTCTGCGGGCATCTTCATCCGGGTATTAGTATCCGCGGTCGCGGAAGACAGTCATTGCAATTTCCCTGTTTTTACTTTGGAAATAATATTGGGATACTTCCTGCATTCAGTCGTTTTACAGGTTGTGTAAATGTAGATGCACAAAAAGGAGAAAATGTTTTTGCAATTGTAGAGAACGGGATCATGCAGGTACAGTGATCAATGTTTTTTTCTCAGCGTATTGAAATCAATAAAATAAATAAAGCGAAGTGTCAGTTCATTGCCATGGCGAAGATCCATAGTCTGTGCAAGGTTATTCAAATATTTTTTGTACGTCATGCCATCAACATATTCATCGTTCCCGAGAAAATTTTTCCATCCTAATACAAGACGGCTGCCCAGGCGAAAATCCCATGTGAAGAATGCATCGAGATTAAAAAAGTTCACGTTTTCATCCTGGTTGGCAATAAATGCACGGGGAATATCCTTTCCGTTTTCATCAACGTTTGCAAATCGCTTATAAGTTACTTTGCTCCAGTTATGTCTTACCCGCATTGTCAAATTCATTCGTGATGTAAAATTGTAAATTCCCGAATAGATAGAGGTGATATCATTAAAGTCGACAAAACTTATTATCGGCTCTCCATTTGATTCCCTGCCTGCAAAAACAATATAGTCTGATTCTGTTTCGCCGATATTGTTTATTTCCATTGATATCTTATTACTGAAACGATAGCGAACACCAAGCTCATACTTGTAGTAATTATGTTCTTCAGGAATATGGAACAAAGAGCCAAGAAGATCATAACTGAAAAAAAGTTTCTTCCGGCTATCTGTGCTTCCTTCTACTTCAGCAAAACTAAATGGCGGTCGCTTTGCATAACGGCCGGGAGTGTTCAAAACAAAATAATCATTTTCTCCAAAGGGTAATGTACCTACCGTAAGACTAACATCCCAAAAATTTCTAAAAAACCAAAAAGCTTGTCCTGTTATTCGCAAATAATTATATGCATAAGGTTTGTAAAGCCAGCCATAGCTTGAAGTGAGCTTATAATTATATGAAAGAAAATTTCCTTTCGGAGTAAATTGATTGTAGCTGATCTGACCGGTATAAGAAACTTCATTTGCAGCGGGCAAAATTCCGAGATCATTCGGGTCATATTTATCAGATTCAATAAGGTTCGAAATATAATACTGGAGCTTACCACTTACTTTACCTACACGCAGGCTTGTGCTGAAACCATCATAGCCTGCATCTCCAAAAATTTTACTGTATCGTGCGGCGCCACGAACATTAAATGTATTTTCCTTATCAAAAAAACTAAAATCAAAAGCAGAAACATTTGCATCCCGGTTAATGTATTCCCGTATTACATTCGTGTTAGTAAAAGTTACATAGGACCTGTTCTTTAATGCCTGGTCAACTACAATAATATTGTAATTAGCAAGCGCCTCAGTTACAACACTGCTGTCTTTACCGTTAGTAGTGTTTCTAAGAATTGCTTTTTCTTTTTGAGCTATTGCATTAAAAAAACCAAGCCCCAATTTTTTTTCGGTGCGGCCAGAGAATTTGATTGCATTATATAAGCTGGTGACTGCAGGGTTTTCAATGATCTCATAATTGGGATTGTTTTGCGTAAAGTTTCGGACTGCATTGAACCTTTGCGGCATCTCTCCTACTCTTCGTGAATAAAATAATCCTGCTTTATTGAAAAGTTCAGTGCCTTCAGTAAAGAAAGGCCGGTTCTCTGCAAACTTAATTTCGTAAGGAGTGAGATTATTTACCACGTTGTCAGAAACCACTTGTCCAAAATCAGGGATGATCGTTGCATCAAGTGTAAAGCTTTCACTTATTCCATACTTCACATCCATACCACCGCTTTTCAACCACTCTGTTTTATTACCATTAACGGTAGGTGAAATATTAACGCCACCAGATAAATAAGGAGAAAAGCTTAATCGCAATGGAGGTTCAATATTTTGAAGGCCAGTAAGATCACCAAACTGATTTAAAAAACCATTGACATTAGGATCAAAAAAATTCCAGAAAGAACTTTCATTATTTTTTCTTGTGAATCGCATTAATTGAATGCCCCAATCCTGGATATCTTTTTTTGGAAATCGCAAAGAGAAATAAGGGATCCGCATTTCTATCGACCATCCATTATCAAGCATTTTCGTTTTACTTTCCCAAACAGCATCCCAGGTTTTATCACCAAACGAATTAAATTCACCACTGAAGCTCGAAGATAATTTTGCATCGGTTTGCACATTTGCAGTAGTGACCAGGAACTGAAAACCGTTTTGATTGTCGTTATAAGTATCAAAAAAAACAGAAAAATAATCTACATCTGATTGCTGTTCTTCGTCCCTTGCTGTTATTTGTTTTCTTATTGAATTAGGGTCATCATAAAGAATTGCTCCAATGTATATGGACGAATTATCGTAAAGAATTCGTACCTCGGTTTTTACTGTTGCCAGTTCCCCTGCTTTGGGAAAGTTTTGAATAAAATTTGTAGCTACCGGGGCTTTTTGCCAAACTGAATCATCAAGAGTTCCATCAATTTTTGGGGAATGGTCTGTTTTAACTGCAGGCATATCCCTGGTTTGGGAAAAACCATATAGAACAATTACCATCATCAAGGGTACAAGAAGAAGGCGTTTAATAGCCATGCAGTTAGTTAATTAGCTAACGACAAATATAATTCAATAAATTTTGCCTGCATAAGTAATATTGCTATCCTCAAACAGCAGCTAATTCATTGATGTTAAGCTAGTTCATCTTCTTCTTTAAAGTGCTTACCTGTTGATGTAAATTGGTAACAATGTTGGCCAGTTGATTTATATCCCATCGTTGCTGAGATACGGCGCGGCTGATAACAACTGATGCCTGCCACAATTCCAATACATCTTCTGAATTAATATGATATGGCTGGTAAGAAGGATTATCACTTACTAATGTCAGCTTATTCCTGGCCTTGTTGTTTTTATCGATTCTTTTATAAACGATGCCTTCAGATTTTGATACTACTATATATGTATAGTTATTTTTTACCTCATCAAGTGTCTCTACTTTTTCTCCAACAATTATTGATCCGCTCGGAGTTGGCAACATTGAATCACCCATAATTTCAAATGCACGGTAATTGCCACCTGATAACATCGGTAATGTAAATGTGTTCAGTTCATCAATATAATCCGGATCTGCATAGCCATTTAAATAACCAGCCGCAGCTTTCATTGGTACAAAAGGAATATCAGGTCTGCCCCCCGCAAGTTTCAAGGCCCTTCTTTTTGCGAGGTAATTTCCTTTGTTCTCACTAAGGTCCTTCCTTAAAACATCGTCCATAGAAAGTTTGAAAATATCACAAACAATTTCCAATACTTCCAAATTGGGCTTTGCTCTTTCTTCTTCATACGCTCCCAATAATGATCTCTTGATACGAAGCTTGTCAGCAAATTCCTGTTGTGTCCAGCCACGCAGCTTACGCAGGTATTTCAGATTTTGATTGGCAATATTCATAAGAAACTAATTGAGTTAGCTGCAAAATACTAATTTTTTTGGTTTTCCAAAAAACATTTTTAATAACGGAAAAAACAAAACATTTTTGCTTAGAATAAGAACCTATGTCAAAAACTAAGAAACCAGCAAAAGCAACGGTAAAAAAAAGATCGGCAGCGAAGAAAAAAGAAAAACCAGTGATACTTATCACCAATGATGACGGAGTATCTGCACCGGGTATCAAAAACCTGGTGGAAGCCGTAAAGGATCTTGGAAAAATAATTGTAGTGGCCCCTGATAAACCCCAATCCGGAATGGGCCATGCGATCACGATCGGATCGCCGTTACGGTTAACCCCTGTAAATTTTTTTGAAGGCATAGAAGCTTATCAATGTACGGGCACCCCTGTTGATTGTGTGAAACTGGCCGTTGATAAAGTGCTTCATCGCAAACCTGATCTTTGTTTAAGTGGTATAAATCACGGCGCCAATCATAGCATCAATGTTATTTATTCAGGTACGATGTCTGCGGCTGTGGAAGCGGCCATCGAAAGCATTCCTTCTGTTGGCTTTTCATTACTTGATTATAGCATCGAAGCCGATTTTGAACCAGCAAGAAAATATGCCCGCATCATTGTTGAGAAATTGCTTGAAGCCCCACAGGACAAGCACATGATCCTGAATGTAAATATCCCGATCGCAAAGATCGAAGAGATAAAAGGAATAATGATCTGTCGGCAGGCATATGCAAAATATGAAGAGGATTTTATTGAGAGACATGATCCCCATGGACGTAAATATTTCTGGCTTACCGGTGAGTTTGTAAATTTTGATAAGGGAAAGGACACCGATGTATGGGCGTTGGCAAATAACTATATAAGCGTAGTTCCCGTACAATTTGATATGACCAATTACGTTCTTAAATCTAAATTTGAAAAAACGTGGCAACATTTATCCTAAAAAGAGATAACCTTAAGCTTGGATTAGTTCTTGGACTCGTGGGACCTGTTCTTGGCCTTATCGTTGTCTATTTCTTTAAATTTTCTTCATTCAGCTTCTTCGATTTTCTTGATTATTTTTTTAATACCAGGGGATTGATCACTTCTATCGGGGCTCTTTGCCTTTTAGCCAATGCTGTTTTGTTTACTATATATATAAATACACACCGCGACAGTACGGCTAAAGGGATCTTTGTCACTACTCTTCTATATGGTATAGCGATTCTGATCATCAAAGTTTTTATTTAGGTTACAAGCTTTAATGCTACTATGAAGCTCTTGTTGCGTCGTCCCGATAGGTATCGGGATGCTTTCTTATCGCTATTCGGCAAATGCTTATTTTGCAAACCATTATTAATTTCCAAAACTCCCCTTTAGGGGCTGGGGGTTTATGAAGTACTATATCATAGCAGGTGAGGCATCAGGTGATTTGCATGGCAGCAATCTTATCAAAGAGCTAAAAAAGCTTGATGCTTCAGCAACTATACGTTGCTGGGGTGGTGATAAAATGCAGCAGGCCGGAGGTGACCTGGTAAAACATTACCGTGATCTTGCCTTCATGGGTTTTTGGGAAGTGATAAAAAATATTTTTACCATTCTTCGCAATCTGAAGTTTTGTAAAAAAGATATTGAGCAATTTCAACCCGATACCCTGATCCTTATTGACTATCCTGGCTTCAATCTTCGCATTGCAAAATGGGCAAAACAAAAAGGGCTTCGCATCATCTACTATATTTCACCCCAAGTATGGGCATGGAAAGAGAACCGGGTGAAGATGATGAAAGAAACAATCGATAAAATGATTGTCATACTTCCTTTTGAAAAAGATTATTTCAAAAACAAATGGAACTGGGAGGTAGAATATGTGGGGCATCCGCTGGTTGAAGTGATAGAAAGTGAAAAGTCAAAAGTCAAAAGTGAAAAATTAAGTACCAAAGAGATCGTGGCCCTTCTTCCCGGTAGCAGAAAACAGGAAATTTTAAAAAAACTTCCTGTAATGCTTGAAGTAAGTAAAGCGTTTCCTTCTTATCAATTTATAGTTGCCAAAGCGCCGGGTGTTGATGATGATTTTTATTCTTCTTTACTTGATCCATATAATAATGTAAGCGCTGTATCAGGTAAAACGTATGATCTTTTAATGCAGGCAAAAGCCGCATTGGTAACATCCGGCACTGCGACGCTTGAAACTGCTTTGTTTGCTGTACCCGAAGTAGTTTGTTACAAAGGTTCATTTCTCTCTTATGAAATTGGAAGACGGTTGGTGAAAGTAAAATTCATTTCCCTCGTAAATCTTATCATGGATAAATTAGTGGTGAAAGAATTGATACAACATGATATGAATGTAAAAAACCTGGAACACGAATTACATGAATTATTGACGGATGAAAAACGACGCACTGAATTGAAAAACGATTATACGGATCTGAAAAATATATTAAGTGAAAAGGGGAACGTCTCTTCAAAAGCTGCACAACTCATCCACGATTTTACCTTAAGAAAATAATTTTATTGCCAATATGATCAGGCAAAGAATAAAGATCAGTATGCTTGTCCTGTTTATCCAATGCATTTTTCTAATAAAATCCGTATTGGGCCTGTTAGGATCCGGCTTGCGGATGTAGAGATATTCTGCTATTTGTTTTAAGATCCCCATATAATTGAATTCAAAGTTACGTGGAAACAATAATTGGTCATCTTGCTTATTTGCCTACAGATTTTATCAACAAATTTAGAATTTCATCAAAAAAACAATTATGAATAATAAAGAAGTTGTAACTTTTTCGTCCAAAAATTTATTTTATGAAACGAATAACCTTAACCATCTGCGCAACAGCATTTCTATTAGCTTCCTGCAGCGACGATAAAAAGCCTGATGAAGCTATGAACGCTAATGCAACAACTTCAGCTACTACTGACTCAAAAACCAAAGAAGAAACCTGGGTCCCTGTTGACTCGGCTACTATGATGAAAAACTATATGGAATATGCTACACCAGGCGAGCCACATAAAATGCTTGCTAAATCGAACGGTACATGGAACGGTGAAGTAACTATGTGGATGGCTCCTGATGCAGCACCTTCTACCAGCAAAGCTACCATGGTAAATAAAATGGTTATGGATGGCCGTTACCAGGTTTCAGAAACTAAAGGAAATATGATGGGAATGCCATTTAATGGCATGAGCACAACTGGATATGATAATAGTAAAAAAGTATTTATGAGTACATGGATCGATAACTTCGGAACAGGGATCATGAAAATGGAAGGACCATGGAATGAGGCTACTAAATCCACAACGTTGACCGGCAAAATGATCGATCCTTCTACCGGAAGAGAATGTGACTTTAAAGAAATCTATACGATAATAGACGATAACAATCAGAAGATGGAAATGTATGGGCCTGATCCAAAAACGGGAAAACAATTTAAAACAATGGAAATTAAGCTTACCCGAAAAAAATAATTGCGCAGAGATAATATTAAAAATCCTGAACAATGTTCAGGGTTTTTATTTTATACTAAAATAAATTACTCCTTCTTTGTTTTTTCCATTGGCAATTCTGGTATTCTACTCCACTCCTGCATTGAACCGTCGTACACTTTTACATTATAACCGAGTGAACGACCCGTAAGATAAATAACACTGGCAGTTTGACCGATAAAGCAATAGGTGACAACTTCTTTGTTCTTATCTGGCAATACAGCCTGGAAGTTTTTTTGTAATACTTCGGCAGGCTTAATATTATTTACTGAATCTATCATATCCGTATAAGCAAGATTTAATGCACCGGTGATATGACCATCACGGGGATTGCCTGTTGGATCGCCATCATAAAATCTTTTCATTCTTGCATCCACTACTTCAGCTGATTTGTTTTTTAATGAATTCAATACATAATCTTTATCGACTAACAATGGAGCAGAGGATGTTGCTATAAAATTTCCTTTTTTAACAACCGGCAATTCTTTAGTTACAGGAAAGCCAGCTTTTTTCCATGCCGCCAGTCCACCATTTAAATAAAAAACCCTGTCTCTTAATCCAAGATTTTCAAGTGTAATAAACATTCTGGCAGTAATACTTACATCACCAAATGCATGGCATAAAACTATTTTGGAATTTTTATTTATACCAAGACCCTGCAAAACTTTAGTTGCCGCTTTTGGATCAGGTGGATTGTAAGTTCCTTCGGGTGAATTTGCTGTTAACCAATCTGGCCAGAGATATCTTCCCCCTTTTATATGTTCGTTATCATAATCAAGTTTTAAAAAACTTGGTTGAATAATAATAAGATCCGGATCATTCATATTATCATTCAGCCATTGTGGAGAAACAATAACATTCTGGGCTTTTGTTGTAAGTGTGATCACAATCAATACAAGTACAACAAGAATATTCTTTTTCATAATTATTTTATTGAATGAAAAACAATTTTTAGAAAGGTAGTGTAACACTCTTCGTAAAGGAAAGCCATTTATGACAGACGGTGATATGATACTTTCAAAAGGCCAGTATCCGGAAAAACTCGGGCCATGGACCCATCTCTTCTTTGTATTGCTTAGCCATTACTCTTGTTATTTGTGCAATGTGAGTAAGATCATGCACCACCCATGTAGCCAATAAATTTCTCAATGTTACTTCGCCAAGCTTAGGATGCATCCCTTTTTTATCGAGATCGGTCTCCGTTAATTTCAATGATCTGAACCATATTACATTTTCTGTTCTCACTTTTTCAAATTCTTCAAGCAATTGCTCTAATGTTTTGCCTTTGCTTTCTTCATATTGGGCAAAGCGATCCCATGGAACAAATGGTTTTGACAAACCAAATTCTAAAATAATTTTTGCTCTTGCTGTCCAATCCGTTTTTTCTCCGTGAATCAAATGCCCGATCACATCATAAGGAGAAAACGTATCGGGTCCTTCATTATTCATTACCCAGCCATCATCAAGCCCACTCAGCAATGTTTTGAGAACCGATGGAGTTCTTTCGAGAATCTGATACGATCTTTCAAGAGTGTACTTCATTTCTTTTTGTTTACCGTTTGCCCGACTGTCCGACGGGCAGGCTTTTTACTCGCTTTTGCGATCTTATTATATTCTAATGCAAGCTTTACCCAATATTCCAGTTTCTTTTTTGTGGTTAATACATCTGCATCTACAAAAACAAATCCTTTCATCACTCTGCCTGTAAAATCCATAGGCTTGCATCCCTCTTTCTCCATCACTTCCTCATATTTTGCAGGATCAAGTCTTACCATCAATCTTTCTTTTTCTACACCAACGCACATTTTATCATTTACCATAAAACATAAACCTCCGAACATTGCTTTCTCTTCCACATTTTTATGTGTTTGAGCAATAAGCTCTCTTGTCATGTCGGCCAGTTTTTCATTGTAAGCCATAATTATATTTTCTCACAGATTTCACGGATTTACACAGAATACTCTTTATATCAATTAATAATTCTTATCAGGCTTTCTTTATCCTTTAAACTACTTACATTGAAATTGACAAGGAATCCAAGTTTCTTGCCTGACAATCTCAGATACGTAAGCACCTGCTTCATATGAACATCATGTAAAGTTTCAATCGATTTTACTTCTATTATTACTGAATCTTCAACAATTATATCAATGCGAAAACCCAATTCAAGTAAGACCCATTATAATTGACCGGCAGGCCTACTTGTGAAATAACTTTTAAGCCCAGTTGCATAAACTCATACACCAATGCAGCTTCATAAACACTTTCGAGTAATCCGGGTCCTAATGTTTTATGCACTTTGAAAAATGCTCCTCTTATCTTATATGTTAAATCATTTATATCCATTGAAAAAAACATCTCACAGATTACACAGAAAGACACAAATTTTATTTTCCGTGAAAATCCGTGTAATCTGTGAGACACATTTTTATAAATATTGCGTTGGAACAGAATGCAATCCAATACGATTTCCTTCCGTATCTATTATCACCGCCATAAAACCATAATCAGGACTGATCTCCGTTTTTGGAACCATGATCTTTCCACCGGCTGCTTCAACTTTATCTAATACATTTTGCACATCAGGATTCCCATTCAGGTAGATCAGCGGACCATCAGTGGCAGATGGTTTATGAAAACCATTTGTAAAAACCAATGCGCCTCCTACTCCTGTCATCATATCGTCTAATGGAAACATTCTCATTTTTATATTATCGAGATCAAGCAAACTTAGTTTTACTCCAAAAATTGTTTCATAAAATTTTGTTGCCCTGTCAAGATCCGTAGTTCCGATCTCGAACCAGCTAATTGCATTGTTCATTTCTATTTATTTAGTGTTTTAAATTATTGTTGCTGATACAATCTTTCATTGCAATCATTTTTCTTCACCTGGTCTTTCCAAACACTCATGCCACCCAGCATGTTGGTCACATTCTTAAATCCATTTTGCGTAAGTATATAACTGGCTCTAGGGCTACGATGACTATGTGAACAATAAACAATGATCTCTTTGTCCTTATATTTTTCCAGTTCGCCCATCCTTGACTCTAATTCCTGCACCGGAATATTGATAGCATTTTTTATTGCACCGAATTTATCCGGGGCATTTCCATTAAATTCCGCAGCTGTACGAACATCGAGGAACACAACATTCTTTTCATTCAGCGAACACATTTTACCAGGTTCAATATTCTTATGTACAATTGTTGACTTGTCAACAAGCTTCATATTGCAATGACTGCAAGTACCGGGTTTGTCATAGACCGCCGAATCACAACCTGATCCACATGGAAGACAAGTGTACACAATTGAACTTTCTTTGTTCTTATTGGAAAAAGAATACAGTGAGATAACAAATACTGAAGTGATCAATACAACAATTGATGTTTTTTTCATTTTAAAATGATTTATTACTGGTTAATATCTTTCCCTTCTTTCAGCTTCGCAATGTTTGCATTTATTGCAGGCTTTGCTGCCTCAGGTGCTTGTGCCAAAGACTTATTTGCATAGTCCAATGCTTTTTTAAAATCTCCCTTTGCAGAATAATACGACATGTAGCCAGCATTCACCATGAAAACATCACCACTCTTTTTTTGCGTTGTATTAAGTACTTCCATCCACCTGTCTAATCTTTTTGCAGTGACCAGGGAACGACCATATTGTTGGAATTGAGCTGGAACCGCAAACACCAATGCTTCATTCATTGTGGAATCAGCTTCTTTTAACCTGTTTAGTTTTGTATAGGCATTTCCCAATGTATTTAATGTGGAAAAGCTTTTAAAGCTAGCAGCTCTTTGACTCCATGCAAGGGCTTCATCAAGGTTAATATTCTTATTTATAAAATAATTTGCCGCTGCAGTAAGAAGAAGTGGATTGAAACCCCGTTGACCAATTACCTGGTCTCTCATTCTTGCCAAAACGATATTGTCAACATCAACATCCACCCTGAATGGAATGGATAACTTTTCCCATTGCAATGCGATCACGCAATATTTTTCTTTTTGTTCTATAAATTCATATTTCAAATATTCAACACTTTTATCCAATGCGACCGGCTTTACATCTACACGCAATACATCATTTTTTTCTTCATAGAAAAAGCTACCCCAGTTATCCGCCTGCTTAGAAAAGATTATCGTGGCTTTATCAGGATACACAGCCATATATAAACCATAAGTACCGGCTTTTATATCTTTTCCTTCTACTTTCACATCATGTTCAAATGTGATGGTGGTGGTTTCATTGGCACCTGCACGCCAGGGCATATCAGTTTTATTCGTATTTAAATTTTGAGATGTGAACCCATACGTCACCAGTGTGCCCCATATCTTTCCTTCTCTTCCATTTACGTCGGGTCTTGAATATTTTATGGTGATACTTGTTATGCCAACCTCTTCTGTAATGGTGGCTCTTGGGTTACCACCACTTGGTGGCAGATCCATCTGTGCAGTCGCAGTCATAATGATCGCGAACAATAGAATAAATGCGGCGGTTATTTTTTTCATAACAGTAGTTTTGTTTTATAAAGCTTATTAAGCCAGGATTTTATTACTTGCGTTTTGCCTGGCCTGGTTAATACAAATTTCTTTAAAGGTCAGTAAAAATTAAATTGCACCAAACGCCGCCTATCACGGTTATTGTTCATTTAAAATGTAACCCTTTGGAAGAATTATTTCTTTCTTCTGTATTCAAGATCGTATTCAGTTGTCCATGTCTTCCCCTCGTCATCACTTCGTTCGCCAAACTGTCTTACTTTATCATTGCTTAATTTAGTAAAAGTAAGTCTGCGCATAAAGTTCTTTCCTTTTGGATCCATTACTTTATCTGCATAGTAAACGATCTTGCCATCACTGCCCGTCCCTCTTAAAAATTCAGTTGTGTTGCCGGTATTGTCAACCCATGTTTGCTGCCATTGTTTGGTAGCAACATTATACATATTAAAACTTTTACCAGAATAAGTTAGTCCCTGTTGTGAAGAAGCGCTTGTCCATTCTTCCAATACCACGCAACTGTCAAGCATGATACTGATCTTACTATCTCCTGCTTTGTTTCCATTTGTGGCAAAAGCTTCCCAATTGCCTACCCAAAAATCAAATTGGCGGAATACAGGTAAGCTGCAAGGCTTTTGTGCAATGAGCGATTGTGATAAAAGAAGAAACAACAAGGGAAATAATTTTTTCATACAATTAGTTTATTTCAAGACCGGGCTTGCACTCAACATGTTGTTTTACTTATCATGGATTATTTCCCTTCATCAAGTGGAGGTATTTGTATCTGAACCCATTTTTTCGAATTCAATATCGTTAGGTTCCCAAAGCTCTATTTTATTTCCTTCGGGGTCGAGTATCCAGCCAAACTTTCCATATTCAACCACCTCTATTTCACCAACGATGGTCACTCCTTCTTCTTTTAATACTTTTAATAGCTCTTCTAAATTTTCAACCCGGTAATTGATCATCATGTCTTTTTCACTTGGCTGAAAATATTTTGTATCTTCTTTAAAAGTGCTCCAGGCAGTGAAGCCTTTTGTTCCATCAGGTTTTCGCCAATCGAAACAACCGCCATACTTATCACTTTTGATCCCAAGATGGGTAGAATACCATTGCTTTAATTTTTCAGGATCTTTTGTTTTGAAAAAGATGCCGCCAATACCTGTTACTCGTTTCATAAGCCTCACCCTCGTTCCCTCTCCTGTAGGAGAGGGAGGCCGGGCTTTTTGTTTTTAAGTTATTATTAGAATGAACCAATCAACTAAATAATTCTATTCAACATTTGGTGAATAAAATTACTGTAGTAAAAGAGTGCGACCCTTCGCTTTGCTCTGGGTAAACTGCGACGCTTATTGCTGAAAAGCGAACAGAACCTTGAACGGAGCGTCGCAACAAAAATTTAATAGTAGCAATAAAGCTGACTACATAAAAATTGTTACGATTAATTAAAGATAAAGCAAACTAAAAATCCCGGAGAAAAATCAAAGATTGGTTTGAGCACTTTGCTTTTGCAGGTAAAAACATCCGCCTTGTTTTCCTTCGCCATCCCATTGACCATCGATAAAACTGGTAGTACGATTGAGATTGCCATACAATACCACTTCTGAGCTATTTTTTTCTGTAAGAATGCAGGAGATCACAATGGCAGAATCGCCAATGAGTTTATAAGTGCCTTTTGTATTTAGACAGGCTTCTTTGAAGTTGCAAAATATTTCAGCTTTGTTTTGTGGATTGATCTTGATCGTGATGGAGTTGGTCTCACTTTCAGTTCCAAAATATCCTTTCCAGATACCGCAAACCATTTCGGTTTTTGGATCAGAGGTTTTCATGAACGATGAAAACATAATGGCAAGAATGATTACTAAATATTTCAACTTTAAACGGATTAAGCTACTAATACTATACAAATCTAAGGATTGAATTCAATCCTCAAAATAGTAAATGAACTATCTGGTAAAAGATGATAAGAATCATGCCAATTGAATACGAATGAAGTTTGATAAGTAAAATTCAATCTCCCTATTTTTGCAATCCATTTAATTTGGGGGTTTAGCTCAGCTGGGCCCGAAAGCTTTCGGGACGTTTGCTGTCCCGATACGGATCGGGAAAAAGATCACCGGTTAACTACTAAAGTTCTTTTTACAAGTTGGGGGTTTAGCTCAGTTGGCTAGAGCGTTTGCATGGCATGCAAAAGGTCACCGGTTCGACTCCGGTAACCTCCACTAAAAATCTAAGGCCCATCAGTTTTTGAGCCTTTTTTTATGCCCTTTTTTGTCTATATCATATATTCTCCTTTGCTGGACAAATTTTATGTTGGCTACACTTCTGATCTGATTTGAAAAAAAAGTTATCGGACCATAATACTGGAATTTCTGATTTTACTTCTAAAACCTCAGACTGGGAAATGAAGTATACAGAATCTTTTCCCGATCGTCAACACGCAAATGAAACCTGAAAAAGAAATAAAAAAGAAAAAAAGCAGAAGATACATAGAATGGATAATTACTAAATAGGTGAAAAGCCAGATAAGCGTTTGCGGTCCCGATTGCTATCGGGAAAAAGGTCATCCCGAACGCTTTCGGGATAACCTCCACAATTTTTTTATCGGCTGAAAAGCCATGCGTTTGATGTCCCGGTTGCTATCGGAAAAGGTCATTCCGAAAGGGTTCGTGATGACTCCAGAATTTTTTTACCAACTAAAAGCCAGATCCGTTTGATGTCCCTTTGCTATCGGAAAATGACGATCCCGAACGCTTTCGGAGTGCCTCTACGATTTTTTTACCAGGGTAAAAAGCCCACATAAACGTTTGAGGTTCCGGTTGCTATCGGAAAAAGTCTTCCCAAAAGCGTTCGTGATAACTCCACAATTTTTTTTCCAACTCAAAGTCAGGTAAGCGTTGAATGGCCCGAAGCTTTAGTATAAACCTCAACAAAATCTTCAACACCTCCGGTTCCGGGCTTCTACCATCTGGTGCCTTATCATCCCTATTTGGGGCGCTTTATTCCCTGCCTCAAAAAAGTCCCAAAAAAAAGGGGAAAAGTCCATTAGTATTTACGGGAAAAGCTTATATTTTTGTAGGCTCCGATATCCACCCTAAAATCCTGTCTATTAAGAACCTAAGTTGGACCAATTACCTTGAGAAGCCGTATTTTTTTTAACCATAAAAATCGGCAACATGAAATTCAATTTTTACACGAAGAATTTTATTCGTTTTTATTTCTCGTTAGTTCAGGAGAAATAAATTTTCAACAACACAACTTATAGAATCCAAAAGTCAGCATTGATAATGCTGCCCATCCTTTTTTGAAAATCATTTTTTGAAAATCATTTTTCGTTTTCTGATTAGTAAAGCAATTAAAAGCTTTATTGTAACGAACCGTATTCTTATTTGTGAGAACTATTGTTACCCATGAAGCTTTTATAAACAAACCAAAGTTTATAAAGAGAAGTTGACTGGCGGCGTGAATAATATTAACCCTTTGTCTAAACACTCCTTTAGAAATTTTCTTCATAAAAGGAAGAAGCTGTTTATTGCATTGCTCGTAATGGGCTTTGGTGTTTTTATGGTTGGGCAAACAGTTCCAAATAATTTTTTCAAAAAAATATTTACTGCACAAAAAACTTCGGTTGCAAAAGATAGCGTAGCAAGTAAGCAGAAGAAGCCACGTATTCGTGTTGTAAAAAAACCAGTTGTTGTTGATCAAGAGGAAAAAACTTTGACTCCGTCGATTACTTGTAAGCCTGATCAGGTTATATGTCTTGTTAATACTACTTCTTATACTCATTCAGGTACAACATGGGATCCAACAGGTACAAGTGATATAACTTGTCCCGGAACTCCAACGTTTAGTTACACTTCAACAGGCCCAGTTAATCCAACAACAGGTACCACACTCAACAATGCGGTTTTTAGTGCTGGCATAATAACCATAACATGGACAATAAATGACCCCTGTAACAACACAGCTAGTTGTCCATTTACTATTACTGTTTATCCAGATTTAGATCCTGGTGCTCATAATACAAATCCGGTAATATCTTGCGTAGGCTACAACCCTGCTCAGTTAGATATAAATACTCCTCCGCCTTCAGGTGGCTCACTTCCATACACATACCAATGGCAAATAAATGGTGTTAATATTGGCGCACCTTCATTGCCTTCTTACGATCCACCTGCAATAGCATCATCTGGTGTTTATAATTACAATTGTGTTATTACTGATCAATGTGGTAGAATTGTTTCAACTCCTGTTAAAACGATTACCATTGTTGATGATCCGGTTGTAACTGCTTCAGGTGGTGGTGCTGTTTGTCAAAATAGTAATCCAACATTAACCGGAAATATTACAGGCGGAACTGGTCCAATGAATTTTCAATGGCAAAGCGGTACAACTTCTACAGGTCCATGGACAGATATACCGGGTGCAACTTCTTCCAACTATTTGCCCCCAACTTCTCCGGGTATCTATTACTACCGAGTCGAATTATCGCCGAATGTTGCATCATGCAATAATAGCAGTTCGACAATTACATTAACAGTTAATCCAACTCCAACTGTTGTTGATCCTGCAGATCAAATTGTTTGTAATAATACTGCAACTACAGCTGTAAACTTTACTGGTGCAGTACCGGGAACAACATTCGATTGGACTAACAATACTCCTTCAATTGGTCTTGCTGCAAGTGGTTCGGGTAATATTGCTGCATTCACTGCAACGAATGCAAGTACAACACCTGTTACAGCCACCATTACTGTAACACCAACTGCTAATGGCTGTCCAGGAACTCCGCAAACTTTTACAATCACTGTTAATCCTACCCCTACTGTTGCTGATCCTGCAGATCAAATTGTTTGTAACAATACTGCAACTACCACAGTAAACTTTACTGGTACAGTTGCAGGAACAACATACAACTGGACTAACAATACTACTTCAATCGGTCTTGCTGCAAGTGGTTCGGGTAATATTGCTGCATTCACTGCAACGAATGTAACTGCGGCTCCTGTTACTGCAACCATTACAGTTACTCCAACTGCCAATGGTTGTCAGGGAACACCTCAAACATTTACTATCACTGTTAATCCAACAATTGTTCCTTCTGTAACTATTGCTGCAAACCCGGGAAATAATATTTGTGCAGGCACTCCGGTAATATTTACTGCTACTCCAACAAATCCAGGAGCAACACCTTCATATCAATGGCAGGTAAACGGTGTGCCTACAGGTACAAACAGTCCAACATTTACAAGTTCGACACTTGCAAATACTGATAAAGTAACGGTGATCATGACATCAAGTGCTACATGCCCATCACCTGCTTCTGTTACGAGTAACCAAATAACAATGACAGTAAATGCACTGATCACTCCTTCGGTTACTATTGGTGCAAGTGCGACAACAATTTGCCTGGGTAATTCTGTAACATTTACTGCAACACCGATCAATGGTGGTGCATCTCCTTCCTACCAGTGGCAGGTCAATGGTGTGAACGCCGGTACCAATAGTCCAACATTTACAACTTCAACTTTGGCTAATGGTGATGTTGTTCATGTAATACTTACTTCTAATGCACCTTGTGCAACACCAACAACTGCTGCAAGTACTGGTATTCCAATTACAGTTAATCCAATTCCAACTGCAACAGCACCGGCTAATCAAACTTATTGCAATGGTGTGCCTACAACAGCAATTGCATTAACAGGAACTCCTGCAGGTGTTGTTTTTGATATTACAGGTGGTGCAGCAATTGGTTTAGCTAATCAGACAGGTGTTACATCAATTCCATCATTTACTCCGATAACAGGAGGACCAACAACAATAACCATTACACCAAGAGCAAATGGTTGCACAGGTACTGCTGTAACTTATACTATTACTGTTAATCCAACTCCAACAGCAACCGCTCCAGCAAATCAAACTTATTGCAATGGTGTACCTACATCAGCCATTGCATTAACAGGGGCTCCTGCAGGTGTTGTCTTTGATATTACTGGTGGTGCAGCAATTGGTTTAGCTAATCAGACAGGTGTTACATCAATTCCATCATTTACTCCGATAACAGGAGGACCAACAACAATAACCATTACACCAAGAGCAAATGGTTGTACAGGTACTGCTGTAACTT
>DATHDP010000003.1:0-7094 GCA_035318985.1 Chitinophagaceae bacterium
ACAGCCAGCATTGCTGCCTGTGGTATTGACGCAGCTTCTTCGAAACTCATGGCTGCAGGTTTCAATGCTAATGCTTTTTCAGGAGCACAAACATATTCAGCAAAACCGCCCCAACGACCACTTAGATCACCATACACATCATCACCAATTTTGAACTTGCTTATATTTTTACCAACTGCTTCAATTCGTCCCGCAATATCAGAACCAAGTATTGTTCTTTTAGGTTTTCGAATACCGTTCAGTATTCGATTTATAAAATCACCGTGCAGAAGTCCCAGGTCCCAATCATTAATTGATACTGCATGAACTTTTATTAATACCTCATCGTCTTTTGGGAAAGGCTTTTCAACTTCTTTGATCTGAAGAACTCCCGGGCCTCCATATTTTGTATACACAATTGCTTTCATTTATATTCAATTATGAACTTAATCAATTCAAAACATCAGAAGGATAAAAATATCTTACCTTCCTTATGAAATAGATTTTATGTGTCGTAACATCTTCCTTTTATCTTCTATTTTCTTTTTTCAAACCTTAACAGCACAAAAGGGCACAAGACCAAATATAATCTATATAATGGCCGATGATCTTGGCTACGCAGATCTCAGTTGTTATGGAAGAAAAGATTACCAAACGCCAAACCTGGATAAGCTATGTACACAAGGTGTAAAGTTTATGAATGCATATGCAACAGCACCAGTATGTACTCCAACGAGGGTTTCATTTTTCACAGGCAGGTACCCGGCACGGCTGGCAACAGGGTTATACGAGCCTATTGAGGGAAACAGCAAAGACAGTCTTGTAGGTTTATCATCTGAAACTCCTTCAATAGGATATTTGCTGAAAAGATCAGGGTATGAAACTTACCTGGTTGGTAAATGGCATTTAGGATTTACACCGGAGCATACACCAAATAAAAACGGGTTCGATTATTTTTTCGGTTTTAAATCAGGAGCAACAGATTATATTTCTCATACTGCTTTCAACGACGAGCCTGACCTATATGAAAATGATAATCTCATACAAAAGGATGGTTACATAACCGATATGCTTAGTGAAAAAGCAATTGAAATAATAAAGCAACCACATCAAAAACCTTTTTTTCTTGCGCTGATGTTTAACGCACCTCATTGGCCATGGCAAACACCGGAAGATAAACCTGTTCCTAAAGGCACATCTGTTGATTGGAAGGAAGGAGGCTCTCCGGAAACATATGCAATTATGATGAAAATCCTTGATGATGCAGTTGGCAAACTTATAAAAGCGATTGATGATCTTAAATCGTCAAATAACACTGTGATCATTTTCACCAGTGATAATGGCGGTGAAAAATTTTCTGACAACGGTATTTACAAAGGCAGGAAAATGCAATTGTGGGAAGGCGGCATCCGTGAACCGGCATTTATTAGATGGACAAGCAAACTCAAAGAAAACACTGTAACTGGCCAGGTAGCTACAACCATGGATTGGACTGCAACAATACTTTCTATTGCAGGTGCTAAGGCCGATAAAAATTTTCCTTTAGATGGAATAGATCTGATGCCCGTATTAACAGGAAAGCAAAAAGAATTGGAAAGAACACTGTATTGGAGAATTTTTCAACGAAGGCAACATAGCGCTATTCGTGATGGTCATTGGAAATGGTTGCGGGATGAAAAGGGCGAAGAATATCTTTTTGATCTTTCTGTAGATCCTTCCGAAAAAAATAATATGAAAGAAAAATTTCCCGAAACTTTTTTGCAGTTGAAAAACAAGTTCAGTGCATGGGAGAAAACAGTACTTGCACCAATTCCTTTACGATAGATACATATTATAACTTAGTCCCAAATCATTGTTATGAAGATACCTCGCCTTGTTTCACGATATATAGCTTCATCCGCGGCATTATTTTTTATATCGCTTATTTTAATATCCTGTGCACAACAGAAAATTGCTATGAGATCACTAAAAGAAAACATTCAGCAGGAGCTTTCAAAACAAGAGGGAACTTTTGCAGTCGCATTTAAGGACCTATCAACGGGTAAAGAGTTATTGATAAATGATACCATAACATTTCATGCAGCCAGCACTATGAAAACTCCGGTGTTAGTGGAAGTGTATAAGCAAGCCGCAGAAGGAAAATTTTCCCTTTCTGATTCGCTGATCATAAAAAATGAATTTAAAAGTATTGTAGATGGTAGTCTTTTTAGTCTTGACTCCACCGATGACAGCGAAACAGAATTATACAAACATATTGGGGAGAAAAGAACGATCAGTTTTCTCCTGTATCAAATGATCATTGTCAGCAGTAATTTTTCGACCAATCTTATCATTGAATTGGTGGGTGCAAAAAATGTTTCAGCTACCATGCAACAATTGGGTGCAAAAGATATTCATGTGCTGAGAGGAGTGGAGGATGGGAAGGCATTTGAAAAGGGTTTGAACAATACAATTACAGCTCATGGGTTGATGATGTTGTTTGAAAAAATGGCGAAAGGTGAAACGGTAAATCCTGCAGCCTCGCAGGCGATGATCAATATTCTGCTGGATCAAAAATTCAATGAGATCATCCCGGCCCGATTACCCGCCAATGTAAAAGTGGCGCATAAAACGGGGTCTATAAATGGTGTACAGCACGACACAGGAATTGTTTTTTTACCAAATGGCAAAAAATATGTGTTAGTATTATTATCAAAAAAAATAACAAATGAAAAAGCTTCAATAGCAGCTATGGCGAATGTGTCGAAGCTGATCTATGAATATGTAAATCGGTAAGCTGTTGATGTACCCGGAAAACAACAAATGGAAACAATTACCTTTATATTTATGAATCGTGTATGCTATAAACAGGTTGTTATTCTTTTCGCTTTGCTTTCACAAAGCATTTTAAGTTGCCATTCACAAACGAATACGAAACCCGGGCAAAATACAGGTCTTAGTGAAATGGCTAAAGCAGCTGATGTATTTTTGCAAACTCTCTCTGAAAAACAAAAAACCAAAATTCAGTTTGGATTTAATGAAGAAGAACGCTACAACTGGCATTATATTCCAAGAAGTAGGAAAGGTCTAACGCTAAATGAAATGACTGGTCAACAAATTAAGGATGCTCTTGCACTTTTGCATACCGCACTAAGTGATACGGGTTTCAACAAAGCCAATTCCATTATGCAACTCGAAAATGTATTAAGAGAGGTTGAGAGTCGTCCATCTAATGACACACACCGTGATCCGGGCAACTATTCTTTTTCAATTTTTGGGAACCCGGCTACAGATGCAATATGGGGCTGGAGACTGGAAGGACATCATATAGCATTTAATTTTTCCTCAGAAGATAATCGGCTTGTTTCGGGAACACCCAGTTTTTTTGGCTCCAATCCGGGTGTAGTATTGTCGGGTTCTGAAAAAGGAAAGTATATTTTGAAAGATGAAGCCGAATTAGGATTTGCATTGTTGAATTCTTTAAATAAGGAACAAAAGGACAAGGCGATCATCAGCAATGAGGCACCGGGTGAGATACTTACTGCAGCAAGTCGCCATGCCATGATAAATGACCCGAAAGGAATTTTGTATAATGAATTGGAGAGCCCGCAGCAAAAGATATTCCTGCAACTACTCAGTATTTATATTCATCGTTATACACGATCATTTGCTGAAGGAATGATGAAAGAAATTGAAGAAGCAGGTCTTAATGATCTCTGGTTTGCCTGGGCGGGAGATCAGCAGCCCGGTATCGGTCATCCACACTATTACCGTATACAAGGGCCTACAATTATCATTGAATATGACAATACACAAAACAATGCCAATCATATTCACACAGTGATCAGGGATCTGAAAAATGATTTTGGTGGAGATGAGTTGATGAAGCATTATAAAAATGATCAGCATTGATTGCTTTTTTATAAAACGTTTCCATTTTTATTATATCGCTAAGGAACATTGTTGAAAATATTGATTTGTATATTCACCTATTATTAGCGATATAAAATGCAAGCCAATAAACTAAGCTCCGGGCAATTAAAAGTTGCTGCCACCGGTTTTCTCAGCCTCTTCTCCATTGTTGGTATTATGGTGTATGGTCTTCCTTTCTTTTATGATTTTTGGGTTAAAGACTATGGATGGTCAAGAGCTACTGTTACTTCAGGAAATGCTTTTGCAAAAGTTGCCGTTGGCCTGTTAGGTTTTTTTGCAGGATGGTTTATTGATCGTTTTGGCCCACGAAGATTAATGCTTGCAGGAATTTTAATGGGGGGTCTTGCATTGGTCGGTTTAAGTACGGTCACAACCCTCTGGCAATTTTATTTGTTCTATACATTCAGTGCATTGGGATATATGTGTGCGGGTCCATTACCGAACCAGGTTTTAACTGCAAGATGGTTCAACAAAACAAGAGGTAAAGCGATGGGCTTTGCTTACCTGGGTATAGGTGTTGGTGGTATGCTGGTTCCGCAAATAGCAAAATGGCTCAACATACAATTTGGCTGGCACCAGGCATTGATGCTTTTAGGAATATTGATGGTTGTTATTTCTTTTCCAATGGCATGGATAGTAAAAGAAAACCCTGAGAAGCAATCAATAGAAACTATTAAAGAAGAATCAACAATTCCTCTTAATAAAATAGTAAAAGGATGGCCATTCTATTTGCTGCTGATCGGGAGTATGTGTTCTATTGGTGCAGTGGCTGGCACGAGCCAGAACCTTAAATTATTTTTTAGTCTTGATCTAAAATATTCCCAGGGTCAATCAGCAAATATTATTTCATTAGTTCTTTTTTCAAGCATTATCGGTCGTGTGCTGATGGGCTGGCTTGCAGATAAGTTTCCAAAAAAATATGTGATGATCCTGGTCTATACACTTGTTGCAGGATCAATACCGCTACTTTACTTTGCCGATACACCGGGGATCATTTATTTATTTGCTTTCGTTTTCGGAATGGGTTTGGGTGGCGATTATATGATCATTCCTTTAATGGCCGCCGAACTTTTTGGAGTAAGGATAATGGGACGAGTAATGGGGCTTGTATTAACGGCAGATGGTTTAGCTGAAGCGTTTTCTCCCATGCTGGTCGCAAGACTCCGTGATAGCAGTGAAAATTATGCGAATGGGTTTGCAGTACTGATCATACTTGCCGTCATTGGTATTGTTGCAGTAGCAATGCTTCCAAAAAAAACAATAGCGCAACAAACCTGACAGTTATTATATTGCAATAACATTTTAGTTGACTGTTTTGAACCACATAGAATCATAGGCACATAGATTAACACATAGGTAATGAGAATAACTAAAAAATATTTAAATGAACTTACTTATAGAGTTATTGGATGTGCCATAGAAGTACATAAACAACTTGGTCCGGGCTTATTGGAAAGCGTTTACGAGAAATGTTTTGTGAGGGAATTGAATTTGCATGAGATAGCGAACAAGTGCCAGATTTGGGTACCGCTTGAATACAAAGGCCTGCAACTTGATGCGGAATTGAGATTAGATGTCTTGGTAGAAGATATACTTTGTGTAGAATTGAAAGCACAGGAAGGTCTTTTGCCAATACATGACGCAGTCCTGCTCTCTTACATGCAAATGTTGCAGAAGCCCAAAGGCATTCTTATAAATTTTCATTGTGTAAATATTTTTTAAGAAGGACAGAAAACTCTTGTAAACAACCTATTTTCTTTATTACCGGAAGAATAAGAAGATCTATGTGAATACCTATGTATCTATGTGCCTATGTGGTTCAATATTCCTGTAACTAATAATTTATATTTACAAATATGATCCGGATTAATCACGAATTAAAAGCAGCTGATCTTAAGGACAAACTCACACGATTCTGGGACCTGTCTGCAAAAAAAATAAAACTGATCGAAAAGAATTATGATGAAAGTAAGGGGTCACCAGTATTCACTATTGATGGTAAGTATTCTACAAGAGGATGGACAGAATGGACCCAGGGATTTCAATACGGTTCTTCTATTCTCCAATATGACGCAACAGGAGAAAAATCTTTCTTAGAAACAGGCAGAAAAAAAACAGTAGAAAAAATGGCGTCGCATGTCAGCCATATGGGTGTGCATGATCATGGATTTAATAATATAAGTACCTATGGCAACTTGCTTCGGCTAATGAAAGAAAATAAGACTCCTTTCAATGAATGGGAAAAAGATTTTTACGAATTAGCATTGAAAATTTCCGGTGCTGTGCAAGCCAGCCGATGGACAATAATAAAGAACGGAGGATTCATTCATTCTTTCAATGGCCCGCATTCTTTATTTGTAGATACAATTCGTTCCTGCCGTGCATTGGTGGTCAGTCATTGCCTTGGTCATGTTTTCCAGGGAGAAGGTGATGTGAAAATAGATCTGCTGGAACGTGTTATCCAACATTTGAAAGCAACGGCAAACTATTCGGTGTTCTATGGTGAAGGACGTGATAGTTATGATGTATGGGGACGCACCGCACATGAAAGTGTGTTTAATACGAAAGATGGAAATTTTCGTTGTCCAAATTCACAACAGGGTTTTTCAGGATTTACAACATGGACAAGAGGACTTGCCTGGGCCATGTGTGGTTTTGTCGAAGAACTGGAATGGTTTGATAAGGTTAATGAAACATCTCTTGATCCCGATAGTTATCGGGATGGAGGGAAAAATAATTTAGCATCGCTGATGCTGAAAGCGGCAAAAGCTACTTGTGATTTTTATATAGAAAATTCCTGCACTGATGGAATCCCTTATTGGGACACCGGGGCACCTGGACTTTCTAAAATGGGAGATTACTTAAATAAAAATGCTGATCCATTTAATTCTTATGAACCGGTTGATAGTTCAGCAGCAGCAATTGGTGCGCAGGGTCTGTTGAGGTTGGGGAAATATTTACAAAATAAAGGAGATGATAAAGATGGGAATCGTTACTGGCAGGCTGGACTTTCTGTAATGAATACATTATTGGAAGAACCTTATTTGAGTATCAATGATACTCACCAGGGAATGATATTACATTCGATCTATCACCGGCCCAATGGATGGGATCATATCCCTGCAGGCAGTAAAATTCCAAATGGTGAATCAAGCATGTGGGGAGATTATCATATTCGTGAAGCAAGTCTGTACCTTCAATGG
>DATHDP010000004.1:0-35195 GCA_035318985.1 Chitinophagaceae bacterium
AACTTGCCATTGCAAAAAAAGCTTATGCAGGAATCGTTAAACGATTCATCAAAGTTGAGAATGGACAAACCAATTTATATGGAACGGTAAAAGTTTCCGGTCTTGGTGGCAATCCTTACCGTGACGGAAGCTTTGAATACTATATGAGTGAACCTGTAATTGCGAACGACCCAAAAGGTATAGGTGCATTCCTGTTGGCTAGTACAGAAATGGAAAAACTACCAACACTTTCAACTGCCAACGGAAAAACAGTATTGCTGGACCGATACTTTAATAGTGAAAAAAGAAAAGATGCTGCAGGTAGAGATGTGTACTGGCATTACGTATGGGAAGAAAGAAGCAACTCCGGATTCTATACATGGGGAAATATTTTTGAGAGGTATGGGGCAAAACTTTCTTCGCTTGATGTTGCGCCAACTGCTGCGAATCTTAAAAATGCTTCTGTTTATATTATTGTAGATCCTGACCACAAAAAGGATAATCCCAATCCAAATTATGTTTCGGACAATAATGTTAAAGTGATCACGGATTGGGTAAAGGCTGGGGGTAAATTGATCTTGATGGCAAATGATAGCGCCAATTGCGATCTGCAACATTTTAATAAGCTGGCTGAGGTATTTGGAATAAGATTTACTGATAAGAGCATAAACATGGTGAAGAATGATGTATTTGAACAGGGTGCAGTATTGCCGGGAAGCAACAATCCTATTTTCAAGACAACAAAAAAAATGTACCTCAAGGAAGTTAGTGCATTGGAATTGCATTCTCCTAAAAATGCAAATGCGACTAAGGATGGAGATGTAATTATAGCGACTGCAAAATCTGGTAAGGGCATAGTATTCGCTGTTGGTGATCCCTGGCTATATAATGAATATGTTGATGGAAGAAAGCCGCCTTCAGAATATGAGAACTATAAAGCTGCTGAAGATCTGGTGAAGTGGCTATTGAAAAAATGATGTGAATGAAGAAAGTTCTTTTCATAGTGGTAGCGATTGTACTGACTCAATTAATATTTGCGCAAAAGAAGATCGTTGTAGATATAAATGGCGGTGGTGATTTTAAAACGATCCAGGAAGCTATAAACAGTTTGGAGGTTTCATCAAATACACCAAGAACAATTCGGATCAGGAAAGGAGTCTATAATGAGAAGCTGTTCATTGAAAAATCAAATATTATTCTTGAAGGTGAGGATAAAGAGAAGACGATCATTACTGCAGCAATCGCAAGAGATGAATGGCGATGTGAGCACAAAGATGATTGGGGTGTGGCAACGATGAATGTGAGGGCAAATGATATCACCTTGATGAATCTCACTATCGTTAATAGTTTTGGTTTTGATTTCAAAGAAGAAAAAATAATTATCTGTCCACTTGATACAGTTAATACGCAAAAGAAGATAGGACAATACGGACACCAAATGGCATTGCGGGCAATGTATTGTACAAGGTTAAAAGCGGTCAATTGTCATTTCAGATCGTTATCCGGTGATACAGTGAGTCCGTGGGAAACTGAGAATGGTATGTGGTATTTTAAAGTTTGTGTGATGGAAGGTGGAGTTGATTTTTATTGTCCAAGAGGGTGGGCATGGGCGGAGAATTGTGAGTTTATAACACATGGCGGACCTGCAGCTATCTGGCATGATGGTTCAGGTAACCAGGATTCAAAAACTGTTTTAGTGAATTGTTCTTTCAAAGGCTATGATGGATTTATGTTAGGTCGTTATCATCGTGATGCGCAGTTTTATTTGATCAATTGTGTTTTTGCGGATAATATGAGAGACTCAGCGATCTATCGGGTGCCAACGAATAATGTTATACAGTGGGGACATAGAGTATATTATTATAGTTGTCATCGTAAAGCTGGAGATTATAAATGGTTTGCTGATAATATAAATAAAGAACTGGCGAATAAAATTAATGTGGCATGGGTTTTTGGAAACAGGTGGAAGCCTGCTGAATAGAATTGTTGTTGTACAAGAGTGCGACGCAATAAAGGCTAAATAGAAAATATGTTGCTGGGTAAATAAAAAGCGAATTGATCATATGCAGTTATCGAAAAATAATATTGGACAAATTCCAAAGAGGGCTGGGTTGGACATTCCGGATAAAAAAGTTTTTGAATTACCGGAAAAGGTTTTGCAATTCGGTACAGGTGTGTTGTTAAGGGCTTTGCCAGATCATTTTATTGACAAAGCAAATAAACAAGGACTCTTTAATGGAAGAGTGGTTATCGTGAAGTCGACCGATGGCGATAGTACCGCTTTTGACATGCAGGATGGTTTGTATACTGTATGTGTTCGTGGAGTAGAACAAGGTAAAACAGTTGAGGAAAATATTGTCAACGCATCGGTGAGCCGTGTGCTAAGTGCCAAAACTGACTGGCCGTTGATATTGAAATGTGCTTATAATCCTGAAATGAAGATCATTATTTCAAACACTACTGAAGTTGGAATTCAATTAGTGCCGGATAATATTAATAACGAACCGCCTGTTTCTTTTCCGGGAAAACTGCTTGCATTTTTATTTGAAAGATTCAAAGCTTTTGGTGGAACTAAAGAAAGCGGGATGGTGATAGTGCCAACAGAATTGATAACAGATAATGGAGCTAAATTGGAAAGTATTGTATTGGAGCTGGCGCATGAAAACGATCTTGATTTTAAATTCATTGAGTGGCTGGAAAATCATAATACATTTTGCAATTCTTTGGTTGATCGTATTGTACCGGGAAAACCAAATGCGGCTGATGCAAAAAAAATTGAAACTGCTTTGGGATATGAAGATGAATTGTTAACGATGAGCGAGGTGTTTCGGCTTTGGGCAATTGAAGGGGATGAAAAAATAAAAGAGACCTTATGTTTTTCCAGATCTGATGAAGGTGTCATTATTACTCCCGATATTACCTTGTTCAAAGAATTAAAATTGCGTTTACTGAATGGCACACATACATTTAATTGTGGACTCGCATTCCTGAGTGGATTTAATATTACAAGAGAAGCAATGAATGATGCAGTGTATGGAAAGTTCACCAAAGAACTAATGCACACTGAAATTGCACCGGCAATTCCATTTGCGATTGATAAAAAAGTAAAAGAAGATTTTGCGAACCGCGTATTTGAAAGGTTTTGTAATCCTTTTATTGAACATCAATGGCTGAGCATCACTGTTCAATTCACCTCGAAGATGAAAATGCGGAATATACCTTTACTGCAAAACCATTTTAAATTAAATGATACAGTACCGGCTCATATGGCAGCAGGGTTTGCGGGTTTTTTGCTATACATGAAAGCAATTAAAAGAGAAGATGGCAAATATTTTGGAAAGAGGAACGATAAGCTTTATGAAATAAAAGATGACTCTGCTGAATACTTCTTCCAGGTTTGGGAAAACAATAGTCCTGATAAAGTAGCTGAAATTGTCATGCAAAATGAAGAACTTTGGGGTGCCGATCTTACAAAGCTCCCGGGTTTGTTACGATCCATCCAGGAATATCTTACTGAGTTTTTATCAACTGGAGTTTTAAAAACAATAGCCGGGATCGAATCAAAAAAGGCGGTCGTTTAATTAACATGAAACATAGAGTTTTAAAGGTAAATCCAAAAGATAATGTGATCGTTGCATTGACAAATCTTTCGAAAGGTGAAACTATTTCTTTTGAGGGTGAAGAATATATCTTGCAGGACAATATTAATGCGAAGCATAAATTTTTTACAAAAGATCTTAACGCCGGTGATGAGATCATCATGTATGGAGTGCTGGTGGGCAAGGCTCAAAATTTTATTCCCCGGGGCGGATTGATGACGACTACGAATACGAAGCATGCTGCCGATCCATTTGCTTATCGTGCTGCAAAATATGAATGGCATGCTCCCGATGTTTCAAAATTCAAAGGAAGAACTTTTAATGGTTATCATAGAAGTGATGGGAGAGTAGGAACAGCTAATTACTGGTTATTTATTCCAACCGTGTTTTGTGAGAACCGGAATCTCGATGTGATCCGTGAAGCATTGCATAATGAGTTAGGCTATGCTGTTACTGATAAATACAAAAGTTATACGCATCAGCTGATAACAGCCTATAAAGAAGGAAATGATCTTTCATCAGTAGACATTTTTTCTGCACCGCAGCATAAAAATGGGAACAGGCCATTTAAAAATGTTGACGGGATAAAATTTTTAAATCACCAGGGTGGTTGTGGCGGTACAAGGCAAGATGCCGGAATACTTGGTAAACTTTTAGCATCTTACGCAGATCATCCGAATGTGGCCGGAGTTACTGTGTTAAGTTTAGGTTGCCAGAATTTACAAGTGCAGGATTTCGTAAATGATCTGAAACAACGCAATCCAAATTTTGATAAACCACTTTATATTTTCGAACAGCAACAATCACAAAGCGAAGAGCAATTGATAGCAGAAGCCATCAGGAAAACATTTGAAGGTTTAATTGAAATAAACAAGCTTGAACGCAAACCCGCTACTCTTGATAAATTATGTATCGGCGTAAAATGCGGTGGCAGTGATGGATTCAGCGGCATTTCTGCAAATCCTGCAGTTGGATATGCTTCAGACCTTGTTGTTGCATTAGGAGGTAAAATTCTTTTGGCAGAATTTCCAGAACTCTGCGGCGCTGAGCAAGACCTGATCGACAGAACTACTAATGAAGCAGCTGCTAAAAAATTTATTCATTTAATGACTGCTTACAATGATGCGGCTCATAAAGTTGGTTCAGGATTTCACATGAATCCATCCCCAGGAAATATTAAAGATGGATTGATCACCGATGCAATAAAAAGTACCGGAGCCGCTAAGAAAGGTGGCACATCGCCAGTTGTAGATGTATTAGATTATACTGAACCGGTAACAAAACCAGGATTGAATTTGGTTTGTACCCCCGGTAATGATGTGGAAGCAACTACCGGTAAAGCTGCAAGCGGAGCTACACTGATCTTGTTTACCACTGGCCTGGGCACACCAACCGGTAATCCTGTTTGTCCTACTATTAAAGTAAGCACAAACAGCAATCTTACAAAAAGGATGAATGATATTATAGATATTGATTGCGGGCCAATAGTAGAAGGAGATAAAACGATCCAGCAAATGGGAGAGGAGATATTAGAATACTGCATTAAAGCAGCTAGCGGCGAGGTGATCCCGAAAGCCGTACAACTTAACCAGGATGACTTCATACCCTGGAAGAGAGGGGTGTCATTATAAAAAATCAGAGGCGTAACAGAATTTTTTATCTTAATTTAACTGTGCTTTGATTTACTTAACACTGATTAATTTTTAAGTATTCACATTAGAAATCAATATTCATTTTTGCATTTGTGATTATTCAATTCTGTCCTGAATTATCGTTTTCAAAAATCAGGATCACAAAAAATATCATTTATGAAAAGATGCTTGCTTTTGTTAATGCTGATAGTCGCTGCCGGTAATTATCTTTTTGCGCAGCAGTCATCTAAACCAGTTACTAAACAACCTGTGCTTGGCTACCGTTCTGTAAAAATTCTTACAATAAATGGTTTATCATTCAAAGATTTAAACAGAAATAACAAATTAGATAAGTATGAAGACTGGCGTTTGCCTTATGAAGTAAGAGCAAAAGATTTACTGTCTCAAATGAGTGTAGAAGAAAAAGTTGGTTTCATGCTAATCAGTTCTACACGATTAAAAAACGATTGGTCTTTTGAAGCGCCAAAGAATAAAGACCCAATAACCAGTGACTTTAATGAAGAAGATCTCATTCAAACCACGAACATGTTTTCAAAGCAACCGCTGCCTATTCCAATGATGTCGGCAGCAGGTACTACAAAAGCGGTCACTCAGTTTCATCTCCGTCATTTTATTTTAAGAGCAAATGTAAGTGCAAGAATAAATGCTGAATGGGCTAATAAATTACAAGCTCTTTGCGAAAGTGATGGCTTGGGTATTCCTGCCATTGTTGCCTCCAACCCGAGAAATCATATTACTAAAGATGCTTCCATTGGTTTAAGTGTTGGTAAAACTGTTTTTTCTACATGGCCCGGTGAACTTGGTCTCTCTGCAATGAAGGATTTAAAATTAGTCAGAGAGTTTGCAGACATTGCAAGACAAGAATGGGCCGCAGTAGGTTTACGCAAAGGATACATGTACATGGCTGATTTATCAACGGAGCCGAGATGGCAAAGAGTAGAAGGAACATTTGGTGAAAATTCAGCATGGGTAGCGAAGATGATAACTGAAATTGTATTGGGTTTCCAGGGAAATAAACTTAGCCCGTCATCCGTCGCATTAACTACAAAACATTTTCCCGGTGGCGGAGCAACTGAAGGAGGGCAAGACCCGCATTTCAATTGGGGTCGAAATGAAATTTTTCCAGGAGGTATGTTCAGCAATAATCTCATTTCATTCAAAGCCGCAATTAAAGCAGGCACTTCTTCTATCATGCCTTATTATTCTATACCCAATGATACCAAATACGAAAAAATTGCATACGCTTATAACAAGGAAGTGCTACAGGGATTGCTGCGAAACGAACTCGGCTTTAAAGGTATTATCAATTCGGATACCGGACCAATTGAAATGATGCCCTGGGGCGCAGAAAGCTTATCTATTAAAGAACGGTATAAAAAAACATTGGAAGCCGGTGTAAATCTTTATTCCGGTTCTGCTGACCCGGCTCCGCTTTTAGAAATAGTGAAAAGCGGAATGGTAGACATAAAACTTGTTGACAATTCTGTTTTCCGTTTACTGATGGAAAAATTTCAATTAGGGCTTTTTGAAAACCCCTATGTGGATGAAGATGCTGCTGAGAAAATAGTCGGCAATGCGAAGTTTCAGGCGAAAGCTGATCTGGCTTTTCGTAAATCAATTGTATTACTTCGAAACGAAACAAAAATGCTGCCGTTAACTCCGAGAGCTATCGGGGCGAAGACAAAAATTTATTTTGAATCCTATTTTCAAAAAAGAGACGTTTCTTCAAGTAATGTTTATCAAACAACCGAAAACAAATACGATGTCGAATTTGTAAAAACTCCAGAAGAAGCAGATGTCGTTCTTATGTGGATTACTCCCGGTTCCAAGTCTTTATTTGATTCGGATGGCTCACCCCTATATCTTTCCTTATCTAAAAATGCGGTGGATGTTGATTATATAAATAAACTAACTTCAAAAAAACCGACTGTGCTTGTAATCAACTACAGTAATCCCTGGGTGATTGATGAAATTTATAACGACAAAAACAAAGGAAATATAAAAGCCGTTCTCGCCACATTTGGTACAACATTAGAAGCCGTACTGGATGTGGTTACTGGCAAGTTTAATCCCACAGCTAAAATGCCTTTTACAACACCCATCTCTGAAGCTGCGGCACAAAACCAGCAACCAGATGTACCGGGCTATTTAAAAGGCGAAGCTTATCCATTATTTAAATACAATGAAGGAATGAGTTATAGAAAAATTGACTGATTGCCTTTATTGTTCCGGTAACGTTTGCGGAGATTTCAGGTTTTTACCCAATAGTTTTCATACATTTATTACCTGTTTTTGAAGGATTTATAAACCTCACCTCAATTTGTCATATGAGAAAATTTATTGATGAAAATTTTTTGCTAAACAGCAAGGCTTCGCAGCAACTTTATCATGAGTTTGCTAAGGAAATGCCCATTATCGATTATCACAACCATTTGCCGCCTGATGAAATTGCGGCAGATAAGAATTTTGAAAATATTACAAAAGTATGGCTCAATGGTGACCATTATAAATGGCGGGGCATGCGATCAAATGGAGTTCCCGAGGAGTTCATCACCGGTAATAAAAGTGATTGGGAAAAATTTCAAAAATGGGCGGAGACTGTTCCTTACACTTTGCGTAATCCTCTTTATCATTGGACGCACCTCGAATTGCAACGTTACTTTGATGTCAATGATATTTTGAATCCGGACACAGCAAAGAAGATCTATGATGAAACATCTGCTAAGTTGCAAGAAAAAGAATTTAGTGTAAGAGGTTTATTGGAAAAAATGAATGTAAGGCTTATTTGCACTACTGACGACCCGGTTGATGATCTTGCGTATCATAAAAAAATAAAGAATGACAATTGGCATATAAACGTATTGCCAGCTTTTCGTCCCGATAAAGCGATGAATGTTGATGATGTAAATACTTTTAATAATTATCTCACCCTCCTTGAAAAAGCATCTAATATTTCCATCAGCACTTTCAATGATTATATTGCTGCACTAAAAAAGCGACACGAGTATTTCGTAGAGAACAATTGCAGAGTTAGTGATCATGGGCTCGAAGAAATGTATGCAGAGGATTATACGCAAACAGAGGTCGTTGGAATTTTCGCTAAAATTCGTTCAGGTGGTGACTTGAGTTTGGAAGAAAGAAAGAAATTTAAGTCAGCGATGCTTGTCACATTGGCGGAATGGGATTGCGAAAAGGGATTTGTTCAGCAATATCATCTTGGCGCTTTAAGAAATAACAATAGTCGCATGTTAAAACAACTTGGCCCGGATACAGGTTGGGATAGCATTGGAGATTTTTCACAAGCAAAAGCGTTATCCAAATTTTTAAACAGACTCGATACAAATAATAAGTTAGCAAAAACAATTATTTACAATCTCAATCCTGCCGATAATGAACTGTTCGCTACGATGATCGGCAATTTCAATGATGGTTCTGCCGCCGGAAAGATCCAATGGGGTTCGGCCTGGTGGTTCCTTGACCAGAAAGATGGAATGATAAAACAAATAAATGCACTGAGCAATATGGGTTTGCTCAGTAAGTTTATCGGTATGCTTACTGATAGCCGTAGTTTTCTTTCATTTCCAAGACATGAGTATTTCAGGAGATTACTTTGCAATTTATTTGGTGAAGAAATTGAAAACGGTGAACTTCCCAACGATATAAAATGGGTAGGAAAGATCATCCAGGATATTTGCTATAACAATGCAAATGAATATTTTGGTTGGAAGAATATTGACGAGGTTGTTCATAAGACAGTAAAAGCTTAATTGATAAATATTTTTTGAAATACTAAACCAAAAGCAAAAGATGTCAAAGAAAGTAGTAACACTGGGCGAAATCATGTTGAGATTATCAACACCGGATTTTAAAAGATTTGTACAGGCAGATACATTTGATATTACTTACGGAGGTGGCGAAGCAAACGTCGCTGCTGCATTATGTAATTATGGATTGAATGGAACCTTTGTAACAAAAGTGCCAAACAACGCAATAGGTCAGTCAGCAATTAATCACATTCGCCGTTATGGAGTAGATACTCAATATATAGTCCGTGGTGGTGAAAGACTGGGAATCTATTTTTTAGAAACAGGTGCATCGATGAGAGCCTCACAGGTTATTTACGACAGGGCCGGGGCATCCATTGCTGATGTAAACATGGAAGAGTTTGATTGGGATAAAATTTTTGCTGGTGCAGATTGGTTTCATACAACAGGTATCACACCTGCATTGAGTGATAAAGCTGCGGCATTGACAGAAGCTGCATTAAAAGCTGCAAAAGCGAAAGGCATCACAACAAGTATCGATCTTAATTATCGCAAAAAACTCTGGAGCAAAGAAAAAGCAAGAGAAGTGATGTCAAAACTTTGCCAGCATGTAGATGTATGTATCGGTAATGAAGAAGATGCAGATACAACATTAGGATTTAAAGCAGCGCATACAGATATAACCAAAGGTGAACTGAATCTTGATGGCTATAAAGATGTATTTAAACAAATGAAAGAAAAGTTCGGATTTAAATTCATTGCATCGTCACTTCGTGAAAGCTACAGTGCAAGTGATAATGGATGGAGTGCATTGGTATATGATGGTAAAGATTTTTATCACACAAAAAAATACAATGTTCGTATCGTTGACCGTGTCGGTAGTGGTGATTCATTTGCCAGCGGTTTGATCTTTGGATTAGTAACCGGCATGTCAATGCCTGATGCTGCTGAGTTTGGCGTAGCAGCCAGTGCTATAAAACATACAATACCGGGTGACCTTAATCATGCTACACTAAGTGATGTAAAAGAATTAATGAAAGGTGATGGTAGCGGAAGGGTACAGCGTTAACCCCCTGTCCCCCTAAAGGGGTGACTTAGGTGGGATATTCATTTTTTTATTTGTAAGTTCTTTGGAGATGTAGATTGAATAATTGTGTTACCAGCAGTATTACTACTATCATAATCTGTTGCGTCGCACACTTCATCTTTCTGTTCGCTACTGAGCAAAAGAACCTCAGTTATAATGAAACATCAATTTTGTAAACTTTTTTAAATCTAAGTTCCCCCTTTAGGGGGACAGGGGGTAACATGATCATTGATACATTAGGTAACGCACCAAAATATTTTTCAGTCCATCCTTTATTTGCAAAAGCATTTGAATACATAAGTCAGACCGATCTTGCAAATGCTGCAGATGGTAAGTCAGACATTTCAGATGGCTTAAAAGCTATCTTCAGTAATGCGCCGGGTAAAACAATTGAAGTAAGTTGCGCAAAATTTGAATGTCATAATAAGAATATTGATATTCAACTTTGCATTAGTGGCTTTGAAACTATTGGATGGAAGCCAAGAGAAAAATGCGAAATACCCAATGGTGATTACCATGCTGAAAAAGATGTGCAGTTCTACAACGACACACCTGATACATTTTTTTCATTGAGAGATGGACAGTTTGCGATCTTCTTTCCTGAGGATGTACATGCACCAATGATAGGTGAGGGGACGATCAAGAAATTAGTAATTAAAATAAAAATATGAATGAGTGGAACACTGATGACACTGATGTAAAGGATTTGAACGGATAAAACCTGCGTAGATCCGTGTTCCATAAAAAAATTAAAATGAGTAAGACACAACAAATAGCAGATGCAATAGTAAAGCAGGGAATGCTTCCTTTATATTTCAATTCAAGTGAGGAAGTGAGTCTGGATGTATTAAAGGCAATTTATCGTGCAGGAGTGAAAGCTGTCGAATACACCAATCGTGGTGATGCAGCATTGGCAAATTTTAAAAAGATGGTTGCTTTGCGCAATACAGAAATGCCAGGATTATTATTAGGTGTAGGAACAATTAAGAATATGCAGCATGCTACAGATTATATGGCTGCCGGCGCTGATTTTTTAGTTAGTCCTGGTTTTGTACCGGATGTTGCAGCATACTGTGTAAGCAATGATATTTTTTATGCACCGGGATGCATGACACCAAGTGAGATCATTGCTGCTGAAAATGCAGGTATCAAATTCATAAAATTATTTCCGGGAAATATGCTTGGCCCTGAGTTTTTAACGACTATAAAGGATATCTTTCCAAAGCTCCTTTTTATGCCAACCGGTGGTGTAGATACAACAAAAGAGAATATTGAAGGATGGTTTAAAGCAGGCGTCTGTGCCGTAGGAATGGGAAGCAAACTAATCAGTAAAAAACTGATGGAAGCAAAAGATTACGGAACAATTGAAACAGAGACTAAAAAGGTATTGGAACTGATCGGATCAATAAAGCCAGCTAAATAGTAGTACAAGTATGAAAGGATTGCGACGCAACGATGCTTAACCGGAGTTACCGAGCTGGTATCATAAAAAATCTACGATGCAACAAGCCATTGGAAAATACAGGTGGACAATCTGCGCCCTGCTCTTTTTTGCTACTACTGTAAACTATCTCGACAGGCAAGTGTTGAGTTTGTTGCAGAAGGATCTTTCAGAACTTTTTGGCTGGACCAATACAAATTACGCCAACATTACTGCTGTTTTTCAATTTGGCTATGCAATCAGCCTTCTTTTAGCCGGCAGGATCATTGACAAGCTTGGAACAAAGAAAGGATATACATGGGCCATTATTATCTGGAGTATCGGGGCCATGCTTCATGCATTAGCAATTCCTATTGGCGAAGCATTTAATACAATACTTGGACTTTTTGGAATAACAGCATTGAGTGTTTCTGTTGCCGGTTTCATGGTTTGCCGTGCAGTTCTTGCATTAGGTGAGGCAGGTAACTTTCCTGCAGCTATAAAGGCAACAGCAGAATATTTTCCTAAAAAAGAAAGATCATTTGCTACAGGGATTTTTAATTCAGGAGCAAATATTGGAGCTGTACTTGCACCGCTTACTGTTCCATGGATTGGAAAGCATTGGGGGTGGGAGGTTGCATTTATTTTAGTGGGAGCTATTGGTTTCCTCTGGTTATTTTTCTGGCTATTTTTTTATGATAAGCCTACAGAACAAAAACGATTATCAGCTTCAGAATTAGAATATATCAATTCAGATAAAGAAGACCTGGCAGTTACCGCAAAAACAAAAGAAAAAGTTTCATGGGTAAAATTGTTAGGCTATAAGCAAACATGGTCATTTGCCATCGGTAAATTTTTAACTGATGGTGTATGGTGGTTCTTTTTGTTTTGGTTACCGGGGTATCTAACTTCTCAATATGGTATGAGTAGTACTGAAGTGGCTATTCCATTAGCGGTACTCTATACAATGACAATGATCGGCAGTGTTGGCGGTGGATGGTTTCCCATGTATTATTTCAAAAAGGGCTATTCGCCTTATGATGGCCGAATGAAAGCGATGTTGATGATCGCAATAATTCCTTTGGTTGTTTTATTAGCTCAGCCATTAGGCGATTATAGTTATTGGATACCTGTTTTGTTGATCGGTGTCGGCACCTCGGCACACCAGGCATGGAGTGCAAATATTTTTACTACTGTTAGTGATATGTTCCCTAAAAAAGCTATAGGATCCGTTGTAGGTATTGGGGGAATGGCCGGCGGCATAGGAGGGGTGATCGTTTCAAAAGTGGGAGGCTGGCTATTTGATTCATATAAGGCAGCGGGTATTGCAGAATCATGGGTTGCCGCAAAAGCGAATGGATTGGGTGATTATGTGTCAAGAATACACGCATTGGATCTTAGAACTAAGTTTGGCGATGTTGTTAGCCTCGATACGATCGATCTTAAAGGCTTGTCCAAGGAGGTTGCAGAACAATTAAAGAATATTGATGCGTCATCTTTTGATAAGCTCCTGGAGCTTCAAAAGCCCTTAGTTCATAGTCAAATGACCACATCCTATACTATTATGTTTGCCTTTTGCGCCGTTGCCTACCTGATTGCCTGGGTTATCATGAAAGCACTGGTACCAAAATATAAAGTTATCACGGACTTGTGATGGCAGTTAAGCTTTGATGTTAAGTCCATTAGGCACGCCGAGAAAAAATTTCCGATCTATTCTTTCCTTTCACTTAACAATAACTTAATCTATAATTACTCTCTAAAGGATATTCATCTTTGCTAGTCGCAGACAGATAAACTAATGCTTGTTTTAGTTTAGTATTTTTTGTGCCAATAATTACGAAGCTTGACATTTAATAAAAAATGTGACAGGTGGAAATTTTTATAATGTGCAGCTAATTATTTTTCTATATTTTTGGTTTACCATTAAACCTAAAATATTCCGATGATATTCGTCACACAGCTTCACCTGATATTTATATCAGTGAGCCTTCTCCTTCTACGATCTTTCAGAGGAAGGTTGAGCAATAACCAAATGAAGGTTATATTTATCTTTTTTATTTTCTTATCCCTTTTCCCCGTCATTTTCCTGGCACCAACAGGCCAATTTTATCTTTCATTTAAAATATTTGACAAGCTCACTTTGTTTCTTTTTATACCTGCTTGCTACATTTATATCCTTAGCAATTTGTATAGACCCCAGGCTAAAAAAATAGACCCCTTTCATCTGCGTTTCTGGAAGATGAAATTCACAACATATGTAAATTCAAATAATAATTCCAGGCACAAAATTGTAAGAAGATATAAGACTGAAACAAAGCACTCCGTATCGTTGAATATGTCCCAGGAACGAGTTGCCGACATACAGGAGAATATTCGTGATCATTTTTCAAAAAATAAACCTTTTCTTAAGCATGGTTATTCTTTACGAATGCTTTCAGACGAAATACATCTTCCGCTGCACCAGTTATCAGCTTTTATCAATAGCTATTACAAAATGAATTTTAATGACTTCGTCAATGAATACAGAATATTATCCTGCATAGAAAAGCTTTTAAAAAAGGAATGGGAGATCAAAAAACTTGAATCGATCGCAGAAGAATCGGGGTTTAGCAATCGAAATACTTTTACTTCCGCTTTTAAAAAGGCAACTGGATTAAACCCATCAGAATTTATTAAGTATATAAAACAGGGAAAGGTTTTGGAAAATAAAAAGCCTGATACCGAAGGCGTCATCGACGAAGAAATGACTAAAATTTACAGGTTAATGAACAAGTTGGCGGGTTAAAAGATAAAGTTCTTTTTATTATATATGAAGTGGTGAAAGCTTAAAAAGAAAGGAAGAAGTATTGAAATACTTCTTCCTTTGAGAAAACAACTGCTATTATTAGCAATTCTTAAGGCTAAACTATACTTCTCTAAGAACAGTATTAAAATTATTGGGGTCGTTATATATAAACAACTAATTGACCTTGCTTATTGACAGGATTTATAATTTAAGGCTATTCTCTTTTTTTTGTATTGCGATCATGAATAAGCTCTTTTACTTTTTTTGTTAAGTATTATAAGACTAAATTTAAATAACCCGAATATTTATTTTTTTATGTTTTTTACTTGACGTATTTTAGATATAGGCAACGTTTTTAACCATTAAACCATTTTTTATGAGAAATTTTCTTAACAGAATCTTTGGCCAACTATTGACCTTTAAGAAAAAATCCGCCAATCCCCGCACTATCATTATCCCTTCCGAAAAAAAGGCTTCAATTTTAAAGCAACTGGATGATCACATGCAACTACGACAGCCTTATCTAATAGAAAATTATAGTTTAAAGGCGCTGGCAGATGATCTGAATGTGCAACAACTCCATTTATCCGCTTTACTCAATCATGAATTAGGGATCAATTTTAATAATTATCTTAACCAATACAGGGTGAGGTATTGCAAAACACTTATTCAAAAAGGGGCGACACGCAAACTAAACTCAAAAGGATTAGCAAGTCAATGCGGATTTCATAACCGGAATACTTTTACCACAGCTTTCAAAAAATTTGCCGGGTGCACACCATCTGACTATACGAGACGCTATTATAACAGCAACTACAGTAGTAGCACTGTATTTGAAAGTTGAGTCATATAGAGTACGTAGGGCTCTGATCGTTGCACTTATTAAAAATATAAGGCAGGCAGCAATATAAATCTTGGCAGTAAAAGATCCTTTACTCATTGCAATAGTTTTTCGTCATTGTATTTTTAGAGAAGGTCATTTATTTCTAATAGAAAAAATTGACATTAATGACAAAACAAAATATACTTACTTATCTACGAAGTTTTTTTAATGATAAAAAGAAGGACACCACTTTTTTGATCCATTATAGGAAACATGATTCTGAGTTAATAAAGCGGCGGTTAAATGATCTGATGACAGAGAAAAAACCTTTTTTGCAAAGTAAATATCATATAAAGGACCTGGCAGGCGAACTTCAAATTCCTGTTCATCAATTGTCAGCATATCTCAACCAGGTATTGGGAATGCATTTTAGTGATCATATAAACAAATACAGGATCGATCATTGTATTGAACTTATAAATGCAAATTCTTCCGATAGACCGAGTTTACAAAAGCTGTCAAGAATATGTGGATTTAATAATAGGAGTTCTTTTACTACAGCCTTTAAAAAATTTACAGGTCAAAAACCCTTTGATTATATTAAAAGGAGATATTTTCTGCAGATTATGAATAACTATAGAGATAAAGCAGTTAATAATTATAATTTTTAGCATCTGTGTGCCCTCAAAATTTTATTCCGCCTTTAGTGAAGATTAACTTTAATAAACAAATTTGATATAGGTGGTCGTGAAAAATAGTAAGTAGATATTTCAAAAATAGTTGATAGAAAATAATTGAACGATCTCAGTCCCTTAGTTGTTAGTTCTTAGGCAGTTTTGGTTATAGTTAAGAATAAGACCGCTTAACATCTTTTTAGCGGTCTTATTTCTCCTGGCGTAAATGGAAAAAATATTTGATTCACTGGCGCTTAAGTAGGTTCTATTTAATTTAAAAACATCCGTTTTTGTTTTTTAGGCGGACGAAAAAAAGATAGTTGATTTTGTGAATATTTGATTTTAAAGCATAACAAGTGTGACGGCGAGCAATCAAAGGCTGTGTATTTCTATATACAGCCTTTATTATTTCATGAAAGGAAAGCAATACAGAAAATGATTCTCTTACTTATTTTGATGCTATTGGCATATAGAGAAAAAGTGAAATCAAAACGCAGATACAAACTAAGCCAAAAACAACGATCAGTGTGAGGCTTGGTTTTATTCAGGTTATTTTTCTCCGACCGAAAAAGAGAGTGCCATTTCAACAGCACTCTCTATAGTTATGGTTACTTACTTTCCTAATTTAAATGTCAATCCGCCTCCAAGGCTGAATTGCCATACGGTAGAGTATTCACTAAGGTAAATTGGGCCGTACCAGCTCCAATAATAATCGCCACCAGTAGCCCTGGAAGCCGATAGTATCAGTGCCTGAAGTTTTAATCCCATTTTTGGAGAGAACCATATGTTAGTGCCGACTCTTCCACCCCAGGCAAAATTGGTGTTCCTTGAACTTTTTCCCACTGATGGAGCTTCAAGATGGCTGCTAAAAACTCCTGCAATTACTCCGCCATATCCTTCTACTTTACCGCCATTCCCAAAATGTCCATCTCCGCTTAATAATATAAAATCATGTTTGAGATCGAAAGTTTCAGATTTGGCAGAACCACCGGTCGTAAGCTTAAAAGTAGCAGGAACAGTAGTACTCCTATGCAAGTACAAAAGTTCTGCACTGCTCTGATGATTAAACATATATTGCAAACCACCACCAAATTGTACTCCTGCTTTCACTGTTCCATAGTAGTAAGTATTTACATCATGCGCCACATCAAACCCATCATCAAATGTGTATGCAGCATAAAAATTAAGTCGGGCATGCTGGCCCATCATTGTTGTCATAGTTCCGGCTAATACGAGCAATAGAAAGATCTTTTTCATGTTTATAAAATTTTAGTTAAGAAAATTTAATGGGTTTTTAAGTTGTGTGACTTTAATGATAAACTGAATATTGGCGGAAAATTATTAATTAAATTCCTCTTTTCCAGATTTTTAATTAGAAAACAAAAATGAGACTGAATTGTAATACACCATTTTTAAAATCGGGATCGATATTGGCTGAATCAAAATCTCCCACTTTGCTCACCCCAACCATATAGCGGGCACCGATACCCAGACCCTTACTTTTCAAAAAACCCAGGCCAAATCCTATTGACAGGTCTGTACTTTTAGCAAAATCTTCGATTGTAGAATTGGGAATCTCTTCGCTTACTTTGAAGCCTGCCTGCGGACCAGCTTCAACATAAAAACTTCCTTTGAATTGCCATTGCAGCATGATGGGTATATTGACATAAGAGACCTTATAATCTGCTTCGGTCACGCCATCATCGAGTTTAGCACCTTGTGAAGAAAATAGAACTTCAGGTTGCAAAACCAGGTGATCAAACTTGATCCGTACTAAACCACCGGCATGAAATGCCACCAATGAGCTTTTCTCAATATTATTAAAATTACCACCGGTAAAGTTGCTGACGTTTACACCTCCTTTCAATCCGAACTGCAGTTGGGCATTCGCAACCCCCATTACCAGGAGAAGCGGAAGAAAAATAATCTTTTTCATAAATTAAGATTTAATAGTGAACAAAATGGTTTACCGTGTCGGTGTCTTTATATTGAGGTGACTCTTACTTATCAATTATTATTGTTATAGTTCCTCCTTTTTATTTAGTTAAAAATATTGTTAGTGTAAGTTGTTTCCTCCATTATATTTTCTTTTTAGGAGTGAACCTATCATTAGTCGTTATAAAGTTTATTTTTTTTGAGCCTTCCCAATTGGTTCCTGAAAGATCTGCATTGGAGAAATCTGAATTATGAACTTTTGCACCTGTAAAATTTGCATTGCTGAGTTTAGCATTACGAAACGAAGTTCCAAATCTTATTACGAGAAAGGATGCCATTTTTCTTAGTGTATCAAAACCTTTTGCCCCGCTTAACGCTCTTTTACTTATAAGTGCACAAGCGATCGCCATAGCCACAGTTCCTATCCCTCCACCAACACTTTTACCAAACATACCACCTGATAATGCAACTATCATAAATAAAATATTAGATAATGTTCCGGCAGCAGCCCGGGCAAGTGTACCTACAATAAACATGACAACCGTTAATAGTAAAGCCAGTATAAGATAAAACATTCCCATACCGGTACCTAAACCTGAAACATATGCTATAATACCGATCACCGCAGCAAGAATTACAGCTGGTAGGATCAAATGACTGATCGCATTTCCTCCACCTTTCCAATAGTAATAAAGAATAAAAAGAAAAATGATCACAATTGTTATAATTCCTGCTGATCTAATATTCGAATCTTCTGAAGCCAACATGTCCTGAACGGTTTTACCGGTAAGTGCGGCAATATAACCCGACAATAATGATACCATCAAAGCGACAAATAAAATTATTATTGTATTCAACGGTGTAATTCCTGTCCTTGAGTGAGTAAAATTTGCGCCAATAAGATTCGCATCGGTGAAATCAGCGCCGCGAAGATCGCTATCCACGAAACTTGCATTCGAAAGATCTTCATTTTTAAAAGAAGCTTTTTGTAAATTTTTATTTGAGTACTCTTTTGCCATGGTAGTTTTATTATTATTCTTTCTTTTCAATAGCCGATATTAATGATCCTTTTCTTCTTTTTCTATTGGTTAATTTAATTCATGACAGTGTTACCAGCATTTATAATTAATGTTCTTATTACAACCAACACAAATGCGATAAAGGGTACAGAAACTGCAGTGATGAACAAACGCAAGGTTCTCTTGTAGTAGGTATCAACCTTATCAGCAGGATAATGCATGTTTAAAATGCGAAACAGGACGATCAACAATAAAGAAATGCATACGATAATACTGAGTCCCAGGACAATGTCCCGAAACATATTTTTTGTAAATGCTTCTTTTACCCAATTACTGCCATAATTTAACATGAAACCCATAAAAATACCTGTTGCTGTAACCATCGGTTGTCTGTAATTCTGGATATTTTGCATAATAATTAATATACGTTATAATAGTTTCTTATAAACAAGAGATCATTTGTCAATATCTGTTTAGAAGCATTGATCTTATTGTCTACAAAAAAGATGGGATATAAAAAAGCAAGAGTAAGAGTAACTGCCAGATTGAATTGTATTATTTGTTTTTTCATTCTATAGTAGTTGTTTATTACGAGATATTTAAATTGACTCTATCTTTTATTTTTCCTTAACGCCTCATTCTTTCTTTCTATTTCCAGCGCCTGCTCGGCAATGATCTTTTTTAATCGTGTATTATCCTCCATGAATTGCTTCAGTTTCGAATTAGGTTTATTCTTTAAGCTAGTATCTTGTTTATTTTTATCTTTTTCCATAAACTTTTCTCTCCATCTTGCAAATACGCTATATGAGAGATTATGGTTCCTTATAACCGCAATAACCCCCATCTCATTTGCTTGTCTTAATATTTCAAGCTTTTGTTCGTCAGTAAACTTTCTTTTTTGGCTCGCCATAATAAAAGATTAGGTTAAGTGGGAGTACGCATTTTGTGTTAGTTTTTTTCAGGGGTTGGAACTAAAACTCTTAAAAAAAGTAACTGGTCGGCATACGGAAACTATCAAACTGGGCGAAGGCAGCGCAAATAAACATCCTGCCTTTTATAATAATTAGATATCTAATTTATATACGAGGAACCATGAGATATCTTTTGTAAGAACTATAAGCTGTTAAAGAGGGTGTTTTCCCAATGGTAAAAGATACACTTGATTGATATAAAATCAATCAGATATTCTAAAATTATTGAGAGATATCTTATATTTTTTGGCAAAGAATTATTAATAGCACCTGTTGTAACTTTTGGCAAATTATTGTTTCCGATATAACTTAATCTATTAGCTTGATTCTCTTTATAATAAGTTTAGATTGAAGATCAGGTAACGAGGAACGGTAATAGGAGTTTTGATTTCGATTTTGTCGATAAGAATATCTTGTAAGTTTAAAAAGATATCTAATCCAAATTAAAATTCAGCCCAAAAAAGATATTTGCCCAAATTCATTCTATTTTCTAAAATCAGGCTGGTTAATATTTATAATTCTTGTCATTTTCCAGGCGTAATTATTTTTTAGTGAGGTTGTGTCAATACTAAATTGCACACGATTTATAAATGGCGAATCCCGGTTAGACGGCACGGGTAAAAATGGACAAATGAGCGCAGCTTTTATCTAATATGAATACAATAATTGATCTCTATTTATTTATATAATTAAATTTTTAGCAAAATCAGTAGAGGTTTGCTTAGGCAGGGTATAAAACCGGTGAATTCTTTCTCCGGTTTTTTTTTAATTACCCGAGCCAGTGAATTGAAAAGATATCTAATTAAAGAGAATACTTAATTATCAATTAGCTCCATTAAAAAACTCACCTGAACAATAAAGTGCATTGAGGTGAGTTTTTTAAGTACTTGTCTGATTATCAGGAAAGTGCGGAGAGAGAGGGATTTGAGATAAATGTGTATTTAATTGATTATCAATATTTTATACATTTTGGTATAAAATGGACAACGATTAGGACATTTTCAAGCATTATCGATAAATATTTATAAATACCTTCAGTTTGATCAGCAAGATCAGAAAAAATATATTGAAGTTCCAATGGATAATGTATCATTTCACGGCACGAATGAAAGCAATGCTTTAATAATTATGGGACCACCTCCCAATGTGGACATTAACATTGGCAAAGGGGAATTAGGTAAAGGATTTTATACAGGATCTTCTCTTGCAATAGGGGCAATTTGGGCTGAGCTTCGTTATAAGGAAAAAGGAGTAGTTATTGAATTTGATATTCCTAGAAACAAGTTTGTTCAGTTAAGGGGTTATCTAATTAAAACTAAAATTGAAGTTATTGACAATTGGCACACGTTAAAAATTGAAGGTATCGCAACGACACATGAATTTGGATATGATTATATAATTGCACCATTTGCTACAATTGAACCAGGTTATCAATTTAAGTTCGAAAGTAAGAGAGCAGAAAAAGAATTGAACGGAGCAAGTAAAAACGTATACCCATGCGGATATTAACTAATTCACCCTTTAGTGTAAAGGGTTTAATAAGCATCAGGGAAGCAACAGATGATGCACCGCAGAAAGTATTTTTTTGTATCCCTTTGGACAATTATGAAGCAAATACAATTCGCAATTTGAATGATTTTAACCGATTTTTTAAAAGGGGAGTAACAACAAAAGTGAAAGAATCGGATATAACAAAAACTATCGATCTCGAGCTTCATTCAAAAGCTTCTTTTTTTAATATAGGCAAAAGTAGTCTTCCACATTTTACAGCTAAGATAAAAGGACACAGCATAGATTTTCATTTATCGCAACTAAACTTCTTAGATTATAATATCTTAAATCGATTGTCTTTCGAATTTTATTATGAAGGCAGAATTTCAAATGATCTTTTTAATAAAAGATTTGTCATTTTAGAACCCAACTGGAAACAACTTGATCGGTTATTTATCGAAGACAGAGTTTTATTTACCGATTGGGCATAATTTTTCTCCTGAATTAATTTAAAAGCAGAAATCTGATACTATTTCTTGTCGAGCGATTTTTCAACTAACCTACAGACCCCTTACCGGAGGATCAGTTGTAGTAAGGTAGAAGGGTCATTTTATGCATTTTTGGACACTTGTAGTAACCACTTTAAACAGGAATTGCAAAAAATGAGGCCCCCGAAAAGAATGCAGATCGAAAAATAGAATTTTAACTTGTAGTAAGTACAAGTGTGTCTCGTCCTCAAAAACTTTGCGTGTCATAGGTAAGGTAACAGCATCAATATAGCAAACACTTGATTTAAGGGGGGAGGGTACAGTTATGTAGAATGCAAATTCGGTCAGAATTTATAGAGATGCATTACCTCTTTATTTATGATATTAGATGCCCAAACCAAACATTTCAAAAAAACTAATTCACTGTTGAATTACGAACTGAAAGGTCTCAATTTAACTACTATAAAAACACAGTAAATTTGCGTCATACCAACAATTGTATTGCATTGTATGAGCACTCCCTTTAAAACATATGTAAAAACCAAACCTAGACATCATCGACTGTTGTTTTTTATTGACGTAAATAATATCAGCGAGGTTTCTTTGCGTAGTATAATGCAGGCAAACCTTCATATATGGGGTGGCAGATACAATCCGATTGTTCCGGTTAACAACAATACAATTGCAAAAGAATGGGTGGACTTAATAGAATTTTTCGATCCTGATTTTGTATACTATTCAAAAACCATCGACCTAAAGTTCATAAGAGATCTTAATTTATTTCACCCGAGGCAATATTTTGAGCTAATAGACGAAGGACGACATTATTTTCCCGGAGTTAATATCCATTGCTTGTTACATGACCAAGTCTATAACCATTTGTTCGCAAATCAACCTGTATTGCTTCAATATGATGGCAGATGGGACATGGAGTTTGCTGCAAAAGAATTTTACAAATTGAATTTTGGATTTCAACCACTTTATCAAGGAGAAAGTCGTTGGACTGATAAGTTGGATACGATTAATATTAACTTGGATAATGTAAAGGAGATCAACATGTACATTGGCTCTAAACGAACATATTTCAAATCTGTTTTAGCTGCCAAGCACGTTGACTCGGTCTATCTCGATGGAAAATTTGATTGGGGGCACCGCCGATTCCAATGGATCCTTTATGAAAAAGATAATTACTTAAATGACTTATTATACTTCTGGAATCGTCAACTATATTTTGAGCCTAAAAATAGATTGATGCAAGTGATTTCCACAGTAGATGAGCTAAACGAAATTTTGCAAGGTCATTGTGTTGATGATTTATTACGTGAATTATGCATCGAAAACAATATCACTCTTTGCTCATTAACAATCGACGAGATTAAAATTGAGGAGTTGAGGAAACGAGCACAAGAATTGTCAAAAAGTGTAAGGTTTGAGAAAATTAAAATTGCACCATTCCCTTTTAAACCTAACGTAGCTCAATACATTAAACAGGAATTTGTAAGGCAAACAAGTTCTTTAATATTAGGAAAAACTGATTACCTAAAGTTTTCAGAGCTTTCGTTTGAAAGCAATACGAAGGCTGATAACGATCCATATGCAGTGGATATAATTTTAGAGAAAGACACCAATGATCACCATAAGGAAATCAAATTCCCTTATGACACAGAACTTTTTTTCATAGTCGGAACAGAAAACTCTAGAGTCAATAAAGCACATCGTATATCGATCTTTGTCTCCAATAATATGCGGGGTACAAAAATAAGTGTACCATCGAATTTTGAACTTGTTCATTCGGTAATGATGCACAGAAGAAAAGATGTGGAGTTGATATCATTAGATGCCGATTATGTTGAATACAGTTCTGCTGGACAAAAGCTCTCTGCATTTTACAAATTATTTGATAGTGATTGGTCGATCATAAAGCAATTTTTGGAAGAAAAATTTTGGTTGCAATTATTTCGCTATACAAGTGAAATTCCGAAGAGTCATATATCCACCGGAAAGGGAATATTTAGCCATAAAGATCTAAAAAAGGAGGTCGATGACTTGTATATTAAATACCGAGAAACGGTGAGAAAATACATGGAAGAAAGACCTGGCATCCCGATACCTGATGACCAACTTGATGCATTTATTAATCGTTGTAAAGTAGATGCCTTTACTTACTTTATTGACGACAATCTCAATTACTTAATTCAGAAGGGAGGATTATTTATTGGAATGAAGGTTAAATGTGAAAGATGTGGCTCCAACAAATGGTATTCATTAACAGAACTACGCGATAAATTTCCATGCAAAGGCTGTAGTAATGAAATTATCCCGAATCTTAAAAGTAAAATTTATTATAAACTAAGTGATACAATTGTAAATAACTTACTCAGCGATACAACTGGTGATGGGAAAGAATATGATGGTAATTATGTAGTCCTTCAAACAATCATTCATCTTAAGGAGGAAGCTTTAGCTGGAAATAGTTTTGTTTGGAGCCCCTCTCTCGATTTCTCTCGACGAAATGGGCAATCAATACTAAAAACAGATTTAGATATTGTCGTTATTCAAAATGGTAAATTGATCATTGGTGAAGCAAAATGCAAAGTTTCAGAATTTACCCGCAAGGTAATAGACAGCCTTGTATGGGCTGGAGATAATTTGCTTCCAGATAAAATAATTGTTGCGTGTCATTCTGGTAATCTTGATAATATTGTAAATACTATAAAGAGCAAATTAACAAACAAAAATTGTCAAGTTATTTCGTATAAAGTTTATCCGCCATGGTATCATCTACCCGGCATTTTTGGTGTGGGAATAAGAAACGAAAGTGAAACCAAGCCGGAAGTACCTAAAACGACGATTCAATAATTGATCTTCTTAATAAAATAGAATGCCCAATCAAATAATTGATTCAAACATAATTGCAGCACTAATAGGTGCTAGCATTTCTCTTTTTGTTTTGGTTGTTACGATGTTTTGGGAGAGGTGGAAATCTGTTGCTGAAATCAAAAGAAATAGAAAAAAGAAATTAATTTATTGCGCTGCTCTAATTAAGCCTATTATTTCTTATTCGGACAAGCAATCTCAAAACATTAAGAAGTTTGCAGAATCACTAGCTAAAGATCCCCTTAAGTTCCCATTATTAACGTTTGCTCCTAAAAGCGATTTGGATAAATTTATTAATAAAGTTGATGAACAGTCAATCTTTGAAGCATATACTTCACTTTATACACCTTACTCAAAAAGCGTTAAAGAATTTAAGAGCATAACTTCAACAATTAATTATCAGAACCTTCAAATGGATCAAGTTTTGGAAATGGTGAAGACTAGCCAAGAATTAGATCATGAGAGAAAGTTGAAGCTTAAAGACTGTTTGAAATCAGCTACCGATTTAGCAGCAAATTCAATCGCAAATCAAACACTACAACAGCATCCAGAACTATTGCATTTATTGGATAACAGTTTAGCTAATTATCTCAGCAACCGTAAAGATGTATCAGATTTAAAATATGCATATGATGCATTTATTAATCCAGTGAAACAAGGAATCGTACAGCATCAATTTTATCAAATACCCGTTGGCCTTCAACTTGCGAATTTTTTACATGAGGCCGATGAAATCTATCACGATATTATAATGCAGATGGATTCCCTTAAAGATGATTTCTTACAGATTTGTGAAAATTATGCAGAGTCTAACGATAATTTGAAAACTCATTCTGCTAAACTCTTGAAAGATTATTTTGACGCTTTAAAATAATATTATGAGTCTATTTATCAGCTATTCCCACACAAATAGAGAATTTGTAGATAAACTGGCTACTCATCTTATTTATAAAAAAATAAACGTATGGTTAGATAGATGGGAATTAAATGTAGGAGACTCCATCACAGAAAGAGTACAGACTGCTATATCTGAGGCATCCAACTTATTAGTTGTTTTATCCAAGGCATCAGTAGAATCAAATTGGTGCAAGCGAGAAATCAATGCTGGACTAATTCTCGAATTAGAAAAGAAAAATGTAGTTGTAATGCCAGTGTTAATTGAGGACTGTGAAATTCCCCTTTTCCTTAAAGACAAGCTTTATGCAGACTTCAGAAAGGACTTTGATACTGGATTGAATCAGGTTGTAGACTCTTTGACAAGTATTAAACAAGAATCAACAGGGCGAGTGGATGTTAAAGGTAAGTATTTCACTGACTTTTCTTGCAGTCGTGGAATAAGAGGTGATCATTACGAGCTTCATGTTGATATTGTAAATGTCTCATATGACACCTATAAGCCCTTTACAGTGCTATGTAACATGATTTTTGTTGGCAATGATATTGCAACCAAGAAATTTTATCAGTATCAAACGCTAGGCAAACCAGAAATTCTTGAGAACATTATTTTCCTCCAATGCGTAGAAAGTCCAGATATAAATAACATGATGATTTCATTAAGTGGTAAAGAAACCTATAATACCAATTTTAAAATCGCATATCAAAATGAAGGGATAATAATTTCTGCCTTCATTTCTATTAAAATGTTAGGTAAAGTTCCTGGAAAGAACCAACTATTTTATTTGGGTAATACCTTCGTTGAAATTTGGGATAATTTAAGGAAAGGGAATATAGTCTGAATCAGATTGCAGATTAGCTATTTTTGGAATAATTAGTGAAATATGGAACGAGACTATTTTTTGTTTGAAGACAAATTACCCCTAATAGAATATTCTTTCACTAAAGATGGTTGGGTAACCATATATGAGAGTGGGGGGGGGTATTGATGATAGTTTCTTAATCTATCCTACCCTTGTAAAAGCAGGTTATTTAAAAAAATATATTTTAGATCGGAATTGGGACATAACGCCAGGCAGCGAAGGGAAGCCCTCTATTATTTCGAGTATGATTAAAGGAAAATGGACTAGCAAATATTACACATTTTCCGAAAAAGAATTTGAGCCATTTATTTTTACAAAACACTTTAGTTTTCATGGTGGACATGATCGATATGTCGATATTTCAGAGGATTTCATTCATTACTTTAAACTCTACGAAAAAGTAAAAGATAAACAGAGTAGGACTTACTCATTTATTGATGAATCAGGAGATTTAGATGAGGTCATTAGAATTACGCCAAATAAAGTCCTTTTGAAGAAAAAATATTTACTTGAATACATTTCTGTTCGGAAAATTCATTTTGCAATTTGTTTTGATTTTATGCGGATTCATGTAGGTAATTTAAGCGCCTTAGATATTCAACCTATTGATAAGGATTTTCAGAATCCTTTAGCTAATTATAACCACTATGTTCGAGATCTTCAGGATGAAGGTGGTAAAATCCAAAGTTGGATACATGGTAAATTGATAATTCCTTACGATCCTAAAAAGTCACAATCATTTCATTTTAGCAGCGATAATTACCAATATGAATCGTTTCTTACAGGGTATGATGAAAACGGTAATGAAGTATACGAAAGTTGCAAAAAGGAAAATGAAAGATTGTTTACAATGACCTATTTTAAAAAATCTGTATTAGATAAGTATTACAATGATCCAGCCCAGTACCAAGTCGATGGTTGGTCTGTCATGTCAAAATTCTTTACTCTAAAAATTGATAACAATATTGAGGACTATGTGCCTGTATTTTTGGTTGATCTATCCTCTTTACCACATAAGGAACAATTGCATTGGAAGCAATTTAATATTCCTCCACAAGTTGGAATGAGTTACACTTATTATCAGACTATGATTGAAGGCAATTGGGTGGAAAATTCTGAATCGCCAGATTTGTTTTTCAAGGAAAAGTATATAGAATTTAACAAGAAATGGAAGGATAAGTTTGGATGGGAGTTATACAAGACTATCAGTAAAGAGGATGAACATTATTTCACTGCGTTACACATTCCAACTTCAAATAACGTTAAATCATTTTGCGAACAAATTTTGTCGATTGTGAAGCTAACTATTGATAGGTTAAACGAAAAGGAATTGTCAAAAAGCATTACAGTGGCTTCAGGAGATAAAGGGATAACCAAGTTCGAAAATTTTTTAAAATCGAAAAGGATTAACATCCCGGATATGATAGCTTTTTTAAGACATCTTCAGAGTTTAAGATCAGGATTAATAGCCCATTCATTTAGTAGTTCAAATATTGAGTGTAAAAAAGCAATGGATTATTTTGAAATTGGCAAAAAGGGTTATAAAGAAATTGCAAAAGAAATCTTTATCAAATCAATATTTACATTAAATACCTTAGAAAAAGTTCTGCTTAAGTAAGAAAAACAATAAGTGTATGGAACTTTACAGCCATTGTTAATCAAAAAAATTTTAAGACGTAAAGTACTTTAAGTATTCATAGAATAAAACAGGAATTTGAAAAAGAGATCGTAACCTCTTTTCCTTCGATTAGATATCTTGTCTCGACTCGTATAATTTCTCGTTTGTGCCATGAATACCCGTTACCTGAATTAACATGTAGTAAGATAGAGAGGTCATTTTTGGCATATTTAGGTACTTGTAGTAACCACTTTAAACGGTAATTGCAAAAATAATTTCCCCAAATATTATGCATATAAAAAAATACATTTTTAACTTGTAGTAACCACATGTGTGTCTCGACTTTAAAAAACTTTTCGTGTCATAGGTTGGGTTACAGCATTAAGAAAGCAAACACCTGGTTTAAGGGGGTGGGGGCTAGGCAGTGGACAACTCGTTGCGGAATTCAAAAGAATATGCTATATGAAAGGACAAGTGCTTAAAATATTGTTTAAAGAAGATATGGCCTTTTTGACACAAGAAGTAGCCTTAAATTTTACGCAAGTCCAAATATCTGATAGGCCAGTTAAATTTAAAGCACCTGCCTTTTGGACAATTCGAGTGATCAATTATATTGAAAATGAAAGGAGATTATTTGTAGAAGTGTTAGCCTATCAAGTTGGGGAAAGTGGATTTTCGCCCAACCAAATTCAATTAGCTGAAATATTAATCAGTATTGAGAAAGTTACCTTTAAAAGCATTGACACTTCTGGTTTGCTTAGGACTTTAAATAGCACCCAGCATATAAAAATTTTACCACCACAGATGACAACTTATAGAGATGAAACAAAAATTGAGAGGGAACCACTTATTAAAACCTATACTGAATCTTTTTCAATACCAATCAAAAATGTAACATTCCTTACAGGTGGAGTTTCTTTCGAAAAAAAAATTGAACAGTTCAAAAGGTCATTGTTGTTTCAAATTCAAAACGAAAACATTATTGAGGAGTATGATGCGATAAAGGACTATTTTGCAAATGTATTAGACACAAAAAAAATTAATGTTGTTGCTACTATTAAAACTGTTGATGGCATAGTTACTTCAATAAATGCAAGATCAAACGAGATTGATAAAATTGACAAGACTCTTATTGAGGAAGTTAAATTTAAACTTTTAAAAGTTGCAAGAACAAAGGAGGTGACAAGTGATCAACAGGTATTTACAATGGAAGAATATCTTGAGACATTTGCAGAAGAAATTAAGTCTACGAATATTTTTAAGGACGATACTGATTTTTTTGAAAACGTACTTGAAAGAACTGAAACAAAACATTATAAACAACTTAGGTTTTTATCCAGCAAACACAAATTTGATTTATTAAAACTTCGTATTGTTCATAAACCATTTTCTTTTATTTTTCTGTTAAGTGGCATAAACAACTTTCATATTGTTTGGGAAACACTTGACACAACAGAAGCTACATATATTTGGACTTTTACCAGTGAAGAAAAAGATTTAGACCAAATTATTGTAGATATTGACAATCTAGTTAATCTAGTAAAAAGAACTGGGAGAAATGAATATTTAGATCGTAATGAAATAAATTTCAATAGAGTTTTTCACGACTATACTGATTTGCAAAATGGATTTAAGAACTGGAAAGAAAATATTGAAAAAGTAATATTATAATGAACTGAAGCAATAAATGAGGATATTCTTTTGTAGAATTCCCTTTGAAAACATTATATGCGAGCACATGATATGCCAGTTATATAATTAGTTCTCTTGCAAAAGGTCTTAATTGAGTAGTTCAGTTACGGCATATTTTGTGCTCGCATATAATGTTTTCTGCCGAAGGCACGTTCATCTGGTAAGTTTAAATGCAATTATATTATTATTTATAAGTAGTATTCTGTTTAAAATTCTTCTATTATTTATTTTATATCATTATTCTTTCTCTTATTCTTCTTATTATTCTTTTAATAGTCGTTTTTCCGACAAATGTTTGACGTCTTCTGACAATAGTTTGGAGTTTTCTAACAATGGTTTGAAGTATCCTGTTAATAGTTTGCGCATATCAGCAGAAAGTTTGCCGTCTTCAGATATATAAATTTCTGGTAGGAGTTTATATATCTGTTTAAAATTCACTATAAACCATTTTCTCTTAGGCATACCGTGAACCGTGATAGATATAATATTCAAGTCAACAAATCGATCAAGTATAGTGTCAAGTTTAGTTCTTTTAATCCCAGTTTCGTTTTCAAATTGTGCCGAAGAGTGATAAAATTCTTTTTGTTTTCCGAAAGAAGTAGCTAATACAATTATAAGTTCAAATATTATTATTTCTTCTGTAGAAAAGAATTTGAAATTATATGTCTGTAATTTTCGAAAATTAGTTGCTAGGGGAATCCGATCCTTCTTCTTAAATATTTTTTTTGAAGCTGTTGGCATATTTTTATTGTTTTTGATTCGTTTCCTTATTTTCCATTCAACATTTTGTCGATATCTTCTTTTTTATAAAACCAGGTGCCATTTACTTTTTTTGCGTTTAGTGTCCCAGTAACACGCAGACGTTGCAATGTTCCATCAGAAATATTTAGCAATCTTCTCACGTCTGCAGAGCGCAGGAATTTCTGTTCGACTTGAACAGAAGATAATGAAGATTGTAGCTTTTGAATAGCATTTAGCACCTCCTCTATATCAGCCTTGGTAGCTATTTCGCTTAATTGCATAGTAAAAATGTTTGTGCCAAAACCTAAGGGATGGAAGTTGAAAAACCAACACTAATTTTTCAAGAAAGTTGACTTCGTCAATTTGACCAACTATATCGTGCAACTAAGAAATATTGGAGAGCACGAGAGTATTACCGTGAATTAAGCAGCAGTAATGTCTTTTTTTATTATCTTTTATGAAAAAATGTTTTGAATTGGAGCTTCATAATTAAACAAACGATCCTGTTTTTTTTAAAAGCAGGGATAATAGTTGGCGCTTTTGGTGTGCTAAAAAGTATGTACTTTATCTTGTTGATGAAGGAATCGAAAAGAAATTTGGCATCATTTTATTTTTAGTTATCTGGGGGTTGCCGATTTGTTTAGGTGCATCATACATTTTTGCGGGAAATGCAATTAATAACCACTTCTACATTTACTTTATTTCAATAATTATTCCTGCTGCGGTGGGTGCAATAGCGGGAATTCGTTCAATCAAAAAAAGAGAACCTTGATTAAATAATATGAGAATCAAATTTTATCTCCCCTTTGTTTCAACTCGTATATAGTTGTCCATTTATATGGCGACAAGTTGATCAGCAATTTTACTCATTTCATTCATCACCTTTTCTTCTATAATCTTAGCATAAATCTGAGTAGTCTTAATGTTAGTATGTCCAAGCATAGAACTGACGGTTTCAATAGAAACGCCCTTGGTTAACATGAGTGTTGCGAAGGTATGTCTTGCCGTATGAGTAGTTAATTTTTTGGGACATTCAGCTAAAGTGGCTATTTCTTTCAAGTAAGCATTTTGCTTTTGGTTACTTTTTGTTGGAAGTAATTTGCCACTGTATATACAAGATTCATGCTCTTTGTATTTTTCAATTATTTCCAATGCTTTTGGAAGCAAAGGAATATTAGCAGGGACATCGGTTTTAGTTCTCTTAATATGAATTTGTTTTTTGCCATTCATGCCAATGACAATATTTTGATTGCTCAATTTTGCAGAGTCAGAATATGATAATCCTGTATAGCAACAGAAAATAAAAACATCCCTTGCTTCAACAAGCCTATCGATGTCAATTTTTTTCGATTCAATAGAGTGTATTTCTTTTTCAGTTAAAAATTCTTTTTCTATTCGTTGCAGTTTTGCCTTATAACTCTGAATTGGATTATTAGGAATATATCCTCTGCTGACAGCAAAGTTGATGACAGTTTTCAGATTTTTTACGTATTTGGAAGTGGTATTAGTTGAACAATTCCTTACAGTTTTTAAATAAAATTCATAAGCAGCGGCAAAAGCATTATTTACATCATGAATGAAAATGTCACTGGTTTTGTACTTATGACTTACAAATCGAGTAATATGATCTAAAGATGTTTTATACCTGGCGTATGTTCCTTCGGCGTAATCTTTACCGATCAGTTTTTTAACATGATGTTCATTATGATATTCGTGAAGTTGAATTAAAGAGTAATGAGTAATAGATTTTCCTAAATGGGTATTAACAACAAGTTCAGCAGTTATTGGTTTGCCTTGCGATTGTAAATCGGTACGAATATTTAATAGGTTTAATCGGATTATATGTAATGAATTATTCGCAGTTTGAGCGCCTTCATTGGTGCCTATAATTTTACCCGCAGGCAGGTACCCATTTATTATTTTGCACCCACAATTGGCAGGAGAACTCTCGGGATCGGCCTTGTACAGTAAGGCGGCAATAAATAGGATGTTCACCCTTCTTATTGGTTTTGCTCCTATGCATGAAAAATAGAATGGAAAACGTGTTTCTTTTGACTTCAGAGGTGATCATTGGACAACGATTTAGGTCAATAAATAGGCAAAAAGTTAGGCAATAGCAGGTTAATAATCAAATAAATACAGGTATATCGTTGGACAGGTTTTCAGAGGCAAAAAGACAACGATTAAGACAGGTTAAGAAAGGGCATTGTGAGCGATTTTGAGGGGGGTAGAATGGCAAAAAACGTGTTAGACAAGGGGTTGGATGGTTTTTGGGGAAGATGAAAAAGAGAGTGCGGAGAGAGAGGGATTCGAACCCCCGGACCTTTTGGGTCAACGGTTTTCAAGACCGCCGCATTAGACCGCTCTGCCATCTCTCCGCCGCAAAAATAGCCTTGCAGCAGTAATCAGCAAAATAGATTTTAAACTAAAAACAAAAGCTCCCTAAAAATCGGGAGCTACTTTATAATAAATTTTGGCTGACTAAACCTATATCACCACTTGATTTGCTTCACTCTTTTTTTTCTTCAGCCTCAGAATGTTCTTTATGCGTTTTTTTTGCAACTGCTTTATCTGAAAGTATGTTACTCAATGCTACTTTTACTTTGTTTTTAAATCCTGACACGACCATATTTTCTCCACGCATCAGTGCATCATAGCCGTCTTGTGCTACTTTTTTTGCATCTGAAAGTTCTCCTTCCTTTGCAACTTTTGATTGTTGCATATCAGCCTTATTAAAGAAGTCTGTATCAGTGGCCCCGGGGAGCAAGGCAGTCACGGTGATACCTTTATCTTTTACTTCAGCGGCTATTGCTTGTGTAAATGATTGTACAAAAGCTTTTGTACCATGATAAACAGAATTTAGCGGCCCTGGCGATTTGCTGGTAACTGAAGAAAGATTTAATATTTTCCCTGTTCCTTTTTTCAACATGTCCTGCAAAAAAAGTTTTGTAAGAACTACAAGAGATGAGATGTTGAGTTGAATGATAGATAATTCTCTATGTATATTTGTTTCCGAAAATTCTCCATACTGACCTTGTCCTGCATTATTCACTAATATATCTACATCATATCCCTTTTCACAGATCTCATTATAAACATCAAAAGGGGTTTGCCTGTCAAATAGATCCTTAGAAATTATGAGAACTTCAACACCCAATTCCAACAACTCATTTCTTGTAATTGTTAAGTCTGCTTCATCACGTGAAACAAGAATTAGATTATGACCATTGGTTGCAAAAATTTTTGCAAGTTCATAACCGATACCGCTTGTTCCACCGGTGATCAGCGTATATGTTTTATTTGTTTCCATGTTTTAACGTCTGCAATAAACGTGCAATAGTTTAAACTTCTTCTTCAGTTTCCACTTTTTCCTCTTCTTCTTCATTTTCTTCTTCTTTTCCAGCCTCTTGCGCTGCTGCCTGGTTCACATTCCATTCGGCTATTTCCGTTAACTTCTCATCGGCTTGTTTTTCTTCTTCAAGTGTTTGATGCAAGATCTCAGCAGCTTCATTCATTCCCAGTGTTTTTGCAAGTTGTACCAAAGAACCATAGGTCGCAATTTCATAATGTTCTACTTTTTGAGCTGCCATAATTATTCCTGCATCCCTTGTCATTGTATTAGCTTCTGTTTCTTCAACAATTGAATCGGCTTCTTTGGTCAAACCTTCCATTGCATCACATTTTTTTGCTTGTGCTTTTTTTCCACATATTTCAAATACTCGCTCAAGCCTTGATACATGCTCTTCGGTTTGGGCAAGATGTTCCTCAATTGCAGATTTTAAATCATTTGTAGTTGCCTTCTTTTTCATTTTAGGCAATGTCTTTGTCAAATGCTTTTCTGCCCAATAAATATCTTTTAAAGAATCAGTGAAAAGTTTCTCTAGTTGAGAATTTTCATTAACAGACCCATTTTCAGATTTTGATGACTTGCCATTTGAAGCCTTTGTTTGTTTTTGATCTGAAGACTTCGACGAGGACGTATTTGAAGTTCTTAGGCTCCTCGTTCTTGCAGATGTTCTTGTTTTTGTAGTTGGCATAAAATAAAATTTATTTGAATTATTAATAAGAATGAACTTAAATGGGTACAAACCTTATGCCATCAGGATTCATCGTAAGAACATGCCTTAAATGCAATGCACCACTGTATACAACCTAAGTTGGTACAATATTTATTAATTTAATTTTATGGCATTAACTCTTTATAAAAAGAAAAGATCATTTAAGGATACTCCCGAACCTACTGGAGGAAAAGCTCCAGGTACCGGGTTACGCTTTGTTATACAAAAACATGACGCCACCAGGTTACATTATGATTTTCGGTTAGAAATGGAAGGTGTATTAAAAAGTTGGGCAGTGCCTAAAGGTCCATCTCTTAATCCCGGGGATAAACGTTTAGCCATGATGGTTGAAGATCATCCTTATGATTACCGAACATTTGAAGGGATCATTCCGGAAGGAAATTATGGTGCAGGTACAGTGATCGTTTGGGACGAGGGAACTTATGAAGCATTAGAAGGTGGAAGTAAAAAAGAGCAGGAAAAGACATTGCTTCAACAATTAAAAAAAGGTTCGATAAAATTCAAGATGAATGGTTCTAAACTTAAAGGTGAGTTTGCCCTTGTAAAATTGAAAAACGCTGAAAATAATGCGTGGCTGTTGATCAAGCATCGAGATAAGTATGCAAAAGAATCTGATATAACTAAAAAAGATAAATCTGTTGTTTCAGGCAAAACGCTTAAAACCATTGAGAAAACAAGTAAGAATATATGGGGTAGTTCTCCAAAGAAAAAGTCTGCATCCAAAAAATCACTTAAACAAAGGGT
>DATHDP010000005.1:0-46991 GCA_035318985.1 Chitinophagaceae bacterium
AGCGGCCCCTAAAAAGGCGGCTAAACCAATAGTGAAAAAAGCAACCCCTCAAAAGCCAGCAGCTAAGGTTGCTGTAAAAAAACCTGCTGAAAAGCCGGTGAAACCAGTTGAAAAAAAGGCACCTGGTCATGAACACAAATCTTTAGTTTCCGTAAAACCCCAAATAAAACAAATAGTGAAAAAGGAACCTCCTAAACCCGGGAAAGTTGTGATACCCAAAACGACTACGAAGTCAGTAAAAAAATATGAGCCTGAGTTTACCAAATCTGTGCTTGATTCACAGGCAATGGATCCGGGTGCTCCGGTACATAGATATTCCGACGCAGAGCTAGTTGAGTTCAGAGAAATAATCGGTAAAAAACTGGATGCTGCAAAAAAGGAACTGAATTACCTGCAAGGTCTTATTACTCGTAAAGACGAAAGTGGCGATATGGACGAGGGCCGTTACATGACCATGGAAGATGGTAGTGTAAGTATGGAAAGAGAACAGCTAAGCCAAATGGCAAGCCGCCAGATCACTTTCATCGATCATCTTGAAAAAGCAATGATGCGGATAGAAAATAAAACTTATGGCATCTGTCGTGTTACAGGTAAGCTGATCGACAAAGCAAGATTAAGAGCTGTGCCGCATGCTACACTTAGCATTGAGGCAAAGCAGATGATGAATAAATAAGATCTCGCTATAACTAATTTTAAAACCGTGGAGCTTTTTCCCCGGTTTTTTTATTTGCCGAAATTATTTTCCAAGTAACTTGTCGCAAATTCTTTTGAATAATGACTCGTACTGTATTACTCACTGCTTTTTTCTTTTTTTTAATTACAAGTGTAAGAGCACAGGTTGTTTCGGGTCCAATGCTTGGACCTGTTGAATACAGGGATGCAAAAGTCTGGGTTGAAGTAACTCCACAGGTAAAATCGGTTTCACTTCAGTATAAAAAGAAAGGCGATACAAAAACGAAAACTGTTTTATATAAAGGTCAGCTTGGAAATGATTTTAACCCACTACAAATAACAGTTGGGGGTTTGGAGTTTAACACTACTTACGAGTATCAATTTATAATTGATGGAAAACAATCTGCAGCAAAAGGTCAGTTTACAACAAAAGATCTCTGGGCATATCGCAAGCCTGTTCCTGATTTTTCTTTTCTTACCGGCAGTTGTGCTTATTTTAATGAACCGGCTTATGACAGAGTTTATACCGACCTGGTTCAGTTAAATAAACTTGCTGCACCTTATGGAAAAGATTCTTCCATTTTTGAAACTATGGCAAAAGAAAAGTCTGCATTCATGTTATGGCTTGGTGATTCATGGTATACAAGAGAAGTGGATTATTATAGCGAATGGGGTTTGTGGTACAGGGCACATCATGACAGGGCACAACCGGTACTACAAAAGTTCTTAAAAGCAATGCCACAGTACGCAATATGGGATGATCATGATTATGGTCCGAACGATATGGGTAAAAATTATATTCTGAAAGAAGCAAGCAGAAAAGTGTTTATGAATTATTTCTGCAATACATCGTATGGTGAAAATGGGCAGGGGATTTATTCGATGATCAGTTGGGCAGATGTAGAAGTGTTTATGACAGATGATCGTTGGTGGCGAACTGAGGACAAGATGAAAGACTCAGTAGATGGCAAGCCAAATCCTGAAAAAAGAATGTTGGGTAAAGAACAAATGGATTGGTTGAAAAATTCTTTGTTGCACAGTTTCGCAACATTTAAAATTGTAGCGGTTGGCAGCCAGGTATTAAATCCTGTTTCGCCTTTTGATAAATGGTGGGATTTCCCAGCGGAATATGATGAACTAATGAATTTTATAAAAGAGTATAAGATCAGCGGTGTTGTATTTCTCACCGGTGACCGTCATCATAGTGAAATTATTAAGGTAGATCGTCCGGGTCATTATCCATTGTATGATGTAACAGTTTCAGCGCTTACCTCAAATGGCTATCCGTTCGGTGGTGCAGAAAAAAATAATCCTTACAGGGTAATTGGCTTTGATCAGAAACAGAATTATGCAAGATTTTCTTTTTCAGGCAAAAGAGGAGAGAGAAAAATGACGGTTCAATATTTGGGATTAAAAGGTGAGCCACTTGGCGAATGGAGTGTAAATGAAAAAGAACTCAGGAATCAGTAACGAGGAACCAGCACATGACCATTCAATTTGCATATGAAAAATCTAAAGTAATGCAGGGCTTACGTTATCATTTTATAACCAGGCCCGAGCTACGACTTATGATCATTGTAGTAAATGTTTTTGCTTTGCTTTCTGCTACCTTATTTTATTTTAAGATCGTTACGGCACTTGCTTTTTTTATAGGTAGCCTTCTTTGGTTTATGTTGATGATAAGCGTTTGGTTTTTATTACCCGAGATCATTTATCGGCGTACATCAACTTTCAAAGATCATTTTGAAATGAGTTTTGAAGAAACCGGGTTTTCTTTAGGCAATGAAAGAGGTTCACGAAATTGGCCATGGAGTGTATTAACTGCGTTCCTGGAAAGCCCACATTTTTTTTATCTGTATTTTGATAGCCGCACTTTTTTCCTTGTTCCAAAATCAGGTTGCAAGTCGACGGATGAAGTGTTTGAATTAAGACAATTGTTGAAAGAGAAAATTAAGAAGAAGTAAATATTGTCCTTACAATTCTTTTATCATTTCATAATGCGGAATAGTGATCTCGATAAATTCATCTCCGCTTATTTTATATCCCATCTTTTCAAAAAAGGGAACTGTCGGTTTTCTAGCATGCATACTCATGATCCTGTAACCATGATCTCTTGCCAGGTTTTCGGCAAATTGAATAAGAGCCCTTCCAATTCCCTTTCCCTGTAAATTATTTAATACCGCCATTTGTCTTAACCGGGCTTTACGCTGATCCATTTCAACGATCATGCAACAACCAAGCATTTGTTCATCTTCAAATGCAGCGATAAGAAGATTTTCTTTTTCTTTTTCAATTTCTGATTCGGTAAAACTAAGACCAAGTGGTTTGCGCAGAATTTCTTCCCGCATCTTTATCATTTGCTGGTATTCAGGAGTGCCAAAATCTATTATTTTCAGAGCCATAGTTGGTTTAGCTTAGTATCAATGCAGGATTTCAATTTACAACTTAAATTGATACTATCAACTGTTGGCAATTACATTTTCTGGTAAACTTCTGACCCTAATCCTTAATAGTCAGTAAGTTTGGTGCAAGAAGAAAAAAACGCTGTAAATGCGGTAGTTAATTCAAATATTCTATTTTTGCAGCCATATTTAACTAAAATATCTCATCATGTCAGACATTGCATCAAGAGTAAAGAAAATCATAGTAGACAAATTAGGCGTTGATGAAGCTGAAGTAACTAACGAAGCTTCTTTCACTAATGATTTAGGTGCCGACTCACTCGACACCGTAGAGTTGATCATGGAATTTGAAAAGGAATTCAACATCTCCATTCCTGATGAGCAGGCAGAAACCATTACAACTGTTGGCCAGGCTATTGCTTACCTGGAAGAAAATGCAAAATAATTTATCTCGCTCCGGGCGGGATATATATGCCTGTCCCTATAAAGCGAGAGAATAAATTTTATCCGCCTTCTGCTGGTATCGGGGAAGGCGGTTTTACTTACATTATAGCTGCTTAACTTTAATTAAAATTTGAGCTGGCAATTATGGAATTGAAAAGAGTAGTAGTAACAGGGCTGGGGGCTATCACGCCGATTGGCAATACCATTGATGAATACTGGAACGGGTTGATCAATGGTGTTTCTGGTGCGGATATGATCACCTTGTTCGATGCTTCGAAATTCAAAACAAAATTTGCCTGCGAGATCAAAGGTTTTGAGCCCACTGCATTTCTTGAAAAGAAAGAAGCAAGAAAGATCGATCGGTTTACACAGATCGCATTGGTTGCAAGTGATCAGGCTGTTAGCGATGCAGGCATTACAAAAGACAATGTCAATACTGACAGGGTTGGTGTTGTGTTTGCAAGCGGTATCGGTGGTCTTATTACTTTCCAGGAAGAAGTAATGAATTTTGCAAAAGGTGATGGCACGCCTCGTTTCAATCCATTCTTTATCCCAAAAATGATCCTTGATATTGCAGCAGGGCAAATATCAATGCGCCATGGTTTCAGAGGACCAAACTTTGCAGTAGTTAGTGCCTGTGCATCTTCTACCAATGCAATGATGGAAGCCTGTAATCTTATTAAGTTGGGTAAAGCCGATATCATTCTTACTGGAGGTTCTGAAAGTGTAATTAGTGAGGCCGGTGTTGGAGGATTTAATGCAATGAAGGCATTGAGTGAAAGAAATGATGATCCAAAATCTGCAAGTCGTCCTTATGATAAAGACCGTGATGGATTTGTAATGGGTGAAGGTGCCGGTGTTGTTATTCTCGAATCGCTTGATCATGCAATAGCAAGAGGCGCAAAAATTTATTGTGAACTGGCTGGCGCCGGAGCAACAGCAGATGCGCATCATATTACTGCTCCGCATCCGGAAGGATTAGGCGCAAAGAATGTAATGAATGCAGCTCTTGAAGATGCGGGTATGAAAGCCGAAGACATTCATTATATAAATACACATGGCACTTCAACACCGCTTGGTGATATTGCCGAGGTGAAAGCCATTGTTGACGTTTTTGGTGAACATGCTTACAATGTAAATATCAGTTCGTCCAAATCAATGACCGGGCACTGTCTTGGTGCAGCCGGAGTTATTGAAGCAATTGCTTGTATAAAAGCAGTAATGCATGATATTGTGCCACCAACAATCAATCATTTTACTGACGATCCTGAATTGGATCCTCGTTTGAATTTTACTTTTCATAAAGCACAGAAACGTATTGTAAATGCTGCTTTAAGTAATACGTTTGGTTTCGGAGGTCACAATGCATGTGTGATCGTAAAAAAATACAAATAGTATTCAAGGTTATTTCACCTTGTAATTCTTCACAGAATTTTTCGTAGCTTTTGGCCGTGGATTTTTTTAAACAATTTTTTAGAGAAAGGGTTGGCGCTTCATTTAAGAAGCAGCTGAAAAACGTACTCGGTTTCAGCCCGGATAATATTTCTCTTTACAAAACTGCACTTACTCATCGTTCCGTTAGGGAAAATGCCGATGAGAATAATGAACGTCTCGAATATCTTGGCGATGCTGTGCTTAGCGCTTTAGTAGCCGATTATCTTTTTATGCGTTATCCATATAAAGAAGAAGGTTTTTTGACAGAGATGCGCAGTAAAATGGTAAACCGCCAGCAATTAAATGAGATCGCTATGCGGATGGGTTTGAAAAAGATCACCCTATATAATAAATCAGATGGTTCTTTAAAGATCAGCCAGATCTTTGGAAATACATTGGAGGCATTGGTTGGCGCTATTTACCTCGACAGAGGCTATAAGAAAACAGCTAAATGGGTTACCGAAAGAATTATTTTACCACACATGTTTATTGACGACCTTGAACTGCTGGAAATAAATCATAAGAATAAGCTTTACGGCTGGGCCAATAAAAACGGAAAGGTGCTTGAATTTGAAACCGTAGAAGAAAGAGTGGAAAATGGCCGCAGGCTTTTTACAATAGCTGCCGTTGTTGATGGAAATAAAATAGCAGAAGGGAGAGCATTTAATAAAAAAGACGCATCACAAATAGCTGCGCAAATGGCTGTAGTAATGTTGGGGATCATGAATGCCGAAACTCCCGCTGAAAACGATCCGGAAAACAGGTAACCTTTACTTTATTTCTTCGCATAACTCTATCAATACTCCATTTGTCGATTTTGGATGAAGGAAACAAATCAATTTATTATCAGCTCCTTTTTTTGGCTTATCATTTAGTAAAATAAAGCCTTCATTTTTCAATCTTTCCATTTCTGTTTCTATGTTGTCAACTTCAAAAGCTATGTGATGAAGCCCTTCGCCCTGTTTTTCAATAAACTTTGAGATCACTCCATTTTCCTCAATGCTTTCTAAAAGCTCAATCTTTGTATCGCTGGTTTTGAAAAAAGCCGTATTCACTTTCTCACTTTCCACCCTCTCCGTTTTATAACACTGACTTTTCAGCAGCTTTTCAAATAAAGGCACGGATTCTGCCAATGTTTTTACGGCGATACCAATATGTTCAACTTTTACCATAGCTCTTTGTTTGATTATAAAGGTCTTACGATTTTGGTAAAAATAGCTCTTAGAGATGAAAATAGCCTTTTGAAGTCAGCTCTTTAGAGTTAATTTTGTAGTCGGTCAAATTTACAATCAAATTAATATGTTGAAATTTCCCATATACCTTGATCATAATGCTACCACACCTTGCGATCCAAGAGTTGTTGAAGCCATGATACCTTATTTTACAAATAGTTTTGGCAATGCTGCAAGTCGTAATCATCCTTTTGGATGGCAAGCTGAAGAAGCTGTTGATTATGCCCGTGAACAAGTAGCAAAATTAATTGGAGCAGATCCAAAAGAAATAATTTTTACTTCTGGTGCTACTGAAGCAGACAACCTTGCAATTAAAGGTGTGTTTGAAATGTATGCAAGCAAAGGAAATCATATCATCACTTGCAACATTGAACACAAAGCAGTACTTGATACATGCAAGCATATTGAAAAAGAAGGCGGAGAAGTTACTTACTTAAAAGTAAATCCCGATGGGCTGATCGATATGAAGGAACTGGAAGCAGCCATCAAACCAACTACCATTCTTATTGCTATCATGTATGCTAATAATGAGATCGGAACAGTGATGCCGATGAAAGAGATCAGTGCATTGGCAAAAAAGAAAGGCATTCTTGTTTTTTCAGATGCAACGCAAGCAGTTGGAAAGATCCCGGTTGATGTAAATAAAGATGGAATTGACCTGATGGCATTCACTGCTCATAAAATGTATGGTCCGAAAGGAGTTGGTGCATTATATGTTCGCAGGAAAAATCCAAGAGTAAAAGTAACTGCTCAGATGGATGGTGGTGGTCACGAACGTGGAATGCGCAGTGGTACATTGAATGTTCCTGGAATTGTAGGTTTCGGTAAGGCATGTGAAATATGCTTCAACGAAATGGAAGAAGAAACAAAAAAAGTAAGTGCATTAAGAGATAAGCTGGAAACTGCTTTAATGAAGACAGAAGAAGCATACATTAATGGAAGCACACAACATCGTTTGCCACATGTTACCAATATTTCTTTTAAGTACGTAGAAGGAGAAGGCTTGCTGATGGGTTTCAATAAAGACATTGCAGTATCATCAGGCTCTGCCTGTACATCAGCTTCTCTTGAACCATCATATGTGCTAAAAGCACTTGGTCTTGGCGATGATCTGGCACATAGTTCGCTTCGTTTTGGATTAGGAAGATTTACAACGGAAGACCAGATCGACTATACAGTTGAAGCGGTTACAAAAACTGTAAATAAGTTAAGAGAAATGAGTCCGCTCTGGGAAATGTATAAGGAAGGAATTGATATGAATAGCATTGAATGGGCTCATCATTAATTTTTTGAAACGAAACAATAAAATTTAAGAATATGGCATACTCAGATAAAGTGATTGATCACTACCAGAACCCAAAAAATGTGGGCACACTGGATAAGAGCAAACAAAACGTAGGTACAGGTCTTGTTGGCGCACCTGAGTGTGGCGACGTTATGCGTTTGCAAATTGAAGTGGATGACAACGGTTTGATAAAGGATGCAAAGTTCAAAACGTTTGGTTGCGGCTCTGCTATCGCTTCTTCTTCTTTAGCAACCGAGTGGTTGAAAGGAAAAACTGTTGATGAAGCAATTAAGATCGACAACATGGAAATCGTGGAAGAGCTTCATCTTCCTCCGGTAAAAATACATTGCTCAGTTTTGGCTGAAGATGCTATCAAAGCAGCGGTAAATGATTACCGTAAAAAGAACGGCCTGCCTGAGTTGAAGTTTGAAGAGAGTGTTGTTCATTAAAAAATAAAAATTTAAAAGTAAAAAGCCAACTCTCTTCTTTGAGTTTTGACTTTTTACTTTTTAGTTAAGTATATGAGTGTTGCATTAGAAAATACGATTTACATAAGTGATAAGGCAAAGGCAAAAGTTGTACAACTGATGGCAGATGCCGGTATTGCCAATGACCCTTCTTACTTTGTAAGGGTAGGTGTGGTTGGAGGTGGTTGCTCAGGCCTTAGTTATAAACTTGACTTTGATAACGAAACAAAGCCGATGGACCAGGTGTTTGAAGATAATGGGGTCAAAGTGGTGACTGATCTTAAAAGCTTTCTTTACCTAGTTAATACTACGCTTGATTTTTCTGATGGTTTGAATGGAAAAGGTTTTTATTTCAGCAATCCCAATGCAAGCCGAACCTGTGGATGCGGTGAAAGTTTTGCTGTGTAATTGAAATGATATTAATAAAAAGCTCCCCGATCAAATCGGGGAGCTTTTTTTATTGTTCTAAATGGCTATGCTCTCGATTTATGTTTGGGCGGTGGAATTGGAGAAACGTCATACTTTTCTGTAAAACTTTTCTCTTCCTCTTTCTTACTCATATCATATTTTTCAGTTGTACCATCTTTCTTTTTAAGACTAATAACATTGCTCTGCCTTGAAAAATTGGAAACCGAGGGGTTTCGTTTGTAAAAGTCATCATCTAATGATCCGGTAACTTTTATTTTCGGCGGCTCGGATTTCACAACTTCGTTCTTAGGTTGTGGTGGCGGTGGTGGCGGCTCTTTTTTTGCCGACTGTGCGTTGCTTGCTACTCCAACAACTAACAATACTAACGGGATCATTATTTTTTTCATAAAGCAATTTCTTGTTGAGATTCAAAGCCTGAAATTTTCCATAATTAGTACAGGAAAAATCTAATCATTCTATGATTCTGATTAGTTTGCCTTATTTTGCACAATCTATCCAAGCCTATGTGGTCCGTTTGTAAAAAAGAACTACGTCAATTTTTCAGCAGTCTTACAGGTTATATTGCCATCATTGTTTTCCTTTTGGTGAATGGTGTAATGCTTTTTGTTTTTGAGAATAATATCCTTGACTTTGGATATGCCACTCTTGATAGATTCTTTCAGTTAGCCCCTTGGATCTTATTGTTGCTCATTCCTGCCATTACCATGCGCAGTTTTGCCGAAGAATTTAAAACCGGAACATTTGAGATCTTACAAACAAGGCCATTGAGCCGCTGGCAAATTGTTTTTGGTAAATATTTCGGAAGCCTCATAGTTGTCATCATTGCTTTGCTGCCAACGATCATTTACTATTTTTCTGTACAGCAACTTTCTTCCGGCGAAGGCATTGATACGGGTGCCACGATCGGTTCTTATATCGGCCTTGTATTTCTTGCCTCTGTTTTTACTGCTATTGGTATTTGCTCAAGCAGTTTCACCAACAATGCCGTGATCGCTTTTATTATAAGCCTGGTGGCTTGTGCACTTTTTTATTATGGCTTCAGTGCTATTAGCCTTATGCCCGCTCTTAGCGGCGGCGCCGATTATTATCTTGAAATGCTCGGAATAGATTTTCATTACCGCAGCATAAGCCGCGGTGTAGTGGATACAAGAGACATGATCTATTTTATAAGTGTGATCTTTTTATTTCTTGCAATTTCAAACCGAAACCTTTTGAAAAGATAAACCATCAATGAAAAGCATTAATAAAATATGGTCTTCTAAGCTTTGGTGGTTATTTCTTTTGATCCTGGTGGTTGTCGTTAATTTTTTGGCTTCCAGTTTTCATTCACGCCTCGATCTTACAAAAGAAAAAAGGTACACACTTAGCGAGGCAAGTAAACAGTTGCTTAAAAGTTTGAAAGAGCCAGTTACGATTGATGTTTTTGTGCACAAAAAAAACCTGCCTTCGGAAGTTAAAAAATTAGAAAATTCAATTGCAGAATTCCTATTGAATTGTAAAGAGTATGGAAGGAACAATCTTAAATTCAGGTTTGTGAATCCTTACGAAGGGCTTATCGATTCAGCGCAAACACGAATGGAAGATTCACTTAACTATTTTTATGGCCTTTATCCTTCTGTTCTAAGTGCTCCCGAAAAAGTTGGAGATGAATTGGAAATAAGTAAGCTTATTCACGGAGCAGTTGTAAAATATCGTGATACTACAATAGGGATCGATTTGCTCCAGGGTCAAAAAGGATTCGGGACTGAAAAGGAACAAAGAGCTGCATTGTATAATAATGTTGAAGCGACAATGGAGTATAAATTCATGCATGCTATTGAAAAAATTGTTTCAGATAAAAAACCAATTGTTGGCTACGCTTTGGGACACGGGGAGGCTTTTGGCTATAATATTAATGATGCTTTTCTTACTCTTCGTTCTAATTATAACACTGATACAATAAATATCAGGCAGATCCCATTCATTCCCTCTGAACTGAATGCATTGGTTATTCTTAAGCCCACTTCATCATTTTCGGAAGCGGATAAACTGAAAATTGATCAATATTTGATGCGGGGAGGGAAAGTATTTTGGATGATAGATGTAATGTATGCAGAATTCGATAGTCTGTATAAATCAAATGGATTTATAGCTTTTGACCGGGCTTTGAATTTGGATGATCTGCTTTTCAAATACGGTGCTCGTATCAATCAGAATTTACTCCAGGATATGCAATGTGATCAGCTGGGCCAAATGAATGGAGATCCGAAAAATCCTCAGCGAAGATTGGTGAGTTGGCCATTCTTTCCAGTGTTGAATGGAACAAATCATCCGATAAGCAAAAACCTGGATGGAGTTAGATCTATTTTTCCGAATACGATCGATACAGTTAAAGCTCAGGGGATCAAGAAGACTTTTCTTCTGAGATCTTCTTCCAATGCTCGTGTTTTAAGTACTCCGGCCAAAATTGATTTTGAATTTTTGCAAATAGCTCCCGATGCAAAATTGTTCACCATACATGATACGGGAGTTGCTGTGCTTTTAGAAGGAAAATTTCAATCTTTTTATACCGGAAGAGTTTCCAAAACAATTGCAGATTCATTAAGCTCATACGGAGTTCCATTTATAAATAAAGCTGAACAAGATGGAAAAATGATCGTTGTGGCGGATGGAGATATTGCAACCAACGAAATTAGTCAGCAACAAGGCCCTTTGCCAATGGGGCATAATTTTTATACCGGTCATACTTTTGCAAACAAAGATTTTTTTCTTAACTCCATTGAATACCTTGTCAATCCCTCAGATATTTTAGAAACAAGGGCAAAGGATTATACACTCAGATTATTAGATCCAATTAAGGTTAAAGAGAGAAAAACTCTTTGGCAATTTATCAATATTGCAACTCCGGTATTATTGGTTATTCTCTTCGGATTTATCTATCAGCAAATACGGAAGAGAAAATATTCCGCCTGATTGATTATCTTCCTTCATTCTCGTTTCAATTATCTTTGCCATTCTTAAAAAGGCTAAATGACATCAGAGCAGGTTACTTACTTAGTATTTGGAATTATTCTGGTTTTGGCACTCATTTTCGATCTTGGGCTGATTAGCAAAAAAAATCAAACAGTTACCATCAAGCAGGCATTATTGCAAACATTTTTTTGGGTAGCCCTGGCACTTGCTTTTTTTGTTTTTATCTGGGTAAAAAGAGGACAGCAAACCGCTTTGGAATATATCAGCGGTTACCTGATGGAGTGGAGCCTGAGCATTGATAATATTTTTGTTTTCATTCTGATCTTCTCATCATTCAAGGTGAAAGAAAAATATTATGGCAGAGTATTACTGATAGGAATTTTAATGGCTATCTTTTTCAGAGTGATCTTCATTACAGCCGGTGTGGCTCTTGTACATAAGTTTGAATGGATACTCCTGATCTTCGGCGGCTTCCTGGTTTATACTGGTTATAAAATGTTTACGGCTAGCCATGATGAGGAATTTGATCCACATGATACCAAGGTATATAAGTTTATAAAAAGATTTTTGCCGTTGATCCCCGGTGATCATCAGGGCAAATATATACTGAGAGATGAAAAAGGTAAGCGACGCTACACGGTACTTTTTGTGGTGGTGCTTATGCTGGCAGCAATAGATCTTTTGTTTGCGCTGGATTCCATTCCTGCCATTATGGGACTAGTTGATAATTCACCAGCTCACAGGGCAGATGCACAACTTGTAATTTATACCTCAAATATTTTTGCAGTGTTGGGTTTGCGTTCATTGTTCTTTCTCTTACGCAGTGCTGTTAGTAAATTCGATTATTTGCAGCAGGGAATTGCGATTGTCCTTGCGTTTATTGGATTAAAAATGCTGGCCGCTCATTGGATAGATCAATGGATAGATAAAACAGCACAAGTATTTATTTCCCTTGGCATAATTATGGTTTGTCTTTCGGGATCGATCGCCTATTCTATTTTTATGCAAAAAAAGGGAATTCCCCCTGAGCGGAAACATCACAAATAATTTACAACTTATTTTTTAGTGAGTTACTTTATCAGTCATATTGCAAAAACGCTGAATGCCAAAGCAAGAATTATAACTGACAATTCAATCGACTATATTTTTTTTGATAGCCGCAAAATTTTCTCTCCTGTTACGTCTTTATTCATAGCATTGAAAGGTCCGCGAAGGAACGGTCACAATTTTATAACGGAGCTTTACAAGCAAGGTGTAAGAAATTTTATTGTTTGCGAAGAAGTGAAACAGGAAGATATTCCTGAAGCAAACATATTATCTGTTCAAGACGCATTTAAGGCTTTGCAGCAATTAGCCGCATTTCACCGTAAACAATTTGATGTACCGGTGATTGGTATAACAGGAAGTAACGGAAAAACAATTGTCAAGGAATGGCTTTATCAATTATTGCATGAGAACTTCAATATTGTTCGTAGTCCAAAAAGTTACAATTCCCAGATCGGCGTTCCCTTAAGTGTATGGGAAATGAATAAGCAACATACACTGGGGATTTTTGAAGCAGGCATTTCTCAGCCTGGCGAAATGGAAAAGCTGAATGAAATTATTCAACCCACCATTGGGATTCTTACAAATATCGGCGAAGCACATAATGAAGGGTTTGAAAGCATGGATCAGAAAGTGGAGGAAAAGATAAAGTTGTTTTCCAATGCAGAGTTTGTCGTTTATTGCAGTGACGAATGGCTGGCAGATAAAGCCATCGTTCTAAAATATGAATCTGTTATCCATAAAACTGGAAAACATGCATTCAAAATTTTTTCCTGGGGGAAAATACAAAAGGCCGATCTGCAGATCCTGGAAATAAATAAGACGCAAAATGATACCGAGATAATTGCTGTTTATAAAAATGCTGAAACGGCAATTCGAATTCCATTTACTGATGATGCATCTATTCAAAATGCGATCACTTGCTGGTGTATAATGCTTCATTTAGGTATTAAGGAAACTGTGATAGCAAAGAGAATGAAACAGCTGCAACCTGTCAATATGCGGTTGGAGCTAAAAAAAGGAATTAATCATTGCACAGTTATCAATGACAGCTATAGCGCCGATCTGAATTCATTACATATAGCATTGGATTTTTTAAAGCAAATGGGAGGCACGGCAAAAAGCACTGTGATCCTTTCAGATTTTTTTCAAACAGGTATAAACGATGAAGGGCTTTATGAAAGAATAGCAGATGACCTTGTGCAGCATAAAATTGACAGGGTGATCGGCATAGGGTTAAATATCTCAAAATACCTGAAGTTTGAAAATGAAACAGCGATTTATACAATTCAGAACGAATTTTATCCGTCAACTGAAGATTTCATTTCACGATTTCGTTTTTCAGATTTCAGAGATGAAGTGATACTGGTAAAAGGTGCCCGGATCTTTTCTTTTGAACAGATCATTCAATTGCTTGAATTAAAAGTTCACCAGACAGAGTTGGAGATAAACTTAAACGCGGTGGCACATAATCTTCAGCAATATCAAAAATTACTGGAGCCGTCTACAAAACTGATGGCAATGGTAAAAGCGTTTGCTTATGGAAGTGGTGGTGCTGAAATTGCCAATACTTTACAATATCATAAAGTAGATTACCTGGGCGTGGCTTATGCGGATGAAGGAACGGAATTACGCAAAGCTGGCATCACATTACCAATGATGGTAATGAATGCAGAGAATGAAACTTTTGAAACTCTTATAAATAACCGGCTCGAACCTGTTATTTTTTCTTTATCTATGTTGAAGTCTTTGGATGGGTTTATTAAAAGAGAAGGAATAAAAAATTACCCTGTGCATCTTGAAATTGAAACCGGCATGAATCGCCTTGGCTTTGCGGTTCAGGAAATGGATAAGTTAGCCAGGGAAATAAAAGCAACTTCTTCTTTTAGAGTTCAATCTGTTTTTTCACATCTTGCGGCAAGTGAAGATGTGATGCAGGATGAGTTTACCAGCAGGCAATATGATCTTTTTCTCAATGCATGTTCTATTTTAGAAAAAGGCATCGGGTATAATTTTCTTCGTCATATCGCTAACTCAGCAGCTATACTTCGTCATCCACAAATGCAGCTTGATATGGTTCGTTTAGGCATCGGGCTTTATGGAATTGATAGTTCTTCTTCTGGCAAACTTGATCTTGAGCCTGCGGCAACTTTAAAATCTACAGTTGCTCAAATAAGGAATTTAAAAGCCGGCGAAACGGTTGGATATAATCGCAAAGGAATCATCGAAAAGGATGCTGTGATCGCAACGGTTAGCATTGGTTATGCTGACGGCTTTAACCGAAGGCTTGGAAATGGCGCCGGAAAAGTTGGGATAAGGGGTCAACTTGCGCCGGTTATTGGTACAGTTTGTATGGATATGGTTATGGTTGACGTCACTGGTATCCCCGGCGTAAAACAAGGTGATGAGGTAATAATCTTTGGTAAAGAAATTTCCATACAAGAACTTGCTAATTGGGCCGGCACAATTCCATACGAGATAATGACCGGTATTTCGGAAAGAGTAAAGAGAGTTTATTATGAGGAATAAGCTTTAATTGCAAATTATTGGAATGACATTTATGACTTATTTGACTTAGAGCCTTCCCCCATTCTGCTTATATTTGCCCACTAAATCCTAATTGGTGAAACTCAAGCATGTAATCTTAATTATTGCCATAATAATCATCATAGATCAGGTTTTAAAAGTTTGGATTAAAACGAATTATCATTTTGGTGAGGCTAATGAAATTACACCATGGTTTCACCTGCATTTTATTGAAAACCCTGGCATGGCATGGGGTTGGAAATTTGGGAATGAAACCGGTAAAATTGTTCTGACTCTTTTTCGACTTGCTGCTGTCATTTTCGGTACATGGTACCTGGGTAGAATTGTAAAAAATCATTATCACAAAGGGTTTATTGTTTGCGCATCGCTAATCTATGCCGGTGCATTAGGCAATCTTATTGATAGTATGTTTTACGGAATGATCTTCGATAAAGGTTATGTCTTCGTTCCGGCAATAAAAGACTACCAGTCATATTCCGGAATTGCTTCTCTTTCTACCAACGGTTACTCATCTTTTTTACATGGATGCGTGGTAGATATGCTTTACTTCCCCATTTTTGATACCACGCTTCCAAAATGGGTTCCGTTCTGGGGCGGTGAACAGTTTGAATTCTTTAGCCCGATCTTCAATATTGCAGATGCATCTATCTCTGTGGGTGTCATTACTCTTTTGCTATTTCAAAAGCGATTTTTCAAACGAAAAAAGACGGAGGAAACTTTCGCATCTATTGAAACCAGTGCAGATATTAGTGATAAAGTGCAGGTACAGTAAACCATTCCGTTTAGCACAAGTCTCACCCACACAATGAGAAAAAAACATTATTTTCATACTCCAAATATCACCTCATGAAGACTTTAATTAAAATCTCGTCTTTGCTGATCGTTACCTCAGTCATTTTCATGGCTTGTCAAAAGGAGACAAGTTTTGAACAAGGGACTTCTACGGCTTCTGTAGGTTCACTTTCAGTTGATGCTTCTGGTAATTGCCTTGGAGCTGTTGTTTCAGGCACTTATATGAAAGACACTGCTATTAAATCTTCAAATTATGTTGATGTGAGTGTAAAGGTTGATACCGTAGGTACTTATGTAATCTCTTCGGATACAGTTAACGGATATTATTTTAGAGGGACTGGCTCATTTTCAGCTACAGGTACACAAACTGTACGCCTGGCTGGTGGTGCGAAGCCATTAGCCATAGGTACGAATAATTTTAGGGTAACATATAATGGTACTGTTTGCGATTTTACTGTTACTGTAACAGCCCCGCCGCCACCAGCGGGAGGTAGCGCCGCATTTACAATAGCTTGTACCGGAGCAACACCGGTAGGTACTTATGTAGCAGGAACAGCACTTACTAGTTCAAATACAATTACACTTAATGTAAATGTAACTACTGTTGGTACCTGGAGCGTAACGACCTCACCTGCCGTCAATGGAATTACATTTAGTGGGACAGGAACATTTGCAACAACAGGAGCCCAAACAATTACATTATTAGGAAGTGGGACACCAACAGCTGCGGGCACACATACATTTACAGTAACTGGCGGAGCCGCGACTTGTACATTTCAATGTACTACTACAGCGGTTGCCATCTCAGATTATTTTCCACGTACTACGAACAGCAACTGGAGTTACCAGTTTGATGATGTTTTTAATGATTCATTATTAACAAAAGTTATTCCGCAAACTCTTTCAGCAATCGGAAATACGTACAATATTTTTATGTCAACCTATGGTACTACACCAGGGTTTGATTCAACACTTACTGATCAATATGCGAGTTATTACAGAAGATCCGGTGCTGATTATTTTGAGTGGATCGATATGGGTTCATATGTTGGCATGACTGCTCCACTATGGATGGAATATACTTTTCTGAAAGATAACCAGGCTGTTGGTGGTACCTGGCAGTCGCTTCCATTTACAGGACAAATTGCACCACCAGCACCAGCTCCGCCTTTTACGGCTACTTTAAGATGGGAATTTACTATTGTTCAACAAAATGGAAACCTTATGATTGGCTCAACAAATTACACGAATGTTATCCAGGTAAAACAGGAGTTAAAACAACAGGCAGGAACAAGCTGGACACTTGTAGGATGGTTTGATTCTTATTATGCAAAAGACAAAGGCCTTATTAAGCAGGACCTGTATGATAATTTAAACGCTTTACAATACGAGCAGGATGTAAGAAGGCTGGTTATTTATTGATCAAAGATTTTATACAAGAAAGTCCCGCTGGTGCGGGACTTTTTGTTTTATTAGCTCAGGGTTTTATTCATAACTGGCAAACCAATCACTATCTCTTTCTTCTACATTGTCCGGCTGGTTTTGTTTATTTAAATTTTGTAACAATCTCACCTCGTCCTTTTTAGAATAAGGATTGACCATCGGAAGAATCTTCAAACCTTCTGCATATTTCTTTTTGCTTTTAGGATTTGTATAAATATGGAGGTAAGATTTTTTTTCAGATTCCTGTTCTTTTATAACCTTAAGTGGATAGGCGGAAAAATAAAAGTTGGGCTGGCCTTGGCTTTTCATAGTGGATGGATTTTTAAGTAAAAGTTTCATAGCATATTGGAAACGTTAAATTATAAATTTTATGGTGTGACTCATAGGTAATTTTTAAATAAAAAGCGGGGAAATCTACCCCGCTTGTCAACGTATATTTTCTTAATTTTCTTTTTAATTGAGTTTTCCAACCATATTTTCTGGTTTTACCCATTCATCAAATTGCTGAGGAGTAACATAACCCAATTTCACTGCCATTTCTTTTAATGTTGTTCCTTCTTTGTGTGCTTTTTGTGCAATTTCTGCCGCTTTATAATAGCCAATTTTTGTGTTCAATGCTGTTACCAGCATCAGGCTATTATCAACATGCTTTTTAATATTTGCTTCAATGGGTTCAAGCCCGACTGCACATTTATCATTAAAAGAAACACAGCCATCACCGATCAATCTTGCACTATGCAGAAAATTATAGATCATAACTGGTTTGAAAACATTCAACTCAAAATGACCGGTAGCACCGCCAATATTAATTGCCACATCATTACCCAACACTTGTGCAACGATCATTGTCAACGCTTCGCATTGTGTTGGATTTACTTTCCCTGGCATGATCGAAGATCCGGGTTCATTATCAGGAATAAAAATTTCTCCAATGCCACTGCGTGGGCCGCTTGAAAGCATCCGGATATCATTTGCAATTTTCATTAAGCTCACTGCAACTGTTTTTAATGCACCATGTGCTTCCACGATCGCATCATGCGCAGCCAATGCTTCAAATTTATTTTCGGCAGTAACGAATGGCAAGCCGGTAAGTTTTGCAATATGCTTTGCAACATTCTCGGAATAACTAGCCGGTGTATTTATGCCAGTTCCAACTGCGGTTCCACCCAAAGCCAATTCACTTAAATGTGATAGGGTGTTTTTAATTGCTTTTAATCCATGGTCTAATTGAGAAACATAACCACTGAATTCCTGTCCAACTGTAAGTGGAGTAGCATCCATAAAATGCGTACGGCCGATCTTCACCACTTTCATGAACTGTTTACTTTTTTCTGCTAGTGTATTTCTTAGCTTTTCAATTCCCGGGATCGTTGTTTCAATTAAAATTTTATAAGCAGCAATATGCATGGCAGTCGGGAAAGTATCATTTGAAGATTGCGATTTATTTACATCATCATTGGGATGTAAAAATTTTTCTTTGTCGGAAAGGTTTCCTCCATTGATCACATGACCACGATAAGCCACTACTTCGTTTACGTTCATATTACTTTGTGTGCCACTTCCTGTTTGCCAAACTACCAATGGGAAATATGCATCAAGCTTTCCTTCTAATATTTCATCACAGACTTTTCCGATCAGGTCAGATTTTTCTTTGGGTAAAACACCAGCTTCAAGATTTGTAATGGCTGCCGCCTTTTTTAAATAAGCGAAAGCTTTTATGATCTCCTTGGGCATGCGATTGATATCTTGTGCTATCTTAAAATTATCTATACTGCGTTGAGTTTGCGCCCCATAATACGCATCCACCGGAACCTTTACCTCTCCCATTGTATCTTTTTCTATCCTGTAGTCCATATAATTTATTTGATTTTGAAATATCGGCGCAAAGGTAAGTCAATGCGGCAAACGGTTGCGTCAATTTTAGATTGGTTCAGGCCAATACTTTACTTTTAGCGCCAAATCTCAGCATTGTTTTATGAAAAATCTTAGTGCATTTTGCTTGTTGTGTTTAACGATTAATTTATCAGCACAAACCTATCAGCCAAATTGGGAATCGCTTGATAAACGTCCTACACCACAATGGTTCAAGGATTCAAAATTTGGCATCTTTATTCATTGGGGCGTTTATTCAGTACCGGGCTGGAGTACAAAAGGAAGTTATGCAGAATGGTACCAGCAAGGTTTGCAAACAACAGACACGGCAAGACAAAAGTTTCACAAAGCAAAATTTGGAAACAGGACTTATTATGATCTTGCCAATGATTTCAAAGCGGAATTATTTAATCCTGATGATTGGGCAAAATTGTTCGAGGCATCCGGAGCAAAATATATTGTGCTTACATCAAAACATCATGACGGGTTTACATTATGGCCAAATCAAAACGCCAATAAAACGTGGGCCTTTCCATGGAATGCAAAAGATATTGGTCCCAAACGAGACCTGATCGGTGATCTTTTTAAAGCGGTTCGTAAAACTTCTGTGCATGCGGGAATGTATTATTCATTGTACGAATGGTTCAATCCTCTTTGGAAAAGTGATCCGAAGAAATATGCAACTGAACATGTATGGCCACAAATGAAAGAGCTCATCAATAATTATCAGCCGGAAGTTTTTTGGACAGATGGAGATTGGGATGCGCCGGCTGAAACATGGAAGAGCCAGGAATTTCTCTCATGGTTATACAATGAAAGCCCGGTAAAAGATAAAGTGATAGTGAATGATCGCTGGGGTGCGGGAGTTCGTTTTAATCATGGTGGCATTTATACACCCGAGTATCAACCTAATCTTGATTTTGAAGATCATGATTGGGAAGAAAGCCGCGGTATGGGATATAGCTATGGTTATAATCGTGAAGAAGATGCCTGGGATTATAATTCTACCCAGTCATTGGTAATTGCGTTAATTGATAAAGTAAGTCGTGGAGGAAATTTTTTACTGGATATCGGTCCTGATGAGCATGGGAAAATTCCACCGATCATGCAGGAACGTTTATTGGAAATGGGAGAATGGTTGAATATAAACGGAGAGGCGATCTACAATACAAGAAAATGGAAAACGCCATTTCAATGGAGTGATGGAAAGAAAGATTGGAAAGGTCAAGGTGATGCTATGTTAAAGCTGACTGTTGAGCCTGATCCCGGTTATGCAGTAAAAGAAGTTTTTTATACTTACAAACCCACAAGCAATAATTTATTCGCCATTTTTCCAAAGTATCCTGATAATAGAAAACTTGTTTTAAAAGATGTAACGCTGTCGGCGGAAGCTAAGATCAGTTTTCTTTCTACAAAAGAAAATTTGCAATGGAAACAAACGGGAGCAAATGTTGAGATCAGTTTACCGGAATATAATCCTAACAAGATAAGATCACCTTATGCTTATGTAGTGAAGATCGAAAATTTTGGCAGATACGCATCAAAACCAGAAGTAAAGGCCGATTATTCAAAGAATGTAATGAAGCCAACTGTGATCATGAATGCAGATATGACAAATGTAATTTATTATACGACTGATGGGTCCAATCCGGATCGGTCATCTATTTTATATAAAGGTCCGTTTATGGCAGAAAAAACAATGACCATAAAAGCCGTTACAATGAAGGGCGGTTCATCTGAAAGTTCTCAGGAACTAATTCCAAGTGCTATATCCACAAAAGAAATAAAAACATATGAATGGAAGAATGCAATAAAGCCTTCAAATGCAAAACCCGGTATCGCATATCGATATTTTGAACCAAAAGGAAAAATTGATCTGAGTTCTATTAATAATAATCCAACATCAACTGGTATAGCAGATATACTTTCAAATAATAAGAAGCAACGCACTGATAAGTTTGCATTTGAATTCACTGGCTATATTAAAGTGGAGAAAGATGGCATTTATACTTTCTTTACTGATTCAGATGATGGCAGCATGCTTTATATAGATGATGAAGAAATAGTGAATAATGATGGCGATCATGGCAACGTAGAGAAAAACGGGAAAGCAGCGTTGAAAAAAGGTTATCATAAAATAAAAGTTCTTTACTTTGATAGTGGCGGCGGCAATTCATTAAAAGTTTCTATGCAATCAGAAGGCGGAAAGAAAGAAGTGATACCAGCGGCTTTATTATTTCATTAATCAACCAGCTATATGAATCAAACCAGGAACTCTTTTCTTTTTGCTTTTATACTTGTCACCAGTCTTTTTTTTCTCTGGGCTTTTTTGCATAATACAAATCCCATACTGATCCCTCACTTAAAAAAAGCTTGCCAGCTTAGCGATACACAATCATCTTTCATTGATCTTGCTGTTTATCTTGGTTATTTTTCTATTGCCATTCCGGCAGGATTAGTGATGCATAAATATGGATATAAGAAAGGAATTATAATTGGATTATGTCTTTATGCAGCAGGTGCATTATTATTCATACCTGCAGCATCAGGTAGAACATTCGGTTTATTTCTTGCAGCATTATTCATACTTGCTTCTGGTGCTACCTTTCTTGAAACTGTTGCGAACCCATACATCTCAATATTAGGGCCGAAAGAAACTTCGGAACAGCGATTAAATTTTGCGCAATCATTTAATGGGGTTGGGGCATTTGTAGCTCCGCTTATCGGCGGTAAATTTATTTTATCCGGAGTTGAGCATACAAAAGAAGAGCTGAATCAAATGGCTGCGAATGGGACACTCAATGCATACTTGCAATCGGAGGCTGACACTGTAAAAATTCCTTATTTAATAATTGCAGCGGTTGTGGTCATCGTTACTATCGGTTTTCTTTTAACCAAATTACCAGAAGTAAAAGAGTCAGATTCAGCTGATGCACATACAGGTTTTTCATTATCAGTCCTGCGTCATCCTCATGTGCGTTGGGCGGTTGTTGCACAATTCTTTTATGTGGGTGCTCAGGTTGGAGTAGGTAGTTTCTTTATACGTTTTTCAAAACAGGTAATGGACCTGGGTGAAAAGCCAGCATCTTATTTATGGGGATCGATCGCCATGGTCGGATTTATGGTTGGTCGTTTTGCAGGAACATTCCTTATGAAGTTTATTAAACCGCAAAAGCTATTGCTCATATATGCAGTCATCAGTATTCTTTTACTTGTTATCGCATTAAATACACATGGCAAGGTTGCTGTTTATGCAGTTGCAGCCGTTCCATTTTTTATGTCGATCATGTTCCCGACAATTTTTGCTTTGGGTATAAAAGAATTGGGTGAAGAAACAAAAATGGCATCCTCGTTACTGGTCATGGCAATTGTTGGTGGTGCATTAGCCCCGGTATTGATGGGAGCAATTTCCGATTATACCGGCAGCATGCAAAAAGCCTATATCATACCTTTACTTTGCTTTATTGCAGTAGCATGGTTTGCATGGCGAGGTTATAAAATAAAACAAATAAATGTTTCGTCTTAATAACAAAATTGCAGTGATCACTGGTGGCGGTAGTGGTATCGGGAAAGCTATTGCAAAACTTTTTGCAAAGCAGGGCGCCACTGTTCATATTTTAGAATGGAATACTGACAGTGCAAATGAAACTGCCCATGAGATCAAAAAAAATGACGGTAAAGTCTTTGTGCAAAAATGCAATGTTGCAAACCAGAACGAAGTGCTTGCAATTTTTGAAAGCATTGGCGCAACTAATATCCTTATCAATAATGCTGGCATTGCCCATATAGGTAAGGCGGATAATACTAAAGAAGAAGATTTCGATAGGGTAATGTCGGTAAATGTAAAAGGCGTTTATAATTGTATTCATGCCGCAATACATCAATTAAAGAAAAACGGCGGGGGTTGTATTATCAATATGGCATCTGTCGCAGCACATGTTGGTATACCTGATAGGTTTGCGTACAGCACAACAAAAGGAGCAGTGATGGCAATGACATTAAGTGTTGCAAAGGACTATTTACAGGAAAACATTCGCTGCAATTCTATTTCACCGGCAAGAGTGCATACGCCATTTGTAGACGGGTTTTTAAAAAATACATATCCTGGTAAAGAAGAAGAGATGTTTGAGAAACTTTCAAAGACGCAGCCGATTGGTAGAATGGGAACGCCAGATGAAGTTGCAGCACTTGCATTATATCTCTGCAGTGATGAAGCCTCTTTTATTACGGGATGTGATTACCTTGTTGATGGCGGGTTTGTTAAACTCAATAATTAGAACCACGATTAATATGATTACAAGGATTAAGAGGAAATTTAACACACAAAGAATAATAACAATGTATAAATTCTTATTTGTTGTACTATTCATGACAAATGTTTCTTTAGCAGAAGCGCAATCTGAATATACACCTACATCTGAAAATCTTGCAGCCAGGAAACAATTTCAAGATAATAAATTTGGTATGTTCATTCATTGGGGTGCATCAAGTGTACTTGGTGCAGGCGAATGGGTAATGAATATTAAGAATATTAAAGTGGATGAATATACAAGGCTAATACAAATTTTTAACCCCCAGAACTTTGATGCCGCTAAATGGGTAGGGATAGCGAAAGCCGCTGGAATGAAATACATCACGTTTATTACCCGCCATCATGATGGATTCAGCAATTGGGATACAAAACAATCTGACTGGAAGATAACAAACACACCTTATCACAAAGATGCATTGAAGCAGCTTGCCGATGAATGTCATAAACAAGGCATGAAGCTTTTCTGTTATTATTCATTGCTTGATTGGTATCGCAGCGATTATCAGTATGAGACCGGGAGAACAGGCAAGGGAACAGGAAGAACAGAGAAAAGTAATTGGGAAAACTATGTGAAGTTTATGAAGGCACAATTAACTGAACTTCTCACCAACTATGGAGAAATATCAGGGATTTGGTTTGATGGACATTGGGATCAGTTGGATAATGATCATGATAAAGGACAAGTATCAAAAGTAAACTGGCATTATGATGAGATATATAAACTCATTCACAGCCTACAACCGGCATGTTTGATCAGTAATAATCATCATTTGGCTCCAATTCCCGGTGAGGATTTTCAGGCTTTTGAAAAAGATCTGCCCGGACATAATACAACCGGATTCGGCGGCGCATCAGTTTCTGTATTGCCATTAGAAACTTGTGAGACAATGAATGACAGCTGGGGTTTTAATATCACTGACAGGAATTATAAGTCAGTAAAAAAAGTAATTCAATACATAGTGAAGGCGGCAGGTTATAATGCAAACTTTTTACTGAATGTTGGTCCGATGCCCGATGGAACTATTCAACCAGAATTTGCCGACACTTTAAAAGCAGTTGGTAAATGGATGGAGAAAAATGGACAAACTATTTATGGAACAAGAGGGAACATAATTCCGCCCAAGGATTGGGGAACGATGACCATAAAAAATAAAATGGTTTATATGCACATTCTCAGTAAGCCAGACAATCCTGCTTTTATTTTTATTCCTGAATTAAAAGAAAAGATATCAAAAGCTTTTTTATTGAACGGGAATAAGGAAATAAAATTCAAACAACAGCCTGAAGGAACTTTTATTTATATAGATGGAGTTGTGCTGGATGATATTGACACTATTATTCAATTGGATCTAAAATAAAAACTACAGATGAAACTGATTCGCTTTGGTGAAGCCGGCAAGGAAAAACCTGGTGTTATTATTAATGACATCTGGTTTGACGTTTCCGAATACATTCATGATTATGATGAAAAGTTTTTTGAGACTGATGGTCTGTCATTGCTCAAAACAATTATTAGTGAAAAAACTTTGAAAGAAATTTCAAGAGATATTCGTCTTGGTCCACCAATTGCAAGACCTTCCAAGATCATTTGCATTGGTTTGAATTATTCTGATCATGCGACGGAAAGTAAAATGCAGCTACCTCCTGAGCCAGTTATCTTTTTTAAAGCGACTACTGCTATTGTTGGACCAAACGATGATCTTGTTATTCCCAAAAACAGTAAAAAGACTGATTGGGAAGTTGAACTTGCATTTGTTATTGGTAAAAAAGCATCTTATGTTGATGAAGCTGTTGCATTAAATTATGTAGCGGGTTATCTTTTGCACAATGATTACAGCGAACGAGAGTTTCAATTAGAAAGAGCTGGTCAATGGGTAAAGGGAAAAAGCTGTGATACGTTTGCGCCGCTTGGACCTTTTTTGGCAACGCCAGATGAAATAACGGATGTAAATGATCTGCGGCTTTGGTTAACTGTAAATGGAACGATGATGCAAGATGGTAATACAAAGAATCTTGTTTTTAAAATCCCGCATCTTGTTTCTTATTTAAGTCAATTCATGACCTTATTGCCCGGGGATATTATTTCAACCGGAACACCGGCAGGCGTAGGACTGGGGCAGAAACCAGAACCAGTGTATATAAAACCAGGTGATGTGATGGAATTAGGTATCCATGGTTTGGGGAGTAGCAGGCAGAAAGCAGTAGCCTATAAAGAATAAATCATTAAACTAATGAATAGGTTTTGTCTTGCATTGGATCTGAAGGAGGATACCAAATTGATCGCTGAATATGAGGATTATCATAAAAATGTTTGGCCGGAAATAATCAAGAGTATTAAAATGTCTGGCATAGAAGTGTTAGATATTTATCGTACGGGCAACAGGATGTTTATGATCATAGAAGCGAATGAAGATTTTAGTTTTGAAAAGAAAGCGACGATGGATGCAACAAATCCCAAAGTTCAGGAATGGGAAAATCTAATGTGGAAATTTCAACAGGCATTGCCATGGGCAAAAACCGGTGAGAAATGGCTCTTGATGGATAAAATATTTGAACTACCATGATCATTGACACACATGTACATTTTTGGAAGTATGATAAGAAAAGAGATGCTTGGATCACCGATGATATGAAGATCCTGAAGCAGGATCATTTACCTGCGCATATAATACCCACACTTAAAAGAAACGGCGTTGATGGTTGTGTGGCGGTTCAGGCAGGACAGAGCGAATATGAAACACATTTTTTGGTTGAGCTTGCAAAAACACATCCTGAAATAAAAGGAGTTGTTGGATGGACCAACCTGCAAAGTAAAAACGTCGAAGAAAGACTTCAATTCTTTTCACAGTATAATAGCATCAAAGGCTGGCGTCATGTAGTGCAATCTGAACCTGATGATTTTTTATTAAAAGAAGATTTTCAAAATGGCATCAGGGCTTTAGTACCTTTTAATTACACGTATGATATTCTTATCTATCATTATCAATTGAAGCCGGCATTAGAATTTGTTTCAAAATTTCCAAAACAAAAATTTGTAATTGATCATTGTGCAAAGCCAGATATTGGGAAAAAGAATATTGATGAATGGAGGATTTTAATGAAAGAAATGGCACAGCATCCTAATGTTTACTGCAAGCTTTCGGGATTATTCACGGAAACAAAATGGAAGCAATGGAGTGCCGCTGATTTTTATCCATACCTTGATACAGTGTTTGAAGCATTTGGTGCAGACCGTTTAATGTTTGGAAGTGATTGGCCTGTTATGTTACTTTCTGGAATTTATGTGCAATGGAAAAGTTTGTTGGAGAAATACATGGAAAATTTTGTTGAAGAAGATAGGTTGAAAGTGCTTGGTGAGAATGCAATTTCATTTTATAATTTATAAGCATGAATTTGAATTTAAAAGGTAAGGTGATCATTGTTACAGGTGGAGCCAAAGGTATTGGGGCTGGGATTACCAAATCGTTAGCTGCAGAAGATGCAATACCCGTTGTTGTTGGCCGTGATGCAAATGATAATGATGCGATCATTAAAGAAGTTGGAGCTGGCTTCAGTCTAACTGCTGAACTTACTCATCCGGAAGCATGCGAAAATGCCATTAGGGTAACGATAGAAAAATTTGGAAGAATTGACGGGTTGGTAAATAATGCTGGCGTTAATGATGGTATAGGATTGGAAAAAGGAAATTATGAAGCCTTCATTGCATCGCTTCATAAAAATGTTGTGCATTATTATTTGATGGCTCATCATGCTTTGCCTGAATTGATAAAAAGTAAAGGTGCCATTGTTAATATTGGTAGCAAGGTTGCCGAAACAGGACAGGGAAATACTTCGGCGTATGCTGCTTCTAATGGTGGCCGTAATGCATTAACAAGAGAATGGGCGGTTGAATTATTAAAATATGGAATAAGAGTAAATGCAGTGATCGTTGCTGAATGCTATACACCACTTTATGAAAAATGGATAAAGACTTTGCCAAACCCGGAAGAAAAATTAAGATCGATCACTGATAAAATTCCATTGGGGAAAAGAATGACAACTGCTGAAGAGATCGCTGATATGGTTGTATTTCTTCTTTCTGAAAGATCAAGTCATACAACCGGACAATTAATTTATGTGGATGGCGGCTACACTCATCTTGACAGGTCATTATAAGAATTATTTAAAGACTATGAAAAAGATATTAATACTTTTTTTTCTTTTCTTGTTAGTCAATTCTATTCGGGCACAACAAGCCGAGAACATAATTATAATTACAACCGATGGTTTTCGCTGGCAGGAAGTGTTTAAAGGAATGGATTCGGCGATCGCCAATAATTCTAAATTTAACCAGGACGACAGCAGTTATATTTTTGAAAAATACTGGAACAATAATGAAAACGAAAGAAGAAAAAAATTAATGCCATTTTTCTGGAATACAATTGCCAATCACGGGCAGATCTATGGTAACAGGAAACTCGATAATAAAGTCAATAATGCAAATCCTCATTGGTTCAGCTACCCGGGATATAGTGAGATCATGACCGGTTTTGCAGATTCAACGATCGACTCAAATGAATTTCCACCCAATCCTCATGTTACGGTACTGGAGTTTTTAAATCAACAAGCAAAGTTTAAAAATAGAGTGGCCGCATTCGGTGCGTGGGATGCATTTGACAGGATATTAAATCAGCAAAGAAGTGGCCTCCCGGTTTTTTCTGCATTTGATACGATTGGCGGAAAAAATCCTACACTAAATGAGAAATTAATAAATACAATGATGCAGGATTCATATCGGCCATTTGGTAATGCAGAATGCCTTGATGTATTTACACATTATGCTGCGCTTGAATATTTAAAAACAAAAAAACCAAAAGTACTTTATATCTCTTATGGTGAAACCGACGAATGGGCTCATCATGGTTATTACCGTTCTTATCTTGATGCTGCTCATTTGGTGGACAAATGGATAAAGGAGATATGGACTTTTGTGCAAAGTGACCCACAGTATAAAAATAAAACGGCCATATTTATTACTACCGATCATGGTAGAGGGGATATAAATAAAGAGGAATGGAGAGATCATGGTAGTGGGATCGCTGATGCCTATCAAATTTGGTTTGCAGTAATGGGCTCCAACATTCCTTCATCCGGCGAACAAAAGAATAATGTTCAGTTATTCCAGGATCAGTTTGCACAAACTATTGCAAAACTTTTAGGAGTTACATATAAAGCAAGTCATCCTATTTCACCAGAAACAAAATCTGTACTTAAGAAATGAAAAAAATATTTTTTTATTTGTTGCTTTTCTTTTTTTCCGTAACTCTCCGGGCACAGGTAAGTAAAACACCTTTACCAACAAAGCAGCAGCTTGCCTGGCATGAAATGGAATATTATTTCTTTTTTCATTTTGGGCCAAACACTTTTACTGATAAAGAATGGGGTCATGGTGATGAACCGGAAGATATTTTTAATCCAACTGATCTCGATTGCAGGCAGTGGGTAAGAATTGCTAAACAGGCGGGAGCAAAAGGAGTGATCATCACTGCAAAACATCATGATGGATTTTGCTTATGGCCGAGTAAATATTCCACGCATACAGTTCGTGAAAGTAAATGGAAGGATGGGAAAGGTGATGTGTTGAAAGAATTATCACAGGCGTGTAAGGAGTACGGTTTAAAATTCGGTGTATATATTTCTCCATGGGATCGTAATCATCCAAAATACGGAACGCCGCAATACAATGATGTATTTGTAAATATGATGAAAGAGATCTTTACAAATTATGGGCCCATTTGGGAATTATGGTGGGATGGTGCTAATGGTGAAGGTCCGAATGGAAAAAAACAAGTTTATGATTGGGACAGATTTAAGAAAACCGTGAAGACACTTTCTCCAAATACAGTAGTGTTCAGCGATGTGGGTCCGCATATAAGATGGGTGGGAAATGAAAAAGGAATTGCCGGAAAAACAAACTGGAATTATCTCGATACTGCAGGATATACTGCGGGAGCAGGGGCCCCATCAACCGATACATTAAACACCGGCAATGCATTTGGAAAAACCTGGATACCGGCAGAGTGTGATGTGAGCATCAGGCCGGGATGGTTTTGGCATGCAAATGAAGATAGCAAAGTGAAGAGTGGTGAACAGTTATTCGATCTCTATTTAAAATCTGTTGGTCGTGGTTCAAATCTTTTATTAAATGTGCCGCCAGACAGAAGGGGTTTGATCAATGAAAACGATTCCGTGGCATTGATGGCATTTAAGAAATTAAGAGATCAGAATTTCAATAATAACTTATTGTTGGATGCTAAAGCATATTGGGAAATAAATGAAGATGCATTTTTAAAAGACTCTATCAGTTATCATGCTTTAGATAAGAAAGGTTATGTGTACGGGATCAATCAACAGGGTTTTACTATACAACTTGCAAAAGCAACTGCTGTAAACTGTATTGTTTTGCGTGAAGCTATTCATCTTGGCCAGAGTATTGAGCGTTTTAAAATTGCGTTATTTAATAATGATCAGAAAATGGGTGAAATTACCGGGACAACCATTGGCAGAAGACGAATTCTTACTTTCCCTGTTAAAACAATTACTTCATTTAAGGTTTATATGATCGACCGCAAAGGAAATGATAATGTGAACAGAGTGGCGGCATATTTAATTGATGAGAGTCTGTTGGAAAAATAAATCCTGAATTCTTCGTTTTTAGAAGAGAGAATAAAAAATCTCCCTTATTTGACACCGTCCTGAAGACCATTGCAAGGCAAACTTCTTAACTTTAAGAATCTTAAATGCTGCCCTAAACGATGCTTCCTATAAAAAGATTTCTTGTAATATTTACTTTGATAATAGTCGGTGGTTTGATCTATTATTTTTCAAGCAGTTCAGAAAAGATAGATTACAATACACAGGTTAAACCCATCTTCAATAAAAAATGTATTGCCTGCCATGGTGGCGTTAAAGCAAAATCAAATTTCAGTTTATTATTCAGGGAAGATGCATTGAAACCAGCAAAGTCAGGAAAGTATCCTATTGTACCCGGTTATCCCGGAAAAAGTGAAATGATAAGAAGGATAACTAATAATGATCCTGACGAAAGGATGCCTTACAAACATGAGCCGCTCACAAAGGAAGAAATTTCAACTTTAAGAAAATGGATAAAGCAGGGTGCTGAGTGGGGCGAGCATTGGGCGTATGTTCCTGTAAAAAAACCGAAACTACCGGAAATAAAAAATAAATGGGTAAGAAACGAGATCGATCAATTCATTTATCAAAAATTAGATGAAGAAAAATTAAAGTCATCTCCTGAAGCAGATAAACCAACTTTATTAAGAAGGGCAAGTCTTGATCTCATTGGCATGCCTGCAGAAGAAAGTATTGCAAAAAAATATTTGAATGATAATAGTGATAAGGCCTACGAAAATCTTATCGACAATCTGCTTTCATCAAAAAGATATGGCGAAAAATGGACATCGATGTGGCTTGACCTTGCCCGCTATGCCGATACAAAAGGTTTTGAAAAAGATCCGGGTAGAAATATCTGGCCTTATCGCGACTGGCTGATCAATGCATTTAATGAAGATAAACCGTACGATAAATTTTTAATGGAGCAACTAGCGGGTGATCTTTTACCAGATCCTACCGATGCACAATACATTGCTACCGGCTTTCATCGCAATACAGTTACCAATGACGAAGGCGGAACAGATAATGAAGAATACAGAACGGCAGCTGTGCTGGACAGGGTAAATACAACATGGACCGGGCTGATGAGTACAACATTTGGTTGCGTACAATGTCATAGTCATCCTTATGATCCTATTCGTCACGATGAATATTATAAGTTCATGGCATTTTTTAATAATAGCCGTGATGTTGATTCAGAAGAAGATTATCCATTGCTTCGTCATTATGAAAAAGAGGACAGCATTGAAGCATTGCGAATAAAAGAATGGCTTTTCCAAAATGCAACAAGTGCAGAAGCAAAAAAATACTATGCATTATTAAAAACATGGGAACCCTCGATCATTTCCTTTGAAAGCACAGATAAATATGATAACTGTGAATTAAGAGACACTAAACGGCTGGTAATAAGAAAACGGTCAACTTTCAGAATGAAAGAAGTCAATCTTTCAGATAAAACTTATTTTTTATTCAGGTACAAAGGCTATCCCAAAGATGGTGTTTGGACAATTCATCTTGATAGCCTGAATGGACCAGTATGGAAAGTGATCAATGTGCCGGAAACAAAAGGTGAAAGCAAGATCTTTGGTGTAGATGTTGAACCTGTAACTGGTAAACATGATCTGTATTTTTCTTATTTCAGTAAAAAATTAGAGAAAGAAGATTTTACCTCATTGATACTTGATTGGTTTTATTTTGGACAACCATTTCCGGGGAAAAACAATCCGGGATATGACAGTACTTACAGCAGTTTCATGAGATTGTTGAATAAGCCGGTAAAGACAACGCCGGTCATGTTTGAGAACTCAACTGACCTAACAAGAGAATCAAATGTTTTTGAGAGAGGCAATTGGCTGGTGAAAGGAGATAAAGTAGAACCAGATGTTCCGAAATTATTTCAACCTATTCAAAAAAATGGAAGAAAGAACAGGTTGGATCTTGCATTGTGGTTGACTGATAAAAGGCATCCTTTAACAGCAAGAACAATGGTGAATCGGTTATGGGAACAAATTTTTGGAAATGGAATTGTAGAAACACTGGAAGATTTTGGATCGCAGGGAATGACTCCGACACATAAAGAACTGCTCGACTGGATGGCATGGCAGTTTATGAATGATTATAATTGGAGCATAAAAAGGATGATAAAAGAAATGGTAATGTCTGCTACTTACAGGCAGCAATCAAATGTAAATGATGAATTGCTTCAAAAAGATCCATATAATAAATATTATGCAAGAGGACCACGAGTAAGATTATCTGCAGAGCAGGTGAGGGACCAGGCTTTATGTATTAGCGGTTTGTTGAGTAATAAAATGTATGGCCCCGGTGTAATGCCTTTTCAGCCGGAAGGGATATGGAATTCACCTTATAGCCCGGCACAATGGAAACAAAGCAAGGGAGAAGATCAATATCGGCGTGGCATATATATTTACTGGAAAAGAACTGCCGCCTATCCTTCAATGACCACATTTGATGGAACATCAAGAGAAATATGCACGGCAAGAAGGATAAGAACAAATACACCATTGCAGGCATTGGTTACTTTAAATGATTCTGCTTATATTGAAATGGCAAGAAACTTTGCATATCGCCTGCAAAAAGAAACTGGTAGAAATGTCAATGATCAAATAAAGCGAGGGTATGAATTAGCAACTGGCCATGCAGCAGATAATAAAGACCTGGCGATATTATCAGCCTTATATAAAAATGCATTGCAAAAATTTAATTCGGATAAGGAAAAGGCTTGTGAAATGATAGGGGTGAATGATGAACATAATAACCCGGAAACGGCGGCGTTGGTAGTTGTTTGTAATGCTATTTTGAATTTGGATGAAGTGGTGACGAAAATATAAGCCCCCTGTCCCCCTAAAGGGGGAACTTAGATTTGATCAGCATTTTTAATTTGAAAGGCTCTTTATTATCAGAATATTCATTGCTCCGTAGGAGCAATATGTTGGTAGCCCCGGGTGAAACCCGGGGTAACAGATGTATGTTTTTATAAGAACCCCGTAGGGGTTCAACAAAAAGATGAATAGAATTCAAGAACGTACAAGTGAGTGACACAACGGACGATGATAAAAATTACAAAAGCTGATAACATAATTATAAATGACCCGAGACGAATTACATAACAAAAGATTATTTGAAGAAGCAAGACGAGAAGTGCTTCGTCAACATACCCGTCGCCATTTTTTAAAAGAAAGTGCAATGGGTTTGGGTGCATTGGCATTGGGTTCATTATTGAATAGTTGCGGAAGAGGCTCCTCTCATCAAACATCAAATATTTTATTTGACCCGGTAAATCCTTTGGCACCGCGACCACCAATGTTTCCGGGAAAAGCAAAGTCAGTTATTTATTTGCATATGGCGGGTGCACCATCACAATTAGAATTATTCGATTACAAACCCGAACTGGTAAAGCTTGACGGACAGGATTGCCCGCAAAGTTTGATAGATGGAAAAAGATTTGCATTCATTCGCGGGAAAGCAACATTGCTTGGCCCGCAAGCAACATTTGCTCAGCATGGTGAAAGCGGCTTATGGGTCAGCAATTATCTTCCGCATTTTTCAACCATTGTTGATGATGTGGCAATAATAAAATCAGTAACGACAGATCAATTTAATCATGCGCCAGCGCAATTGTTCATGCATACTGGTGGACCACGATTGGGTCGTCCGAGTATGGGCGCATGGGTAACCTATGGTTTAGGAACGGAGAATCAAAATTTACCAGGCTATGTTGTATTGACATCTGGCGGTAATGATCCTGACGCAGGCAAGAGTGCATGGGGTAGCGGATTTTTACCGAGTGTATACCAGGGTGTGCAATGCAGAAGTGAAGGAGACCCTGTTCTATTTATAAATGACCCTAAAGGAATGGATCGTGACCTGCGTCGTGCATCTATTGATGCGATCAATAAGATCAACCAGCATCAGCACGAACAATACAAAGATCCTGAAACATTATCACGTATCTCACAATACGAGATGGCGTATAAAATGCAGATCGCTGCGCCGGAAGTGATGAATATAAATGATGAACCGCAATATATCCATGACATGTATGGTACAAAACCCGGTGAAGTAAATTTTGCCAATAATGCATTGCTTGCACGCCGATTGGTTGAAAGAGGCGTTCGCTTTGTACAGTTATTTGATTGGGGTTGGGACAGTCATGGTACAGATGCGCAAACAGCAGTAGATATTGGTATGATAAATAAATGCCGCAAGACAGATAAGGCAATGACCGCACTGATCCTTGATCTTAAACAAAGAGGTTTGTTGGATGAGACATTGGTAGTGTGGGGTGGTGAGTTTGGCAGAACACCGATGCAGGAAAACCGCGAAGGAAAAACGGCGCCATTCAAAGGAAGAGATCATCATACTGATGCATTCTGTATGTGGATGGCAGGTGGTGGTATAAAGGGAGGCACTACTTATGGTGAAACAGATCAGATCGGTTATACAGTAGTAGAAGGGAAATTGGAAGTCTTCGATATTCAGGCTACGATCTTAAACCAGTTGGGGTTTGATCATGAGAAATTCACTTATGAATTCCAGGGTAGACCGTTTAGGTTAACGGATGTGAAAGGGAAAGTGATCCAGGAGATATTGGCGTAGATGAAATTTTCAATTCGTCATATTATGCTTTTAGTCGGGATCATTATGGTGATTGTTAGTTTTATTTTTTTTAGCAGGGAAGACAGTATTTATTTAAATATTCTTTTAACTGGATTAGTTCTATCAATTGTTGGATATGTTTTGATCCTTTTCAAAGAAAAAAACGTTAAACTAAAAATATTCTGGACACTTGTTGTTATCTGCGGGGTTGCTGTTCAGTATGTGACAGAGGAATTATTAATTAAGAAATCTTATGGCATTTTTATTAATAAAAATTATCAAGTTCTAGGTGAAGCAAATGAAATAATGAATTTCAAGGCTGATGGAATTTATAGTCTTGATTCTTTAGACTTACATATAGGCAAATTAAATGAATTAGAATTTTCGAAATTAAAAGCATTAAAGGAAAAGGCTGGGGTTCGATTTATTTCAAAAGGTGACGATAGAATCTTTTATTGCCTTAGTGAAACTATTGATATTTATAATGGTGTTTATTTTATTAATAAGATTCATGAAAATGGTCCTGACTTTAAACACTTAAAAGACAAATGGTATTATTAAATGGCAAACAGAAGAAAATTTTTGCAAACATCAGCTACTGCAACAGCAGCATTGATGTTTTCCTCTCTCGATAAAATTTCATCAGCAACTCAACCTTCTTTCACCATGAATAAGAATTACGAATTAAAAATAATGGCTACCAACTGGGGCTTTGATGGCAGCACAGATACTTTTTGCGCCAAAGTAAAAAAAGAAGGTTATGACGGGATTGAGATCTGGTGGCCTGCTGATGATAAAAAAGATGAGTTGTTTGCTGCATTAAAGAAACATGGTTTGGATGTTGGATTTCTTTGTGGCGGCTGGCAAAATGATCCGAAAGAACATTTGGACTATTATAAAAAAATGGTTGACGCAGCGGCAAAGCAAAATATTCAACGACCTCTTTACATTAATAATCATTCCGGCAGGGACCATTTTAGTTTTGATGATAATAAAAAATTTATTGAGCATACGCTTGCACTGGCAAAAGAAACAGGAATTACTATTTGTCATGAAACTCATCGTTCAAGAATTTTATATGCGGCTCCCGTTGCAAGACAATTCATGGAAAAGTATCCTGACTTAAAAATTACATTCGATGTATCACATTGGTGTAATGTGCATGAAAGTTTGTTGGCAGATCAGCCTGGTACATTAAATATGACATTGGATAGAGTGGAACATATTCATGCACGGATCGGTCATCCCGAAGGCCCGCAGGTAAATGATCCGAGAGCCCCGGAATGGGAGAATGCAGTGAAAGCTCATCTCGCATGGTGGGATAAAGTTGTAGAAAGAAAAAAGAAGAACGGCGAACGAATGACTTTTTTAACCGAGTTCGGTCCGCCGGATTATATGCCTACCATGGCTTATACAAGACAACCGCTGGCAAACCAATGGGAGATCAATGTATATATGATGCAACTATTGCGTAAACGATATAGCTAACCAATTATTAATTTTTAATTATTCATTATTAATTTATTGATGAACTTCTCCGAACTAATTGGTCGCTTCCATCCTTTGCTGGTCCATTTACCGATTGGTATTTTACTGATAGCAGCATTATTTCAATTGCTTGCACTCAAACCGAAATATGCATCAATGCATGCTGCTATAAGTATTGCGTTATTCTGGGGAATGATCAGCGCCATTCTTTCCTGCATCAGCGGTTACTTACTATCACTAAGCGGAGACTATGATGATGAATTGGTAGATACACATACATGGTTTGCGATAGCAACTGCATCTATTTCCATTATTGCATATTTCTTCAACCGTTGGGAAAATGAATTTGCCAAATGGGTAATACTTCTAATGGTTCCATTAATTTTTGTTACAGGTCATCTCGGCGGGTCGCTTACACATGGATCTGATTATCTTACTAAAGGGTTTTCAAAAGATAGTACAGCCGAAAAAGAGATCAAGCCAATTGCTGATGTACAGGAAGCAAATGCGTATGCAGATATAATTCAGCCAATATTTGAAAGCAAGTGTTATGGCTGTCATAATAAAAGCAAAAAGAAAGGCAAGCTAAGATTAGATGAACCTGAATTTATTTTAAAAGGTGGAAAAGATGGTGAAGTGATCAAGCCGGGCAATGCTGATGAAAGTGATATGATGAAAAGGTTGTTATTACCACGCAATGAGGAAGACCATATGCCTCCAAAAGAGAAGCCACAATTAAAAGATAATGAGATTGCATTGATACATTGGTGGATCGCAACAGGAGCTTCGTTTGATAAAAAGACAAAAGACCTGGAGCAGCCTGAAAAAATAAAACCGATCCTGCTTTCATTGCAAAAGGAAGTAAAAAAGATTCCGCCTGATGTGCCACAGAGTATGGTTGAGAAAGCAGATGAAAAAGCATTGCAAAAATTAAAGCAGAGAGGTATTGTGGTATTACCCGTAGCACAAAACAGTAATTACTTAACAGTCAATTTTATAACAGTTGATTCGATAACTTATAATGATATCGCTTTATTACAGTCTATAAAAAAGCAATTGGTTTGGTTAAATCTTAGCGGAAAGAAGATCTCAGATACTTTATTGACACCAATAGCACAACTTATAAATCTTACCCGTTTGCAATTGGACAATACATTGATAACAGATCAGGGACTTGCTTCTTTACGATCATTGATCAACCTTCAATATCTGAATCTTGTTGGAACGAAAGTGACAGAAAATGGGATCATGCAGTTGAAAGGCCTTTCAAAATTACAAGCCATATATATTTATAAAACATTTATCACTGCTTCAGAATGGCAGGCACTAAAAAGTAACTTTCCAAACGTAACTTTAGATACTGGTGGTTATTATGTTCCAATTCTTGAAACTGACACCACAATTGTAAAACCACCGGAGAAGAAGAATTAGCCTGCCTGCCGGTAGGCAGGTATTTAACGATTAATAATTAAAAATTGACAAGACTGCTCCACTTATTGTTATTTGTTTCAATAAATATTTTCGCACAACCTAAGACAAAACATAACCTTGTATTTGATACATTGGCTAAAAGGTGGGATGAAGGAATTCCATTAGGTAATGGTTGGCTTGGCGCATTGATCTGGCAAAAGGATAATAAAATAAGAATGTCATTAGATCGGGTTGATCTATGGGATGATCGGCCAATGCCTGAGATTGATAAGCTAAAATTTAATTGGGTAGTCGAGAAGGTGAAAATGAATCAATATGATTCGGTGCAGAAAATAGGAGATGAACCTTATGAAAAATATCCGGCACCTACGAAGATCCCCGGAGCTGCAATTGAGTTTGATCTTAATAAGATCGGTAAAGTAAAAAAAGTTTCACTTGATATTTCAAACGGGTTGAGCGTTGTAGAATTTGATAATGGAGTTAAGTTCAATAATTATATTCATGCAACACGCCAGGTTGGGTATTTTGGTTTTGAAAATATAGATGAGGACCTCATTCCTGAATTGATCATACCAAATTATAATGCAGGGAGCAATGGAAAAACAGGCAACAGTGTTTCAGGGCATGGTCTTGAACGACTTGGCTATGCAAAAGGAACTCTGAAGAAAGGGTTTGATTACATACTTTATCATCAACCTACATGGAAAAGCAATTATTATGAAGTACTGGTGAAATGGTATCATTTCCCCGGAAAAAAAATTATTGGTGAATGGACGATCACCAATAATAAACCAGCATCCCTACCTGCAATAAATGTATTGGTTAAAGAACCCACAGGATGGCCATCACATATTGACTGGTGGAATGATTACTGGAAAAGATCATCTGTTTCAATTCCTGATTCTATACTGGAGAGACAATATTATTTAGATATGTACAAGTTCGGTTGTGTTGCAAGAAGCAATACACCACCGATCTCTTTACAAGCGATATGGACCGCAGATGATGGAAGGTTGCCGCCATGGAAGGGGGATCTTCATCATGATCTCAATACTGAATTAAGTTACTGGCCTGGTTACTCAGGCAATCATCTTGATCTTACGGAAGGATTTACAAATTGGTTATGGAAAGTAAAAGAGGAGAATAAAAGATGGACCAAACAATATTTTGAGATTGATGGATTAAATGTGCCAGGTGTTTCAACTATTTCCGGTCAACCGATGGGAGGATGGATCCAGTATGCAATGTCGCCGACTACTTCTGCCTGGTTGGCCCAACATTTTTATTGGCAATGGATCTATAGTATGAATAAAAATTTTTTGACGGAGAAAGCTTTGCCTTATATCAATGATGTCTGCAAGTTTCTTGATCAGCTCACCAGCGATAGCGCCACGAAGAAATTGCCTTTGAGTTCTACACCGGAGTATAACGATAATAATATTAAGGCGTGGTTTCATAATTGGACCAATTATGACCTGGCATTAGTTAAAAATGCTTTTGAAATGTTATGGGCAGTCAATGAGAATCTAAAAAGAGAAAATGAATCTAGGTATTGGTTACTGCAATGGTCAGCGTTGCCTAAATTTAATTCAAACGAAACAGGCTTAACTATTGCTATCAATCAGGATCTGGAATATTCACATCGCCACCAAAATCATTTACATGCTATACATCCTTTGGGGTTATTAAACATGGAAGATTCCGTTGAAAAAAAAATTATTGAAAACTCTCTTAGTCATATTGAGAAAATGGGAACAAGACAATGGGTTGGTTATTCATTTGCGTGGATCGCTTCTATTTATGCAAGAGCACAAAATGGTGATTCGGCTGCAGCTAATTTGAAAAAGTTTGCTACAAATTTTGTTTCATCCAATAGTTTTCATTTGAACGGTGATCAGAAAGGAGGGCAATATGCTGATGCTACTTCTCGTCCGTTTACCCTTGAAGGGAATTTTGCATTTGCGCAGGGCATTCATGAAATGCTTTTGCAAAGCCATAAAAATTTTATTGAAGTGTTTCCTGCTATTCCAAAAGAGTGGAAAATTGTTGCTTTTAAAACTTTAAGAGCAGAAGGTGCCTTTCTTATTTCTGCAAAAAAAGAAAAAGGGGTAGTGCAGGAAGTAAAAATAAAAGCGGAAGCAGGAGGATTGCTTAGAATAAAACTTCCTTTTAAAACATGGATCAATACCGGTATCGATCGTACAGAGATAAAAGTAGAAAATGGTATTGCAGAAATGAAAATGAAGAAAGGGCAAATGATCACTTTCAAAAATGCATTTGAGTAAATTACTTTCTTTTAAAGCTTGCTTTTCTCTTTTCTAAAAATGCGGTAGTTCCTTCTTTCATATCTTCAGTGGCAAAACAATTTCCAAATTCTTTTATTTCCAACTCAAAGCCATTTGTTGTTTCATCATAAACTGCATTCGCTGTCGAGATACATGCTGCAACTGCTAATGGTGCTTTACTGTTTATTGTTTCAAGAATTGCTTTTGCTTTCGTCAATAACTCTTCTTGTTTAACTACATAATTTACCAGGCCATATTGCAAAGCAGTATTTGCATCGATCATGTTTCCACTCATTAATAATTCCAATGCTCTGCCTTTTCCTATTAACTGAACTAATCTTTGCGTACCACCATAACCTGGTATCAAACCTAAATTCACTTCGGGTTGACCAAACTTTGCATTTTCACTTGCAATACGAAAATGACAGGCCATTGACAATTCACATCCACCACCGAGAGCAAAACCATTGACCGCTGCGATAATTGGTTTGTTGCAACGCTCAATTTTAAAAAAAATATCTTGGCCTCTTTTGGCCATTTCCATAGCTTGTTCTTTGCTATAATTACTGAATTCTGAAATGTCAGCGCCGGCAACAAATGCTTTAGGTCCTGCGCCTGTAATAATAACCGATCTTATTTCAGGATTTTTTTCAATGTCATTCAATGCATTATCAAGATCAGTGAATACATTTTTGTTTAAAGCATTTAATTTATCAGGGCGATTGATCGTAATAGTTAGAACATTATTCTCAATTGAGCTAAGCAGTGTTTGATACATCAGTAATTTTTTTCAAAAGTAGGGATAAAAGAAAAAGCCGCATCAATGATGCGGCCTTCTTAAACCGTCCTCTATTTTTTTTAAGTGTTATTCGTTTAAAAAGTAAGTGCAAATATTAGGCCTGATTTAAGTCAATAGCTCTGACCATTGCTAAGGGAGTGAACTTTGACGGTCAGATTGAGGGTGCCTGAGACGTAGAATAAAATTCATTGTCTGTTTATAATATCTTCATGTTATGACTTTACTTCAGGTGATCACTTATATCGGAATATTTGTATTTGCATTGACAGGTGCATTTAAAGCAAGATCTTTTAAGATGGATATTTTCGGTGGTATAGTGCTGGCTTTTGTTACTGCTTATGGAGGGGGAACTCTCAGGGATCTGTTGATTGGTGTAAAACCAGTGAACTGGATCAATGATAATATTGCATTGATACTTGTATTTGCTGGGACTGCATTCACTTTTTTGCTCAAAGAAAATGTCAGCCGATTTAAGCGAACAATTTTTTATACCGATGCGATCGGTCTTGGATTGTTTACTGCATGGGGAATCGAAGTAGCATTAAGAAATGGATTGAATGATATTTATTCTTTAGTTATGGGAGTCATCACAGCTACTTTTGGTGGTTTGATCGCAGATATTCTATGCAGTGCAATTCCAAATTTGCTAAAAAAAGGAGAACTCTATGCTACTGCTTGTGCTGTTGGTGGCGGAATTTATTTATTGCTAAAGCATATACCGCTTGAATACAACATCAATCTTGCGGTTTGTGTAATTGTTGTCGTTGGTATTCGCATTTATTCAAAAAGAAAACGACTAATGCTGCCAGACATTTGATCATTGCTGCTGCTGTTGTTGCATTTCTAAATATCTTCTGTAAGAATTTGTTTGCGGGGCGAGGTTCTTTGTTTTATAAGTAAAAACGGGAGTCATCTTTTTTTCTTCTGCTTCTTTTTTCAATTGCCCGTTTTCAATACTTACCGAAACTTCCAGTGTATGTTCTGATGAGCCTTTATAAGTTCCTTTTACAGGAGTGCAATCACTGAAATTTCTTCCGATAGCTAACCGTACATGCCTGTCGTTGGCAATGCAATTATTTGTTGGATCAATCCCGATCCATCCATAAAAGGGAATGCATACTTCCACCCATGCATGTGTGGCGCCTTCACCACGCAGCTCAGAATCTTTTGGACAGATATAGCCGCTTACATATCGTGCAGGAATACCAACCATACGAAGCATCACCAAAAGTATATGAGCAAAATCCTGGCACACTCCGGCTTTCAATTTCCATATTTCACCAGCTCCCGTTTCCACTGTAGTAACACCTTTTCGGTATTCAAAATTATCATACACATATTTGGAAAGCAATTGAGAGGTATCAAAAGGTGATAAAGAAAGATCAACTAAATTTTTTATAACTGCCGCTACTTCATTTTCATATTCAAAATTTTCCAGCATCATAAAATCCATATAAGGAAACTGTTCCCGTGATTCACTTAGTTTTTCCCATTGTTCCTGTATTGAAAAATTTGTTTCGGGAAGAACTAAAGGAAGAATTTCAATTTCAATATCCGATTCAATGGTAAGCTCCGTAATGGGCCCTATTACAGAAAAAGTGCCTATACGGTTTCCAAAATAATCAACAAACTCTTCCACATCAGGTTTATGCGAAATATGCAGTTCATGTTTTTTTAAAACCTGCAATGTATCCTGGATAGGATAAAGCATTATCTGGTTGGCGCAATCAATAACCGATGATGCGTAGCGATAGCGGGTGATATGTTTGATATTGTAAAAAGTCATTACAGAAATTAAATTTATGAGTATCCAAAATAATATTGACTGAATGATTTTGATATTTCCAGCAACTCACGTCTTGTTTGCATCAGAAACTGTTGCAAATATTTTCCTTCATTCACTTCCATCCTGCTATATTTTACGTTGGTGGTAAGCCGACCTATTAAAAATTCAAGCTGGTCATAATTTTCCGGCAAGCTCTCTGTTTTTAATCGTGCAAAATAACGACTGATCTGTTCAAGACAATACACAACAGAATGAGGAAATAAATTGCTGTATAAAACTTGTTGCAGCACATGATCCGGTTGCATATTCCCACGGTAGGTTCTCATATAAAACTCGTAACCGGATAAGGAATACAGCAAATATCTCCACTGTGGCGCCTCATTTGGCAAATGAAGATTGTAATTCACTTCCGCCAGTTTTATATTTATCATATCGGCAGAAACGATAGTGCGTTCTAAAAATTTGCCAATGTTTAAAAAATTAAAACCTTCTTCACGACTCATCGTTGTATCAACAGTACCATGATATAACATGCCATGACGGATCAATGTATCCAACGCAGACAATGGATCACCAAACGATACTTGTTCCTGTATATTCCTGTCACGGATCAAATGATAGTATTCATTCAGGCATTGCCACACTTCTTTTGTAATATGATCCTGTACGGCTCTTGCATTTTCTCTTGCCTGCGTTATGTTATTAATGACCGAGCTATTATTTTCTTTATCATGCAGCAAATGTTCCATTACTTTTTGAGATGAAAATTCTAATTCATCAATTTGTCCCGGCTGCATATCGCCATACGTAAGCAATACCGATCGCCAGCTAAAAGCCTTCTCTTCACTTTGCGATGCGACATAGTTGGTCCGTAATAAACGCAACATACCATTGGTACGTTCCATATAACGTGCCATCCAGAAAATTGAATCAGCTACACGACTTAGCATATTATTTGCGAGGAGCATAGCGACGAAGCAATCTCCTCAATTTATTTTTTAATTTATGTTACCAGCTTCAGTAATACTTATCATCACCTCTTGCGTCGCACTCTTGTACTTCCAGTATTTCTATTCATCTTTTATCCACCCCAATTTGAAATTTTCTTTCGATTGAACTGCTTCCCCCGCCAGGGGGGATAGTGAGCTTTTCTTTTGTTGATCTTCTCTTGCTCAATAGACTTGGTATAGTTGAAGAGTGCGACGCAACAAAAGCTATATAGTAGTTATATAGCTTAGTACATAATAAAAAGATTCATTTAAAGAACTGTTCAATTCAACATTACTGATCAATCTAAGTCTCCCCTTTAGGGGGACAGGGGGTCACTTTCCCAACACCCATGTATCCTTACTGCCACCACCTTGTGATGAGTTAACCACCAATGATCCTTCACGTAGTGCAACTCTTGTCAACCCACCCGGCACAATATCAATTCCATCCGGACCATACAATGCATAAGGTCTTAGATCAACTCTGCGTGGTTGTAAAACTCCATTTATATAACAGGGCGATGACGATAAATTAATAATTGGTTGCGCAATAAAATTTCTCGGGTCATCTTCGATCGCAATTTTAAATTCATTCATCTGTTCAGGTGTTGCACTGTTTCCGATCAGCATTCCATATCCGCCCGACTGATTTGTTCTTTTGATCACCATGTTTTCCATATCAGCAAAAACCATCTTTCTATTTTCTTCAAGCGCCAATGGGTAAGTTGGAATATTTTTCAGAATAGGTTCTTCATTTAAATAATAGCGGATCATATCAGGCACATAAGCATAGATGGCTTTATCATCTGCAACGCCGTTTCCCATTGCATTTACAATACTTACATTTCCTTTTCTGTATGCCCAATAAAGTCCGGGCACACCCAGCATACTGTCAGGACGAAATACTAAAGGATCAAGATATTCATCATCGACTCTCCTGTAAATAACATCCACTCTTTTCAAGCCTTTCGTTGTTTTCATAAACACACGGTTATTATCTACAACCAGGTCACGGCCTTCTACCAGCTCAATACCCATCAATCTTGCAAGAGTTGTATGCTCAAAATATGCAGAATTATAAATGCCAGGAGTAAGCAACACAACTGTTGGTTCACTTGTTTGCCTGTTGGCAAGTGCCATCAGGTTTTTCAAAAGTAAATTAGGGTATTCTTTTACCGGCAATACATTATTACGAGGTAATTGATCGGGAAAAATTCTAAAAGTAATTGTTCGGTTCTCCAGCATGTATGAAACTCCAGATGGCGTTCGAAGATTATCTTCTAATACATAAAACTTTCCATCATTATCTCTTATCAGGTCAACACCTGAAACATGCGTATAAATATCATGCGGCACTTCTACGTTCACCATCTCACGTAAAAAATTGGGACAGGTATAGATCATTTTTGCAGGCACTATTCCATCTTTTACAATAAACTGCTGGTGATAAATATCTTTCAGAAAAATATTCAGCACTTTTAGTCGTTGTTTGATGCCTTCTTCGATCGTCTTCCATTCATCAGCCCGAATGATACGTGGAATAATATCGAATGGAAATATTTTTTCTATGCCTTCTCCACTATTATAAACAGTAAAGGTGATGCCCTGGCTCATGAAGAGTTTTTTTGCCAGCTCATCCCTGCGATTCAATTCATCTGCAGAAAGATCTTCAATATTGCCTACAAAATTTTTGTAAGCATCCCGCAAACCTTCGGATGCAAACATCTCATCCCAAACATTGGGCTGTACATGATATGAGTGTAAAAAAGAAGAATCCTTCATTCAAAATGAATTTACAAAAGAATTGATAAAAAAATCAGTGAAGCATTCGTTGAAGGGAAAATCAGAAAGGGCGGTGTTCTTTTACCCAGCTACTAATATATGATGCAATTTCTGAAGTAGGCGTGCCGGGAGCAAATAATTTTCCAACGCCGTCACCATTCAATTGTTTCATGTCATCATCAGGTATGATACCACCACCGGTCAACAATACATCATCCATCTCTTTTTCTTTCATAAGCTTCATCACTTTTGGAAACACGGTCATATGTGCGCCGGACAAAATGCTGATACCGATCGCATCAACATCTTCCTGCAAAGCAGCGTTCACTACCATTTCCGGTGTTTGGCGGAGACCGGTATAAATGACTTCCATACCTGCATCACGTAAAGCAGTTGCGATCACTTTCGCACCGCGGTCATGACCATCAAGTCCGACTTTAGCAACCAATATTCTGATGGGTCGTTTCATAAAATGATTTCATTTCAAAAATAAGCATTAAGTTAACGCATAAACTTACGCTTTAATTCAGCCACACCTTTTGTAATGATCCTGTTTAAAGAATCGTTACCATTCTCATATAAAAAAATCCTCATTCCATTCTCCCTGAAAAGTGGCATATTAATAGAATCTTTGATAGTCATTTTTTCAAATTGTTGAAAAACGACATCGTCTTTAGCCGGGACCTGGTGACCAATAAGAATTAAGTTTTTTATATCATACTTATCGGGCATCCAAAAAAGAAACGATGCATTATCACTGTATACTTCAGGCAAATCAGCTTCTTTTCGATAATAATTTAATGCCCCAGCCGAAAAATAGCCACGACAATAAACCAACGTTTTCATTTTTTGCTCCGGCGGTAAGCTATTATAAACAGCTCCGGCTTTCAATGCCATTTCTTTCCATCCCATCATATCAGCAAAATCTTGAGGCAGTGGATGCATCTCCTGATCTTCCCATTTAAAACTTCCTTTTTTACTTAAACCGGTTTTTTCATAATAATTAGCCAGTACTTCAGGTTTTGCCAATGGCATGATCAATGGCATCGCAAATACTCCTAATGCCAGTGGCAGAATGACCATTGCAAACCTTGTCCATCGTAATCGGATTTCAGTAGCTTTTTCCAATTGATAAGCACCAAAGGCAAATAAAACGGGATAGGCACCCAAGGCATAATAGTCTTTACCTCTTAAAACGATCAGTAGTGTAATTACAAATAAGTAAGTCCATGCGATAAAACGAAACTGTTTTCCTTGTTCTTTAAAGATCACAAATATCAATCCCGCGATCCAGATAAAAACACAAGGCAGGTTCATCATAATCTGACTGATAATAAAACCTAAGGCACTATTATACTTTAACTGTTCTTCCTGTAGTTCGTTCATATGGTTGACAACAGGAAAACGATGATCGTACTGCCACCAAATATTTGGAAGAAATATCAGCAAGCCGATCAAACAAGCAAAGTAAAAGTGCTTATTGAGAAATATTTTTCGTTGACGTGTAAATAAAATACCTGCAAGAATACTCAGCGTGTAAAATGCAACTGAATATTTACTCATCATAGCGAATCCCGCAGAAATGCCAAACACATAAAGCCATTTGTTTTGCTGAGTTTGAATAAAGCGAATAACGGAGAATACCATCAATGTCCAGAAAAATACATCAAGAAAGTTTGGCATGAATAAAAAGAACAAACGCATATAGCCATCAATCATAAAAGGGAGCCATCCCAGGAACAATGCAAACACTCTTCCACCTAAAGAAAGAATGATCCTGCCGACTAATAAGAACGTTAAAGCACCAAATAA
>DATHDP010000006.1:0-9183 GCA_035318985.1 Chitinophagaceae bacterium
AGCTTCTAATTCTTGTTTACGTGAAAATGGAAGCATGACACCAATAGTAGCGCCGGCACCATAAGCAGCTAAAAATAAGTTTTGAGTTTCGGTTGGTTTATTGGAAAGAGCGACGGCAAGTGCAACTTCACCTACCTGAGCTAATAATCCCTGGCTCATTCGCTGGTTACCATGCTGAAGAAGTGCATGCGATACTTCATGTCCCATTACTACAGCTAGTGCAGCTTCATTTTGTGTAATAGGTAGCAATCCAGTATACACGACTATTTTTCCTCCTGGCATACACCAGGCGTTAACTGCTTTATCATCTACAAGATTATATTCCCAATGGAATCCATTTAGTTGATCACTCATACCATTTTGGGTATAATATTCTTGTACTGCCCGGGTAATTCGCTGGCCTACTCTTCTTACCATTTCAGCATCACGATTATTAGATGCGCTGACAACTCTGCTTGTAGCTAAGAATTGTTGATATTGTTGGGTTCCCATTGCCTGCAATTCAGATTCAGGCAATAAAGTAAGCTGTGATTTATGTGTTAAGGGATTAGTACTGCATGCAACTATAAATGATGCAGCAATAAACAAGGTTGATAAAAGCCTTTTCATAGTGTTTCGTTTTTATCACTAATTCAATGATTATACCAAAATAATCAGGTTAAACCCTGAGAAATGAAAATTAGAGTTTGTTGCTTCCAGACCCGCTGCGTCGGCGCTGTCTACGGCGATCCCTATGTTTAAGAATGGGAACCTTGCTTTCATTTCCCTGGAGAAGTCGTCCAATATTTTTTTGGTGTGTAATAAGGACCATCAGGGCAACAGCAATTGCGAAAATTCTATAGAGATCTTCTTTTTCATTGAAAATAACAAGAATAAAAATTGGAAACGCCAGGCTGGCAAGTATTGAACTAAGTGAAACAAATCTTGTTAGATAGAGAACTAATAGAAAAACACCGACACAACATACGGCAACTATTGGCTGGATACCGAGTACCATCCCAAAAACAGTTGCAACTCCTTTTCCTCCTCTGAACTCAGCCCAAATGGGAAAAATATGACCCACTACAGCTGCCAGGCCGAGGCCGATCTGGAGATTGGTCATTTGGGATTCATGATCAAGGTAATAAGGAATAAGATAAACAAGCTTAACTGCAATGATACCTTTCAACATATCAGCCAACATTACAAATGAACCCCAGTTCGGACCAAGTGTTCTGAATGTATTTGTTGCACCCGCATTACCACTTCCGTAGTCACGAATATCAATACCAAAAAAGTATTTACTGACCCAGACTGATGAGGGAATACTTCCAATAAGATATGCGAGAACGATCAATAGAAATTCGTTCATGGAGACTTTGTTAAAGTTGGACTACAAAGATAATAGAAACAGTAGAGACATAACATTAAATTAATACACTATCAGGCATACTTAATTATCGAATTGGAGGGCTATCCAATTGTTCCGGATCAATTCTTTTTTAAGGTTTAAGCGTAATTCGGTAGCAATACTTAGTATTTCATCTTTATCCTCATTGAGTAGTCCACTTAGTAAAATTTGACCACCTTTATTTAATAGTTCTGAAAGTACAGGCAGGTTCTCAACTATTACGTTTTTATTAATGTTAGCAAGGATGATATCGAATCTAATTTCAGATACCGCATTTGAAGCTTTTCTTAAATTTATTTTGCTGCAGTTGTTTTTTTTAAAATTTTCGCCTGCATTTGAAATACTCCAATCATCATTATCTATTGCATCGATATTTTTAGCTCCTTCTTTTTCAGCAAGTATTGCAAGTATGCCTGTGCCGGAGCCGAAATCAAGAACTGATCTCCCATTAAGATCGAGTTCTTTCATTAGTTCGATCATCATGTAAGTTGTGGCATGATGACCTGTACCGAAACTCATTTTCGGAGTAATAACAATTTCAAATTTTGTAGTTGTAATTGGTTTATGAAAATCCGCACGGATAGCCACATAATCATTTACTATCACCGGTTCAAAATTTGATTCCCACACCTGGTTCCAGTTTGTTTCAGCAATTTTTTCTTTTGAATACGGAGTTTGATATTTAAAAGAGATCTCATTTAATATAACAGTATTAAAGCTTTTACTATTAATAAAAGCATCAAGGCTAGAATCCTTTTCTTCAAATCCTTCATAACCCGCATCAGCAAGTTGAGCGATCAAAATTTCCCTTTGTTCTGGTTGCAAATCGGCAAATGTGATCTTGATATATTCCATTTCAATGCAAAATTAAAAACCCTGTCTCGCTTTAAGCAAAACAGGGTTAAGCTATTTTCCTGTCAATAATTAATTTTCTGCAGGTCTATCTTGTCTTTCAGGTTTTGCGATCAATGCTTTTCTTGAAAGCTTGAACTTGCCTGATTTTGGATCAGTACCGATCAGTTTCACTTTTATCACATCACCCTCATTCAATACTCCATCAAGTGTTTCAAGACGTTTCCAGCTTACTTCACTTATATGTACCAAACCTTGCTTGCCTGGTAAAAATTCAACAAATGCTCCGAAAGGCATAATTGATTTTACGGTGGCTTCATATACATCACCAACAACTGGAACTGCAACAATACCTTTGATCCATGCTTCTGCCTTCTCTACTCCTTCTTTATTTACACCGAAGACACTTATCTCACCCATATTATTTACTTCTTCAATATTGATAGTAGTACCGGTAACTCTTTGCATCTCCTGTATCACTTTACCACCTGGCCCGATAACTGCTCCAATGAATTCTCTTTCGATGAACATCTTCACCATTCTTGGTGAATGTGGTTTTACTTCGCTTCTTGCTTCAGGCATACACTTGTACATTGCATCAAGAATATGTAATCTTCCACGACGTGCCTGTTCTAATGCCTGCATCATCACTTCCATTTTCAAACCATCAACTTTTATATCCATCTGTACACCGCAAATACCATCACGGGTACCAGTTACTTTAAAATCCATATCACCTAAATGATCTTCATCGCCAAGGATATCGCTAAGAACGGCATATTTATCATCTTTGGTAATTAATCCCATTGCAATTCCACTCACATGTTTTGGAAAAGGAATTCCTGAATCCATTAATGCTAGCGAACCTGCGCAAACTGTCGCCATTGATGAAGAACCATTTGATTCCAGGATATCACTCACAACACGTACTGTGTAAGCGAAATTCTCACTTGGCATCATTTGTTTCAGCGAACGCATTGCAAGATTCCCATGTCCAACTTCTCTTCTGCCCGGCCCTCTCATCATCTTTACTTCACCAGTTGAGAAAGGAGGAAAATTATAGTGTAAGAAAAATTTTGAATCAAAAGATTTTGCTGCACTCTCCACCAATAGTTCATCTAATGGTGTTCCTAAAGTAACGGTAGTAAGAGATTGAGTTTCGCCTCTTGTAAATAATGCTGCTCCATGTGGTGAAGGCAATACATCTACTTCCATATCCAATGCACGGATGTCTTCAAGACCACGGCCATCCAAACGAACTTTCTCATCGAGGATCATATCACGAACTACATAATACTGCAGATCGCCATAATATGCACTTACTTGTTTTTTTGTTTTACCAGGCATTTCTTCACCTTCAGGAAGATTCAAACCAGCTTTGATATGTTCCATCAACTCATCCTTCACTGCTGAAAATCTATCACTTCTTTCTGCCTTGTTTAATTTGGCTTTTGAAATTTCATATACTTTTTGTTTTGCAAAAGCATTTACTTTTTCACGAAGAGTATCATCATGCTCAGGTTTCTTGTAGTCTCTTTTACCTTTCACACCAACCATATCACGCAATTCTTCCTGTGCTTTTATCTGGATACGAATTGCATCATGTGCAATTTCCAAAGCTTTTATCAGATCAGCCTCACTGCATTCCTGTGCTTCACCTTCCACCATCATCAGGTTTTTATCAGTAGCAGCAATTATGAATTCAAGATCTGATTCTTCCAATTCAGCACGGTTAGGATTTACTATAAATTCACCATTCACTCTTGCTACACGAACTTCAGAGATAATTTCTTTAATCGGAATATCTGAAACTGCCAATGCAGCCGATGCAGCTAAACAAACCATTGCATCAGGCAATATTTGTTCGTCGCTGGAGATAAGTGATACCAGCACCTGCACCTCGCATAAATAATCTTCCGGGAACAATGGACGCAAAGCACGGTCAACGAGTCTTGATGTCAGTATTTCATAATCATTCAATCTTGCTTCACGTTTAAAGAAAGAACCCGGAATACGTCCTGCAGAAGCAAATTTTTCCTGGTAATCCACTGACAATGGAAAAAAATCCTGCCCCTCTTTCGGGTCTTTATTTGCTACTACTGTTGCCAGCAGCATGCAATTACCAATGCTTACGGTTACTGCACCGTCAGCCTGGCGGGCAAGTCGCCCTGTTTCTATGGTAACCATACGGCCACCGCCTATATCAAATGTTTTACGAATAGGTTGTTGTAACATTTCTAAAAATTTATGGTTTGTGGTTTATTACCAGCAAACTCATGTGAGGAATTTATGTACCCGGCTTATTGTTACTATTTAGCTTCCGTTGCGTCGCACTCTTGTACGTTCTTATCGCTATTCAGCAAAATTGAAAAGCAAGAAAGAAAAAAGAAATGCAAACTCTCAGAAACTAAAAGTCCCGCCTCAGGCGGGATTAGGAGCCGGATTATTTTCTGATACCGAGTTTTTCAATCAGCTGGCGATAACCTGTAAGGTCATGTTTCTGAAGATAGTTAAGCAAACGCTTACGTTTACCAACCAGTGTCATCAGGCCACGGTGAGTTGAAAAATCCTTTTTGTTTGTTTGAAGATGTGAGGCGATCTGGCTCATCCGCTCAGTTAATAAAGCGATCTGACCTTCGATTGATCCTGTGTTTGATTCTTTTCCGCCATATTGAGCGATGACGGTCGATTTTTTTTCTTTTGTTAAAGGCATCTGTTTATTTTTTTAATTTCATCCGATTTTACATCCGATTATTTGTGGCGGCAAAGGTAAGGCTCACAGGCATATCAACAAAGAAATCAGCCATTTTTGATTTAGCTTTGAACCCTCTAATTTATCCACTGATGTTAGAAGAACAATTATCTGAAGATACCCGAAATATCCTTGGTCTTCAACTGCCTACGGATCCCCGCTGGGTTGACCTGGCCGGGAAATCCATAGAAGAAATTTTAACCGACCATGCCTACTGTGAGCAAAAAGCGGCTACCACTTGCATCTCGCTTATTCAACGATACAGCGAAAGGGAAAAACTGGTAAAAGAGTTAGCTCCGATCGTTACCGAAGAATGGGGACATTTTAGACTCGTGTTGCAAGAGTTAGAAAAGAGGAATTTGAAACTTGGGAAGCAACGAAAAGATGAATATGTAAACAAACTCATCGATTTTCAGAAACAAGGCGGTAGTGTGGAAAGCCGTATGCTGGATCAATTATTAACTATGGCGCTGATCGAAGCCAGGAGTTGTGAACGTTTCAAAAGATTGAGTGAAGGATTAAATGATGAATATCTGCGCAATTTTTATCGCCGCTTTATGGAAAGCGAAGCCGGGCATTACACATTGTTTATTGAACTCTCAGAAACTTATATCGACAAAGAAAAAGTAAGAAAGCGTTGGGCTGAATGGCTGAAATATGAAGCCGGTGTTATTAATGATCTTGAAGTAAGAGGTGATAGAATTCATTGATCAGCCAAACTCTTTCTTTAATTCCCCTACTCCATCGCCGATCTCTGAAGCAAATACATCAGGCTTATAACCGATCTTCTCTTCATAATATGCATTGATCTTAGAAGAAAAATCTTCAAACTTATTTTTCTTTACCAAAGCAATAGCACACCCTCCAAAACCTGCACCAGTCATTCTTGCACCTATACAACCTTCATAAGTTTTACAAAACTCAACAATGGTGTCCAATTCTTTTCCGCTTACTTCATACCAATCTTTTAAGGATTGATGTGATGCATACATGAGTTTACCAAAAGTTACCAGGTCATTTGCTTTCAAAGCATCTTTTGCCTCTCCTACCCTGAAGTTTTCACTGATCACATGCAATGCTCTTTTATCCAATATAGGATCATTGATAAGATGACGATGATCTTCGAAAGTTTTGAGATCTATATCGCAAAGATGCGTTACGTCTAATTCTTTCTTCAGTGCTTTTAACGCTTTACCACATTCCGTAAATCGTTCATTGTATTTTGAATCAGCAAGTGTTCTTTGTTTATTGCTATTGATGATCGCCAAAATATAGTCACCAATTTCAAAAGGAATGTATTCATAGTCCAGTATATCGCAGTCGAGCAGAATAGCATTATTTTTTTTACCCATTGCTACAGCAAACTGATCCATTATTCCTGAATTGACACCGATAAATTTATTCTCCACTTTTTTGCCCATCAATGCCAATTCTTTTCCGGGAATATTTAATCCAAATAATTTACTTAATGCAAAGCCTGTTAATACTTCAATAGATGCTGATGACGACAGTCCGGCACCAATGGGCAGGTTGCCATAAAACAACATATCTAAGCCGGAGATATGGTCTCCTTCCTGTACAATTTCATTGATCATACCCAAAGGGTAATTGAACCAATCTTTACCTGTTTTAGAATACGAATCCTGGAGATGAAAATCTGCTTTTTCAGGAAAGTTGAGGGAACTAAATCGCAGTAGCTTGTTATTGTTTTTTGAAACAAGCAGCCATGTTCCTAATGATATAGCACAAGGCATTACTTTACCACCATTATAGTCTATATGCTCACCGATCAGGTTCACCCGGCCGGGGCAAAAGAAAATATGATCCGGGGTCTTTCCGAATTGTGATGAAAATTCTTTTATTATTGCATCTGTATCCATCGCCGATTGATTATGCCTATTCAAAAAAACTTTTGTTTTAAAGATTCAAAGGGTGAAGATATTTATTTGTTCTCACTCACCAACAAACATGGAACTAAAGTATCCATTACCAATTACGGTGCCATTATCACTGAGTTTAAAGTGAAAATGAAGGACGGATCTTTTAATGATATTGTTCTTGGATTTGATAATGTAGAAGATTATTTATCGGAGAATTATTTAAAACATTATGCTTACCTGGGTGCAGCCTGCGGTCGTTATGCAAACAGGATCAAGAATGGAAAATTTATATTGGATGGAAAAGAATACCAGCTTACGCAGAATATGGGCAATGATATTTTGCATGGCGGTAAAGAAGGCTTTGATAAAAAGACATGGCAGGTTGTTTTGGAAAATGAGTCCCCTGATCCTGCTATTGAATTAAAATATTTAAGTAAAGATGGCGAAGAAGGGTTTCCCGGAAATCTTGAAACGATCATTCGCTTTGAGCTGAATGATGAGGATGAATTGAGTTATGAATTTACTGCAACCACTGATCACCCAACTGTCGTAAACCTGACTCATCACAGTTATTTTAATTTAAATAATGGGAAAGGGACAATTGAAGATCATGAAGTAAAGATCAATTCCTCTTATATTCTTGCGCAGGACGAAGGACTTGTTTGTAATGGTGAATTCATTGCAGTTGCAAACAATCAATATGATTTTACAATTTTTAAAGCGATCAATACAGATTGGAATAAAGTGGACGGTTATGATCAGTGTTTTATCGTAGATAATAAAACCGATGAGTTAGAATTAGTGGCCGAAGCAAGATCAAAAGAATCGGGAATCCAATTACAGATTTTTTCTACTGAACCTGCTGTGCAATTTTATACAGGGCAAGGTTTAAATATTAAAAATGCAAACGATGGGAATCAATATATGCCATTTTCGGGGTTTTGTTTGGAAACACATAAGCATCCCAATGCAATCAATATCTCAAGTTTTCCTAACACAGTTTTAAGACCCGGCGAAAAGTATTATCAGAAGAATATTTACAAGATAATTCAGGCTGATTTGAAATAGTTTATTTCATCGATTAGATCAAGAAAAGGAAATTTTGATTGCAGCTCTTTTGTCTTTTCAAGATGAGTTTTCAAAAAAGCTTTATGCGCATTTGTCTCTGGCTGAAAAGCCTTGTGTTTTCTTGCGATCACGATCTTTTTTATTTCTTCCATTAATTGCTGAGATTGTTCATCAATAAAACCCTCTTTGAATTTTTCCATTACAAATTCTGTAGCCGGATAATTTGGATGAACCATATCTATATCATAGAAACGATAATCCCTTAATACATCGATCACCAATTCATAAGCTGGAAAATAATATAGCCCGGGAAATTTATTTATCGTGTGATGTACTGCTTCGATAAGCCTGGCCTTACTCCTGTTATTTTCTATTACCCCATCCCTGATATGTCGTACCGGGCTAATGGTAAAAATTATTTTAAGTTTTGAATTAAATTGTTTCAACCGATGGTAAGTAGTGTCAAGCAATGAAATTATTTCATCGATCGTCAACAGATGTTTATTGAACCATTGTGATGGGGCCCGATGACAGTTTGCTACTCCATTATTGTTTTGTAAAGCTCCCAATGTTGCTTCATTCGTTAACCGGTAAGAAAATGATGAGCCCAATGTTATTACTAACCAATCTGTATTTTTTAAAAAGTCATGTGCTTGTTGCTGCGATTCATTAATGATCTTCAAAGCCTGTTCGGCATTTATGTTTGAGAACCGCGAATGGTGCTCCCAACTATTCCAGATCTCATTTAAGTAAAACAGATCTTCTTTTTTGTATTGCAGGTTCTCAATATATGATATTAAGGAACTGCAAACACTTCGCGGATCAAACAAAATACCATTTGGATTTTGAAGAACCGGGAATTTTAATTCACTAAGTGAATTGCCGATATGTTCAGTAAAGCAAGAGCCTGTCAACATAATTTTGTCACGATAAGTAATTCTTGCTTCTGGCGGTTTTATTTGTATTGGTAATTGAAACTGCATTTCGGGGTTTAAATAAAAATTTCTCCTGCTATCCGTAAACTTTCTGCTAAAGCTTCTTTGTTAAGGCCTGTTGCTATATTATTCTTTTCAAAATAACTGATCATCCATTCGGTATTCATATTGCCAACCAAATCATCATTTGCCATTGGGCAACCACCAATTCCTTTTAATGCTCCATCAAATCTTTTACATCCTGCTTTTACTGCCGCCTCAAGTTTCTGATTCCAGTTTTCAGATGTCGAATGAAGATGAACACCG
>DATHDP010000007.1:0-10751 GCA_035318985.1 Chitinophagaceae bacterium
GGTGGCGCAATTGGAAAAAGACGGGATCAAGTTTTTACAAAAAGCAAAAAAGGAAGACTTAATAAAAAGATATTTTTTCAGATCACCTGATGGGTTAAATATAATGCTTGCTTCCAACGTGGGGTTGTTTAAGCAGCCAACAGGAGTAACAATGTTATCTATGAATCCAATATCCCGTCAATCAGAAAAAAATTATCCAAATGCAGCATGTGGAGCCTTTGGTGAATTCTGTCATCCTGTTGCTGATCTTAATGCATCTATTGAGTATTGGAAAAAACTTGGCTTCCAGGTAACAACACAAATGTCACAACCTTATCCCTGGGCAATTCTTTCTGATGGATTAATGCTGATCGGTTTGCATCAAACAAAGAACTTCAGTTATCCTGCTGTTACTTATTTTGGATTGAATACTGAAAATAAAGTGAATGAGTTAAAAGGGAAAGGAGTAACAGGTATTACAGAGTTTATGGGTAAGAATAATGTAGTTCTTAAAACATGGGAAGGGCTTCATTTCTTTTTATTTTCTGGGGGAATGTAAGACGGCCGTCTTCATTTATGTTTCACTTATAAATTACAATGAAACGCTTACAACTAATATTATTGATCCTTTTATCTTTTTTATCTGCATCGTCACAAAGGAAATATTATTTCAGAGCTGGTGGAGATGAGAATAAAACAAACCAAAATGGAAGTATAAGACATCCTTTTGAGAGTTTGGACGCTTTTGGGAAATTGGATTTGAAAGCAGGCGACACTATTTTTTTTCATGGTGGCGATGTTTTTAGCGGAACGATCAGGATCATCGGTATTAATGGAACTTTTAAAAAACCGGTTGTATTTACTACTTATGGAAAAGAGAAAGCAAAAATTTATGCTGGCGATAAAGAAGGGTTTGTTTTTACAGGATGTGAAAATTTCTCGATCAGCAATCTTATTTTATATGGCTCCGGTCGTAAAACGGGTAATACAACAGATGGTTTGAAATTGATTAACTGTAGATCTGTAAAAATTAAAAACCTGGAAATATCAGGTTTTCAAAAAGCCGGTTTGCAATTATTTAATTGTCGCGATGCCGAAATTGATAGAGTGATCGCACAGGATAATGGACATTCAGGTATTCTTGTTGAAGGCGATTATCAAAAACGATTATCAGAAAAAATTCATTTTGTCAATTGTCGTGCTGATAATAATCCCGGCGACCCGACAAATCTTACTAATCATAGTGGTAATGGAATTGTTGTTGGTAACTGCAGAAATGTTTTGATTGAATATTGCATAGCGACCAATAATGGCTGGGATATGCCGCGAATTGGTAATGGACCCGTTGGTATCTGGGCTTATGAAGCCGACTCTGTAATTATTCAACACTGTATTTCTTATAGGAATAAAACTGCACCCGGCGCAGCTGATGGCGGCGGCTTTGACCTTGATGGCGGTGTTACAAATTCTGTAATTCAATATTGTCTTTCTTATGAGAACGAAGGAAGCGGTTACGGTATTTTTCAGTATTGGAGTGCCGGCATATGGAAAAACAATACTGTTCGTTATTGTGTTAGCATTAATGACGGGAGAGTAACAGAGAATGCTTCCGGAATATATATCTGGAATGGCCATAACGGGGATTCAACTTTTACAGATTTTTATGCGTACAATAATCTTTTTTATAACGATACAAAATATTCTTTCAGTTTTTCCCCGCTGAACGAACATAAAAGATTCTATTTTTTTAATAACGTTTTTATTTCATCAGATACCAGTGATATTTTTTACGGAGCCGATAGCAGCACAACAGATGTTTTCCTTAACAATGTGTGGATGCGTAAAAACGGCGGATTCATGCAAAACGGATCCGGCAATATGGAACAATGGGCAAGATCCACTGGTTATGAGGTCAGCAACAATAAGTTTTATGGAATTACATTCGACAAAATGATCTTTGATCTTCCGAAATACACTGACATTACTGATCCGTACAGTTTCAAAACAAATCCTGTATTATTGAAAGTCTGTAATAATATTTTATGGAATAAAGGGCTTGATCTGAAAAAAATGTTTGGGATCGATCCCGGGAAAAAAGATTTCTTTGGCAACCAAGTCCCTAATGGTAAGGCTTTTGAACCCGGGGTTTTTGAAATGAAATAGTTAACTGAACATTTTGATTTGTCTCCTCTATATTTGCCAAAATTTTAAAATTAAATGAAGCGTTTTTTCGCCTTTTTATCCGCTGTGGCCCTATTGTCATCCTGCTCTAAAAAAGTGGATGATAAATGTCAATATGATCCTTGTGCTATCGCTGCTCCTGCCTCTGAAGTTACCCAGTTGGAAGCTTACTTATCTTCAAATTCAATTACCGCTACCAAGCATTGCAGCGGCATGTATTATACCATTGATGCAGCTGGCTCTGGCACATCGGCTACTGGTTGCTCCACTGTAGGCGTAACATATAAAGGGCAATTAACGAATGGAAATGTGTTTGACCAACGCACCACAAGTTTCGGACTGGATCAGGTGATCGCAGCATGGACGAAGGGAGTACCTCTGATAAAAACGGGAGGTAAGATCAAATTGTATTGTCCGCCATCACTTGCTTATGGCAGCCAGGTTGTCAGAGACCCTGTAACAGGTAATACTGTTATTCCTGCAAACTCCATTCTCATATTTGAAATTGTATTGAATAATGTTTATTGACGTGAAGGTTGAGAAGAATTTATCAACCTTTATCATTTCAAATAGCTTCCAGCTGATCAGCTATGATTTCTTTTTATGCCTGTCAAACCTGTGTGCAACTACAAGCCGAATATTACCTGATGAGAATTTATAATTGTCTGGTGTAAGAGAGCCTTGCATCGATATAGAGCTACCTGTCCAGTTAGCACTTATGTTCCACTTTCTTCCATTGTATCCGGCCGCTGCTTTATAAACATTCGATGGATTTAAGGAAACATTTTTTTCTTTTCTTGTTTCATCTTCTTCTCTTATAAAATTGACATCTAAATTAATTACCACGGAACCTGTAATAAAAAAGTGTTTCGCCATAACCAAAGTATAAGCATAACCTGCACCTGGTCCAAAGCTCAGCACATTGATCTTACTAATTCCTGCTTGCGGAAATTCCCTGCTATATAAGGCTGGTATCAATGCACTATCACCCTGCACTGTGCCGTGATGAAATTCGCCGCCATATATAATTGACCCGGCTGATTTCTTTTGCCACTCACTTTGTAAGAGTGCGGCACGGTAAGAAAATCTTTCTTTATTAGGGACCTGGTAAGCAGAAATACCAAAGAAAGTTGTTTTCACATCTTCACGATAATAATATTTGTCGGCGGGTACACCTGCCAATCCTTGTGGTTCCAAATGATATCCTTTAGGGGAGATATACATTAGATCAATGGCCCATTTACGGGGATATACATGCACCTGAAAATTGAAGCCTTTTGTTTTTCCTTTTTCATCGCTCCCGTTGTTTAAAAAACTAAAGCCATTGAAAAGATTTATCGAAACATTTTTTATAGTAACGCCTATTCCAAGATTCAATTTAGGATTTGCTTTATATTCAAGTTCATTTGTGCTTCCACTGGAAGGAAAATTAAGGTGTACATATTTTTTTGATAAATAAAGACGGACTGTTGTCTTTTCACGAAATGTTTCATAATAAGCAGTGTCATGCTGAAAATCCTTTTGGGCAGTCATTTGTAAGGAACAAATGATGAATATAACCGTTACTAAAAGAACTTGCTGTCGTTGGATCATGCTGTAAATATTAATACTTAATAATGTTTGTTTAAGTGGTTGTCGAATTGAAAGGTATTTAAAAATAAATTTTAAAAACAAGTATTACAAAAGTTATTTTTCGATAAAAATTGATTAACCGGTCTTGTATAAAGAAAATGAAAATGTGGGAATCATGTAACAATTACCCATAAGCCTGTAACAAATGAGGAAATAATTGCACCTACCTTGCCCATATCTCAATTAATCCCCTCAAAAAATGAATTCAATTACAATTTCCCCCCGAAAAAAGACAACACAGTCCGTTTGGAGTGAACCTTCTATTCCATTGGTTTCTGTGCTCGCACATGAATTAAGAAATCCGTTAGCGAATATCATACTAACTGTTCATTTGCTTGAATCCAAAATATTGGATGATAACGACAGGCTATATATGGATATTATTAAGCGGAGCTCAGCAAAGATCAATGACCTGATAAATGACCTTTTGAAAGGACAAAGGAAGGATGAGATACAAACGGAAAAACATTCTATTCACCAATTGCTTGACGAAGTGATCGAAGTGGCAAGCGACAGGCTGGTTCTTAAAAACGTTATCGTTAAGAAAAATTATGCTCCTTACGATCTCAAAGTAAAAATGGACAAACCAAAAATAAAAATTGCTCTAACAAATATCATCATCAATGCTATTGATGCTATGCCATCAGAAAAAGGAGAACTGCGACTTGGAACAAAATTAATAAAGGGTAAGTGTGCTGTATCCATCCAGGACAATGGCAGCGGGATAAGCAAAGAGAATTTGCCATTGATATTTGATCCTTATTTTACTAATAAGCAAAATGGAGTAGGAGTTGGATTAGCTGCAACAAAAGATATTCTTCAATCGAACAAGGTTGGGGTAAGAGTGGAATCATTGATAGGGCATGGAACAAGATTCATTTTGTTGTTCGAAAAAACTAAGATGATCGCTAAAATAAGAAATCTAAAAGATCATCAACATACAATTACTCGGAATAAAATGCCTGCATTAATTGCATGTGAAGCTTGAAAAAATAAATTGGTGACAGTGCTTAGGATTTATTAAACGCTATACACATTTTCTAAAAGGCAATCGCCTGACCAGGGAAAAGGACGATATGGACCCGGGGGTTCTGGCATATCTGCAAAAGGTTTTATTTCATCATAAAGCCTGTTTAGCTTAGCAGCTGTTTTTAGTTTTGACTTTGATTCAATATGTTTCCATCCATATTTTTCATAAAACGCTTCGCCTTCTTCTGGTGCAAATTGAAATACAGCGCCGCTTCCTTCTAAAGCTGGTTGCATCTCTTTTAATATCATTTCTAAAAGCGCAGGAGAAACAAGATCAAAAACCCAACGACGAAAATGATGTTGTGATGAAAGATCAGTCGCCAATTCAGCATTTTGTTCAGCGGTGAGGTAGATGGTTAGTCCTTCTGTGATCACAAGAGCCTTTTTACATTCCTTATTTAATTGGTGAAATAACTCAAGTCTTGCTTTTCTGTCTGCAAGATCAAGAGCAATGCTTCTGTAATCACATTTTGGTTTTTCATTTTTAAGTATCTCATTTTTATAGTTGATCATTCCTGGCAGGTCAACATCTATCCACTTTAAATTTTTTGGCAATTGCATTCTGTAAGCTCTTGCATCAAGACCGGCAGCAAGGTTAACGATCATGTCATATCCCTGCTCAACATGCTTCATGACGAATTCATCAATCAAATAAGTTCTTGCTACAAAGGACCAGCTGTTTTTCCGACCGAATTCGATGGCATTGGCAATTTGCTCACCTTTTTCTCCGGCAAGTCTGCGTGCAAAAGGATCATGAAAAACTGCATCGGGTCTTTCACTTTCTTCTGCTCTGAAGATGGCAACCCATCTTGCAGTATCGGAAATATTTTCTACAAGTTGTTCCATGTATTGAAGGTAGAAAATTATTATGAGCCGGGCTGAGTTGCTACTTTTAAGCTTTTGTTGCGACGCTTCTTTTATCGTTCTGTCCAACATTGGACAAATTGAGTTGTACTCTAATAGCACAAATAGATTACAGCTTAAATTCTTTTATAAATGTTTTTTTGTCTCAGTTATGAATTCGCCAATCAAATGTGTTGAGCTATCAAGTTCCATAGCTTTTGTAAATAATTGTAAAGCCTTATGATATTCTCCCTTGTCAAAATGATAAATTCCTAAATTTCTGTAACCATAAGAATTGTCTTTGTCGAGTTCTAAGGAATAATTAATATCCTTGAGTCCATCTTCTTGTTTCCCGATTTTAATTTTAGAGAGCCCTCTGTTATTATACGAGTAAGCAAAGTCTTTGTCAAGCTCAATTGCTTTGTCAAAAAACGAAATTGCCTCCTCATACCTATTGAGTAAATTCAAGGTGTATCCTTTATTGTTCAACGAGTTTTTGTTATTAGGATTTTGTTCTAATGATTTATCATAAAGGTTCATTGCTTGTTCATGTAATTCCAGTTGTGAGTATGAAAATGCTGCATTTGACAAGTCATCAGAATTCATTTTGTTAAGTTGAATAAATTCATCGGAAAGTTCTTTTGATTTTTGATAATTCTTACCCAACAAATAAGAACTGATTGTCAAGCGATAAATATTTTCATCCTTAAAGCCGTTAGAAAGGATTTTGTCGAATAATATTGCAGCTTCTGAATATCGTTGCTCTTGATACAACTCAGCAGCTTTAATATATTCTTTAGGCAAGCTTTTGTAGTAAAAAAGTCGTTTGAGATTGTAGCCGTCATTGTGTGTAAAAGTTCCATCATACAATTTAATTGGTGTTTCTATGGGTATAAGGTTTATGAATAGATCAAAAATAGAAGAGCCAAGAAATACTATGAGAAAAAGCTTCAAAAACCCATGTAGATCGTAACTAAAAGTAAAATAACAAGCAACGAAAGCGATTAGAAGAGAAGTTATGGGACCTGTTAATGTATATATTATTTGACGATTTATAGAAATTGCTTTTGCTGAAGGGATACAAAGCCCAAGCCTCCATGCGAAGGGATTGAATCGAAAGAAAATTTCCAAGAGCCCTATGTTAACTCTTAAACTCTTCCTTGGATCGCCGTATGACCCAATATATACTGTCACTTTCTTTTTTGTCAAAAGTATAGCAGGAACTGCATGTCCAAGTTCATGAAATAAGACTGTTAGTGGTCTTGTTAATGATGCTAGTAGAATTAGGGAGATAAGAATTATGGGAAAGTATTGCATTTACTGTATTATCTGTTAATGGTAGTCATGGGTTACAGTCAACGAGCAGTAATATCAAGTTGTTATTCCAAATTTAGCCAATATTTAAAAGGAAAAGCGATAAGCTGAATAGAATTACGGAATGTACAAGTGTGCGACGCAACGAAAATTCAATAGTAGCAATGCAGTTTGGCTCATAATAACCTTCAATTTTCAACTGGCAACTTTCAACTATATTTGCGCCCTATGACAATCGAAAAATTGAATGATATGCGGTCCCGCATTGCCGGGGTAAGGAGGTTTCTTTGACGTCGATAACCGCCTTGATAAGATCCAAAATGATAAGCAGCTTTCACTAAGTCCCGGTTTTTGGAATGATAATGCCCGTGCGACTTCCATCATGAAGGAAATAAAAGTGAATGAATACTGGGTTGATCTGTATAACCAAACAGGATCGGCAGTGGAAGATTTTGCCGTACTGTTTGAATTCTGGAAAGCTGGTGATGCAACAGAAGAAGAAACAAAAGTTGCTTATGATAAAGCACTAGGGATGCTTGATGATGCAGAGTTCAAAGCAACATTGAATGAACCCGAAGATGAATTGCCGGCTGTGTTACAAATAAATTCCGGTGCCGGTGGTACTGAAAGCCAGGATTGGGCAGAGATACTTGCACGTATGTATCGCATGTATGGAGAAAAGCAAGGATGGAAAGTTAAAGAGTTGGATTGGCAGTGGGGCGATGGTGCAGGAATTAAAACCTGTACTTACGAATTTGAGGGGCCTTTTGCTTATGGTTTTTTAAAAGCCGAAAGTGGTGTGCATCGTTTGGTTCGCATTTCTCCATTTGATAGTAATGCCCGTCGTCATACTTCATTTGCATCAGTGTTTGTTTATCCATTGGTAGATGATACGATCAATATCGAAATTAAACCTGCTGATGTAAAAATGGAAACATCACGCAGTGGTGGTGCCGGCGGACAGAATGTAAACAAAGTAGAAACAAAAGTTCAGCTAACACATATACCGACTGGTATAGTTGTGGTTTGTCAGCAAGACAGAACGCAGCTTGGTAACAGGGAATTAGCAATGCAAATGCTGAAAAGCCGTTTGTATGAAGAAGAGCTGCGCAAACGACAGGCGATAAAAGATGCAAAGAATTCTTCAAAGAAAAAAATAGAGTGGGGTTCACAAATACGTTCTTATGTTTTTCATCCATATAAAATGATCAAGGATCACCGCACCGATTTTGAAGTGGGTAATGTGCAGCCGGTGATGGATGGTGAACTGGATGGATTTATAAAAGCCTATTTGATGAGTGAGAAGGAATCGCAAAATTCTTAACATCTTATAGTAACAATTGACTTTATCAATCGTTTCATAAATTGGAGCTTCCTTTATGAAACGATTTTTTGTAATTATACTTTTCAGTTGTTTTGTTTTAGCTGCATATTCGCAAGGCAAGGTGCTTGATGCTGCATCAGGTGAACCATTATCTTCCGCAAGCATCATTTTATTTTCTTCCGGTAAAAAAACAGGACTTGTTGCTAATAAAGAAGGAGTTTTTTCCTTTACAACCTCAGTTGATTCTATTCGTGTTTCAATGGTTGGTTATCGTTCAAAAACGGTTTTTGCAAAAGAGTTTATTGATAAAAACTATTTTGAAGTAAAGCTTGAACTTGTAGCCGCTGAGTTAAGTGAAGTAATTGTAAAGAAAACAACGGCCCTTGAAATAATTAAAAAAGCGATCGCAGCTATTCCATCTTTTCAACCGAAAGAAAATTTTGAGAACAAAGGATTTTACAGGGAGATCATTAAGGATCGGGAAAATTATTTCTCTGTTGCTGAAGCTGTATTTGGGGCACAATTTCACCCCGCAAAAAGATCTTATAAACTCCAATTGATACAAGGCAGAAGCAAAGAAGATGTTGCTTATACAAGATTGTTTGAAGATTATCATCCCGGCGGTGGACCGCAGGCTGCGACAGGAAAGAATTTTTTCCTGGATATTCCTGATTTCCTTGACTCAAAAAAGATCAAAAATTTTATTTATAAAATTGATTCACTCGTTCAGTTTGATGGAAGATGGTTGTATAGCATCAGTTTCGATCAGAAGCCTGATGTAAAACAAGCTTTGGAAAAAGGGAAGTTATTAATTGATATGGATGAATTTGCAGTGATAAGATATGAAGCAGAGAATAGTCCGCTTGGCGCAGCTTATATAAAAGATCTTACAGGTAGTGACAAGATCTTTGCGGCTTTATTGAATATAGATTTCAAACGTAAGAGTTGGAGAGACAGGGTTGATTTTAGCAAGGTGGATGATAAATGGCTATTGAGCCATATTGAATCAGAAAAAAAGATAGGGTATAAGCAAGAAAAGAAAAAGATCGATCTTGATCTTACTATTAATTATGAAATGATGTTCACTGATCTGCTGTCAACTATTACAAATGAAATTACTGGTGACAATGAATGGAAAAGAAAAAATTTAGTGAGTAATCTTCCTTCGGCTTTTGATCCGTCATTCTGGGGCACCAATAATATTATATCGCCAACAGAACAAGTAAAGAATATTGTAGAGACGATCGGAAAGAATAATAATGAAGCTAATATTCCCGCTGGTTCTATCAATGACTGGCAGTATTTAAATAGAAATTTATTTGTATCCTATCAGAAGAATGATACTATAACAATGATCCCAATAATGAAATGCTGGTGGGAAGATGAAAAAAGCGGCGGCATGTTATTTAAAGAAATGAATGGAGATTTCTCTATTGAAACAAAAATTAATATTTCTAAAAGCAATACAGATGAAATGCCAGACAAAGGCTTTCAGCAAGCTGGAATTATTATTCGTAAGAAAGATGATCAAAAAGAGAATTATATTTTTTTAAGTATTGGAACCGGTGGCAATCCAACAGCAAAAATTTCTTTTAAAAAAACCACTGAAAGTAAGAGCAAAACATTTGCAGAGAAAGTAGAGAGTATGAATGGATGGCTCCGAATAGAAAAAAAAGGAAATAAATTAATTGCCTTCTACAGATCTGAAATAAATAATGAATATAAAAAGATCGGTGAGTTTGCAAATGATTGGTTGAATACACAGTTTCAGATCGGACTTGCTGCGTATGCAGGCTTCCCCGGTGATGGACCAAAAATGAAACCTGATATGAAAGCTGAATTCACAGAATTGAAAATTGAAAAGCTTTAGCTTTTCGGTTTAATTAATATAGCCATTTTATTTCACCGTTTTAACTTCAGTATTTCTCCCATATTAGCTTTGGATATATTCAGATTTTTGGAAATGTGGTGATCACGTTGTAAGTTTAGTTGACTGTTTTCTTTTGAAGAGAATATATATAATCACCACCAAAACTTCTGCAATGAACCTTAAGCTTACCCTTCTATCATTTATTTTATTAATCAATATTGTTTCCAAGGCTACTGACATCGGAAATGTCCAGATCACACCAACGTTCACACAAATTGGTCCCCTCTGTCAGAACAGTACTGCTCCGGCATTGCCTGATACTTCGAATAATGATATTATAGGAACGTGGTCGCCTGCTACTATTAATACGTCAACAGCAGGTACTACAACTTATACATTCACGCCTTATGATGGTCAGAATTATGCACCTGTTACAATGAACATTATGATCACTACGCCGATCACACCAACGTTCACACAAATTGGTCCGCTCTATCAGAACAGCACTCCTCCAGCATTGCCTGGTACTTCTAATAATGGTATTAACGGAACATGGTTACCTGCTACAATCAATACATC
>DATHDP010000008.1:0-8414 GCA_035318985.1 Chitinophagaceae bacterium
CGTTTGCAGTTGCGCCAGTTGATCCGTATTGTGCTACATATTGTGCGTTGATCACTTCAACTGCCTGTGCGATCCATTGGTCACCATTCATCATCGCTAATTTTTTTGAAGCTTGATTATAACCCCCATACGCATTAAAAGTAATTTTAGCTTTCCCTGTCTGGCCACGTTTCGTTGTGATCAACACAACACCGTTTGATGCTCTTGAACCATAAATGGCCGCAGCAGCTGCATCTTTTAATACTTCAATACTTTCGATATCATTTGGATTGATATTATCCAACGGATTGCCAGTTGAAAATGTACCGTTACCGCTATTGCTTGCATTTACAGACAATGGGAAACCATCAACTACATAGAGTGGTTCGTTTCCTCCACTGATAGAACCAGAACCACGTACTTGTATACTGAAACCTTTACCTGGTATACCTGTATTTTGTCTAACAGTAACACCAGCTAATTGTCCAACCAATGCCTGGTCTACACGAACAATAGGTCTTTCATCAAAGTTTTCATTTTTCAATCTGCTAACCGCACCAGTTACACTTTTTTTCTTTTGAGTACCATACCCAACTACTACTACATCTTGTAATGAAGTAGCCAGGCTTGACGTAGATATAGCAATTTCAGGCCTGTTATTAACGCTTACCTCCTGTGCGGCATAACCAACTGAAGTAACAACCAGAACAGAATTACCAGAAGGAATATCCAGAACAAATATTCCTTCTGATGTAGTGGCTGTTGCTATCGCGGTTCCTTTTACCGTGACAGTGGCGCCAGATACAGGCTTACCTGTTTCATCCGTTACTTTTCCGGATACCCTAAAATTGTTTTGAGAAAATGAAACTAAAGAAATAGAGAAGAATAATAGCAGAATTATAGCTCTTGCTAAAGCAGTTTTTCTTTTCATACAGCAGCATTTTAATTTAAATGAACCACAAGTTAAAATTGTGATATTCACTTCTCATCCTGACCTATCCTGCTGCAAACAAGTATTTACGCAATCGTTGCCGGAAAATATCAAAGAGAACTACATCGATGAAGTTTTAAGTAACTCTTTATAAATTAAATAAGATGCTTACAAAAATCAGAAGTTCTTTCACAACCAACCTGGTCCATCACCTGTTGCAATTGTGTTCTTAAAATAGAAATGACATGCTCTCCACCTTTATTTCCTAATGCTGATACTCCATACATAAATGTTCTTCCGAGAAATGCAAACTCTGCACCAGAGGCCAAAGCTCTCGCAACATCAGGACCAGTGCGAATTCCGCTATCCATCATGATCTTTATTTTGTCTTTATAATTTTTAACGATAGGTATTAACGACCTGATCGTTGATTGGCCAGCATCAATTTGCCTTCCTCCGTGATTTGAAATAATGATCCCGTCTAATCCTAATCGTATTGCCATTTCAGTATCTTCTGGCGAAGCGACTCCTTTCAAAACCAATTTTCCTTTCCACATATCACGAATGGGTGCAATCTTTTCTTCATTCAATCTTCCTGAAAAAGTTTTATTCATGTACGCACCAAGTTGTTTCATGTCTAATCCTTTCGGCATATATGGTTTCATATTAGCAAATGCAGGTTGTCCATGAATTAAGGTTCTGATTGCCCAATCAGGTCTGCCCATTATTTGTAAAATATTTCTAAGTGTCATTCTCGGAGGCATGGCTAAGCCATTACGAATATCTCTTGGCCGGTAACCAAAAGTTGGTACATCACATAAAATAACTAACACAGGACAATGTGCAGCTTCTGCTCTTTTTATAAGACTGTCCCGGATCTCATTTTCTACCGGGTGGTATAGTTGATACCATGCTCTTCCTTCTGTCAATTGACTTATTCTTTCAATGCTTGATGTAGTTACTGTACTTAATATAAATGGAATATTATGTTCAAATGCCGCCTTTGCTAAAATTTCCGGAGCATTCGGCCACATCAATCCCTGCAAACCAACGGGAGCTACACCAAATGGTGCATCATATACATGACCAAACAACTCTGTTTTCATGTCTGATGAAGTATGCTTAGCAAGATAGAAAGGTTGCAACTCAACCTGCCGCAACTCAGCCGTGTTCTTATAAAGATTTACATCTTCATTACATCCGCCATCGAGATATTCAAAAGCAAACTTTGGAATTTTCTTTTTTGCCTTTTTTATCAAATCATCGAGTGAAGGATAGCTTGTATTATACTTCAATTTCATTTTATAAAATTAATATTATTAACAGTTGAAAAACTTCTTACACTTTTGTTCCCTGTGTAACTGAATAAAGTTTTAAATCAATAATGTCAGAAGGGAGTTTTTTTGTATTCCAATACTGATGTATAGCTAAAGCTGCTCCTAATGCTGAAGCTTGCGGCACCGAAGCAGCATAAACTTCTATTTTTGGAAATGCTTCAGCCAGCAAATACATATAAATTGGATTTTTGCTAAAGCCACCATCCACAAAGATTCTTTTTACATGTGCACCTTTCAACACAAGATTTGTGCTTCTTACCTGTTGTTTCATTATATCAGCTATCAACTGGTGATAGGCTTCTTCATATGATGAAAACTCATCCAATTTTCTGAATTGAAAATTAGATTCACGATTGTCGCTAGTTCCTTTTTTAACAGATTTCTTTTTGTTTAATGCAGACAAGATCTGCAGATCACATTTAACTGTCGAATAATGATCCATTGGTTTTTTAAAAAAATCAGCAAGCCGCTTTACTTGTTGCTCATGTTCATACCCTGCAAAAAGTCTTGATGCTTTAACTGGTTTGCCATCGTAAGAAAGATAACAAAGACAATCCTCGTCCAATTCGTAATCGGACAACATTGTATTGTTAAAAGGATTGATCGTTATACACCAGGTGCCTGTTGACAACAAAACAAACGGTTCATGAAATGAAATAAAGTAAGGAATCAATGCAGATGAGCTGTCATGCAATCCTCCGCCTGCCGGTATTTGCCCATTTATTTTATCAGCTACTTTATCATATGATAATATGGAAGGAAGTTTTATTGCAATGCCTTCTTTATTCACCCATTCATGATATTTTTTGTCCTGGAAATTCCAAAGATTGGTATGACTACCGATGCTTGTTATATCGGAATATAATTTTGAAGTAAGAATATAGCTGAGATATTGGGGCAGGTGCAAAGCATATTTTATTTTTTCGAAAATTTCAGGCTTCTCATATTTCAACCTGTATAGTTGCATTCCCGAATTCAGGTTACCGAGAACAGGCGATGCTGTTTGCTTTGAAACCAAACTTTCTCCACCATAATCATTATAAAATTTCTTTTGTAAAGAAGGAGTATAAGGCTTCAGGTAATTGTATAGTGGAGGAATAACACTGAGGTCTTTATCAAGATAAACAAAGCTTGCTCCATAACCGGAGAAATTAACTGCTTTGATCTCGAAATCTTTATTTTGAGTTAAACGATCAAATGAATCTTTTATCCATTCGGTAAGCGCCGAAACATCTTCACAGGGAAAACCATCTTCATCTTTTATCTCTTCAAATTTTTTACCTTCTTCAAAAACCAATCGGTATTGCTCATTAAAAAGTAAAACCTTTTTATTTGTTTTACCTACATCAAAGATCAATATGACAGGTGTTTTTGCCATTATAAACCTGTTGCAATATTTTTTGTTCCTCTTTCTTTTGTTAATTGCTTACGGATCTTTTCATCACGATAAAACTGTAAAGGATCTAACGCACCGCCACTTCTTACTCTTGCTTCGGCAGCAATAGCTCTTATATCAGTACGGAATGTATCTTGTAAAATTTGTTGTGCAGCCACTACATCATTTGAATCCTGCGCCGCATTCAACTTATTCCGATCAACAAGTAATGCATGTGTATAAGCCAGCATAATAGCATCAACAGACTGCAGCAGATCTTCCAAAGGATCTTTTACATTATGAGAAGCGTCGATCATCCATCCCAGGTCCTTTGAATGGTTCATGCCTCTTGCATCCATGCCTTCCACGAGTTCATTAAAAATCAAAAAAAGTTGGTAGGGTTTAATACTACCTACAGTAAGATCATCATCGCCATACTTACTGTCATTGAAATGAAAACCTGCCAACTTTCCTTCCATTAATAATAAAGAAACGATCTGTTCAATATTTGCATTAGGTAAATGATGGCCAAGGTCAACCAGTGTATAAGCTTTCGGGCCCAGTTTGTTTACATAAAGTAATGATTGCCCCCAATCGGCTACTGTCACTGAATAAAAATTGGGTTCATACGCTTTATATTCTACAAAAACTTTCCAATTGGAAGGCAAGGCAGCATATATCTCCTGTAAACTTTCGAATGTATTCTGAAATGCTTTTCTGAAATTCAACTGGCCGGGAAAACAACTGCCATCACTTAACCAAACTGAGAGTGATTCTGAACCAAGTTCAACTCCATGTTTGATCACTTCAATATTGTGATCAATAGCTTGTTTACGTATTGCCTTGTTTACGTTTTGCAAAGAGCCAAATTTGTAAGTTAGTTCCTGGTCAGGTTGATCCTGGAATGTATTCGAGTTAACAGCATCAAATTTTAGATCCAGGTCAGCTGCTAACTTTTTTATTGCTGAATAATCTTTGGGAATATCCCAGGGAATATGAAGTGATATTGCGCCACTTGATTTATTGAGTGCATGAAGCAATCCTACATCTTCCATTTTTTGTTCAAGATTTCCGGGTTCGCCTGGACCGGGAAAGCGACCGAAACGAGTACCTCCGGTTCCTAATGCCCACGATGGAATTGCCACCTGGAATTCAATAAGCCTTTTTATTATTGCTTCGACATTGTCAACTTCACTTTTTATAAATGAAAAGCGTTGTTTGTGTTTTGCAAGGTTCTTTTCGTTATGGGTTGCAATCTGTTTTTTGTCAATTCTCATATAGCTTTCTGTAAATTATATTTTCGATGTTCTAAGTTAATGTTTCTTTTTTCGGTTGATTCAATTACCCACCCCGGTCGTTTATACTTCTGCAATTCTTCAATTCGCCCCTCCGGTGGAGGGGAAGCATCTGATATTCAACATTTCAATTTCAATGGGTAGAAATCAATCTGGCTTGTTGAATTATGCTGAATAGCAAACAGAATGTACAAGAGTGCGACGCAACAGAAGTTGAACAAGGGAATTTAGTTGGCAACATAATTAAACCTAGCTGTAAAGAACATTATCAAAAAAAATCGATGCTCGACCTAAGTCTCCCCTTTAGGGGGACAGGGGGTTATCTATAAAATCCCATTGCCACACCACCATCTACATTAAGTGCATTACCAGTTGATTTATTTAACAGACCGCCTACAAAAGCAAAACATGCATTAGCTATATCTTCCGGCAGAATAACCTCGTTCAACAAAGTTCTTTTCGCATAATAAGCGGGCAACTCATCTACAGTGATGCCATACGCTTTTGCACGACCCTCGGCCCAACCACCTGCCCATATATTTGAATCGGCGATCACTGCATCTGGATTAACTGTATTCACTCTTATTTTATCAGCGCCAACTTCTGCAGCCATCAATCTTGTAAGATGTGCCTGTGCTGCTTTTGCAGAACCATAACCTGGGTTATTCGGGCCGGCCACTACTGCATTCTTAGAAACGATATTTACAATATCACCACCAAATCCTTGTTTGCGCATGAGTTCAATCCCTTTTTTAGAAACAAGGAACTGACCTTTTACAAGGATGTCATATAATTTATTCCATTCATCGATCGTATGTTCTGTAATTGATTTTGAAATACTGATACCTGCATTATTAATTACAATATCAACTCCACCGAATGACAATGCAGCTTCATCAAAAGCAGCTGCAATCGAACAATCATCGGTAACATTCAGAAGCGAACTGCTGATAACATCGTTTCCAAATGAACTTCTGAATTCTTTATTCGTTTCACTAAGTCTTTCTACATTCACATCATTAATTACAATACAGGCACCTTCTTCAGCAAACTTTTTCGCAATAGCTTTTCCAATACCACCGGCGCTACCAGTTATTAATGCAACACGACCACTCAATGGTTTTGGTTTTGGCATCCGTTGAAGTTTTGCTTCTTCCAATAACCAATATTCAATGTTAAATGCTTCCTGTCTTGGTAGTGAAGTGTATTCTGAAATTGCTTCAGCGCCACGCATTACATTGATCGCATTTGTATAAAACTCTGCTGCTACCCTTGCCGTTTGTTTATCTTTTGCAAATGTGAACATACCAATACCGGAATAAAGAATTACTACGGGGTTTGCATCACGCATCGCCGGGCTGTTAGGATGTTTGCACTTATTATAATAGTCTGCATACATTTTTCTGTATGCTTCAAAAAGTGGTTGTAATTTTTCTTTTAAAGCTTTTACATCGCTGATACTTTCATTTGGAGTAAGGTTAAGTATTAATGGAGAAATTTTTGTCCGCAGAAAATGATCAGGACAACTTGTACCTAATGGTGCTAATTTTTCAAGGTCATTTGAATTGATATATTGTAAAACCCTGTCATCATCTGTAAAATGACCGATCATTTTTGTTTGAGAAGAACAAAAACCCCTTAAGACTGGTGCTAATGATGCAGCTTTTGCTAATCTTTCTTCTTTAGATAAAGATTGGATCTTTTGTCCGCCAAAGATCTCTCTTTTCTTTCCATAATTATCTTCCAGATATTGTGCACAGGTTTCGATCACTTCCAGTGTATTGATATAACTTTCATATGCAGTATCGCCCCAAGTAAATAATCCATGTGAGCCCAGCATGATACCACGGATCCCCGGATTTTCATCTAAACATTTTTTTAGTTTTAAACCAAGATCAAACCCAGGTTTTTGCCATTCTACCCAACCAATTGTTCCATTAAATAATTCTTTAGTGATCTTCTTTCCATCTTTTGCTGCCGCAATTGCAATCGCCGCATCCGGATGTAAGTGATCGATATGTTTAAATGGAAGAAACCCATGCAATGGTGTATCAATAGATGGAGCTTTTGAAGACAGATCGTAAATACAATGATTAAAAAGCTCTACCATTTCATCTTCATGTTCTATACCACGATAAATATTTTTCAAACTGCGCAATCGGTCAACATATAATGCAGCGAGTCCATTACGCTTCATTGTACCGAGATCACCACCACTTCCTTTTACCCACATCACTTCGGTTTCCTTACCAGTCAATGGATCTTTCGCCATTGCTTTACACGATGTATTGCCACCTCCATAATTTGTAAGACGAAGATCCGCACCTAACAAATTAGAGCGATAAACCAACAATGCTACTTCATCTCCAGCTAAAGCTGCTGCTTTAGCCTCATCCCACAAGTAGCTTACGTGTTTAAATTCGACTGTTGCTGTTGACATATGATAACTCTTTTTGTTGTTTCACTTTTTCATGCCGGTTATTTCCAATACCCACGATTATCACTGCAAGTATGATGGTAAGAATACCCACTGCAATTGTTCTTGATGTTTTTTTAGATACCCCTTTCCACTCTTTTAATATGATGCCCCACATGTTTGCAACAAGAATGATAAATGCCATGTGAAGTATCCATGAACTGGGACCATTTCCTAATTTACTTTCGCCCATTCCATAGAAAAAGAATTGGAGAAACCATGTAGTGCCGGCTAATGCAGCAAACATGTAATTAGAAAATAGCGGTGTTTTCTTATTTGTATAATCACCAAAGGTTTTATTACGGGCATTCAGGATCATACACCATATAAAGTTTGTTGTAAGACCTCCCCATAATAAAACAACATAAATAACATTGTTACGGTACAGGAATTCTCCTTCACCGGGATGAGCCAGCTTCCACGCTTCATTCGCCGTTGCACCCATTGAATGACCAGCCTCTAATCCAAAATTAAAACAAGCACTAAGAACACCAGATACAATTGAAACAAACATACCCAGCGCAAACTTATATTCTGTTTTCACTTCCATACCATGCGGATCGCCTGAAGCTTTTAATTGTCTTTCTTTCATAGTACCTGCCTTGCCGCAAATAATTATGCCGAGAACACAAACGACTAAACCAGATAAGACAATCAGACCCCAGGTGGATCCACACATCATACTAAAAGTATCTTTGCCTGCTACAGGAGAAAAATCATAATAAATAGAAGGTATCAATGCACCGAATACCATACATAAACCAAGAATGATGCTGCTACCTAATGACACGCCGAGATAACGAACTCCTAAACCATAGGTCAGACCGCCTATCCCCCATAACAATCCAAAGAAGAATGTAATTAGAAGAGTAGAAATACCAGTCGAACTTATTATATCATTAAAATGTGGTATAGTGAGCCATGCAGCAAGTGGGGGAACAATGAGCCATGAAAATAATCCGCCAACGATCCAATAGCTTTCCCAATGCCAACCTTTTACTTTTTTATAAGGGATATAAAA
>DATHDP010000009.1:0-2747 GCA_035318985.1 Chitinophagaceae bacterium
ACTGCAGGTACTTCAACTTATACATTCACGCCAGCTACCGGTCAGTGTGCTGCACCTGTCACAATGAACATTGAGATCACTACACAGATCACACCAACGTTCACACAAATTGGTCCGCTCTGTCAGAACAGTACTGCTCCAGCATTGCCTGCTACTTCTAATAATGGTATTAACGGAACATGGTCGCCTGCTACTATCAATACATCAATTGCAGGTACTACAACTTATACATTCACGCCAATTTCCGGTCAGGGTGCTGCACCTGTTACAATGAACATTATGATCACTACGCAGATCACCACACCAACGTTCACACAAATTGGTCCGCTCTGTCAGAACAGTGCTGCTCCAGGATTGCCTGGTACTTCTAATAATGGTATTAACGGAACATGGTCACCTGCTACAATCAATACATCAACTGCAGGTACTACAACTTATACATTCACGCCAGCTGCCGGTCAGTGTGCTGCACCTGTTCCAATGAACATTGAGATCACTAATTGTTGCTCAGGTGCTGTTTCAGCTGGCACAGATGCTAATTCATATTTTGGAATTACAAATGAACAGTGCATAACGAAAACGGCCGTTGTTCAGAATGGCTTTGCACCATTTACTTATTCCTGGACAATTGACAGATCACTTTTACCGGAAGAATCCATGACGAGTGCTAACTCAGCAACAGTTACAGTTTGTTTGCTTGATACAGCAAACTTATGTGTAACTGTTACCGATGCTAACGGGTGCGTCTTTACTGATTGTGCAAACATATTTGCACAAGATGTAAGATGTCATGCAGGAAATAGCGACGATCATAAAATATATGTTTGTCATAACAACAATACGATCTGCGTAAATCAAAGTACCCTTACTTCCCATTTGAATCATGGTGATTATTACGGGCAGTGCATATCGAATACTTTAAATATAGGAGAAACAACTGGTGAAGAAATCTCTGGCTCAGGGTTTAAGATTTATCCTAATCCGGGTCATGGCAATTTTACACTTTATATAAATTCAGGCAGCTCAGATATAAATTATGTTAACGCAGAAATAATAAATATGAGTGGACAAATAGTAAAGCAGGTTAAAATTAACGATCAAAATAAAATTGATGTTACAATTAAACATGCCGGGATTTATTTTATTCGTGTGATATCAACTCATAAAAAGATTTTAACAAAGAAAGTTGTTGTGCTGGAATAAACTATTCCAGGAAATTATAAAGCATATTGTTTAATTCATTTAGAAGAATCGCACTTCATTTGAAGTGCGATTCTTCTTTAATCAATATACAATAACATTATCTTTGCAGCTCAAATTTTCAATATGAGTCTTGGATATTTTTCTTACCCGATGCCCGCAAATGAACCAGTATTAAGTTATGCTCCCGGTTCAGCAGAAAAGAAAAGATTAAAAGAAGTTTTAGCTGAATTAAAAAAAGAACAGATCGATGTACCCATGTATATTGGTAGTAAAGAAGTAAGAACAAATAAAAAAGGAACACTTCATCCTCCACATGAAATTGCTCATACGCTTGGAACTTTTTCTGAAGGTGATGAAAGACACGTGAAGCAAGCGATCGATGCTGCACTAGCTGCAAAAGAATCATGGGCTAATATGGATTGGGAAACAAGAGCCAATATTTTTTTGAAAGCCGCTGACCTGATGGCGACAAAGTATCGTCCATATATGAATGGCACAACAATGCTTGGTCAAAGTAAGAATGCATTCCAGGCAGAAATAGATGCAGTATGCGAACTAATTGATTTCTTACGTTTCAATGTTCATTTCTTAAGTGAAATATATAAGCAGCAACCGATCAGCAGTCCGGGTATGCATAATAGGATGGAGTATCGTCCGCTTGAAGGATTTGTTTTAGCTATCACTCCATTCAATTTTACAGCTATCGGTGGGAATCTTCCAACAAGTGCAGCTATGTGTGGTAATGTTGTTGTTTGGAAACCGGCACATACGCAAATTTATTCTGCGCAAATGTTTATGCGGATATTAAAAGAAGCAGGATTACCTGATGGAGTTATCAATTTAGTTTTTGTAAGTGGACCAGTGCTTGGAAATATTTGTTTCAGCCATCCGGATTTTGCCGGCGTTCATTTTACAGGTTCAACCGGCGTATTTAATTATATGTGGGAAACTATCGGAAAGAATACTTCTATATATAAGTCATATCCAAGAATAGTTGGGGAAACCGGTGGTAAGGATTTTGTGATCGCTCATAAAACTGCCGATCCCGATGTAGTAGTTACTGCATTGCTTCGCGGTGCATTTGAATTTCAGGGACAAAAATGTTCTGCGGCATCAAGAGCCTATATCCCTTCAAACATTGCTGAAGAAGTTAAAAAGAAATTGATCGCAGGTGTAAAGAGTTTTAAAATGGGAAGTCCCGAAGACTTTACCAATTTTATCAATGCAGTGATCGATGAAAAAAGTTTTGATAACATTAAGAAATATATTGATAACGCAAAAAACGACAAGAAAGCAGAAATATGGGTAGGAGGTAAGTGTGATAAAAGCCAGGGATATTTTGTTCAGCCAACTATCATTGAAGCAAAAGATCCAAAGTATGTAACAATGTGCGAAGAGATTTTCGGACCGGTACTTACCATATATATATATAATGCCAACCAGTTTGAGCGGACATTGGATCTTGTGAATTCAACTTCACCCTATGCATTGACAGGTGCTGTCATTGCAAAAGACAAATCGGCAATTGAACTTGCAACCAATAA
>DATHDP010000010.1:0-12225 GCA_035318985.1 Chitinophagaceae bacterium
TGAAAAAAAAAAGATCCAAAGTGAGGGTAAGAAAGCTTCCTTCCCAAAAACTGTGAGACCAATGCTGGCCACTTTAGTAGACCAACCTTTTGATAAACCTGGCTGGCAATATGAAATTAAATGGGATGGATACAGGGCCGTTGCAATAATCAACAAAGGAAAAGTAGATCTCCTTTCAAGGAATAATAAATCGTTTAATGAAAAATTTTACCCGGTTGTTGATGCATTGAAAAAATGGGACAGCAATGCTGTGATCGATGGCGAAGTGGTTGTATTAAATGAAAATGGTACTTCAAATTTCGGATCATTGCAAAACTGGCGAAGTGAAGCGGACGGCTCCCTTTTTTATTATGTTTTTGACATACTATGGTTAAATGGCTATGACCTAAAAGAACTTCCATTAACAAGAAGAAGAGAAATACTAAGAGATATTTTGCCAAATGAAAATATTATTCGGTTAAGTGAAAATTTTGAAACATCGGCCATTGAGTTTTTAGCGACGGCTACCAAAATGGGAATGGAAGGCATAATGGCAAAAAAAGAAGACAGTGTTTATGTTGAAGGCGACAGAACAAGAGAGTGGTTAAAAATAAAATCAAATAAGAGGCATGAAGTAGTAATTGGCGGCTTTACACAGAATGAAGGCTCAGCAAAAACATTTAGTTCTTTATTGGTAGGGGTTTTTGATAATGGTCGCCTTGATTATATAGGAAAGATCGGAACAGGCTTTAATGATAAAACGCAAAAAGAGATAATGGCGAAGATGAAAAAATTAGTTACAAAAAAAAATCCATTTACTGAAACGCCAGATGTTGAAAAGCCTTCACGATTTCGGCCCAATCCTCCCAAAACAAAAGTAACCTGGCTAAAACCGCAATTAGTTTGTGAAGTGAGTTATACGGAGATAACAAGCGATGGCGTAATGCGTCATCCTTCTTTTGAAGGATTGCGAATTGATAAGAAAGCTAAAGATGTAAAAAAAGAAAAGGCAATGCCGGTTGAAGACATAAAAGAAACAGCAAAAAAGGAAAAGACAAATAAATATACAAAGCCGGTTACTGATAAGAATCGGAAAACTTTACTAAATCCAAGTGAAGAAACACAGGTAAAAAAGATAAATGGTCACGAAATAAAGTTTACTAATCTCAGCAAAATATTTTGGCCTGCAGAAAAATATACAAAGCGGGATATGTTGAATTATTATTACCAGCTTGCGCCTTATTTACTCCCTTATTTAAAAGACCGCCCTCAATCGCTGAATCGTTATCCAAATGGTATTAATGGAAAAAGCTTTTATCAAAAAGATGTTACAGGTAAAGCTCCTGATTGGATAAAGATGGAACCCTATACCACCGGCGAAGGTGAGGATAAGAATTTTTTAGTTCCGGAAGATGAAGCAAGTATTTTATATATGGCAAATGCTGGCGCCATTGAAATGAATCCATGGAACAGCACAATACACAAACCGGATAACCCTGATTGGTGCCTGATTGATCTTGATCCTTCTGATAAAAATGGGTTTGATATAGTGATCAAAGTGGCGCAGGCAACAAAAGAAGTTTTGGATAATATTGATGTGATTGGCTATCCAAAGACATCGGGTTCAACAGGGATTCATGTTTATATTCCACTTGGTGCAAAATATACTTATGATCAATGCCAGATGTTTGGAAGAATAATAGCTACACAGGTAAATAATATGTTGCCAGATATAACAAGCATTGAAAGACTGACAAAAGCAAGAAAGAATAAATTGTATATAGATTTTTTGCAGAACCGACCCAAAGCAACATTGGCTGCACCATATTCATTAAGGCCAAAACCTGGTGCTACAGTTTCAATGCCTTTATACTGGGAAGAAGTGAAAAAAGGGCTTACGATGAAAGATTTTACAATTGAAAATGCAATGGACAGGATCAAAAGCGAAGGTGATATCTTTAAACCAGTGCTTGGGAAAGGCATAGATTTGAATAAGATCTTAGAAAAATTATAAACGACACCGTTCATGATCTATCTTTTGCTGTCAAGATCATTCTTAGTTTAATAAATAACAAGTTATTTTAGCGTATAAACCTGATAATGGATTCGATAACCCATATAGCCCTTGGTGCATGTATGGGCGAAGCATTTCTTGATCGGAAACTTGGAAAAAAGGCAATGCTTTGGGGAGCATTGGCTCAAAGTATACCCGATATTGATTTCCTTGCCTCTTTCTGGATGAATACTTCAAATAATTTATTAGCGCATCGTGGCTTCACTCATTCATTTCTATTTGTTGCGATCATTGCCGTATTTTTTTCATTGATCGCAGAAAGATGGCACCGACCGCATAATATCAATTTTAAAAGATGGCTGTTATTTTTTGGCGGCGTCGTATTCGTACATGTTTTTATTGACGCCTTTAATAATTATGGGGTAGGGTGGTTTGAACCGTTTAGTCATAAAAGAATTTCTTTTAATTCAATTTATGTTGCTGATCCATTTTTCTCAATATGGTCCGGAGCAGCCGTGTTATTGCTTATTATTTCAAAGCATAGTTGGAAGCAACGGAAAAAGTGGTGGAGAATGGGATTGGTAATGAGTGCCGTTTACCTTCTGTATTGCACTTTTAATAAGGCAATGATCAATAATGACGTAAAAGCTATTTTGCAAAAACAAAATATTCAATACACAAGGTATTTCACAACACCAACTGCATTTCAAAACTGGCTATGGTATGTTGTTGCCGGTAATGACTCAGGTTATCATGTTGGGTTTCGTTCAGTGTTTGATAGTAAGAAAGAGATCGATTTTACATACTTTCCAAGAAATGATTTTTTGCTTGATTCAGTAGAGGATACCGAAGCATTACAAAAACTTAAACGGTTTTCTCAGCAATTTTATACTGCGGAAAAATGGAATGACACATTGGTGTTTAATGATCTTCGTTTCGGACAAATTATGGGATGGCAAAACCCAAATGGGAAATTTGTTTTTCATTATTTCTTAAAAGACAGTGCTGATAATAACCTTGTCGTTCAGCGTGGCCGTCTTGAAGGATGGGATAAGAATGCTCTTAATTTATTGATCAGAAGAATAAAAGGCAACTGACCTTTTATTTAACTATTTCCCAATAAGCTTTCTTAGGTTTTAATTGCGCATCAAATAATAGTGGATAATCTTTTCTTCCGCGAACCGGGAAATTATCAAGCCAGCTGCTTCGGTCAGATATATTCCAAAAAGTAATTGAAGAAATATTCTTGCGATACTTTTTAAATAAATCAAAACAAGTTTTATAAACTTCAATTTGTTTCGTTTCTTTTTCCGCTGTGAATACTGTGTCATAATCCGATGCTTTTCTTTCACGGGCATTATGTTCTTTTGGATAAACAGATATATCAAGTTCTGTAACCTGCATTGTTAAACCAAGACGTGAAAAATCCTTCAATGTGCTATCCAATTGTTCTTTTGACGGTTCATTTACTGCCCAATGCCCTTGTAATCCTATTCCATGAATCGGAATTCCCTTTGCTTTCAGATCATTCACCAATCTTATTATCTTTTGTCTTTTCACTGAATTTATCTCATTGTAGTCATTGTAAAATAGCAATGCTTTCGGATCTGCTTCATGTGCCCATTGAAATGCTTTGGCCACAAACTCTTCTCCACATATCTGGTACCATAGCGACGGTCTGAAATATTCATCAGCTTTATCACTGATCACTTCATTGACAACATCCCAGGCATAGATAACATCTTTATATCTTGTAACCACAGCGGTAATATGATCTTTCAGTCTCTTTAATAGAACTTCTTTTGTCACCTGCTGATTTGTTGATGAGTCAAAAAATAACCAACGTGGAGTTTGATTGTGCCAGCAAAGACAATGTCCGCGAAGTTTCAATCCATTTCTTTTTGCAAATGCAGCAATAGAATCTCCGCCGGTCCAGTTATATTGATTTTGGAAAGGATGAATGGGCCCCATTTTCATTGCATTTTCAGGAGTCATACTATTAAACTCTTTTACGATAAGCTCCGCTTCATCAGTTTTTAAAGCACGGGGAGAAACAGCGACACCAACTGTGAAGTAGTTTTTAAAATGATCTTTTAAACCTTTAGTTGTTGATTGCTGTGCTTGTATCTGCAGGCATTGACAAATGAATGCCATTACGGTAACAATGTTTCTAAGTTTCATATTTATAAATTATTTGATCCTAAATTTTATTTCCAGTTAATAAGTATAAAGTTTTACATGTTGAATACTGTAGTCATTGGCTGGTATTCTCACATGCCTTCCCTGGTGATCCTGGTCGCCATTCATCCGTCGTCCCGGTTTCCATACACCGTTCTCAAAATTTCCTTCATCGACACTGATAAAACCCGCTTTTTTATTATTTGTTTTCGGTGTAAATGTCATCACAATGCCCGTACCAGCAACATAGAATTCATCTGGAGCAACAGCAATGATCAATCCTCCGGCCAGTGGCCAACTACTATCTTTTGCTCCTGCAGACCATCCCATTTTATATTCATGATGGACTGTAAAAAGATAATCTCCTATTGGAATGTCTTTTTGTATAGAGTCTTTTTCAATTAAAAATCCTTTGACTGCACCTGTAGATTGATATTTTGTAATTAAAGGCGTTAGCTGATTCAAAATATTATATGCTTTACCGATCGGTTCTTTCCCTGGTTCATTAGTCGATTCGATCGAGAATGGAGAAAATGCGAGACATTTATAATTACCAAATGCAAAAAATGCTTTAGCATCAATTCCTTTTTCAAAACGATGCTCCGGAATAAATAAAGGATCACCGGCTTTAGTGTACAGATCACACCAGTGTTTGAAATCCGGGTTATAAAAATCCGGCGCTAAAAAATCTACAGAAGTTGCAGCTGCTTTCCAAATATCCATCACATGTGGGAGAGGGCCTGCACTTGGATATTGACCCGGCTTTGCTCCCGGCCGATTCAAAGCAGCATTTACATACATAGGTACATTATACACGGCCTTAGCTGCCATAGTTAGTTCATTTGCAAAAACTGCATAGTACCAGGCCATAAAAATTTCATCAGTAGAAAGACTTTTACCAAATACATCTTCCCATGTGCCTGACGTTTTAGATCCATTTGCTTCCCATATCGATTTGATCTCCGGAAGAAGATCGTTTTTGTTTTTCTTCAAATAATTTAATAATTGCTCGGGTACAGCTTTATTAAATGCAGCATTTGCAGCTTCATCATAAGTTCTTGCATCCGGCAACATTCCTATTTCGTTCTCTACTTGTACAGTAATGACAGTATGTTCTTTGTTATCTGTTTCTCTTATGTATTGCATTAATCTTACAAATGCCTTCTTATCTGCTTCAAGATTATTCTTATTGAATGGCGTCATTATTTCCTGCTGACTACCCCTTTTGTCCAGTATTCTTGGAAACCGTGTTGTATTGGTCTTAACCCATGCTGGTGCATAGCAAGACATGCTATTCTTCCATGCACCAAACCATAACAACACAAGTTTCATATTAAACAACCTTGCATTCTTAATTAAGGTATCTAGTAATGAAAAAACAAACTTCCCTTCAACAGGTTCCATTATTTCCCAATAGACAGGTGCGATGACTGTATTAAGATTCATCTGTTTCAACTTGGGCCAGATCGGCCTCATGTATTCATTACTTGATGCACTTGAATTGCCTAGCTCACCACCTAGAATCAAAAAAGGTTTATTGTCAACTAATAATTGAGTAGTGTTTCCATTCTTCACAAGTCTTGGCATAGTTGATTGCGCTTGCGCATTTATCAATGCACAGAAAAGAATTATTACTATAGTGAAAAATTTATTTCTCATTGGATTTTTTAACATACTCAGCCACTTCAAGCATTGGCGCTATCCAAATATCTTTTTCATTCTTTTTTAAATATTGTAAAAACTCCCTGTGTGCAGGGATCGATACGTTCAACGCATTACCGCCACCTACGCCATGAAAAAGTATAACAAGCAATGAATTTGTTTCTATGGCTTTCTTTGCCCATTCTATCATTTGAGCACTTGTTTCACCATTAACCATATAACAATCTACATTGAGCAGATCGATCTCTTTTAATTTATGCATTTCTGCTCTTACGGCTCTTGCTGCAACAAAATCATCTTTCATTGCATAAATAAAAGATGAGTCGCCGATCTTCATATCACCACAGGTAAATGCAAAAGTTCTTTTTGTTTTTCCATCCAACGCTTGTAGAAACAGATTGGTCATTCTCGTTTCATCAACCATTCTTTTTACCGTATAATTATTCATATCATATTCCGGTTTCACCCATTCTCTTCCTTTACCTCCAATACAGGGATGGTATAAAGTATGATTACCCAACTCATAACCTTTTGCCGCAAGTTTCTTCCAATCATTTAAGCGTGTTTGCATGGATTGGGAAAATGCAGTGAGGTAAAAAGTAGCTTTTAGTCCTAACGAATCAAGAACAGGAATTGCATTATCTAAATGCTCGTTGATCGCATCATCATAAGTAAGTACCACCGCACATTTTTTTCCATTCCAAGGCTGATTGGATTGTGCAGTTGAATTGACAACTAAAATTAAATTGAGAAATGAAACAAAAAAGATCTTTTTCATATTGTTTGTTGAGGTATTAAGATTGATTTTTATTACTGTGCAACTCTTTCATATTTCAAAAACTTGCTAGCCCAGGGAATAAAGGATTTAAAATTTGGAGCATCAGTGTGTCCGCCATCATGCTGCCTCCACGCCAATTGCCCATCCAGCATATCAGTCAGCATTGGTGGCATCTTTTCTTTCAGGTAATCATTTGAAACGCCAATATCTTTTACTCCGAGTAATTTAAAGACTGAACCAGCAGCCACAGTAGCCATATCGCTACCAGTTTGGTCTAGCCATTTTGCATCACCTTTTTCAGGAATACCATAACTGATAAATGTAAGTCGTGGTGCACATAGTGCAATTAAGTCATGCGAATCAACTGGCAGGTCACAACCTGTTTTTTTACCAAACGATGATTCCTCTGTTCCGTATTTTAAATAATTACCGGCCATCCAATGATACTCACCACTGCCAGTTAAGCTTTCCACTGCTTCGCCAAATACACGACGATGAAGTGTGGCGCCACCTTTACCTGATGAACCGATCAATCCAACTGCAAAACGTTGTTCAAATGCAAGTGTTACCAGAGCAGCTTTGCCATAACGTGATACTCCTTCGATGCCTACTTGTTTTGCATTTACTAATGTATCTGTTTCTAAATAATCTAAACATCTTGCTGCTCCCCATGCCCATGCCCTTAATGAGCCCCAATCATCTGGTTTGCGAGGTTGCCCTTTATTTACTAAGCCGATAATTCCTCTTGTAAGTACTGCACCATTATCAGCTTGTATGCTGTTTGTTTCAAGTGTTACATAACCCCAGCCAGCAGCTAATAATCTTTCCTGTGGAGTAAGTTCCTCGTCAGGTTTTGCAGGTGCAAAAAAATTAGGTAGTGGAAGTCTCGTGATCGGTTGATAAGCCGGATATTTTTCAAAAATTGTTTTCAGACTTGGATCATTTTTTATCATCAACTCTTTGAAGGCTATATTAATTTTTTCCATTTCCTCAGGCGCAGGTTGGGTAGGAGCTGGAAAAGACGGACGACCACTAAACATCATTAACACAGGAACAGGGCCTTTCACATTTGCAGGTACCACCAACATCATATTAATATCAACATTGATCAGTGGATATTCACTATTGTCAACATGCCCTACGAGCATTTTAGCAATTACAGGAATACGATTTACAAACTCCCTGTCAACTACCTTTACTGTCCATGTTACTTTCGGAATATTTTTAGGAAGCCGACCATAAACTTCTTTTTCGAGATCTTCTATCAATTCAGGGCGGCGTTGTTTCCACCACGCATCTGCTGTCGTTACTTTATTACCGTTTTTTGTTGTTAGTAAATCAGGTAATTGTGGACATGGATTTGCGATTGATTCATCATAATTAGCATGATTAGGAGCAGACTCGTTGCCACTTGGGCCGGGTCTTAATTTTGTTATGCCCAACTGCTGTTTCATGTTATCATGATCCTGTTGTGCAGTAAATGTTGTTAGCTTCAAATATTTACTGCTGTCAATTTTTGTTCCCTGGGCATTTGATGCATACACAATTCCGATTACGAACAGGAAAGAAAAAAAATTTTTCACGATATAAAATTTATTATTTGAGCTTTTCATTGTGCTTATATTTCTTATGAAACTTCTATCATAGCTTTAATCAAACCGTTTGAAGGATCAAGCCATCTTTCAAATTCCTTTAAGACATTATCAAAATGTACCCGTTGAGTAATATAAGTGGCGGGTTTTATTCCTCCGTTTTTGATATTGGCTATTACATTTTCAAAGTCCAGTCGAGTAGCATTCCGGCTACTCATCAAAGTGGCTTCTCTTTTATGAAATTCTGGATGGCTAAATGAAATATTTTCTTTTTGCAAACCAATTAATATATACCGTGCACCATGCGCCATATAATTAAATGCATTGTTGATCGCTTTTAAATTTCCTGTTGCATCAATTACTACAGTAGGCATATCATTATTTGTTACTTCCATTAATTTTCCAATAATGTCATCAGTAGATGCATCAATAGTGTGAGCAATATGCAACTTGTTCTTACAAAACCGGAGACGTTCTTTATTAATGTCTAATGCAATAACTTTTCCACCTGCGATTCGTGCAAACTCCATAACCCCAAGACCAATAGGTCCGGCACCCATAACCAAAACATATTCATCCGGCATAATAGCCGCTTTGCGAACGCCATGTGCACCAATTGCCAGTGGCTCTACCAATGCTAACTCATCAAAACTTAATCCTTCACTATGCAGCAGCGAAGATGAAGGAACAGATAAATATTCAACCATGCCCCCGTCCACGTGTACGCCGCAGACCTGCATTTGTACACAGCAATTAGGTTTTCCATTTCTGCAGGCAATACAGTGGCCACAATTGTAATAAGGTATAAATGAAACTGATTCTCCCTTCTCAAAACCAGGAGCATTGTCAAATTCAACAAGTTCACCTGCTAACTCGTGTCCTAATATCCTTGGATAATTGAAAAATGGTTGCGTGCCTTCGAATGCATGAAGATCCGTACCGCAAATTCCAATACGTTTGATCTTGATGATAGCATGGTTTTTTTTCAACTGCGGTCTTTCGCTGCTGTTATATTCAAGTAGCCCAGGCTTCATGCAAACAAGCGTTTTCATTACCATTATTTAAAAAGTAGTTGAGCAAAATTGTAAAGATTATTTCTCCATACCGGCCATGTATGTCCGCCCGGGTATTCGCTGTAGGCATATTTAATACTCATCTCATCAAACTTTGAAAGCATGATCTTGCAATTGTTGTAAGCGATATCTTCTTTACCACCCATAGATATCCAAAAGCTTTTTAAATTACTGTTGATGGTGGCAGCATTAGCTTTCATAAAATCGTATTGCGGATTGGCGAGTTCAGGACGATTAGCAAACCATCCGGAACTGAATACTCCAAGATAGGCGAACATATTTGTGTTCTTTATTCCTGCATATAATGTTTGCAATCCACCCATTGACAATCCTGCTAATGCCCGGTTCTTTGCATCAGTTTGCGTACGATAATTTTTTTCAACAAAGGGAATCAATGATTGCTTTAATTCATTTTCAAAAGAACGAAGTACAATTTCGTTAAACCCTGCCAAACCACCGCTACCAAAATTTCCATCAGGCATTACTACCAGCATTGGCTCTGCTTTATTTTCTGCGATAAGATTATCAAGTATAAGGTCGGTTTTTCCCTGTGTTGCCCAACCTCTTTCATCTTCCCCACCGCCATGCAGTATATATAAAACCGGGTATTTCTTACTTGTATTATTATCATATCCCGGCGGAGTGTAGACGTAAAATTGACGCCATGAATTCGTGACTTTTGAATAATATTTTTTTATCCTTACATCTCCATGCGGAACATCTTTGATCGCATAATACTCACCATTCACAAATGGTATTTCAATGCCGCTTGCCATTCTTCCCATACCATAAAATGTTTCACTTGCCGGGTCAACAAGCGCAACCCCATCTATCAATAAAGAATAATAGTGAAACCCTTCGCTGATCGGATCAGTTGTAACAATCCAGTACCCGCCGGTATCTCTTGCCATCTCGTATTTTTTTACAAGATCAATTTGCACTTTTTGTGCATCGGGTGCCTTGATGCGGAAAACAACACGGTTGTCAGGTAATATCTGCGGATACTTAGCTGATCTTACATTAGTAGATGCAGGCGAACCTAAAAGCGAGTACTTTGGAAAACTTGAAACATCAACCGGTTTGAATAAAAATTGACTAAACATATATAACCCATTCTTCCAAACTTTAAAATCATGAACTCCTGGTTCTATATAATATATATGAGGAACGTTTTTTTCGTAGAGATAATCATGCGTTCTTTTGCTGAATGTGATCAAACCATCATTATCGCCACAGGATATCCAAAGAAGCTTTAATTTGTTTTTTGCAGCTTCGGGATCAGGAACTAATTCTTCAGGTCGTTTTGTATTGGGTGCCGATGAAAAACCACCGACCCATGCAAACTTGTCAAGATTTCCTAAACCAAAGTTCAATGATTGCCCACCACCCATAGAGAGACCAGCGATTGCACGGTGTTCCCTGTCTGTAAGAACAGGAAAGTTTTTCTCGATATACGGTATCAGATCATGGAGCAGATCTTTTTCAAATGTTGCGAATGCCTGCACTTTCGCACTATCAAAAATATTTCCAACTGCACGGTCATCTTTCATTGCTCTTCCATTAGGCATCACAACAATTATTGGTTCAATCTTATTTTCCGCATACAGATTGTCAAGGATCACTTGTGGTTTACCTCCATTGAGCCATTCTTTTTCATCACCACCAATGCCATGCAAAAGATACAAAACCGGGTATTTATTCTTTTTTGAAAAACCTGGTGGTGTATAGATAATTGCTCTTCGTTTAATACCCACCGTTTTTGATTCATATGTGATGGTATCAATTTTTCCGTGTGGTATAGTTGCACGTAAAGAATCAAAACCTGCAGGAGCTTGTTTGATAATCTCCTGGGAACTGGCACGCAAATAAAATATGAATGCTGCAAACGCTAAAAGAATTACTTGTTTCATATAACATTCAAAAATTTGGTGATCATAATTTTTTAAACTTAACTCAGAATATATGTTAACACCGTATGTTTCCTGTTATGGTTTCTTTTCCAAAGATTTTACTCCAACCTTAATTTGTGTAAACGAATGTGGTGGAAATGTAAAAGATAATTTATTGCCTGTAAATTTCGCTTCTTTTATGGCAGGTAAGTATTGAGACTGCTTATCGAATGTGAATGCAGCTTTAAGATCGTCGCTGTTTATTAAACTTGCTTCAGCTTTTCCGGTAAAGTCTCCCGAAGTACTGGCAATATCAGCAGTGATCGCTTTATCCTGGTGCCTGTTCACCACATTTATAAAAACTGTGTTTGTTTCTTTTGAATAAACAGTGGTAACATCGAGATAAGGTATGCCTTTATATTTTTCGGTATTAAAAGTATCACAAGCCACATAGGTATCAACAGAGTTGCCAAGACAGTTGTTGGAGAATAATTTAAATGTGTAAAACAAAGGAGTTTTAAAACTTCCTTTATTGGGTTCGCTTGACAAGAGCGATGTCATCGTAGTAAAGTTTGCCATCTTCACTACATCTGCATGACGTATAAAAGAATTTAAAGATTGTGCTACCGGCAACACATTAAGAAAACTTCTTCCAAAAGCGCCGTATTCATCAATAGAAATAGTGATAGGATTTTTAAACCCTTTTATTGTAGATACAGCTTTAATTTCGCCAGCTGTAATATTTATTCTATCCTCAAAGATCCTGGAGCTAGCTCCCATATAATTGTAATAGTCAGGTGAACCTTCCCAATAACTGTGGATAGAAATATAATCCACCCGATCCCCAAGCCCTGTTAATACTTTGCGGTTCCAATCATCCCACGTGCCGGGACTATACCATGACGATCCTGCTGCAACCAATTTGATGGTATTGTCAACCGCTTTCATCGCTTTCGCAGCTTCTCTTGCGATCTCTATATAATCTTCTGCATTTTTATGACCGAGCTCCCAGGGCATGCCGTCTACTTCATTCCCAAGATCCCATATTCTTACATTGTAT
>DATHDP010000011.1:0-10768 GCA_035318985.1 Chitinophagaceae bacterium
TAAAAGCAGAACATACTCGGCACCCCCTGCACCATAATATAAATTTTCCCAATCAGTAGCATCGGTATTCATAGCCTTCACCATTTCCTTACGGATCTTAGGATCCATTAATCTCTCTCTAAGTTTTCCAAAGCCGCCGTCTTGTAAGGTCGGGGGAAATGCAGATGTCATTCCTGTTGCACCTGCAACATAAGTGTACATGTCTGCAGTAATAGCTTGTCCTTCGCTTCTTGCTCTTTCCACCCGGCGGATCACACTATCCATTTTGCCCCAGTTACTTTTTCCTGCAGCTTTCAAATGAAAAATTTCTGCAGGCAGACCAGCTTCTTTTGAAATGGTGATGAGTTCTTCAACTGCTTCCAGCAATTTATTTCCTTCGCTTCGCATATGACTTGTGTACATGCCGCCATATTTCGCCGCTTCTTTTGATAATGCGATCAATTCATCGGTCTTTGCAAAAAAATCAACAGGATAGATCAGTGCATTTGTTACGCCTAATGCTCCTTCTTCCATTGCTTGTCTTATCAGTAACTTCATGCTGTCTAGTTGTGTTGCGGTAGGAGCTACATTATCTTCGCCAATGACATACATGCGAACTGCACCGGTGCCAACAAATGATGCGATATTAGGTGAGATCCCTTTTTTCTCTAAAAAATTCATGTATTCTCCGAGTGTGTTCCATTCCACATCATACTTAATATCGCCCTGGCCTTCTTTCGCCTGCATTTTCATTTTGGGATTCAGTGGGCCCATACTGAACTCGGTAAATATTTCAGTTGTCACTCCTTGCTTTATATCACTCTGTCCTCTTCCATCTTGTATCAAACTTTCTTCTGAATGCCCCATCATATTTATAAAACCGGGGGCAACAGCATTTCCTTTTGCATCCACTTCATTTTTTGCAGAAGCTTTTGAAAGATCACCAATGAATGCAATGGTATCAGCATTTATTCCAATATCGCCTTTGTAAGGTTCGCCACCATTGCCATCATAGATCATTCCATTGCGAATGATTGTGTCGTATTCTTGTTTTGAAGAATTACATCCAAAAAGAATTGCAGTAAATGCAATAAATAAAAATGATAAACGCATAAGCTGGTTTTAGTTTTGTTTATCCTCCGAAGCTTCCAACTACGTTAAAAACTTCGTTGGATAAATTAGCGTAGGAGGGTGATTGACGCTTTATGATCTTTCCCGGATAAAGTTCAGTGGTTTTTTTATTTTCAAAGACAATAGTTCCGTTTACCCAAACTGTTTCAATTCCATCAGAAAGTTTATGCGGTTCCGCAATGGTTGCTTCGTCGCTTACTGTTTCAGGATTGAAGATAACGATGTCAGCATAATAACCTGTTTTGATCAATCCTCTTTTTTTGATCCCTATTTGCTGCGCAGATAAACCAGTCATTTTATAAATAGCTTGCTCTATTGTTAAGACTTTCTCTTTATTTACATATTTACCAAGCACTCTTGTAAAAGCTCCGTAACCCCTTGGATGTGTTCCTCCGGATGAACCATCAGAGCAAATATTTGTATGTGGCCATTGCATTAACTTTTTTATATCTGCTTCACTCATCGAAGTTGCCATGATATTTTCCTGGCATTCACGACCATTCTCTTTTTCCCAATCATCAATTCTTTTGATCAGTTCAACCAGCATGCGAGCCGGAGTTTTGTTCTCAAGCTTTGCAATTTCTGCCAAATTCTTCCCTGCATATTCTGGTTTCACTTCATAAGACCCAAGAATGATATCATTTGGCAAAGTGATCTCTTTTAAAATAAGTTCTGCTTCTTTTTCATCACTAAAGTTTCTATTAGGAAATAAAACTTTGATCGTTGAATTCCAAAAGGCATACGGATAAATATCAGCAGTAATATCGATCCCATTTTTTCTTGCCGCATCAAATAAAGTCAGCAGGCTATCAGCTTTTCCCCAGATATTATGCATGGCTAATTTGATATGACTTACCTGTACAGGAATTTTTGCTTCCTTACCAATTGTAATAATTTCATCAATTGCTTTCCAGAAATAACGGTCTTCACTGCGGATATGACTAATATATCTTCCGCTAAAAGGAGTTACCACTTTTGCAAGTTGTAATATTTCATCATTGCTGGAATAAATGCCCGGGTCATATTCTAAGCCTGTTGATAAACCAAATGCTCCTGCTTCCATATCCTGTTTAAGCAAGAGCTTCATTTTTTCAATTTCATCTTGTGTAGCTATTCGTTTATAATCTTTGCCCAAAATGGAATCACGAATTGTATTATGCCCACTGTATGATCCGATATTTACAGCAACAGCGGTGTCATTTAGTTTTTTATAAAAATCTGATAAGGGAAAGTAGGAGCCACCATCCTGACCGATAATGATGGTTGTAATTCCCTGGCTTACAGCCGCAATAAGATCACGATGCTCAAATAAATTACCTGCATGGTGACTGTGTGTATCAATAAAGCCTGGAGCTACAGCTTTTCCATTTGCATCAATTTCTTTTTTTGCAGAAGCTTTTGACAGATCGCCAATGAATGCAATGGTATCAGCATTTATTCCAATATCACTTTTGTAAGGTTCTCCACCATTGCCATCATAGATGATTGCATTTCGAATGATGGTATCATATTCCTGTTTTCCGGTCTTACAGGAAATAAGAATGGCAAGGAAACAAGCAAATGTCAATGATCTTTTTATGTTCATTTTTTACGTGGAGCTTTTAATGTTCCGTTTGGTTGAATAAAACTACAGGCAGTAATTTCACCTTTTTCATTCTCGTCAAATAACACGCTGTAGCCCTTCAGTATCTTCAATTCAAATTTATTTTTTTCAACAGGCACCAGTTCATATTCTGGCTGACCTTCAATAAATGCATACAATGTTTTTTCTCCTTTGATATAAAATTTTGCAACAACACCAGGTTGCAATTCATAATTACCAACAAATTTTTCAAGATCAGCTTTAGCTATTTCTTTAGGTCTTGGTATGCGATTGAATTCAATGTCTTTTATACCCGGTTGGATCGGTAATGTCATCATATCAATATCCCCTGCCGCATTCATGTGGTATTGAATGTTGAGCTGTGCTGGTCCTGTTGTATCGATCCCGTCTTTTTTATCAATGGGAAATAATTCAAAAAAATCGTAATGATAATGCCGTAAGAATGCATCTCCATTTCTTGAGCGGAAAAACAAAGAATCATTTTTAGTATAAATTTCTATTGTTCCATAACCAGGATTATTAAATAATCCTTCATAATCATTTAGCTTGTGCGAAGGGTTTGTTCCCTGCTTTTTGTTGCTTGTGGTTTTTTTCTCAGCTTCTTTTGCAGCAGCTTTTGCTTTTGCCTGTGCATCATTGGTCCTTTTGTTCCAATCAATTTTATTTAATCCAAATATTCTGTCAGCAATTGTATTTCTTACTATTCCCGGAACTGCAGAACCATTTTGATTGGTCAATACTATAATGCCGATACTATCAGAAGGGAAAAAACTTGTACTTGCTGAAAAGCCATCAATATTGCCACCATGCTCAACACGGTAATGTCCACGATAAGAACTAAGGAACCAACCAAATCCATAATTACTTAAAAAGGCATCAGGAACTTCTTTATCAGGCAACGCAGCGCCAACAACCATTTGCGATGACATTGCCTGCGTCACATAATTTGATGGTAAAATTTCTTTACCATTGAATTTTCCACCATTGATCCAGGTAATAACCCAATTCGCCATTTCATTTACATTACTGTTGATGCTTCCGGCCGGTCCCATTGCATTTATATCATAATAATCAGTTTTTTTAATGATGCTGTCTTTAAAAACTACATATCCTAATGAAGCGTCACTCATTTTTTCAAGATCATGAACTGAAAAATTAGAACTGTTCATGCCAAGTGGAGTGAATATGTTTTCTTTTACATTTTGCTCCCAGCTTTTTCCCATCAGTTTTTCTGATATCATTCCCTGCACAAGGAACATAAAGTTGTTGTACTGCCAGGCTTGTCTTACTGGTGCAGTTGGTTCCTGGTACTGAATACGTTTCAATAAACTGTCTCTTGAGGCAGTATTAAAAAGATACCAGGAAAAATCATGACGTGGTAATCCAGTACGATGACACATCATATCTCTTATCGTGATCGAATTATTCATTTCATCTTTGAAAAACTTTAATTCAGGCAAATATTCTCTTGCAGGTTTATCAAGATCAAGTTTGCCATCTTTACTTAACAGGCCAAGTAATGATGCAGTGAATGCCTTGGTACATGAGCCAATGGCAAACAACGTGTTTGTTGTTACCGGTAATTGCTTTTCATAATCACGAAAACCAAAACCATTTGAATAAATTATTTTATTCTTACTGACAACTGCAACCGCAAAGCCGGCTGCTTTCCTGTCTTTCAATACTCTTTGTAAAACTGTATCCAATCCTGCAAAAGGATCGGTGGGTTTTATTTCTTTTTTTTGAGCGAATAAAAAACTGCTGATAATAAGAAGTAGCAGGGTGTGTAGTGATCTCATTTTTATTTTATTTAAGTGCTTGTTCAAGGTCATTTAAAATATCCTCTACATTTTCCAATCCAACACTCATTCTTATTAATCCATCGGTAATACCATATTTTTCGCGGCTTTCTTTTGGTGTGCCGGCATGTGTCATTGATGCAGGATGGCAAAGTATACTTTCAGCGGTACCCAGCGAAACGGTGCGAACACACATTTTAAGTTTATTCATAAAATTGATCCCTGCTTTTAATCCATCTTTCATTTCATAGCTTAGCATACCTCCGCCGTGTTTCATTTGTTTCATTGCTACTTTATGATCAGGATGTGATGCAAGACCAGCATAATTGACTTTTGAAATAGCAGAATGGGTATTCAGAAACTCCGCCACTTTCATTGCATTAAAGCAATGACGTTCCATTCTTAATTCAAGCGTTTTCATTCCCTGCGTTAAAAGAAATGCATCAAATGGATTACTGTTAACACCAAGGATGCGATAAGTTTTTTTTACTGGCCCGTTCATTTTTTCAAGATCTTTTCCCAGTAACACACCGCCAATTGCAGTACCATGACCATTTAAAAATTTTGTGGTACTGTGAAAAACGAAATCAACTCCGTATTTAAAAGGTTGCTGCAAGAAAGGAGTGGCAAATGTATTGTCAACAGCTACAAGTAGGTTGTTTGTTTTGGCGATCTTTGTTAATTCTTCTAAGTCCACGCATTGAATAGTTGGATTCGCAGGAGTTTCCAGATACATCATTTTAATTTCGGGATTAGCTTTGATCGCTTTCCTTGCTTTGTTCAGATCCCTGAGATCAACGATCACCGGCTCAATACCAAACTGTGGAAGGATCTTAGTTATCATTTCTTCGAGACCACTGTAAAGAGAATAATGAGAAAGTACCTTATCACCTTTTTTCAAATTGCTAACCATCAGCGTTGTCAATGCCGCCATTCCTGACGCATGAAGAAAAGCTTTGAGTTGGAGAGGACTTCCAGCGGCATCTTTTAGTCCAAATGCTTCAAGCGCCGCAATTTTATTTTCTGCTTCAGTAAAATTGGGATTACCCCAACGGCTATAGATATAACCTTCTTCTTCACCACTGAAACGGCGCATTCCTTGTTCTGCTTCATCATAAACGAACGTTGATGAGGCATAAATAGGAGTGACGTGAGAATATAACGGATCTTGCGTATGACCTGCATGCAAAGCAGCAGAACCAAAACCGGAAAGTGGAAAACTTTTATCCATATTGAAATTTTTGATCACGATATTTATTGAAAGAAACTAATAATAGTCCCGATAGTTACGGGATCAAATGTAATGATTTCAACTTCAGCTGTAAAAGCCTCACACAATTCACTACCAAGCACTCGAACCATGAAAGAAATTCTTTCTCAATTTGCAGCCTATAATACCTGGGCCAATCAAAAATTATTTGATGTTATTGTTTCATTGCCTGAAGAAAAGCAACTGCAGGAACTACCAAGTAGTTTTAAAAATTTATATGCTACCATGCTCCATATGTGGGATGCCGAAAGTGTTTGGTGGCAACGATTGAAATTGCAGGAACGAACTTTAGCGCCAAGTGAAAATTTTAAAGGAACTACAAAGGATATTGCTCAAAGCTTGTTGCAACAAAATCATCAATGGCAGGAGTGGGTGTCTTCCACAACTGATCCAATGCTGGATCATGTTTTTCAATATTACAATTCAAAGAAAGAATGTTTTAAACAACCGATCTTTCAAATGATCCTGCATGTTTTTAATCATGGGACTTATCACCGCGGTCAATTAGTAAATATGCTTCGCCAATTAGGTGTTGAGAAAATTCCGCCAACTGATTTTAGTGTTTGGAGCAGGAAGAAGTAGGGTTTGCTAAAAATTAAACCCGATATTAGATTCTCACTGGTACATCCACGCTGCTGTTGTTATTTATCTTCGATTGAAAGGGTAATATTTTTAAGATGTGAATGATATATTTGTTTGCATTTTATAGATTTTATATCTTAAAATCCAGAATATGTCTTGAAGAACTCATTCACAATGAAAAAATTGTTATGTTCTATAGCATTTATTTCAGTAAGATTTATTTACTGTGCCGCACTCATTACTTCTTTTACATTTTATCTGCAGGCGCAGGAAATGTCTGTCCGGACATATACTGCAAAAGACGGTTTAGTTTCACCTTATGTATACGGCGCTTTACAGGATAAACTTGGGTATCTATGGATTGGTTCGCCCTTTGGGCTAAGCCGGTTTGATGGCAAACATTTTACAAATTATGGTTTATCTAATGGACTACCCGATTCGAGAGCAAGTGGCGCCTGCATGGATAGTCGATTAAGAATATGGGCGGCAACTCCAAGTGGGACGGTTGAATTAAAGGGAACCCGGTTCGTCAGTTACCCATTATCCGATTCATTAAGCGATGTGTTAGAGACCGGCGAAGACCCGATATGGTCTTTGACTTCTGCAGGTGTTTATCAATTTAATTTTAATAAATGGCAGAAAATAAAATTATATCCAGGTTATGAAAATCATGCATGCAGAAAAATTATTGAAACCAAAGAGGGGTTATATATAAACTATGGGGATCTACTTGTATTTGGGGCACAAAATGGTACTTATAAAATTATAGGGAAGCTAAAAGCTCTTGGCTATTATTATAATCAACTATCAATATCAGCAGGACAGATTTTTGTCTCTACATTGGACGGCATATATGAGATCAAGGATCATCAATTAGTGAAGATGTCAGGGCTTTTGGGAGAATTAAAAGGTATTTATAGTTACTTCCGCGACAGTAAGAAAAGGTTTTGGGTTGCGAAGAATACAATGGGTATACAATATCTGCCCGAGGGTGACACCAGCCATTTTGTACCGGTTGTTAAACCCCCGGTAGATTTTGTTCCTGGAAGTATTTCAGAAGATAATCACGGAAACATTTGGGCCGGAAGCGGTAAAGGATTGATAAGAATTTCGGAGATGGAGTTTAAAATTTTTGATGCTGCATCAATTACAGGAAATAAAATACTTCGTAATGTATTACAACCGCCAATCGGCCCGCTTTTAATAAATAATGGAAGTATGACATTAAGGATTTTTGCAAATGGGGGTGTTAGTGAAAAAAAATTATTTAACAAAGGCAATTCCGCTCTTCCGAACAATGAATTAATTATTGACAATTATGCATTTGATGACAAAGGACGTTATTGGTATTATCTAAGAGGTTTTGCATTGGCTTTGCAGGAGGGTGATAATGTTTATATACAAACCAGGCGACTGGCACATTTGGGCGACGAGGTGTTTGATGTTGAATTTGATAATTACAGAAAAAAAATACTGGTAGCGGTAAGAACAAAAAAATTTCCCTGTCAGTTTAATGATACTTCCTACAGTGTGCTTCCTGTAAATAATGATATCGAAGTAAAAGGGAATCTCATGCGTTTGCACCAATGCACAAACGGGATCATTTTATTTGCAACAGATCAGGGTTCAATTTTTTCGATTGATAAACAAAATATTTGTAAGCTACAATTAGACGAGTTTGGTAAGCAGGGCCGAATCAGTTGGTTCTATAATGATCCGTTCGGGGACGTATGGATCATTTATGCCGGAAGGGGGTTACGACGGTATTCCTGGCAGAATGACTCTTTGATTTTTAGAGAGGAGCTTACCAAAGCTAATGGCCTGCCCAGTGATAACGTAAGCTCATTATGTTTTGATAATAAGAATAATTTGTGGGTATGTACCAATTCAGCCATAACAATTTTTTCCAAGAAAATAAATGAGCTGGATAACCAAACGTATCAGATAAGTAGTTTTTTTAACGCCGACGATCTGCAGGTGGATGGTGTAGATCCATGGCTGGTTAAAGACAATGAAGGACATATTTGGGTTTTCTCCTCTAATTATTTGACATGTTTTTATCCCGAGAAATTAAATTTTAATACCGCTATTCCTTCCCTGTCAATTGAGAATATAGAACTTAATTTTAGGCAAACCGACTGGGCAGCATACGCAGATTCCTTAACCGGCATTTTTCAAACTCCCTATAATCTTAGGCTATCTCACGAAAACAATACACTTGGTATTTATTTCAAGGGCATTTCTTCTTCCGGTACTGATGGAATTGAATATTCGTACCAGCTTGAAGGGTTAGGAAGTCTATGGAGTATTGCCTCCTCAAATGATTTCGTTTCGTTTGTTAAGCTTCCTCCTGGTAAATATGTTTTCAAGGTAAAAGCACAATTACCCAATACGAACTGGAGCGAACCCGCCGTATTTTCATTTGAAATCAAAAAAGCATTTTGGCAAACCTGGTGGTTTTATTTTTTGGCTGTACTTTTTTTAGTAACCGGGATTTATGTCTTGTTTCGTTACCGTCTTATGCAGAAAATAAAGTTATTCGAAATGCGTAACCGAATTAGCCAGGATCTGCATGATGATATAGGTGCTTCAATGAGCGGGATTAATTTACTAAGCCAGATAGCCGCTGATAAATTACAACATAACAAACCGGATGAAGCATCTGATTATTTATTAAAAGTGAAAAATTATTCGCAGGATGTAATTGAAAAATTAAGTGATATTGTATGGGTCTTCAATCCGCAGAATGATAGTATTGAAAAACTTATGCAACGGTTAAAAGCTTTTTCTATATCGGTAGCTTTATCAAAAAATATTAAGATGCATTTTGTAGCGGATAAAGCAAGTGAAACAGCGAACTTAACTATCCAGCAGCGCAAGGCAATTTATTTGATAAGCAAAGAAGCCATCAACAATGCTTTTAAATCTTCAGAATGCAACAACTTATACTATCACCTTACTGCCAACGGTTCTAAATGGCAGCTTCGTATACAGGATGATGGCAAAGGGTTTATCCTTACAGAAAAAACGGATGGCAATGGGTTACGGAATATGCAGGCAAGAGCCGATGAAATTGGTGCAAAATTCAATATCCAGTCACAACCCGGCGCAGGAACTATTATACTACTGGAATTATAAATACCTCATTTGTGGTGTTCAAAACAAACTTCCATCAACATACATTTGTAATGTGACTGGCCGCAAAGAAATACGGGTTGCTATTTTTGAAGATAACCCGATCATGATGGATGCTTATCGTTCTATTTTGAACGGATCGCCGGGCTATATGTGCCCGGGAAGTTTTACGAGTTGCAATAACTGGAAGAATGATATTAAAAAAAGTAATCCTGATGTGATATTGATGGATATTGAAATGACGGGCATCAACGGAATAACAGCAACAAGGCTGATTAAAAAAGAATTCCCTGCTGTAAAAATATTAATGCAAACTGTTTTTGAAGACGATACAAAAATATTTGAAGCATTATGTGCCGGAGCCAATGGCTATATTTTAAAGAATACATCCCCTGTAAAAATGTTGGAGGCTATTACAGATGTGCAGAATGGAGGCGTAGCATTTAATCCAGCTGTAGCTTCTAAAGTAGCAAAGCTTTTTCAGCAATTCATTGCGCCATTAGTTACCATACCTGATTATCACCTCTCCGATCGGGAAAAAGAAATTCTGCATTTGCTTACCGAGGGCTTGCCCATGCCACGAATTGCTGAAAAAATATTTCTTAGTTATCATACAGTAAGGGACCATGTAAAAAATATTTATCAAAAACTGCATGTAGCTTCAGCTACTGAAGCGGTGGCAAAGGCACTAAAAGAAAAATTAGTGTAGTTTTTACTTCGCATTTTCTATAACCTTCTCTTTATCCAGTTAAATAATTTTTGTTTGAGATTTTCCAAATACCCTCAATTGAGGTGTTGTCTTGCTCTATACTTGATGGTAAGTTGCTATTCCTAATAATTTATTCACCTGAAAATTTCTTATCATGAAATCGTTAACCAAAACTTTATCATGGCTTTCTGTACTGAGCCTGGTAGTTTTTATTTCCTGTCAAAAAGAAACTCAAACAAAGCAACCACAATCTGAAGAAATTGCTACAGCTGCTAATAGTGGCCATGGACATTTACAACAAACAAAAACTTTTTCCTCTGATGTGGTTGTAAAATGGCTTAATCTGGATCTTGATATGATTCGGCTGCCATTGGCTAACGGCGTTACGGCGGTACAAGGCGGAGAAAGGATTCTAGCTTATTCCGGCATTGCACTTTATGAGGCCGTGGTAAATGGTATGCCAGCTTACCAGTCATTGAACGGGCAGATCACCGCTTTTCCTTCCATGCCTACTACTCAGCCAGGGAAAGCTTATCATTGGGCCGCAGCCGCCAATGCTG
>DATHDP010000012.1:0-51831 GCA_035318985.1 Chitinophagaceae bacterium
GATGGCACAAGAGGATTTCCCGCTGGATATACTACAAAGAATGAATTCAGCATTCTTCCTAATTCTGCTAAAACCGCCATTGGGAAAGGAATGAGAAATGCATGGGCAGCAACTGAAACTACTGCACCGTTAAATATAGCATTCCAGGCAAATGGAGGATTTAACACATTGCTATTTGGTAAAAAACTAGGCGCCACATTTGGTGTTATTTATGCTCAAACAAATAAAAATTTAGAAATACAGAACAGGCGAAATGTTATTGACCAAAATTATAATACAACTATAGAAACTGATATCCATGATCAGCGATATACCAAAGAGATCTTTGCTGGTGCCCTCGGTAGTCTCTCTCTGCAATTTAATCCACTCAATAAGATCTCACTTAAGGGAATCATTAATGTAAACACAAATAATTCTTACACGCAGCGTAATGGTACGGATGTAAGCAGGAATGATAGTTATTTAAAAGGGTCAGAAGCAACATTTAAAGAGAATGTGTTTTTTACAACCCAATTGACCGGAGAGCATAGTCTTGCGACACCGCTTACTTTAAAATGGTATGGATCATTTAGTATACTGGATGGTTATATTCCTGATCAACGTAGGTTGGTTTATTCAAGAATTAATACAACAGATCCCTGGCGGGCGGTTATCGCCAATACACTTTCACAACAAAGTGGTAGCCGCATTTATCAAAGCCTGAATGATTATATATATACCGCGGGTGGCGACCTGGCATATAAATATAACTGGCTTGGCCATAAGCAAACGGTAAAGGGCGGTTATATGCTGCAAATAAAAGACAGGTTGTATGATGCTGTATTATTTGCAAACAATCTTCATAAGGATAATGATGCTTTAAAATTATTGCCGGATGGAGAAATTTTTCGTCCAGAAAATTTTGGAGACGGATCTGCAAACAGTAATCTCTTTGCTTTTGATGCATTAATTGGTAATACATATCGCTACCTCGCAAATACAATTTTGAATGCAGGATACCTTCAATCTGATAACCAGTTTACAGATAAGCTAAGAGTAGTTTGGGGATTGAGAGTGGAAGATTATGATCAGTTGATCGGAAGTGTAAAAGCATACGACCCGAGTCATACACATAAGAGGGTTACTGATTTTCTTCCCGGCGTAAATTTTACTTATAAATTAAATACTAAAACAAATATAAGAGTGTCAGGTTCACAAACTGTAGTTCGTCCTGAGTTGCGTGAACTCGCTTCACTGAACCTTTACGATTTTGAATTGAATGCTTCGGTTCAAGGCAACCCGAACCTTGAAAGAACAAAAGTTATTAATGGAGATATTCGGTATGAATTATACCCCGCGTCAGGAGAAGTATTTACATTCGGCGTTTTTTATAAGCATTTTGATAAACCAATTGAGCAATTATTAAATGAAGGTGGTGGTGGCGCCAGTACATTTTCTTACCAGAACCCGGAAGAGGCAACTGCTTATGGAGCAGAACTTGAGTTCAGAAAGAAACTTACTTTTTTAAATGCACTGAAAAATTTCACCTTCCAGGGAAATCTGGCTTATATCTATAGTCGTGTAACTGACCTGGGTTTTGACCTCGACAGATCACTCCAGGGACAATCTCCTTATGTTTTGAATTTTGGTTTATTGTATGACCTGGAAAAACCCGGATTCAGTGCTACTTTATTATTCAATCAAATTGGAGAAAGAATTTACCTGGTAGGTGACAAATCTGCGGGTGCAGGGAGCCCCGATACATACGAAGCGCCGCGTCCTGTATTTGATTTCCAGCTTGCAAAAAAGATCTTAAAGAAGAAAGGAGAATTAAGATTAAATATTTCAGATATTCTTAACCAGACTCAGTATTTCTATCAGAACACAAGCAGTGATACGAAATTCCAAAAAGATTCCGATGCATACCGGTTCACACGGAAAGTAGGAACAACATTTTCCTTAAGCTTTAATTATTCCTTTTTAAACTAAACTTTTTAAAAAATAAAAAATGAAAAAGAACATCTTCTATTTGGTAGCCATTTCAGCAATGCTTACTACAAGTTGCAGAAAAATTGAAATGGATGGAGAAAAAGAAGTTATTATTATTAACGGAGGTGGCGGTGGTGGTACTACCGGGCAGACAATTACAGTTTCAGGAAGGATCAATGCCGATACTACTTTTCGTAAAGCCAATACTTATATTTTAAAAGGGCTTGTGTATATGGTCGGAAATCATACACTCACAATAGAACCAGGTACTGTTATCAAAGGTTCATTTAGCGGTACTGATGTGGCTGCACTAATAATTACCCGTGGATCTAAACTTATGGCAGCAGGTACAGAGACTGAACCGATAATATTTACCTCTTCTTCACCAAATCCTCAATCAGGTGACTGGGCGGGTATTGTTCTTTGCGGCAAAGCGGGTATCAACGCCAGCTATAATGGTATCAATGGTCTTTACCAGGTTGAAGGTGGTATTGATAATGCAAATGGAGATGGGCTTGCCGGCTCGGGAGATGCGACTGCCCCTGCACCGGTTGATAATGATAATTCAGGCACCTTACAGTATGTAAGAATCGAATATGCAGGCTATGGTTTTCAACCAGACAAAGAAATAAACAGTCTCACATTAGCAGCTGTTGGTAGCGGAACTACAATTGATCATATTGAAATTGCCTATGCAAAAGACGATGCAATTGAATGGTTCGGTGGCACTGTGAATTGTAAATTCCTGATCGCTTATAAAACACAGGATGATGATTTCGATACAGATAATGGTTACAGCGGAAAAGTTCAGTTTGGTCTTATACTTCGTGATTCAGTAATTGCTGATATCTCTACCTCAGAAGCATTTGAAAGCGATAATAATGCAAGTGGTACAACTGCAGCTCCAAAAACAAAAGCGATATTCAGTAACATCACTGCTATTGGGCCACGTGCTACATTGAATAATATAGGAAGTTCATTATTCCGTTGCGGCGCACAGATAAGAAGAAATTCCGCCATTTCAATTTTCAATTCGATCATAATGGGTTGGCCACAGGGAATATTAATTGATGGAACAACTGGAACAGCTACTGCTTTGAATATCGAGGACAGCAGTTTGAGACTTCGTAACGTTACTCTTGCAGGAAATGGTAATTCGGGCGGTACTGTACCTCTTGCATTTTCAGGTACTGGTGGAACTAATATTAATTCCCTTGCATCATTGACAACATGGTTCACTAATGCATATTATGGCAACGATCTTTTAACAAATGCCTCAGATGCAAAATTGATCCAGCCATTTAATTATACTGCATGGGATCCGACACCATTTGCAGGCTCTAATGGTAATCAAAAAATACTTGTAGCCGCTGATTTCAATGATCCAAAATTTACCGGTGATCTGTTCTTTGATAAGACAGCCACATTCAGGGGTGGCGTGGCACCAGGTGGACCGCTGGCAACATGGTGGAAAGGATGGACAAAATTTAATTATAATTAAAGACAAATTCCATTAACCATTATATAAAAGCCGGTTCTAAAACCGGCTTTTTGCTTTTCCACAATTAACAGTTTGGTAATCGCAGTATAACGTTGGTATAATAATTGTATCCCAAATTGCAACCAGTTCTTATCCATTCAATATATATACAACATCCCGGATCGGTTCTCCGGGGTTAGTAAGTTGATTCCTCATGCAGTTGCCGTTCCGATCTCATCGGAACGGTTTTTTTATTTAAGGAATGACTCTTTCCGTAATGATTACTGTAAAGAATAAAGCAATGGATCAGGGAGATGATGGGAACTGTTGTCATTGCTAATATGAGCAATTGAAAGTTTCATCACGTTTGCAATGATATCTTCTGTTGAATGATCGTAATTTATTTTTACTGGTTTTGCTTGCACCCATTCATTAAAATGATCGGTAAAGTCATCATCCAGTTTATCCAGCTTATTAATTCCCATTTGCTCAAGAGCCGCTGCATTACATTGTTGTTCATATTGCCCGCTGATCGGTATCACCATCAATTTTTTTTCAAGCTTTAATGCTTCGGCAGGCGTTTCAAAACCACCTCCTGTTATTATTCCAGAACAATTGATCAATGCTTCATTGAACAAAACTTTATCAACAGGCATAAAAGTGATATTGCCACTACGTTTTATATTTTTAGTTTGCCATGAAAAAATATGAAAGCGAAGCGGCGCAAGCGGATGAAAATATTTCTCCATTATATGCTCGCAATAGGAAGGAAGATAAACAGCAAAAAAATCCTTATCCGCAGGTCGTGCCCTGGTAATTTCTTTTTTAATTACCGGGGGAAGAATAAAATTATCATACTGTTGAAAATGTAAACCAACATAAAAGGATGCACGGGCATAATTTTTTAAGATCCATTCCCCCATTTTACTTTTTTCTTTTGGTCTTGGTGTATTGGCTGAATAAAAACTTGCCTGGTGACCAAAATTTACAGAAGGGATCTTTTTTGCTGCGCAGGCCATTGCCGTGATACATTCAAAATCATTCAGCACCAGGTCATATTTTTCTACAGGAAGATCTTTTACTTCTTTCCTGAGTCGCAAGGGAGAAAGAGTAAATGCAGTTTTAGTATAATCAAGTTTTCCTTTGCATGTATAAAATAAACTTAATCCTTTGCTGCGATATTTTATTGGAAAACTAAGATCAAGACTGCTGTTAGCGCCGCTTAAAAAAATATCTACATCGCCGTATTCATTTAAATAAGGAAGTAGCTCCATGGCACGGCTAATATGTCCATTACCCGTTGCCTGTACTGAATACAATATTTTCATAGATTGGTTTTTAATACAAGTGATGTAAGAAAAAGATCAACTTCATTTTTCATTACCGATAATTCAGGTTTAACTGGCCTGCCTACTACTTCTGCTTTCATGAATTCTTCATCGCTGTAATGATATATATGCCAGCCATGATCATAATACTCCAGCGACGTAAGATTTTCTATCCAATCACCCGAATTGAGATAGATCACTTTTCCGTGTTTATTGGTAATTACTTTTTGCTGTGGTTGGTGAATATGACCGCAAATGACATAATCATAATTATGTTCGATAGCAAGCGAAGCGGCTGTTTCCTCAAAGTCGCTGATATAGCGAACCGCTTTCTTTACACTGTTCTTTATCCTTTTTGAAATAGAGACTTTTTCTTTCCCCAGTTTTTGCAATGAAAAATTGATAAAGCGATTTACCAATATGAGCATATCATATCCTTTGCCCCCCAATTTTGCCAAAAGCTTTGCACTTCCTTTTGTTGTATTATCAAATACATCGCCATGAAATATCCAGGTGAGCTTGCCATCGATCTCAATAATTAATTTATCAGTTAGTTGAAAGTTGCCAATATTAAGATCGCTGTAACGGCGAAGAAATTCATCATGATTGCCTGTTATATAAACTACCCTTGTGCCATTATGCTGTAAGTTGAAGATCTCATTGATAACTTCTAAGTGTGCCGCGGGAAAATATCTTTTATTGAATTGCCATCCATCGACAATATCTCCGTTCAGTATTAAAAGATTGGGAGAAATGCTTTGAAGATAGTTTACGATCTCTTTTGCATGACAACCATAAGTACCTAAATGGAGATCGGAGATCACAACAACATCAACATGCCTTTTTTCCATTTTAAAGAGGTTTTACAAAGGACTATCTTATTTATTACTCCATTATTAAGCTGGTCTTACCATAGTGTGACTTCTACATGAATAAAATGTTACTTAAGACTTTATAGCGAGCAATAGATGAAAACTATTGTTCCGTATCTTTTGATAGTCAATAAAGGCCAATTCTATATTCAATTTTATAAAGGCATGACTGAAACTAACCCTCCAACGCAGGTTGAAAAAACAGACAAACAAAAAGAATCCGGTAATGAACTGGTGATCTCCTTCCTGGCACTGCGAAACCTGATCGGTATTTCCGGGATGTTGTTACCGATCGTATTAACCTTATTTACTCCGAAGGGTGAACAGGATAAAGTGATGGAACATTCCATCAGCGAATATTATTATACTAAGAATGGTGACTTGTTTGTTGTACTCTTAAGTGTGATCGGGGTTTTTTTATTGACCTATAAAGGGTATGATCGTTTTTGGGAACGAACATTGACTTTGATTGCCGGTTTTTGTGGGATCGGCGTTGCATTTTTCCCAACGGCTACAACAATGGGTAATTCGTTAAGCATACATAAAGTGAGAAAGGACGTACCAGAATTTTTCGGACTTGTTCAATGGCATTTCATTTTTGCCGCTCTTTTTTTTATTTCATTAGCACTTATCTCACTTATTTATTTTCGGAAGAAGGACATTAATAGTGTCTACTTAATTGATGGACGAAAGAAAAAGCAAAAAGAAAAACGGAACCTGGTTTACATGATCTGTGGATGGACGATGCTGATCAGCATCGCATTGATGATCCTTTATTTTGTTATAGATCCGCCGTCGCTCAGGAATATGCCTGTGGTTTTTGCATTAGAAACTGTTGCAGTAGAAGCTTTCGGTATTTCATGGATCACAAAAGGGCAAACACTTTGGCCAGACGGCGAGCATTATATGAAAAAAGGATTGCGGAAAGTAAAACAGAAGATCGAGCAGAGCACTTAAAGTTCTTAAGCCTTTAATTGATATGCAAAATCTTAAGCTGGTTATCTTCAATTAGTTTTTTGTTGTATGTTATATCTTAAAAACAATTTAATCACATTTCATTCATATATCATTAAGAATCGCTTCACATAGCTGCTGCAATTTCGCAATGTCAAAATAAAATATCGAGAAGCAACATAAGTAGTACAAGCAGTAGAATTTCTCATGTGTATAAAGGCGATTCTTTTCCAAGCGTCGCCTTTTTTATTAAATTAATTAGCACCTGTTATAGCGTTTATTTACAAGGAGTTCTGTCATTATGAACCTCTTTTTCTTGCAAAGCTTTTTGAGAAATGAAAAACTTAACATTAATGAATTGTTCTCATTATTATCTTTAAGTTATTAGATCATTAAATATTTAATCATATGGACACTTCGCAAATTGAGGGCAAAAAATCTTTTAAGAAACAACTTTTCGAAACAATTCATAGTCGTCTTGATCAATCTCTGATTCAGTACAAAGAATTATTGGGCGAAAAAAAGTTGAACCGTTTCCTGAAAAATACAAGTAAGGAACTTGCGGCCGAGATAAATAAGAGATCGAAAAAGGCAGAGAAACGCCAGGAAAGACTACAAAAGAAAGCTGAAAAATTAAAAAAGGAACAAAAAGCATAATTACTTATTGATCCCTTGTCAAAAGCCGTTTCGAACCGAGAAGCGGCTTTTGTTTTTATATAAACTGTATTTTATTATTTACTAAGATTTTGTATCTCCCGAACAGTTGTTCACAAAAAGAAAAACTTTGTCTTTCTGCAAAGTAGACTGATCGAAGATTAAGTTATTATTATCTTTTATTTGGCAAGTATTTTGAGTTTTAAGATTCTATATATTCATCATTCCACAAAACCAAACTGCATCATGAATATCGTTTCAGTAAAACAACTTCCGGGACAACAAGACTATCTTTTAAAAGAAGATGATAAAACGGTTTTAAAACTACGTTACAAAAATGATCTCCATACAGCAAGAGTGGAAACAGAAAAAGAAAGAAGAGTGTTGATCATTGATGATGAAGGGTTACTTAAAACAAAGTCTGTTTTAAAAAATGAATACGGTATTCGTATAGGTTCATTGAACTATGATAATTTCTCTGACTCTCATGGTTCCGTTGATATTGAAAATATAAAATATCGCTTTATTGTTAAGAATAGCGAAACACCAGAGTTGAATATTTACAAAGGTTCCCGTCGCAATCTTGTTTATAATTGTCAGCTTGTATTTGATGATATTAGTTCAAGAGTCAAAGGATCGCAAACTGCCTCATTGATCATTGCAGTTTCATGGTATTTATTTTTGAAAGATGCAATCAGGCTAATGCCAACCTTTAACGAGGCAATTATTTTATAATAAGAAATTTTTTATTGATAGTAGTCCCGCTTTTTGCGGGATTTTTATTGTGTCGTAAACAGTGAGTGGAAATTGGTAACAATTATTTAATCAGCGGTTCATTTTGCTGTAATCACTATTATCCTACCTTTTATTGTGTTTGATAACTGCATAACCTACTCCTGAAAATTCCCGAACATTTCAAAAGAAGTTTAAATCATATCTGGTCAATTATGAGTATCTGGCTGATAGCATTAATTTCTATTGCGCTGATCTTTGATTTTCTCAATGGATTTCATGATAGTGCCAATGTAGTTGCAACTATAATTTCATCAAGAACATTAAGTGGAAAAAAGGCATTGATGATGGCCGCTCTTGCAAATTTTGCTGGTCCATTTATATTTGGTGTTGCAGTAGCTAACACGATTGGCCATGGTATTGCGGTATCAGATTTTATTACAATTCAAGTATTGATTGCCGCGTTGATCAGTGCCTGTATATGGAACATTACTACCTGGTTTTTTGGTATTCCAGCCAGTTCTTCACATGCATTGATAGGAGGATTGATCGGAGCTGTCTTTATTGGTGGAGGTGTGCAGGCACTCGTGTCAAAAGGAATAATAAAAGTTTTTGTTGCGCTGTTTGCATCCCCGATCATCGGACTTTTTTTTGGTTGGCTCGTTATGAAAATTATTTATCTCTTTCTTAAAAACGCTACTCCAAAAGCTGACTATATTTTTAAACTGGGACAAATACCAACTGCTATTGCGATGGCATTAAGTCACGGCGCCAATGATGCACAAAAAACAATGGGTGTTATTACACTTGGTCTTGTTACTACTGGTTATCAAAAGGAATTTTCTGTTCCCACATGGGTAATATTAATTAGTGCATCTGCAATATGTCTCGGCACATTTGGCGGCGGATGGCGGCTTATAAAAACATTAGGAGCAAAATTCTATAAGATAAAACCCATTCATAGCTTTGCTTCTCAGTTTGCATCGGCGATCGTAATAATTACAGCTTCCATTTTTGGCGGACCTGTAAGTACTACGCAAGTGGTAAGTATGGCAATTATGGGCGCCGGTGCCGGGGAAAGAATTTCTAAAGTAAGGTGGCTGGTGTTGAAAAATATTTTTTTGTCATGGGTGCTTACTATCCCGGTAACAGCGTTATTATCCATTCCAATTTATTGGTTAATAAAATTATTGTCACATTAAAAAAATTATATCATGGCATTATTTGGAACTTCTGTCAAAGAAGACAGCTTTATAAGACAACTCAAATTGCAGGCAGAAAAAACAGTTAAATGCATTGAGTTCCTTGAAAATAATTTAGACTCGATCACAGATGCTACAATAAAAGAAAAGAAAAAACTGATCGACGAAGTGATCGAGATCAGGATGGTATTGATGGATGACCTGCATAATACTTTTATTACACCGATCGACAGGGAAGATATTTATAACATTTCTATTTCCCTTTTTGAGATGGCTTATTTTTCTTTGACCACATTGGAAGAAATGTTTTTATTTGAAGTAAAGTCTGATGCGTTCATTAAGGCAATGATCGAAAAGGTAAAACTGGAAGCAACTGAGATCTATAAGGCAATTGAAAAGATAATGAGGAATCCCCGGGTTGCTTATGATCATTTGATCAAAGTGACAAAAATGGAAACAAGGATCGATAGAGTATATAGGGATGCCGTAAAGATCTTGCTCGGCGATAAAGAAATGCTTGCTTCCGATCTGCAACGGATTTTACATACGAGAGAAATATACCGGCATATATCAAACATGTCAGATCATGCAAGAGTAGCCGCAAATGTATTGGGAATGGCATTGATCAAACTTTCCTGATCTGTGTGACTATTTACTTTTACTGAGTCCTAAAATTCTCTTCGGATTAAATTTTTTGCCGCATTTTCATCTAAGAACCAATGTAATACTCCTTCTTCTGGAATGATTAATTGTGCCGGGTAAGTTTCAAAATCTTTTTCTCCTTCTAAAACGCCCTGTACTGCTTTTGCTTTTGCTTCGCCATAAACAAGGAACGAAATGGTATGTGCTTCGTTGATCAATGCAGCCGTCATAGTGATACGGTAAGATGAAAGCTCTTCTATATAAACTGCACTTACCAATGCTTTCTTTTCTTTTAGCACAGGTGTATGAGGAAATAGGGAGGCAGTATGCGCATTCTCACCGAGTCCTAATAATATCAGGTCAAATCGTACAGGATCATTTTTAAAATGAGAAAGAATACGTTGCGCATATTTTTTTGCTGATTCATCGGGCGGAACAGCTGTATTGATGTAAAAAATATTTGCATCAGGGATCATCAGCGGTTCAAACAAAGCCTTTTTCACCATATTGCCATTATTCCCAGGATCAGTAAAAGGAACATAGCGTTCATCGCCAAAGAAAAAATAAATTCTATCCCAATCAATTTGCCGGCTGTAATCCGGTGTAGTTAATAATTCGTATAATTTTTTTGGTGAGTTACCTCCAGATAACACGACCGAACATCTGCCTTTTTCTTTAATAGCTGTGTTTACAGTTTGTACAAAATAATCAGCTAATCCTTTTATTGTCTCATCTGTTGTTTTATAAATATGAAGCATCTTATTATTTTTTTCCGTTCATAGGTAAAGTGAACCAATGGAAACCATCGGCAGCGATCAATGCTTCTGCTAACTCAGGCCCCCATGAATCTGCCGAGTAATTCGGAAAACTCAATGATGGCTTCATCCATGCATGAATGATCGGCATTAGTAACTCCCACGCAGCTTCCACCTGGTCGCCACGCATGAACAACGTCTGGTCGCCCGTCACTACATCAAGCAATAAAGTTTCATATGCTTCGGGTGTATAACTTGAATAAGTGGTTTTATAATCAAATACCATATCAACTGTATTCAATAGCATATTTAATCCCGGACGTTTCCCCTGCACCTGTAAACGGATGCTCATTTCAGGCTGTATACTAATGATCAAACGATTTTGCTGCCAGCTTTCAATCGCTTCGGCTGGAAATATAAAATGTGGAAGGTCCTTGAACTGAATACTTATCAATGAAGACGATCGTTGCAAACGTTTGCCCGTTCTAACATAAAACGGAACACCCTGCCATCGCCAGTTATCGATAAAAAATTTGATCGCGGCAAATGTTTCAGTGTTAGAATCTGGCAATACACCTTTTTCTTCACGATATCCCGGCACCTCTTTTCCCTGCATCCAACCTTTTGCATATTGTCCTCTTACTACTGATGTCCTGATCTCTTCCGGTGTAAATTTTCTCATTGCGTGCAATACATCCACCTTACGGCTATGAATTTCTGCAGCGTTAAAATTATTCGGGGGTTCCATAGCAGTCAGACATAACAATTGAAGTAAATGATTCTGGATCATATCACGCATAGCACCTGAACTATCATAATATTCTCCGCGACCTTCCATTCCGAGCTCTTCCGTTACAGAAATTTGTACATGCTGAATATAGTTGCGGTTCCATAATGGTTCAAGGATCGCATTGGCAAAACGAAATGCCAATAGGTTTTGTACCGTTTCTTTGCCGAGATAATGATCAATGCGGTATATCTGTTCTTCATTATAATTTTCATTCAGCAACTGGTTTAATGCTTTTGCTGATTCCAGGTCATGACCAAATGGTTTTTCAATAACAATTCTTGTATTCTCCTTTTGTTCGGCCATTTTATTTATAACAATGTTCTTCGCAATTACCGGGAATAAAGCTGGCGCTACTGCGAGATAATGGATAACATAAACCTTTTCATTCCATTCCTTTTCCCGCATGGCGATCTGGTTGCAGATGCCCTGGTAAGTTTCGAAATTATTTAGATCAGCTGCCTCGTAGAATATATGTTCTGAAAATATCTTCCATTTATCATCCGCTACTTTTCCATTGCGTGAAAACTGGTTGATACCTTCCAATAATTTGTTTTTGAATTCTTCATTCGTTAATGGGGTTCTTCCTGCACCGATAATAGAAAACTTATCAGGCATCCATCCATCTAACAACAAATTATACAATGCCGGTGCTAATTTCCTGCGGCACAGATCACCGGTGGCGCCATAAATGACAAAGATTGTCGGCTGCGATTTTATTTCTTTCACGATAATGATTTATTTGTGTTTTTCCAATCTGTATGAAAACTTCCTTCCATTCCTGTTAACTCGTAAGTATGTGCTCCAAAATAATCTCTTTGAGCCTGTATTAAATTGGATGGCATATGTTCACTGCGTAAAGCATCAAAATAACTTAAGGTGGAAGTATAAGTAGGGATAGAAATACCAGCAGTTATTGCTTTTAGCACAATCTCTCTTGTAACAGTTGTGGTCTTATTAATAATTGATTGCACATCGTGATCCAATAATAAATGCGAAAGAGAAGAATTTGTTTTAAATGCCCCGTGAATTGTTTCCAAAAAAGAAGCCCGTATGATACAACCACCGCGCCAGATCTTTGCTATCTCGTCCAACTTTAATTTATAATCATAAGCAAGGGATGCTTTTGATAATAAATGCATGCCTTGTGCATAAATAAGGATCATTGAAAAATAAAATACATCTTCCAGTTTTACCAGGAACTCATTTTGATCTAATTCTGTGAAATTATTATCGCTTTTATAAGCAATAGCAGCTTCTGTTCGCAACGATTTATATTTTGACAGATCCCGCATCGCGACTGCTATATCAATAGTTGGAATAGGTAGTTCGAGATCAGTTGAAATTTGTGTGGTCCATTTACCTGTGCCTTTTGCTTTGGCCTCATCTTTTATTTGATCAAGTAAAAAACTGCCATCCGCATTTTGATATAAAAAAATATCAGCGGTAATTTCCAACAGATACGATTGCAGCTTGCCTTTGTTCCATTTCGTAAACACTTCATGGATTTGTTCATTGTTCAACTGCAATCCTTTTTTCAATATCTCGTAAGTATCAGCGATCAACTGCATCAATGCATACTCAATTCCATTATGCACCATTTTTACAAAATGCCCTGATGCACCAGGACCAATATAAGTTACACATGCTTCACCATTTACTTTTGCTGCAATACTTTCCAATACAGGTTTTACAAAAAGGTAAGCTTCTATATCACCACCTGGCATCATGCTGGGACCTGTTCTTGCGCCTTCTTCGCCACCTGAAATACCCATTCCGAAGAAATGCAATCCTTTTTTTGCTAACCTGGTCACCCTTTCCGTTGTATCATTGAAATGAGAATTCCCTCCATCAATAATTATATCTCCCGGCGAAAGCAATGGCTGTAACTCATCGATCACAGCATCCACAATTTTACCTGCAGGCACTAATAACATGATCACTCTGGGATGATCTAAACTTTTTACAAAGTCACTTAACATCGCAAAAGCCTTTACCGCTTTTCCTCCTCCTTCATTTTCAAGTAAGTTTAACTTTGATGGATCTTTATCATAGCCGGCGACTGCATAACCATGGTCAGCCATATTCAACAACAGGTTGCGTCCCATTGTTCCCAGGCCGATCATTCCTAAAGTATATTTATCTTCCTTACTCATAACTATTCTATTTATTTTTCCAGGTCTATTATTTTATTTAGCCGTCTCACATATCTCTCTCCACCAGAAAATTTTGATTCTAAAAAAACCTTTACCAATTCTTTTGCTACAGCAAAGCCTGTGATGCGGCCACCCAAACAAAGCAGGTTCATATCATCATCTTCTACACCCTGGTGAGCCGAAAAATGATCGGTTATTAAAGATGCTCTCACGCCATGTATCTTATTTGCAACAATTGCTGCACCAACACCACTACCACAAATAGCAATTCCTCTTTCTACTTCTTTTGTTGCAACTGCTTTACTCAGTGGTATCACATAATCAGGATAATCATCGAGATCGTTCTGCTCGTAAGCTCCGAAATCCGTCACCTCATAATTCAGCGATAGAAGGAATGGATGAATAATTTGTTTTAATTCAAATCCTCCATGATCTGCAGCAATACCGATTTTCATGATCATCATTTATTTCTACCAAAATTAATGCAAAGCCATCTCCTTAAGACGTTAATCATACAATAAACCAATCATTAACAAAGTTGAGTCAAAAGCCTATGTTTCGTATCAGCAAATTTTTTAGGTATTTTTAATAGATGAAAAAAATTCTGCCCGCATTTATTATGATCATGACCGTTGCAGGTTGTAAACAATCTGCCATAAAACAAAGCTTTTCTTCCGCTGATAGTTTAGTGATACATTTTAAAGATGAGCAGGCAGGAATTGTTACCAAAACAGTACAAACAACAGAATCAAACGCAATGAACAGGATGATAGAATTTATTGATTCAAAAGAAGCGGAACAATTCAAATGCGGATATGATGGAAAAATGTTTTTTTATCATAAAGGAGAAAAAATACAGGAAGTGGATTTTAAAATGAAGAATGATTCATGCAATCATTTTGCGTTTTTACTCAATGGAAAATTGATGAGTACAAAAATGAATAATGAAGCAATAGATTTTCTTGACGCTCTGGAAAAAGGATTACCAACTTATTATTAAAAACTTTACCCTAGTCTTTTTTCGTTTCCAACGTAAACCCAATAGTGGTCCCTACGCCTTCAGTACTTCTTACATGAATAGTTTGTCCGTGTGCTTCGATGATGTGTTTGCAAATAGCAAGTCCTAAACCACTACCGGTTATATCACGGCTGCGTCCGCCTTCGGTCCTGTAAAAGCGTTCAAAAATTCGTTGCAGATTTTTTTCCGGGATACCAATTCCATCATCACTTAACTCGATCAATATATGCTTTTCATCTACTTTATACATACTGGCGACAATATGACCGCCGTGCTTTCCATATTTAATTGAATTTTCAAGCAGGTTACTAAGTACTTGTCTTATTTTTTCTTTGTCAGCAAAAACAGGTAATGGCGAGTCACAACCTTTTTTTATGCTAAAATCGGTTTGTTGGTTTTCGGCTTTTATCGAAAGACTTTCAAAAACTTCTTTTACAAAATCCTGGATGATGAAATTTGTTTTGGTTAGCACTAACTCACCTCTCTCCAATTTTGAAATTTCATCAAGGTCCTGGATCAGGTTGGAAAGTCGCTCCACATTTTTTTCAGTTTTTTCTAAAAACCTTTTATTGATCTCCGGATTATGCATGCCACCACTGAGCAGGCTTTCCACATAGCCCTGTATGGCAAATACAGGCGTTTTAAATTCATGAGAAAGATTTTGTAAGAATTCACGGCGAAATTGCTCATTCTGTTTCAACACTTCCATCTCCTGCTTATTTTCTTCGGCCCATTGTTCTACATCTTCTCTTACTTCATCAATACTTTTTTGCGGGAGGATGTATTTATAATATGTCTCTTCTTTTTTTGTGGCTTTTGTCTGATAGATCTGTTTATAAATGAGTTTTATTTTCCGATAAATGAATCGTTCAAGTACAAATAAAATAAGATAGTAGCTGCCGCCAAGAATAACAATGAATGAGCCCAGGCCCCAGCGCCAGTCTTTTTCAACAAGGCCGATCAACAAAGCAACAGGCACTGATAAGATAAGTGCTGTAAAAAAGGAAAGTTGACGGGGAGAAAGATTTTTGGTTGAAAGCATGTTACGAAGGTACAAGGCACAAGCGACAAGGTGCAAGCCTCAGGTTTCGAAATGTTTTTCTTTGAATGTATTAATGATTTCTTGAATTAGCCATTCAAAATAAAAATGGATATTCGATCTAAGTCTCCCCTTTAGGGGGACAGGGGGTTCATAATTCAAACTTATATCCAACACCTTTTACGGTAGTGATACAATCTACACCGAGTTTCTGACGGATCTTTCTAATATGAACATCAATGGTACGATCGCCAACTATTACTTCGGCACCCCATACCTGGCTCAGTATTTCATTTCTTACAAACACTCTTCCCGGTTTTGATGCTAACAGGTAGAGTAGTTCGAATTCTTTTTTTGCAAGAGAAATATCTTTTGCATTATACTGAACAATGAATTTTTCAGGATCGATGATCAGACCATTAACAGCAATAACTTTTCCCTCGCTTTTATTTAAACGGCGGAAAAGCGAACTTACTTTGCTCAGGAAAACTTTTGGACTGATCGGCTTATTGATATAATCATCGGCACCGGTTTCCAAGCCTCTTATTTGTGTGCTTTCATCACTTAAAGCCGTAAGAAAAAGTATGAGTGTACTTTTAAAAGCAGGAAGAAGACGAAGGATCTCACAAACTTCAACCCCATTTTTCTTTGGCATCATTATATCCAAAACGATCAGGTCGGGGTTAAACATCTTGGCTTTTTCGATTGCCTCGTCGCCATCTTTTGCTGTTACAACCTGGTAGCCCTCTTTAAGCAGGTTATACTTGAGAATCTCAAGAATATCCGGCTCATCATCAGCGATCAAAACTTTCCGGGCTCTTATATCCATGTTTGTGGGTTAATTTTCGCAAACCTAACTGAAAATGCTTTTTTACCTGCAAATCCGGTCTGCCATAACACAGACTTAATGAAAAATTAATAAAGCTTCGGGTATTCAGGGATTATGAATAATTTTAACATGCGATTGGCCGCTTAAATGCCATAAATCCTGTCTGTATCCTCGTTCGCACTATTAAAATTGAATGTTTTATTTTTGTAAGACCATCCTTATGATAGCAATTCGACAATATACATACTTTCTGTTTTTTTTCTTTTTTGCTTCCATTACATCTTTTGCGCAAAACCCCAGAGACCCAACGCTGAAGCCAGAACGCAGCCGGGAATTATTTCACGATTATGTAGATGCTGAGCAAAAAAAAGCTTTGCTTTCAGATGGCAAAGAGGATAAACTTTTTTCCCCCTCTTTTAATGAAGATGTAAATTTTCAAGTAACCAATGCGCTGATCAATAAAGTAAATGAGTTGCAAAGAAAGATCGAGAAAGACACTGTAATGGGTGGACAAGTAAAGGTTCTTTATATCCGCGGAATTGAAAGGTTGATACGTGACCTCAATGCAAATTGGCGGTTTAAGAAATTTGTCCCTACATATCTGCCAGAGATACTCGTGAGTTATGAAAAATGCATGGAACTTGATATTAAAAAAGTAAGTATTGAAAGCTATATCGATGGGTTACCATATGACGTTGCACGGCCCTTGCTGGATTGCACTGCATTTGAAAAAAATAGTGGATATAAAACATCAAAGAATATTTTAATAAGAAAATATTGTGAATTACATCCGGAGCAAACTTTTGCCACTTTGCTTAATACGCTTCGTCAAGCTCCTGATCTTCCTTTTGCTGATAGCTTAATTATAGCGGCCGGGCACCTTTATCCAAAACAATTGTATGACTACGCAGCTGCCGATAATATACTGGGCAATCGTATAAGAAAAGTTAAGGATCCGTTTGTGCAGGCAATTGTGAAAATGACATCAAGCGGCGGCAGTGGGCAATTGTATTTTCCATTTCTTGATAATATCGTAAATGGTAAAATGACAATGTCTGAAATTGATGCTGTTAGAAAAGATTCTATTCAATATTATAAGTTATTGGTAAAAACACATCTTGATTATACAGAAAGATTATTGAATAAAGACACTGCATTCGAGTTTCAATCTCTTAACGATATGATGGAGAAAAAAGCACAGCAGGTTTTTGTAAATACAATAAATGCTTTGCATGAAGAAGAAGCACCAACACGTTTCAGGATCATTCAATCATTGAATGCACAAGAACTTTATTATTTGGCTGTTCTTAGTGATGGCATTATTTATACTTCAAGCTTTGTTAAAGGAGTTTTTCCATTAATGATGAGCCGGGCCGGTAATCGTGGCGATTCGGTATTAAAACTCGTAATGTTTGACCGTTACCGTAAGTTTTTAAAAATGGCTGCAGGGTATAATACACTTAGCACCTTTCTTTCCTCTTTCCCTGACCAGGAAAATGCCAGTGATCTTATGAGAGCATTCGTTGGTAATTTGGAAAAATCATCAGGTCTTGAAGATGGAGTGGATGTTGCCGATTCGTATGCAAGTATTGTTGAAACGAATAAACCTCTTGCAGATGAAATGTTACGGAATGTAGTTTGGAATTATGACCGTAATGTTTCACGCAACAATAAAAGAGGAACAGTAATGTATAATCTCTTACGGGAACTTTTTCTTTCTGCTGATTCCACAAATAATATTGACTTAACAAAAGAATTAGGTGTGCCCCCTGTATACAATGTTCCTTATTCAGCTCTTGCAAATGATAGTAGCCGTGTTATTATGCAGGTATTTTTTTATGGAGAAAAATCAGACATGGGTATTTTCAATGAATTTGTGAATACATATAGAAATGCCAACTGGAAAATGAATAGTAATGATAAGTGGGTGAGCTTTCATTCTCTAAAAGGAAAACCTGTTTCCATCTATGCTAACAGGGCGTTACCACAGGAAAATGGTGAAGATGAAAAAGCACAAAGAGAATTGTGCAGTTACCTTGAAAGAAATAACATTCATCCAACAGTTACAATTCACAGGGGTCATAGCTATACGGCGCCATATACTATTGCACAAATGGCAACCTCATCAAAGATCGTATTCCTGGGTTCATGTGGTGGTTATCATCTTATTCATGATGTGTTGGCAAAAGCTCCGGATGCACATATTATTGCTTCCAAGCAAATCGGCAGAACGATCATCAATCAACCATTTTTCAAATTATTGACGGAGAAAGTAAGAAACGGGAATAATATTGATTGGATACCTTTCTGGAAAGAATTCAGGAAAGCAGCCAATGTGCCCGAATTTGATGATTATATACCTCCATATAAAAACCTGGGTGCAATTTTTATCAAAGCTTACAAAATTGCCATGGGAGAAGGAGAACCTGATCTTGCTAACAGTACTAGTGTTCAGTTCTCTGGCACCGGCAACCGTTAATGAATAATTAAGTTCCTGATAACCGGTAATTGCATTCCTTTTCTTCTTTTTACATTTGTTGTTTAGAAAATGGCGAACGTTATCAATAAAAAATTTTTCGACTTTGATCTTTTGAAAAGGGTGTTGCGGTTTGCAGCGCCGTATAAAAGAAGATTTTACTGGTCAATCGCATTGGCGATCATACTAGCGGTTTTTACTCCTGTTCGTCCTATACTTATTCAAATTACTGTTGACAAGTATATTTCCGGAGGCTTATGGAATGGGGTTCTGGTAATCACAATCATTCAAATTGGATTTCTTTTTCTTGAAACAGGTTTACGGTTTTATTTTTCCTATATCACCGCATGGCTGGGACAGAATGTTGTAAAAGATCTTAGAGTGAAAGTGTATAAAAAAATTCTTTCATTAAACCTTTCACACTTTGATAAAACACCGATCGGAACATTAACGACAAGAACTGTTGATGATATAGAAAGGATCAATGATGTATTTGCCGATGGATTCATTCCAATTTTTGCAGATCTGCTTTCTATTATTTGTGTATTAAGTTATATGTTCTGGGCTGATCCGTTATTAACTCTAATTGCATTGGTGCCATTCCCTATCTTGCTTATTGCGACTTATTATTTTAAGGAAAGTGTAAACAAATCTTTTCATCGGGTAAGAAATGCAGTTGCCCATCTTAATGCATTTGTACAGGAACATATTACCGGTATGTCGGTTGTTCAGGCATTTGCAGCAGAGGACAGAGAAATGGAAAAATTTAAGAACATTAATAAAGAACATCGTAATGCGAATATTCATGCGATCTGGGCGTATTCAATTTTCTTTCCGATCGTAGAGATCGTTTTAGCAACTGCAATTGGTTTATTGGTTTGGTGGACATCAAAAGAAGCGCTGAACCTGCAGCAAAGTCAGCAAGGAACATTAATGGCATTTATTCTTTGTTTGAATTTGATCTTTCGGCCATTAAGAGTGATAGCAGATAAATTCAACGTATTGCAAATGGGAATGGTGGCAAGTGAAAGAGTTTTTAAAGTGCTGGATAGTGATGATCATTTGCAGCCTTCATCTGCCGATGCATACAAGCCTTCGCATATAAAAGGAAAGATCGGGTTTGAAAATGTTGTATTCGGTTACAATCCTCAAAACCCGGTTTTAAAAAATGTTTCTTTCACTGTAAATCCCGGGGAAACAGTTGCAATTGTTGGTCATACCGGAAGCGGTAAAACAACGATCATCAGTTTACTTAATCGTCTTTATCATATTCAAAGCGGTGAAATAAAAATTGATGATGTGAACATCGAGAAATATGACATCGACACGCTTCGAAAAAGTGTTGGTGTCGTTTTACAGGATGTTTTTCTTTTCTCGGGTTCCATCATTGATAATATTACATTACGTAACCCGGATATACCAAGAGAAAAGGTAATTGAAGCAGCAAAACTGATCGGCATGCATGACTTCATTTTGATGCTGCCGGGCAATTATGATTTTAATGTAATGGAGCGGGGCGCTACACTTTCTTTGGGCCAGCGGCAGTTACTTTCCTTTATCAGGGCGTTACTTTATAATCCTTCAATACTTATTTTGGATGAAGCCACTTCATCTGTTGACACAGAAAGTGAGATGATGATACAAAATGCGATCGATAAATTGATCGCCGGAAGAACTTCAATAGTTATTGCACACAGACTTTCTACGATTCGCAAAGCAAGTAAAATAATTGTTTTAGATAAAGGCGAGGTAAAAGAGATCGGCACTCATGAGGAGCTAATCTCAAGAGAAGGTTATTATCAAAAATTGTATCAGCTGCAATTTGAAAAACATAAGTCAGTTGCGTAGCATAATTATAACCCGGCACAAGAGTATAAAGAAGTGAAAAGCAAAGGCTTTAATGTCGTGATTGAAGGATCAAGGATCACACTTTAATAGTATGTAAATTGTCTTCTTATTTTTTTATTCAGGCATCTTCAATTTCGTGGTTTTTTACCCTTGCCCCCTTATCTTTGCGCCAAATTTCGGGATGGGTATGACTTCAAGACTAATGAAATCCTTTACTGTAGCGGCTTTCAGCATATTTTCACTCTTTATTTCTTCTCCTTCTTTTGCACAAGAAGGCCATGGCGAAAATGGGGCTGAAAAGAAGAAAGGTTTTAATGCGCAAGAAGTGATTTTTGGTCATATCCTTGACGGTCATGATTTTCATTTTCTCGATATTGATCATGCTGATGGCACTAAAACAGTCATAGGTATTCCATTACCAGTTATTCTTTATTCTCCTCAAAGAGGGCTGGATGTTTTCATGTCTTCAAAGTTTGAGCACGGTCACAAGTCATATAAAGGCTACAGAATTCTTGAAGAACATTATCTCCACGAGCTGGGACAGAAAGGAATTGATATTAAAAAGGAAAGCTTATCTGCAGGAAAAATCATTCCAGTTGATGTGAATGGTAACTGGGATAGATCAGTAAAATTTTACGATATCTCTTTAACCCGCAATGTGGTGCAAATGATCCTGGCTCTTGCTTTACTTGTTTGGATCATGATGACGATCGCTAAGAGATATCAGAAGGGACATGGTGTTAAGACTGCTCCTACTGGAATGCAAAACTTACTTGAGCCTGTTGTCACTTTTGTTCGCGACGAAGTAGCAAAGCCAAATCTTGGCGATAAATGGGAGAAATATCTTCCTTACATTCTCACTGTTTTCTTTTTTATTCTTATAAACAATCTTATTGGATTAGTACCGGGATCTGCAAATGTGACCGGCAACATTGCCTTCACACTTATTCTTGGTCTTATATCTTTTGTTGTTATACTTGTCAGTTCTAAAAAACACTACTGGGGACACATATTCAATCCACCGGGTATGCCGATGGGTGTAAAACTCATTCTTGTTCCGGTAGAGTTTCTCAGCGTATTTATCAAGCCGATGGCATTGATCATACGTCTTTTTGCAAACATGGTAGCAGGACACATTATTATTATATGTCTCATATCACTGATTTTCATTTTTGCAGGATTAAATACTTATGCGGGTTGGGGAACATCATTGTTCTCTATACCGTTCACGATATTTATATATTTCATTGAAATTTTGGTTGCATTTATCCAGGCGTATGTTTTTGCCATGCTAACAGCAGTATTTATTGGCCAGGCATTCGAAGAGGTTCATCATGATGATGCACATGCAGCCCATTAAGAGAGTTTTATTTTTTAATCAATAAAAGTTCAATCATGGATTTCTTTCTGTTAGAAACTATTGGAAGCGTAGCAAATGCAGGTGGTGCGATAGGTGCAGGTCTTGCAGCTATGGGAGCTGGTATCGGCGTAGGACAGATCGGTAAAGGAGCTGTAGAAGCTATTGCCCGTCAGCCGGAAGCGATCAATGATATCCGCAGCAACATGATCCTTACTGCCGCATTGGTAGAAGGGGTTGCGCTGTTCGCAGTTATCGTTGGTTTCCTTGCTATGGTTCTTTAATGAACAACAACTGCATCCAAAGCACAGGGCGGAGGATGCAGTTATTTTAAGTTCTTAGAAATTGATTTTTGTGTTACCAGCTTAAGTTCCTTGATCGAGCTTTTGTTGCGTCGCACTCTTGTACTGCATCAAGTCTATTCAACATTGACAACATGCAGAACTATAAACTAAAAACATAAACCACAAACTGGTTTTATTATGGATTTACTCAGCCCCTCGTTTGGATTAATAATATGGACACTGCTTGCATTCCTTATTGTGTTTTTCATTTTGAAAAAATATGCATGGCCTGCGATCACTAAAGGTCTGAAAGATCGTGAGACATCAATTGCCGATGCACTATCAACTGCTGAAAGAGTAAAAGCAGAAATGGCACAAATGAAAAGTGAGCATGAGGCATTGTTAGCCCAGGCTCGTGAAGAAAGAGCACAGATCTTAAAAGAAGCAAGAGAGACAAAAGAAAAGATCATCAACGAGTCAAAAGAAACTGCAAAAACAGAAGCATCGAAAATAGTTTCGGAAGCAATGGCGGCTATTGAAGCACAAAAGATGGCGGCTATTACTGATGTAAAGAACCAGGTAGGTAAAATGGTGATCGAGGTATCTGAAAAAATATTAAGAAGAGAATTGGGAAATAAGTCAGATCAGGAAGCTCATATTAAAGGTCTTGTTAACGAAGTAAAATTGAATTAAAGAAAGCTGTTAGCAATTAGCTGTTAGTCGTTAGCAAAAAATACGGCGCCAGCTAAAAGCTAAGGGCTAAAAGCTAAAAGCTGAATAATGTCCAACGTAAGATTAGCTACACGATATGCAAAATCACTGATCGGGCTTGCAACTGAAAGAGGCGAGTTGGAAAAAGTGTTTGGGGATATGGAATGGTTACAATCGCTTTGTAAAAGCAATCGTGATTTTATAACTATGCTTCGCAGCCCGGTGATCAAATCTGATACAAAAGGAAAAATTGTAAAAGCTGTTGCACAAAATAATATTGGCCTGTTAACGAATACATTTATTCAGTTGCTGATCAATAAAGGAAGAGAAAGTGCATTACCCGAGATAGCGACTGCATTTATCCATCAATACAAAGAGATCAAAAAGATATTTCCAGTAAAACTTACTACGGCGTATCCATTAAGTGATGATCTGAAAAAAGCATTTGTTGATCATATCAAATCGACAACCGAAATGCAGAATATAGAATTAGAAACGGTGGTGAATGAAGATATCATCGGAGGATTTGTTTTGCAGACAGGAGATAAAATGGTGGATGCAAGTGTGGCTTATGATCTTAAAGAGATCGCAAAGCAGTTTGAGAATAATGACTTTATTTATAAGGTGAGATAGTGAGTTGTGAATGGTGAGTAGAGAATAGAACGTACAAGAGTGCGACGCAACGAAAGCTTAATAGTAGCAATGCAGTCGGGCTCATAATAAAATAAAAATTACAATTTTAGAATATGGTACAGATCAAACCGGAAGAAATTAGTGCGATACTGCGTCAGCAGTTAAGCAACTTTAACGCCAGTACCGACCTGGAAGAAGTAGGAACCGTGTTGCAGGTGGGTGATGGTATTGCCCGTGTTTATGGATTGGGCAATGTTAGTTATGGTGAACTCGTTGAATTTGAAAGCGGAGTTCGTGCAATTGCATTGAACCTCGAAGAAGATAATGTGGGTGTGGTATTGATGGGAGATACAGGGGGAATACAAGAAGGTTCTAAAGTTCGTCGTACAGGACAGATCGCTTCTATCAAAGTTGGTGAAGGAATGGTTGGCCGTGTTGTAAATACGCTGGGTGAACCAATTGATGGTCGTGGTCCGATAACTGGCGAACGTTATGAAATGCCATTGGAAAGAAAAGCTCCGGGTGTAATTTTCCGTGAGCCGGTAAAAGAACCATTGCAAACTGGTATCAAAGCGATCGATGCGATGATCCCGATCGGTCGCGGTCAACGTGAGTTAGTAATTGGTGACCGTCAAACTGGAAAGACTGCGATATGTGTTGATACGATCATTAATCAGAAAGAATTTTTTGCAGCAGGTAAACCTGTTTATTGTATATATGTAGCGATCGGTCAGAAAGCATCAACCATTGCAGGTGTAATGCAAACTTTGCAAGATGCTGGTGCAATGCAGTACTCGATCATCGTTGCAGCTTCTGCAAGTGACCCAGCTCCATTACAATTCTATGCTCCATTTGCTGGTGCAGCGATCGGTGAATTTTTCCGTGACACAGGAAGACCAGCATTGATCATTTATGATGATCTTTCAAAACAAGCTGTTGCTTATCGTGAAGTATCATTATTGCTTCGTCGTCCTCCGGGTCGTGAAGCTTATCCTGGTGACGTATTCTATTTGCATAGCCGTTTATTAGAAAGAGCTGCAAAAGTTATTACTGATGATAATGTTGCAAAACAAATGAATGATGTGCCTGAAACGATCAGACATTTGGTGAAAGGTGGTGGTTCATTAACTGCGTTGCCGATCATCGAAACACAAGCAGGTGACGTATCAGCATATATTCCTACAAACGTAATTTCAATTACTGACGGGCAGATATTCCTTGAAACAAACTTGTTCAACTCAGGTATTCGCCCAGCGATCAACGTAGGTATATCAGTAAGTCGTGTTGGTGGTAATGCGCAGATCAAATCAATGAAGAAAGTTGCCGGTACATTGAAACTTGACCAGGCTCTTTATCGTGAGATGGAAGCATTCTCAAAATTTGGTGGTGATTTGGATGCTGCAACTAAAAATGTATTGGATAAAGGAGCAAGAAACGTGGAGATCTTAAAGCAGCCACAATACACTCCATTCTCAGTAGAAAAACAAGTAGCTATCATTTATCTTGGTACAAATGGTTTGATAAAAGATGTACCTGTAAACAGGGTAAGAGAATTTGAAGATCATTTCCTCATGGAAATGGAAAACAAACTTCCTGATGTATTGGGAGAATTTAAGAAAGGTAATTTGCCAGAAGAAGGAATTAAGAAAATGGTCGAGATGGCAAAACAATTGATACCACAGTACAAGGCTAAATAACTAATAAAATTTATTCTCAGTAAAAGGTTGGCGTATGTCAGCCTTTTTTTATGTCTAATGAACTTCCTAAAAAAACTACTATAAAATAAATTTGGTTTATATCATAAACTACTTTATGTTTGTTGTCCCAAAGCGAGAATGACCATGAGACCTATTATCCAAATCATATTTTCAATTCTGCTTATTTGCGTTTCTAATTTGCTTTCTGCCCAAACGACAATTGCCGGAAAAGTAACAGACAAAAAAAATCCGCTTATCGGTGTCAGCATTACATTGAAGGATACGTATGATGGTGCTACAAGTGATTCATCCGGAAAATATTCTTTTAAGACTTCAGAGAAAGGTGAATTTATTTTGACAGCAACTTCTGTTGGTTATAGACCTTTTGAACAAACAATCAAACTTGAGGGAAAAGGAATAATGACAATAGATATTCTGCTGAAAGAAGAAGTAACAGAATTATCCGCTGTTGTTATCAGTGCAGGAACATTTGAAGCAAGTGATAGGAAAAGAGCCGGAGTAGTTTTAACTCCAATTGATATAGTAACTACTGCCAGTGCAAATGGAGATGTGACCGGTGCTTTGAAAACATTGCCCGGAGCACAACAAGTAGGAGAGAGCGAAGGATTATTTGTTCGCGGAGGTACAGCAGCTGAGACAAAAATTTTTATTGATGGTACATTAGTGAATAATTTTTTCCAGGGTGGTGCCCCCAACATTGCAGGGTATGGAAGATTTTCTCCGTTTCTTTTTAAAGGAACAGTGTTCAGCACAGGAGGTTATTCAGCACTGTATGGACAAGCCTTGTCTTCTGCATTGATACTTGAATCAATTGATTTGCCTGAACGCACTTCCGCAAGTTTTGGTTTATCAGTACTTGGAGTAAATGGCGGGTACCAGGAATTATCAAAGAATAAAAAATCTTCCTGGGGAGGAGCATATAGTTATACTAACCTTGGATTGGCCTTTGCAATCATTAAACAGAAACAGGATTATTCCCGGGTACCGGTAATTCATAACGGGGATTTTAATTTTCGGATAAAAACATCGGCAACGGGAATGATAAAATATTATGGCTATTTCGCCAAGAACAGTTTCGATTTTACTGAAAAAAGCATTGATTCACTTGGTTATTTTGATCGGTTTGGTTTGGAAAATTTTAATACTTATCACAACCTCACCTGGAAGGAAAGTCTTGGTAAGAAATGGAAAATGAATGCAGGGCTTTCTTATACACTTAACAAGGATAATATAAATTCCGGGATGAAGGATGCGGACAAAAACGAAGTGCTGCTCTCCGGACTTGAATTCAAAACTTTTAAACTTGATCTTGATGGTAATTATTTCAACGCCAAACTAGTGCTTGAAAGAAGATTAAAAGGTATATCTGCGATCCGGTTTGGAGGCGAATACAATTACAGTGATCAAAAATCTGTTTACACTACAAACAATGGTCAGCAATATCCCGGCAGGTTAAAAGAAAATGTAAAAGCACTTTTTGCAGAGAGTGATATTTACCTGACAAACAAGTTGGCTGCAAAGATCGGAACCAGGTTAGAACAATCATCTTCCCTCAATAAAACTAATATTGTACCTCGTTTTTCCCTGGCTTATAAGGTGGCTAAGCAAGCACAGGCTTCGCTGGCTTACGGAATATTTTATCAAAATCCAGAAAGTAGATACCTGCCTTCTCCCAATAATTTGGGATTTATGAAAGCAACCCATTATATAGCTCAGTATATGAAAGTGAATAGTGTAAGAACTTTCCGTGCTGAGATCTTTTATAAGAAATACGATAACCTGATCAAGACAGGGGTTTTGAATTCTCAAAGTAGTGTCGCTATTAATAATGAGGGATTTGGGGACGCCAAAGGATTTGAATTTTTCTGGAGAGATAAAAAAACAATTAAGAATGTTGATTACTGGATCTCTTATTCTTTCCTTGATACCAAAAGAGATTATTTAAACTTTCCTTATGCAACGACTCCCAACTTTGCAGCAAAACACACAGCTTCCCTTGTAATTAAGAAATTTGTTCAGCCGTGGAAGATGCAGTTCAATGCGGCCTATAACTATGCCAGTAGCCGGCCTTATTACGATGTAAGATTTGATGGAAGCAAATATTATTTTGCCGACATGGGAAAAGTTCAAGACTATCACAATTTCAGTATTTCTTTTAATTATCTGCCTAAGATTGGAAAACCAGACGCCAAAAGCTTTGTTGTGTACGTATTGCAGGTAAACAATGCGTTTAATATGAAACAGGTGTATGGGTATGAATATTCTTATAATGGATCAAGAAAAGAGCAAATTGTACCACCATCAAGAATGTTTGTTTACATAGGTGCTTTTTTCAGCTTTGGAATTGACAGAACAGAAAATGCAGTTAATGATCGCCTATTTTAAATATTATTTTCAAAAACTTAAAACGATAAACAATGAAAAAGACAATTCTTATTTTATCAGCAATACTTGTTGCAAGTTTTTCTTTTGCACAGATGCCGGAAAAATTTGTGAAAGCGATGGAAGGTAAAGTTGCTGAAATAGACACAACCCATACTGTCCAGGGGTTTACCAATCTTGCCAATGCTTTTGAAAGAATTGCTGATGCAGAAAAAAATCAATGGCTTGCTTATTATTATGCTGCTTATTGCAACGCAAGTGCTGGGAGTTTGATAGGGACAGGGGGAGATATGATGACTTCAAAAGCTGATAAGACCGATCCTTATGCTGATAAAGCAGACAAACAGATCAGTAAAGCAGAAGCGTTAATGAAAAACAATTCTGAGATCTATGTCGTTAAAAAAATGATCGCCACATTACGATTGCTTGGAGACCCAATGAACCGCTACATGACTTATGGCCCCGAAGCTCAGGCAATGCTTGACGAGGCAAAAAAATTAAATGCTGAAAACCCCCGTGTTTATATTTTAGAAGCACAGGATAAATACTTTACTCCTGAACAATTTGGTGGAAGTAAAGAAGAAGCAAAAGTTCTTTTTGAAATAGCACAAAAGCTTTTCGAGACATTTAAACCTGAAACAAATATTCATCCTAATTGGGGAAAAAGTCAAGTGGCTTATTTACTATCTCTTTATAAATAGTTGTGGAAATAATCAAATGCCCTCTTTCTAGTAGGGCATTTGATTTTCATTTTATAATTGACCATTATGGAACAGGAAAAAAAATTAACCGAACAGGAAAGCCTGCACCTGATCACCATGATGATCAATAAGGCCAAAGAATCTTATCATGATACTGGTATCGGCGCTATTATGTGGGGAGCAGTTATCGCTATATGTTCTTTGGTAAGATTATCTGAAGTTCATTTTGGGTACAAGCTTCCGTTTGATATTTATTTGCTGACACTTGTAGCCATCATTCCACAAATATTTATTTCCATTAAAGAGAAAAAAGAACGAAAAATAAAGTCGTATGATGATCCTTATTTGGATTATATATGGCTTGGGTTTGGCATTTGTATATTTTTATTAATCTATATCACTAATAATATTTTCGGTGAGTGGGGATCATGGGCTAATGAATATAAAAACATAACTGGTAAGACTGCCTCCTTTCGTTTTAGCGAATACGTGGCCCCGCTTTTTTTAATGTTGTATGGTTTGCCAACTTTTATAACCGGTTCCGCATGTAAATTCAAACCAATGTTGTGGGGCGGTATTTTTTGCTGGATCTGTTGTATTGTTGCTATATACACATCAGTCAAAATAGATCTTTTGTTAACAGCGGCCTCTGCAATATTTGCCTGGCTGGTACCAGGAGTTATTATGGAAAAAGAATATCGAATGTATAAAAAGGAACAAGCCCAATTGAATGTTTAAAGATCTTGATCCCATATTGCATTCTCAATTACGATTGGCCGTAATGTCGCTTCTTATAAGTGTGAAAGAGGCGGAGTTTACTTTCTTAAAAGAAAAAACAAATGCCACTGCCGGAAACCTGAGTGTACAAATTCAAAAATTAAAAGAAGTAGGTTATATCGACGTAATAAAACAGTTTAAAGACAATTATCCTCAAACAATTTGTAAAGTGACATCAATTGGTATCAAGGCATTCGAAGAGTATGTGAAAAATTTACAAGTTTACCTTACACAAAAATAAAAAGGCCCTATAAAAATAGGGCCCGTCTCCGTTGATACTCTAAGTGTATGAAAACTTCAAGGGTTTAACCATCCTATAGATTCTTTGGCTTAGTATCGGGAGACTTTATTTGGCAGTACGGATCAGCTCTTAATTTTTTTATTGTTTTACAAATTTTGCTGTTTGAATACCAGAACCAGTACTTATTTCTAAAACATACATACTCGATTTTAAATTTGAGTCTAAAGGGAAACTTATAGTATTAGTTCCTTCAAGAGAATTCATTTTATTATTCATAACGATCCTGCCTGCTATGTCATAAATTTTTACATCAATTACCTGGGCAGTAAAAGATGAATAATTAAATGTGAGTTTATCATTCACCGGGTTTCCGATGACCTTAATATTGTTTGTAGTTACAGCTTTTGACTGAAACACCAATAACTTAGAATAGGTAACTTTGCTTTTCTTGTCAATCATTTTAAGACGGTACATAGCTTTATCAAAACCGTTGATAGTTTCATAAAACATATAGTCTTCGCGATCTTTTTTCTCGCTGGCTAATACAACGCCAATTGTTTTAAATTCATTGCCATCATTGCTTCTTTGTACTTCAAATTGATCTATTGTTTCATTTTCTGCCACTTTCCATTCAAGTGAAACCTTATTGTTTTTGTTGATGTTACCTTGAAAGCCGATCAACTCAACAGGTAATACTGACATATAGCTTGCAACCGGGAGATTTTTGTTATAACAATCAGATGCTGATTTTACAACAACTATTACCGACGTATTCAATGATGATAATATTATATCCTGGCTGCCTGAAGATGGACTGAGTAATGTTCTCAAATCAATAAGGCTGTCGCTTATATCCCATTGACCTGCAACACCGCGATCCGCATATATTTCAACTGTAAGAGGAAAAGCATCTCCGATAGCGGAGGATATATTATAAGTTAACAGAGATTTGGTTTGATCAGAAGTGAACCGTGATATAACCGCTGCAATTGACAATTGATTTGAAGGAATTAAACTTAGGGATGTACCATTTGTAAGTTCAGGTGTATGTTGACCAGGCTGATCACTTTTTAACCAATCACCACAGAGCCCATCAGAACTGCGGTAATAACCATTGTTTGTACCTACAGAATTCGTCAGGTATTCTAAACTATTATCTGCGATCGTATTGAAGTTGATTGTAAAGTCAGGTGAACTGCCGCTCATATTAACAGGTAAATTCGGCATTGCTTTAATGTATGCAGGGATAGAGGTTGTGCTAATACCTCCAATGAATCCATTTACGATAATCCCATTTTTATAAACAAAGGCATGGTATACACCACCACTACCACCATTATTTTTTACAAAGAGATCATTCAGATTAGCGGGTACTATAACTGCGGTATACGATGATCCATTTTTTTCCCATTTTGTCAACGAGCCACCAGACGGCATGGAATTCCAACTAAAGTTTGCCGTAATATTTGACTGGCCTTGTATATCAAAAGGTGATTGAGCAGCACCAGTATAATAACCATGGGCAGCCACGGAATCATTAGGCAAATCCAATACATAAAATCCGGATTTACCACCGGACTCTTCATAATATAAAATAAGGGTATAATTATCTAGGTATTCGAGACTGTTATTTTCATTGTAGAGCTCAAAGAACTCTGAGTTCCCATTACCCGGTTGCGGATAAAATTCGTTCAACACAGCCTGGGATCTTGTTACGATCACAATGCAAATTAGCAGACAAAGGGTAAAAATTTTTTTCATTTTCGTAGGGTTGAATTAAGAAACACGAATTCATTTTGCCCATAGAAATATTGGATAAGGTTTATGAGATCTTTGAACTTTTTTGATCAGGTTGAAAAATGCCGTAGTGATTACAGGATGATTATTAAGAGTAGTATCAGTACGGATCGTTCAGGGTTTTTACTATGGATATCAAAGATTTCTTCTATACAAATTTACTACGGGATTATTGTTTACACAAGCATTTTGAAATGAAAAACTACTATCCGTTGTTTATTCTTTAAATATCAAATAAAAAGGCCCTATAGAAATAGGGCCCGTCTCCGTTGATACTCTAAGTGTATAAAAATTTTTCAAGGTTTTAACCAGTCGTTAGAATCATTGGCCTAGTATCACGAGACTTTATTTGATTCATGAGAATTGCTTGTCCCTATCTTCCTTAGCTCCCTCCAGCTTTCGGGAAGATGGCTTGTTATTAAGGTTACTGCTTTATAAATTTTGATGAATGAAGTTCAGTTCCATTATTTACTTCTACCACATACATACCAGCTTTGAAAGTTGAACTTAATGGCAAGCTTATTACGTTGCTGCCCTCCATGCTGTTTACTTTATTATTTAATACTGTTTTGCCGCTCATATCATAAACTTTTACATCAACCATTTGTGCAGAGGGGGACGTATAGCTAAAAGTAAGTTTATCGTTTATTGGGTTGCCGATGATCTTGATATTATTAGTGCTTGCAGATTTCAACTGGAAGATCAGTACTCTTGAGTAATCAACTTTATGATTTTTGTCGATCATTTTAAGACGATACATCACCTTATCTATACCACTTGTTGTTTCAAAGAACATATAGTTTTCTGTTCCCATTTTTTCTGAACTAAATACAACACCAACTGTTGTAAAATCTCTTCCGTTAAAACTTCTTTCAACTTCAAAATTGCTGGCGATCTCATTATCGGCAACAGTCCAGTTAAGAGTTACCTTATTATTTTTATTCATATTCCCCTGGAAGCTGATAAGATGAACAGGCAATAGCTTGTTTACTTCCACAGCATCACAGCCTACCAGAGTGGCATTTACATTTAAATCATCAATGGATGTTCTTACATTACCGGCTCCTGTTTTTCCACCCAGGGTGAGAGAAAATCTGTATACACCCGGCATATTTACTGCAATAATCTGGCTATATAAGGTTGCAGATGTTGCAGCATTGGTGATGTTGAAGCTGTCAAGCGTCTGAACAACTACTCCCGCAGAATTCACCAGATCAAGCTTAATAAATCTTTTTGCTTGGCCAGTTAGATTGCCACTGAGTTTGTACATAAAAGACACATCAACAACGGTTCCGAAATTAAGAAAAGGTGTACGCATAATACGTAAACTGTCGGAACTTACTGGGGGTTCTGAGTATGCACTTCCATTCCCATTAATTACATAACCGGAAGGAATAGTTGCATGCATCATGCTAGTGAATTGCCAGCAATCAGCTTGAAGGGGAGCAAACCCATTATCAAAATTTTCATTGATCTGCGCAAATGACTTATTTGCAAAAAGTGATAATGTTACAATGGAGCAAAGGGTAAAAATCTTTTTCATTTTCTTAGGGTTGAATGTATAATACGGATTGTTGTTTCTTTCTTCTGAAGCAGCCGTAATGTTACCGGGAAATTTCTTTTTTTAGAGGAGGTATCAGTACGGATTGCTTATCGGAGTTTTTCAGGGATCGGTGGATTCTTTACGCTAACACAAACGTAATACACCCATTTAATTGTTGCAACTTTTTCTAAGTATTTTTTTCACGTAAAATTTCAATAGATTCATTCTCAATAAAAATTTTTAAAAATTAATTTTTGAATTTACTATGATGTTTTACGTCTTCCTCATTGAAGATGTTTATTAAAAAACTCATTCAACATGCAACACAAATAATGATCTGTTTTATCGCAAAGAGTATATATTCTTTTGTGCTGGTCGGTTTATATATAAAAAAGGCCCTATAGAAATAGGGCCCGTCTCCGTTGATACTCTAAGTGTATGAAAATTTTTCAAGGTTTTAACCAGTCGTCAGAATCTTTGGCTTAGTATCAGGAGATCTTTTGATTGACGAGGATTGCTTGTCCCTATCTTCCTTAGCTCCCTCCAGATTTCGGGAAGATGGCTTGTAGAATATCTTACTTTTCTTTTAAAATGAAAGCCGAAAAAATCGGCTTTCATTTGATCAAATTTAATTTTTTGTATGAAAAGTTAATTGAGTGTATAATATTTTTATTGCTTTACAAATTTTGAAGATTGAAGTCCAATACCATTATTTACTTCTACTATATACATCCCAGCCTTGAAAGTTGAACTTAATGGCAAGCTTATCACGTTGCTGCCTTCCATGCTGTTTACTTTATTATTTAGTACTGTTTTGCCGCTCATGTCATAAACTTTTACATCAACCATTTGTGCTGATGAGGACGTATAGCTAAAAGTAAGTTTATCGTTTGTTGGGTTGCCGATGATCTTGATATTATTAGTGCTTGCAGATTTCAATTGGAAGATCAGTACTCTAGAATAATCAACCTTATGATTTTTATCGATCATTTTAAGACGATACATCACTTTATCTGTACCAGTTGTTGTTTCATAGAAGATATAATTTTCTGTTCCCATTTTTTCAGAAGCAAATACAACACCAACAGATGTAAAATCTCTTCCGTTAAAACTTCTTTCTACTTCAAAATTGCTGGCGATCTCATTATCGGCAACTGCCCAGTTAAGAGTTACTTTATTATTCTTATTCATATTACCCTGGAAACTGATAAGATGAACAGGCAATAGCTTGTTTACTTCCACATCATCACAACCTACTAAAGTGGCATTTACATTTAGATCATCAACTGATGTTCGCACAGTACCGGCTCCATTTTTTCCACCCAGAGAGAGAGAGAATCTATATACGCCTGGGATATTTATTGCAATTATCTGGCTGTATGAAGTAGCAGTAGTAGCAGTGATGTTGATGCTGTCAAGAGATTGAACAATTACTCCCGCAGAATTCACGAGGTCTAGTTTTATGAATCTTTTTGCCTGGCCAGTTAGATTGCCGCTGAGCCTGTAAACAAAAGACACATCGACAACAGTTCCGAAATTGAGGTACGGTGTACGCATAATACGTAAACTGTCCGGACTTACCGGTGGTGCTGAGTACACACTTCCATTTCCATTAATCACATAACCAGAAGGGCTGGATGCATGGATCATGTCAATGAATTGCCAGCAATTAGCTTCAAGAGGGGCAAAACCATTTTCAAAATTTTCATTGATCTGTGCAAATGACTTATTTGCAAAAAATGATAGTGTTACAAGAGAGCAAAGAGTAAAAATCTTTTTCATTTTCTTAGGGTTGAATGTATAATACGGATTGTTGTTTCTTTCTTCTGAAGCAGCCGTAATGTTACCGGGAAATTTTTTCTTTAGAGGAGGTATCAGTACGGATTGCTTATCGGGTTTTTTCAGGGATACTGTGATGACACAAACGTAATATGTACATTTAATTGATGCAAGTTTTTCTACGGGTTTTTTTTAAGTAAATTTTCAATACACTCATTTTCAATAAATTTTTTTAAAAATAATTTTGAACTTAGTATAATTACTTTAGGTGTTTCTCTATTGAATATACCTGGTTAGTAAAATCGTTCAACAAAAAATCACAAACGATGATCAGATTTTTATTGTAGAGAGTGTTTCGCTTTGTTCATTACATATAGAAAAGGCCCTTTTAATAAAGGACCTTTTTCCGACTAACTGCTGGCTTGTAATAGTATTCTATGAAAAAGCTATTATTGTTTTACAAATTTTAGCGTTTGGCTTACGATGTCATTATTTACTTCAAGTATGTAGATACCAGGGACAAAACCTGAACTTAATGGAATAGTTATTAAATTATTTCCTTTAAAACTGCTTATCTTTTGATTAATTAAAATTTTCCCTGTCAGACTATATACTTTTATGTCTGCTTGCTGCACTTTTATCGAATTATAATTGAAATAAAGTTTATCCCTTACAGGGTTTTCCATGATCCTGATACCGTCATCAAGCTTCATTTTCGATTTGACCAATATGATCCTCGAATAAAAATCATGCTGGCTGCTCCTGATCAATACTCTAAGACGATACATTATTTTATCAGCGCTGTTCGCCGTATCAGCATAGGTATAATTTTCTGCATTAAACTTTTCTGTTGCTGCCAAAACTGCAATAGTCTTAAAGTCTTTTCCATTCGTGCTTTTTTCGATCTCAAAACTATTTACAGCCTGGTTGCTTGCGATGGTCCATGTTAGATGGTTGCATGAATTAGCAGGGTCAGCACTGAAATTGGAAATAAAAGCCAGGTCTAATTGTGCATTGAGTGATTGAGTGGTTATAGAGAAACTAATTAATAGCAGGGTAATAACTTTTTTCATTTTCATTAGGGTTGAATTATAACGGATCGTCTATCGTAATTTTCCTTGGATATTGTGATCATTCTACTACACCACAAACGTAATATGTGCATTCATCTCATACAAGCTTTTCTAAGGGCATTTTTCCTGCTTATTTTGAAGAGACTCATTTTCAATAAAGAATTTTAGGAACAGTTTTGAATTTCGTACTATTACTATATTCGTTCAATTATTGAAAGTGTGAATTAGCGAAATCATTTTCACAGCATGTAGCTTGCATGATAAATTCATTTCTTCCTCAGGAGTCGATTTTTTAAAAAAACACTTTTTCAGTAACTCTTCTAAGTATATCTTCTTCTGAATCCCAGACATTTTCGTGTTGCCAATTTTCTTAAATAAAAGCCTCCTTTATTCGTTTTTATATTGATGATTTCATGCTCATAATGCTTTACAAAAGCATAAACAGGAATTATCTTTATATCGACAAATCCAATTCATGAAGAACCTTGCCCTATTGATCTTAATAAGTGGCTTATTCCCCTTTTTTTTATCTGCACAACAGGGTGCAGTAAAAGGCAAACTGAGTGACAGCACTTTCCAATCGCTTAGTAATGCAACGATCTCTGTTTTACAAAAAACAGATTCTTCACTTGTCGGGTATACAATATCTGATGCGAAGGGAACTTTCGAACTAAAAAATCTTTCCATTGGCGATTATCAATTATTCATTTCATTTACTGGTTATGAAGTTTACAATAAAACTTTTTCCATTTCTTCTGCTAAACGTATTGCAGATCTTGGAACAATAATATTGAAACCAGAATTTAAAACGCTTACCGGTGTTGTTGTTACTGATGCGAGTCCTGTAAAAATGAATGGAGACACTATTTCATTCAAAGCAAATGCGTTTAACTCAAAACCTGGTGCAACTGTAGAAGATGTATTGAAAAAAATACCAGGATTACAAGTACAGAGAGACGGAACAATTAAAGCAATGGGAGAACAGGTGCAAAAAATATACGTGGATGGAAAAGAGTTTTTTGGTAATGACCCTAAAATTGCTACTAAGAATTTGACTGCTGATATGGTGGACCAGATCCAGGTCTTTGATGATATGAGTGAGCAATCAAGATTTACAAAGATCGATGATGGCAGCCGCACAAAGTCTATTAACATTAAATTAAAAAAAGATAGAAGAAAAGGTGATTTTGGAAGAGCTACAGCAGGAGTCGGAAGCAACTCACGTTACGAAGGAAATTTTTCATTCAATCACTTCAGAGGAGATCAGCGTATATCATTAGTTGGGTCGGCAAACAACACAAATAAAGTAAGCTATACATTTACTGATGTTTCATCACAAGGAGGTTCATCATTTTCCAATGGTGGAGCTACAGGTTCGGGTATGGCAAATGCTTCGGGTGGCTCATCGGGAGGAGTAAGCAGACCACTTTCCGCAGGAATAAATTTTAATGATTCATGGGGGCCCAAGATCGATTTTCGGGGCAGTTATTTTTATACTGATAATTCAAATGTTCTTGAACAAAATAAATTCAGAAGAAATACTTTCCCGGGAGATTCTGCATCCGAAACAAGTACTTACAGCAACATTATTAATGGTAACAGAACACACAGGATAAATGCAAGATGGGAATACGTTATCGATTCTGTTAATTCTCTATTATACACAGCCAATTTTAGTAAACAGCAATACAAAGGAGTAACAGTTGATACAAATGTTACATTCTCTGATGGAATTGATAAATACCTGGCTACTGAAGTAAGAACTAACAAACATGATGACAGGGATGGAATAAATTATTCAGGCGAATTACTTTACCGCAGAAGATTTAAAAGAGTTGGGAGAACATTTACCTTAGGTTGGAGGAATACCATGGGGGGTAATGATTCAAAGGGCTATAATCTTTCTCCTATCACGGCATACAACAACGATGGTTCTATTGCTTCTTTTAAAGATCTTAACCAGAAAGCATTCCTGGAAAACGAGTCAGGTATTAACACGATCAGCGCTTCTTATACAGAACCTATTGACCGGAATAAACTTTTTGAAATAAACTATGCATTTTCAGCAAGTAATAATATTTCGGATAAAAAAACATATGATTTTAATTCAGGTTCGAGTAAGTACGATCAGCTGAATTCACAGCTCTCAAATTATTTTGATTACTCAAATACTTCAAGCAGGACGGGTTTCAATTTCCGGCATCAATTAAAGAAGTTCAATTACCAGGTTGGTCTTGGCTACCAGGTCAGCAATTTAGAAAACAGGAGTGTTACTCTTTCAACAGGAAAAGACACCACAATTCATCAGCGGTTCACTAATCTTTTCCCAACTGCCAATATCAATTATGCTATCACACGATCAAAAAATATAAAGGTTTATTATAGAGGAAGAACAAATGCACCAAGTGTAAGTCAATTACAGGATGTTCCTGATGTTAGTAACCCGTTGATGATAAAAACGGGAAACCCTTCATTGAAACAGGAGTTTATAAATAATATTAATATCAATTATAATTCATTTGCCTTAGCATCTCAACGATTTTTTTCAGCAAGTCTTAGCGTCAACTTTACTGGAAATAAAATTGTTAACGGTATTGATTCATTGAACGCTATCACAATTATTTATAAACCAGAAAATATGAACGGGTCTGTTAATATGTCTGGTTCAGGGTCCTTAAATTTTCCGCTTAAAAAAATAAAGGGATTGAATGTGAATCTTACCAATATGATGTACCTGAGCCGTGATGCAAATCTTTTATACAAACAAAAGAATTTTACTTCCACTTTCCAGGTGAATCAATCTGCTGGTATAAATTATGGGAAAGAAAATTTTGACCTGTCTGTTAGCGGCGCTTTTGTTTATAACCTTGTTGCTTATGATGTAGATAAAGGATCGAATACAAAATATTTCAACCACGCTTATTCTGCTGATTTTACTTACCGTCTCAAAAACCGTTTTTATTTTCTTACTGATCTGGATTTTTATATCAATTCTGGAAGGAGTGTTGGTTTTAACGAGGATGTTTTTTTATGGAACCTATCTTTTGCAAAGAAATTTTTCCAATCCAATGCAGGTGAGATCAAATTCACAATTTATGATATTCTTAAACAGAATAACGGTATAAACAGGATAATTGGCGAAAACTATTTTGAAGATGTGAAAGCCAACGTGGTACCAAGTTTTTTTATGCTTACCATGAGTTATAATTTTAATCATTTTGGCTCTGGTAAACTTCAGAAGAAGGAACCTTCTTTGCAAAACATGATCTTTAACAACAGGCCAAAGTAAAATAAAAGATCATCCAGTTACTGGATGATCTTTTATTCTATTAATATTATTTACTTTTTAATGCGTTACAGTTAGTTTATTGACGAATGTTTTTTCTGGGGTAAACAACTCAACAACATATAGACCATTGCTTAACCCATTTACTGATACGCTTACCTGGTTATCAGTCTCGGTCAGTGTGATTGATTTCCTGATCATTACTTCTCCGGCTATTGATCTCACGATCAATGTCGCTGATTGATTCATTGTTGACTTAAATGAGATTGTAAAATCATTTTTAGCAGGGTTAGGGTATACTCTGAGTTTTGTAACAAGCTGATCAATTTGTATCAGCCTGGTTTTGCTGTATCTTGATGAACCTGTTTTTTCCACCATTTTCAGTCGGTAATAAGATCTTCCCTGTAGTGGTTGTTGATCCAGCAAACTATAATCTGAAGTAAAGTTCGATGTCTTCAAATTTACAGTTCCTATTTTTTCCCAATTATTCTGATCCTTACTTCTTTCAACTTCAAAACCTTTAGCTTCATCATCGACATATGCTCTCCAGTTTAGTATAACATCTTTTTCTCTCGTTAGAGTTGCATTAAAATCAAGTAAATCGATAACAAGTGGCATCGACTGAGAAATTACAGGATAGTCTTCGGTTTCACCATCAGCCAACCAGCCCGTTGCACTACTTGTAGTTAGGGCTCCGGAATAAAGCCTCACACGTAAAAAACTATTTGGTGTACCGGTTGCTATAGTAATTCCAGTCCAACCCAGTGTTATTGTTTGAGGTGAAGCACTGCTTGGCACTGTTACCACGACTCCTTCAGATGCATCAAATACACCATTTGCATTATAATCAAGCCAACCTGCTAAATAAGCAATGGCTCCTGTATTATTTAGAACAGTTACTTCCTGTACATGATTATATGGATGACCATCAGAAACCATAATTGAAACAGTAGAAACTCCATCTTCATCCATTCCATCGCCAGACGCATTTACCGAACTGTTTAGAGCCCATTCACGATCCCATGCTGAGCCTAATCTTAATAATGAGTTATTACATGCTTTTTGATTGGCAGCCGGAGATAAGGCAACCGGATCATAAGAAGCAGGTGCATCTCCAAAATCAAGAGCTGGTCTGAAAGGATCGGATGCATCATTTGCGGGCCTATTGTTCCAGGAAGGTGAACAAGAGGTAACTGATATGGGGTTAGATACGGCAGTAGTACCATCATTATTATATAATGCTATTCGATTATCTACCCTGTAGACTGTACCGTCATAAATTTGGCCAAGTTGTCCCGATGTATCAGCATATAGATTATATGTATTTGTAGCGGTACTTGTTGTCATATTAAAATGTATCCACTGGCTTTGGTAGGTAGGTGTAATACGTGTTGATGCGTGTGTAATTATAGTACCGTCTTTTGTAATAAAATCTCCCCAATCATGACTGGGTTGACCTCCGCCATTATCGTTTGGCATACCAAAAACCTGTGAGGCTCTTATAGGGGTACTACCACTAAAATCAATTCGCCAAATGATAGATTCGGTATTTGTACTAAATGTACTTGGTTCAGTACCTTCTACTCCGAGATATAAACAACCATTATAAAAAGCAGCTGAGGCAGCTTCAACACCTTGTGTAAACGTAGGTACACCAAATGTATTTAAATCCGCAATAACTGTTGAGATACTGTTTGTATTTACATCATATCTTTTTAGTGACCTGTTGGCAGCGCCTGCTCCAGAACCATTCAGTACATAATAAACATATTTATTTACCGGGTCATATGCTATAGAGTTTAATGAATTCCCTCCAATGCCCGGATCAGTAAATAATAGATCGGCTGTTCTGTTAACAGGATCCACCATATATACATTTAGGTTCATATCGGGATTAGCGAGAAAATAAGCAGGTTGTCCTGTATAAGGTTGCGTATATGGTTTATAATAGTCTGTTGGAAAACCTGGGTCGGTAAAACAAGCTATAATATCAGAAAACCAAAAAGTGGCATCTGCTCCAGAAGTGCTTACAGTTATTGTAATTGTTTTTACTGCCCCTGTGATATTAAAAGTAGCAGTACCTGTATTGCTCGGAGAAACAATTGCAGCACTGGTTGCCGTAATTGTTTTTCCGGGTGATCCGGCAACCCCGAGAATAGTTGTACCATATGTTGCTACACCCACAGTTTGTGGGGTGCCGCCTGTATTTGTCGCCGCAACACTGATTGCCTGACTTGCATCAACATCGTACAAAGTAAAACTTGCATTCGATACTTCATTTAAAAAAGTAAGAGTGATTGTTTGTCCTGCTGTCGGTATAAATTTAATATCTGCACCTGTATAGCCTGCTACATCTCCAGCATGATCAGTAACGTCACCATAAAAAACACCAGATCCTCCAACTGCCATCGAAGTTGCAATATTTAAAACGTTGGTTGGGCCAAGTGAATAGTTCTGTGACTGCTTCATTGTATTCGTAACGAACGGCTGACCGGTTGCTGGGTTAATAAAATTATACCAGGAGCCGGCAGAGTTATGCAGAAAATCAAGATAGTCCCAATTAACTGTATAATTTGTACACTGCGAAAAAGATGAAGTGGGTACAAGAAAATATGCGACAACGAACAGGTTAATAAACCAGCTTCGAACAAATTTTAAAGTGGGCTTGTAAGCAAGAAGGTGTATAGTTGTTTTCATCTGAACGGATTTAGGTACTACAAAAAACACTTAGAGAATAAAATGATTAAGCAATTTCAATTAAAAGCTTAAAACAAAACACCAAAAGTTTAAGGGTACAATACAAGTAAATAATAGTGATTTGCTTGTTCAAAATGTGTTGTTGAAATAAAAAAGCCGCAGTTATCCGCAGCTTTTTTATTTACAAAATAGTTTTTAGTTATTGCTTGATGCACCAACACCAGAGAAGAAGTACATATTACAACCTGTACGGCTTCCAGAGTTGATCCAGGAAGTTGAATAAGGATTGTTATTAAAAGTTTGGCTAAAAGAAGCCCTGTAATAAGTAGGTTGGTCGCCAACTGTTCCAGCATTGAATTTTAAAACATCAACCTGGGTACATTTCCTGATCGAAGGATCACGTTCTACTTCTAATGGTACACTTACCCATGTAATGCCATCAAAACTGTATTCAGCTGATACTAATGCAGCTTCTGCTTCTGCATTTAACGCAATATCAAAATGGCTCACATTCTGTAATGTCCCGTCATTACCATTACCTGGATTAGGATTAGTAAGAACCCATGTCCATTCCTGGGTACCACGGCTTTCTTCCGTTGATCTGGATAAAAGTTGAATGTTGTATGAATCAACGCTTGTAGTTACTTTCTTCGCTTTATTGAATGAAGAAAGGGTAATAATTCCGGCTGTAAGAACTGCCGCTGCACATGTTAATTTGAAGAAATGTTTCATTGTTTTCTTTTTAGGGTGATTAATTTGAATAATAATAAGTATGGTTTAATTGAGCTATATACATTTTTAATTCATCCGGATATCAAAGCAAAAGCTTCTCAACACGACGGCTCCCTGAAACACTAAAACAAATTTTTTTGATACTTAACCGAGAAAGTTACTTGGTAGGACTCACTCGGGTACCGGATTAATTGCGAGCATAAAAGTATATTCCACTTTCTACATCTCATAGTTTTTCTAAGAGATTTTTCTTAGTAAGAATAAGGTTTTTTTATAAGTAGTAGTTCTACTTTTTTTCTGAAGTTACTTAAACGGAGAATAGAAAAATTACGTAGCGTAAATGTATCAACGCTGATCTTTTACAAAAAAAATTGAAAGAAAGTTTGTAGAAATGAGTTTCACAACTTCATGAACTATAAATAAAAAAGATCACCACTTGTGATCTGATAAGCAGAAGGATTGTTCGAAATATTTACTAATTAATTTTCTTCGATCCTTTCATCTTCCTGGTTAGCAAGAATTACAGAAGTAATTTTTTTCAAAGGGTTTTTGTGGCTTTCTTCAAACTCTTTTCTTTCATTAATTATATTAAGACATTCAAAAACGGCAGTGCGGAAAGATGATTCATCTGCTTTTCCTTTTCCTGCAATATCAAAAGCAGTTCCATGATCCGGCGACGTTCTTATAACAGGAAGACCGGCAGTATAATTAACACCTTCACCTGAAGCAAGTGTTTTAAAAGGAACAAGTCCCTGGTCATGATACATGGCAAGTACTGCATCAAAACGATTATGATATTGTTTTGCAAAAAAACTATCAGCGCTGAATGGACCTGTCACGATCATGTTATTTTGTTTCGCTTCTTTTATAGCTGGTTTAATAATTGTTTCTTCTTCTTTTCCGATCAGGCCTTCATCCCCTGCATGAGGATTTAATCCTAACACGGCGATCTTTGGTTTATCAATTCCAAAATCTTTTTGAAGACTTTCATTTAGAATATTCAGTTTCCTTGTTATAATTTCTTTAGAAATTTTTGCTGCTACTTCATTGACAGGGATGTGTTCAGTAACCAAAGCAACCCGGAACTGGTTTGCAAACAATAGCATTACTACATCGTTTACTCCGAAATAACTTTTTAAAAAAGGAGTATGGCCCGTGTAATTGAATTCAGCTGATTGAACATTTTTTTTATGAATTGGCGCTGTTACAAGACCATCTATGTGATTTTGCTTTAATGCATGTACGGCAGCCTGTAATGATTTAATAGCATACATCCCGCCGCTCTCTGTTAATTGACCGGGGGTAATATTTACATCTTCTTCCCAGCAATTATAGATATTCATTTGCTTTGCATTCAGGCGGGAGAGGTCTTTTATATTCTGCCAATTAAAATTAAATTCAGGCAAAGACTTACGATAAAAATTAATCACCTTATTTGAGCCAAATATCACTGGCGTACAAAGTTCAAGAATACGGCTATCGGAAAATACTTTAATTATTAATTCAGTTCCTATTCCATTTAGATCGCCACATGTAACACCTATAATTGGTTTGGTTGTCGGAGTCATATTTAATGTATTGATGTAAAAATACAGAATTAAGAATAACCCATTTTTTAAGATGAATGTTCCCGCTTTTCAATAAAAAGATGAGTTAGTACTATACATTGTTTGAATTCCATTTTAAAGAATTTGATTTCAATCACGTGTTTAGTTATTAATTAATTAAACAATCGTTATAACTTTAATTTTTTACGAACCACTTTTATTTTTAATTTAAACAGCCACTATTTATGAAGAACCTTTACGGTACCACCGTCTTTGTATTTATTTTCTTAAACTCATTTGCGCAAACTTGTCCCGGTCTTGGAAGTATCAACTATCAGCGTTGGAATAACATTACCGGGTCTTCTGTAAGTAACCTTACTTCAAATCCAAACTATCCAAACAATCCATCCGCATCAGGGACCTATGCCATTTTTGAGATATCGGGTAACAGTGGAAATAATTTCGGAATGAAAGTATATGGATATATCTGCCCGCCTGCAAATGGTAATTATGTTTTTTGGATTGCCAGTGATGAAAGTGCAGAACTTTGGTTAAGCACTACTGTTAATCCGGCTAATAAAGTAAAGATTGCTTTTAACACGAGTGCTACAAAATCAAGACAATGGAATGCATCCGCGACACAAAAATCTAATGCTATTCCTTTATTAGCAGGTCAAAAATATTATGTGGAGGCGCTAATGAAAGAGAGCAGCGGCAGTGATAATTTAGCAGTAGGTTGGTCCAGGCCTGGTCAAAGTGCATCTGCGCCAAGTGAAGTAATTCCAGGAACATACTTATCTGTTAACAACAGTATGGATACACAGCCGCCAACTGCTCCATCCAATCTTTCTTCGTCTAATATTACGAATTCTTCATTTACTTTAAACTGGACTGCATCTACAGATGATGTTGGTGTTACGGGTTACGATGTATATCAGGGTGGAATAAAAATTAATCCTTCAAACATCACATCTACATCTTACAATGTTTCAGGATTGACTGCCGGAACAACATACAGCTATTTTGTAAAAGCTAAAGATGGAGTAGGTAACCAAAGTACCCCAAGTACTTCATTAAATATTACTACCAGTTCTCCGGATACACAGCCACCAACTGCTCCTTCCAATCTTGCAGCCGCAAATATTGTAACAACTTCATTTACTTTTTCATGGTCAGCTTCTACTGATAATGTAGGTGTGACCGGATATGATGTTTATAAGAATGGAATAAAAATGAATAGTGCGGCTCTCGTTGGTACTTCTTACAGTGTTACTGGTCTTTTACCAAACACCACTTATTCAATGACAGTGGTTGCTAAAGATGCTATAGGAAATCAGTCAACAAGCATTGCAATGAGTGTATCAACTATACCGAAAACACTTGCTAATGAATCTTTTTCGGTGCGTACAGTCATTGCTAATCAAAGAATGCCACATGATCTTGTTTACGGACCCGATAATAATATTTGGTACACTGAACGATTTGCAGGAAAGGTCAGTTTTGTAAATCCATTAACCAATATAAAAACTATTGTACTTACGTTAGGTTCTAAAATGGTTTTGGTCGGTGGACAAGACGGATTAATGGGACTTGCATTACATCCGCAATTTTTAACAGGGAAACCTTATGCATATATTTCTTATACTTATCAATCGATGAGCAATACGGTTAGAAAAACAAGGATCGAAAGATATACTTATAATTTTTCAACCCGTGTGCTGGAAAGCCCTGTTACAATATTGGAAAATATTCCGGGAAGTAATGATCATAATTCTGCACGGATCTCTATCGGGCCTGATCTAAAATTATATTACTCAGTTGGCGATATGGGCGCCGGACAGTTTGATAATATTTCACGAGTCAATAATGCCCAAAATATAAATATCTACGAAGGAAAAATTTTACGACTGAATACTGAACCAGATGGGGGAACGGGATCATGGATCCCGTCAGATAACCCATTTACAAATGGAGGTCAAAAGACTGCAGTATATACTTTAGGTCATCGTAATCCCCAAGGTCTTGTATGGGGTAATGTAAATGGAACAGATATTTTGTATAGCAGTGAACATGGACCGTTCAGTGATGATGAGATAAATGCTATACAAGTTGGCCGAAATTATGGATGGCCACAAGTTGCCGGTTACTGCGATGGTAATTATAATGGAATGACGATAGGCGGATTTGCAGTAGTTAATGAACAAAACAATTGTGCTACATTAAATGCAAAGGAGCCGCTGCGTTCAATATTTCCTTCATCTAATCCTCCTACCGGTGGTGATAATATGACCTGGCCTTCGATCGGACCTTCGGGGACAGACTTTTATGGAAGCATTGCAATTCCAGGTTGGCAAAATTCATTATTAATAGCCACGTTGAAGGGTGGTGTTATTGCAAGATATAAATTGAGTAATGATGGGCAGAGTATAATTTCTGATACCATTAATTACTTCCGTGGAATGGGACGATATAGAGACATCGTTGTATCACCAGATGGATTAAAATTATATGTTGCTTGTGATTCCAGTGGCTCTACGTCCGGACCGACAGGAAATGTGACTACTACGCCTGCAAACCCAGGAAGTATTTTGGAATTTACATATCAAATACCAGGTCCTGCAAAAGCAATGGGTCAATTGCTTACTGAAAGTAAAGTAGCAGATGATCTGAAAAATAAAAGCATTGATGTATATCCAAACCCGGCTCACACATATTTTATAATATACAATTATGCTGTTGAAAACAGGATGGTTCAATTATTTGATATAAATGGAAAGCTTGTAAGAAATATTCAGACCAGGGAACTTGCGACAAGGGTTGATATAAACGATCTTTCAAATGGAATATATGTTTTGAGAGTTAAGGAAGCTAACGGGAAAAATATAAGGACTGAAAAAATTGTAATTGCCAGGTAAAAATGAGCATGATAATAGTTTCAAAATAATTTTTTCTGAAGTACCAAAACCGCCAGTTTGCTGGCGGTTTTGGTTTTACGGGTTTGAATAATGTAATTTTGCATTAAGACAAACCAATACTATGCTAAAAACTGCCACCTGCCTGCTAGTTTGCATGGCCATTTATCATTGCTCAAACTCACAAAATATTGCTGCTGATACTTCACAAACTCTTGGTGAGGTGACCGTCAAAGCATATGAGCAAAATCAAAGTCTTCGAAAAGTTCCTGCTGCAATTAATAAAATAAATAAAAGCAGTCTTGAACGATTCAGTAATACAAATATTCTTCCGGCACTCAATAGTACACCGGGAGTAAGAATGGAAGAACGTTCACCCGGCAGTTACCGCATGAATATCAGGGGAAGTACATTACGTTCACCTTTTGGTGTAAGAAATGTAAAGGTTTATTGGGATGAGATCCCATTTACAGATCCCGGAGGAAATACTTATTTAAATCAATTGAGCTATTATAATTTTAATTCGATAGAACTCATCAAAGGTCCGGCAGGAAGTCTTTATGGAGCAGGAACAGGGGGTGCAATTTTGATCAATAGTAATACTGCACAACCTGAGCCGGGGTTATTGGTTAATCTGTCCTATGGTAGTTACGATCATAGTAATGTAAATGTTCAGTTTAACCAGGGCAAGGAAAAATTTAGAAATTCTTTTACTTATTCACATCAGCAAAGTGATGGATACAGGGATCATACATCAATGAGAAGAGATGTTGCTACCTGGCAAACGCAGATCAGCTCAGGTAAAAAAGAATCGCTTCATTTTAATTTTCTCTATGGTGATCTGTATTATCAAACACCGGGTGCTCTTACAAAAGCAGAGTATCAAAAAAATCCTCAAGCAGCTCGACCTGCAGCTGGAGCGTTCCCAAGTGCTGAAGGAGCAAAGGCCGCTATTTATCAGAAAACGTGGTATGGCGGATTTAATAATCATTTTAAATTCAATGACCATTTTGAAAATAGTTTAATTTTTTATGGTGCTTATTCGAATATTAAAAACCCCACTTTCAGGAATTATGAAGTAAGAACAGAACCGCATTTCGGAGGAAGGACAGTATTCACATGGAAGCCTTCTACTGTGAACGATAAAGTGAAAGTGATTTTTGGTGCAGAGGCGCAAAAAGGATACTTCAATGTACATACATATCAAAATGCAAACGGTAAACCAACAACTACGCTTACGAATGACGATGTAAGAAACGGGATCTGGTCAATATTTTCACAAGCAGATCTAAGATTGAAATATGATTTAAATATTACCGCTGGTCTTAGTATTAATAAAGCATCAATAAAAATAAAACGACTTTCTATTCCTTCCTTACCAGAGCAAACAAGATCATATAAGAATGAAGCTGCACCAAGATTGGCAGTTTCAAAAAAAATTGTAGCAGATCTGTATTTATATGCAAGCGTAGCTAAAGGTTTTTCTCCTCCAACAACAGCTGAAGTATTGCCTTCTACCAGTGTAATAAGTACGGAGTTGAATGCAGAACATGGAATTAATTATGAGGCAGGGGTTAAAAGTAGTTGGTTGCAGCGGAGATTATATGTAGAGGTCAATGTTTTTGATTATCGTTTGAAAAATGCAATTGTACAAAGGAGAGATGCAAGTAACGGTGATTATTTTGTCAATGCAGGTTCAACAAAACAAAGAGGAGTAGAATCACAGGTTTCTTATTTGCTTTTGCATCGTAATTCTTTTGTCAATACGGCTAAGGTATGGGCTAGTTATACATGGAATAATTTTACGTACGACGATTTTAAACAGCTTACAAATGATTATAGTGGAAAAAAATTACCAAGCGTAGCTAAAAATACCGTCGCTTCTGGATTAGATATTTCTACTAAGCCCGGCATCTATATTAATCTTACTTACTATTACAGTGATCCTATTCCGTTAAATGATGCCAATACTGAATTTGCTTCTTCTTATAATCTTTTAGGTTCAAGAATAGGCTGGAGAAAAGATCTGAAGAAAAAGAATAAGCTTGAATTGTTTGCAGGTATCGAAAATGCATTTGATATTACCTATAGTCTCGGGAATGATATTAACGCTACAGGAGGCCGCTATTATAATGCAGCACCTGGCCGAAATTTTTATGGAGGAGTTTCTTTAAGCTTGTTTTAAAATGATTCAATTTTAATTTTAAACGTGCAACAAAAAGCCCCGGTATTTAATACCGGGGCTTTTAAAATATATGATTTAAAAAAATTCTGAGATCGGGTTACAGTTTTTGTATTTTTTCATTTTGATCAATACCCGCACCTGTAACACTTAAATTATAAGAACCTGCCGGTAATCTATTCATGTTAATAGTAAAGTTGTTTCCGACGCCTTTTTTCACATTCTCTGATCCCTTTTGTATCACCCTTCCAACATTATCTGTCAACTTCCATTGAACTCTTCCATCGGTTTCAGCAGCAATTGTTACTTTCATTTCTGTGAGTACCGGGTTTGGAGCTATGCTTAACTTACCTGTAATAAGAGGGAATGATACAGAAATAATATTTGAGTATTTGAAATTACCATCAATATCAACAATTTTCAACCTGTAATAAAGTCTCTGGGAAGATTGGTTAATTGCATCGTTGTCGGTAAATGAATAATCAAACGAACCACCTGTGTTGTTTCTTCCATTGGCTGTTACATTTCCAATGCCGTTGAAACGAATACCATCTGCACTTCTTTCTATACCAAAATAAGAGGTATTGATCTCGTTCTCTGTTTTCCAATTTAATAAAACTGAATTATCATTTTGTAAATGACCTGTGAATGAAAGAAGATCTAATGGTAGTGTAAATAGTGTAAAGCTATTAATGGCCGCGAAATAAAAGGAAGAGAAGCTGGTTATATCTCCCTGCAGCATATAGCCATTTGCGCCATGGGCCTCTGCATAAGTTGGGGTTATTGCAGTTGGTGGCGCACTTATAGCACTACTACAAGGATCGTTGTTTTTATAAATTCTCAAGTTGCCGATCGCAGAAACGTTGCTGGCCCCGTCAGCGATCAAAGCATCTAACTCAGCCTTTGATAAATAGAGCCTGATCTTTACTGTAGATGAAGGTTGGTTTTGTGGCGTAATGGTCATATTTCTGTCAAGATAATGAGTTGTATTTGCTACGCGGATAGGTCCGGAGTTTTTATAAAAACTGGAAGTAATGGTTCCAAGGTTATTTCCATTAGCATAAATTTCCGCCATGATATTTCCATCAGGGCCAGTAATTGGAACCCAAAGATTATTATTAGTATTATCAATAGTTACTACTGTTCCTGTATTACAAGAATTAACAGCGCCATTAGTGACATCAATAGAAGTTGGGATGGTACTTTTGCCTGCATTATCATAATAACCAAGGAAAGTATATTTCTGTACACAACCTGCACAGCTAGGCACGGTTGGGAAAGCTGAACCGGGGCCCGATGTAGTAGATGTATTATCCATGACTACAAAAATGTCTTTTCCATTAGGTGCAAAAGCCAAGTCCCTGAAACGGTTTTGACTATTAAAATAACTAATGGTGTCACTTACAGTATTAGTAGGTGCAGTCGCAGCGCCTGTCCCATCCAGTCTCATTCTTAAAAGACGTCCCCATTTTAATGAACCAGCCACTAATGAATTTTTCCAACCAGGAATTAAGGTATTTCTATAAAGGTCTAATCCTGACCAGGCTTCTGTTGGCCATCCGGGTGCAGGCAATGCATTACCTGGATTAGTCCGCCAAATATTAGATACTGTAGCTTGTGACGCCGCATAAGCTGAGAAAAGAGGATCTTTATAAAGACCATTTCCGTTTGCATCTATAGTTGCCCTGTTTGTAGCTTCATTGCCAATGGGCGGACAGCTTGATACTCCAAGGTTATCTGTAAAATCAGCACCTGCAGAAACACTGGTATTGGTACCCTGAACAGAATTACCATTATAATTTCCATCCACAAATCCTTCTATTAATGGATGACCATAATTTCTATTTCGTTCAATAACATTTATCTCATCATCACTATAAGGACCGTGAGAGGATCCATATAAAATGTTTAAAGAAGGATCATATGCAAAGCCCTGGTTATTTCTAATACCAATACTCCATACAGCACTTGTTGAAGAATAAGGATTATCAGTTGGTACCCATGGAAGTCCTCCAACTGTATCAACGTTAAATCTTAATATCTTTCCTTCATATGATGCGGGGTTCTGAGCATTATTCGGCCGGGTACGGTTACTGAATTGACCTGCACCCATATCTCCTGATGCGTAAAACAAATACGGAGTGCCACCTACTGCGACAGGAGCTATAATTATTCTTTGCGAATTATGATCATTACTACCCGGTAAATTATCGCAAACTATCGCTGGAGATTCCAATTTGCCAGTACCTGGATTATATGTAAATCGTACTAATTTATTTCTAAATAATAACCCTGTTGGAGAACTACCTCCTAAATTTCTATGTACATAGGATATATACACAAAGTCATTATTACCTGTTCCATCCATGAAGTTTGGATGAATAGCTAAACCGGCTAAACCCCCTTGTGGCCAGTTACTATTGAATTGAACATCCAATGTATCAGAAGGAGCAGGCAGCCATGTACTTCCCATTGATATATCAAGTACAGTTGTTTTAGCTCCCGTATTTGGATCCATCTTGTAAACTTTATAACCTCTCGATTCTGTTATCCATAAATTATTGTCAGGACCATAAGTAACTTCCCATGGATATTGTAAAACCCCAGAGCCGGAAAGAGTGATTTGTTTGTAAACTTCATTCATACGTCCGGCTACAACATTAGCCGAGGCTGGTGGGTGCGTCACACAAATATTGAATCCACCATTACTTAAAATGTTGCTGCCAACATTCGAAACTC
>DATHDP010000013.1:0-41721 GCA_035318985.1 Chitinophagaceae bacterium
GCCCGACGCAAAACCGCCGATAAAGTGGAAAATAACTCCTAATATGACTTGCATTCGTAGATTGTTTTAAAATGGCAAAAACCGGGTGATAAAAATAATGTCCCTCTCCTTAACTCCTATCATGTACTGTCTGTTGAAAATCATTTTTTGACTATGACTTTTTTGTTAATTCCTGCTTTTGTAACCAATCAAAAAAACGATCCATCCAGGAATCAACAGGAAGATCTTGCTTTTTTGTACCAAAGCCATGTTTTCCTTTTTCATACATGTGCAATTCAGCTGGTTGTTTTGCAGCAAGCCATTTGAGATAAATATGAACACTATGTGTTGCGAAACCAAGATCATCGTCACTTGCGGCTGCAATAAATATAGGTGTCTTTGCTGATGGAACTGTTGAGCCTATAATAGCATTTTCATATGCATAAATTGGTGCAACAAAATTCGGCCGGCTATCATCTGTAGCGCTATACACAACAGACATTGTTAAAGTGGCACCTGCAGAAAATCCCATGAATCCAATTTTGTTGGGGTCTATTTTATATTCACCTGCATGTTGTCTTACATATTTTACAGCTGTTATTCCGTCTTGCAATGCAAGTGGAATAATAGGCGCATTCAGGGAATCAAGCTTTTTAAAGTTTTGAGTTGCCATTAAATTGCCAATGCTATTTTCAGGATGTGCTGGGTCATCATGAACCAACCGATATTTAAGTACAAAAGCAGTGATGCCTTTTGCATTTAAACGTTTTGCTACTTCAGTTCCTTCAAGATCATAAGCAAGTGCATGAAATGCGCCTCCCGGTGCAACGATCACTGCTATACCATTAGGATTAGAAGGAAGATATATCGCTAATGAAGGCTTGGAAACTTCAAATAAAATGGTTCCGATATCAACTTTAATTTCTCTTTCATCCCAATTCCAATTTTCTGAGCCGGGAGCTTTTCCATTATAAAGTTGAATTACCTGCTGGCAAAAAATTGCACTTCCGAAAAGAGAAAGCAAGAAGGCAAGAATTATATTTTTCATAAAATGAAATTAAAATCTTTATCTATCGCATATAAAAAACTTCAACAAGCGGAATTGAAACCGGGGAGTTATCAGGATTTGACTCCATGATATCTTTCATATATGCCCACCATTTTTTCATAATAGGATGTGTCGGTAATTCATCCAGCTTTTTTGCATCAGGAATCTTCAAAGATCCAAATAGAAAACCAGTTGCTTCGTCCAAAAAGATAGAATACTCCTGCACGCCTTTTTCTTTCAATAGTTCAGAAAGTTCGGGCCAAATTTCATCATGTCTTTTTTTGTATTCGGTCTCTTTGCCTTTGAATAATTTCATTTTGAATGCTACTCTGTCCATATGCTATTCTTTTATTTCAGACGAATTTAATTCAGTCTTCCAAAAATTCTCTAATAAATTGAAAGTAATTACCTTTCGGAGGTAGAAATTACTGCTGCCGCATATGAAAAAAAATATCCTTTTCCAGTATATAAATATTGATTACTTATCAGCCACGCCTAAGTATATGCAGCTGGCAAATTCAGTGATCAATGCTATTAATGAAGAAAAGATAGGAAAAGATGACCTGCTACCTTCCATCAATGAACTCAGCTTTGAATTTGAAATATCAAGAGATACTGCGGAGAAAGGTTATAAGTACCTGAAGCAAATTGGGATCCTCGGTTCCGTGCCGGGCAAAGGTTATTTTGTAAAATCAACCGAAGTAAATCAACCGCTCAAAGTATTCCTTCTCTTTAACAAGCTAAGTGTACACAAGAAAATAATGTATGACGCCTTTGTAAAAACCCTGGGCGAACTGGCATCAATTGATTTCTACATATACAATAATGACTATACCTTATTCAAAAGATTAATACAAAACAATAAGAACGAGTTTACTCATTATGTGATCGTGCCTCATTTCCTTGATGGTGGTGAGGATGCGCATGAGATCATCAACCAGCTACCTTCTGATAAATTGCTGGTGATGGATAAATTGATACCGGGCATTAACGGGAATTATGCGGCCGTTTATGAAGATTTTGAAAAAGATATTTACGATGCACTTGATCAATTAAGAGAACAACTAAGTAAATATCATACGATAAAAATGATCTTTCCGGGATACACTTATCATCCAAAAGAAATTATAAAGGGCTTCAAAAGATTTTGTCATCAATACGCCTTCACCAGTAAAATAGTAAATGATATTGCCAATGAGCCGATAAAAGATGGGGAAGCATATATCAATCTAATGGAAGACGACATGCTGACATTGCTTGAAAAGATCAAGGCAACAAAACTAAAAGTTGGAAAGGATGTTGGTATCATTTCCTATAATGAAACACCCTGGAAACAATTTATCCTTGATGGGATAACAACGATCTCTACAGATTTTGAAAAGATGGGAACAATGACTGCCGAAATGATCCTGAACAATCAAAGAAGTCACCTGGCCGTTCCATTTAAAGTAACACTAAGAAAATCTTTGTAGCGATCGTATAAAATTATTTTAGCTTCTTGATCTGTTCATTATAATAGCTTACTTCTTGTTTTACTGATAGCACATTTCCTCCATGCTCAATGGAATCTCTTTCAATATAGATATAGCCATCAAAGTTTTGTTTCTTTAACTCTGCAAATATCTCGGGAAACTTTACAACACCTGTTCCAACCGGCACATCTTTCAAAGTAATATCATTGTATGCCGCGATGTCTTTGAGATGAATACCAAGAATATAGCCCGCCAGTTTCTTTACAGCATCCAATGGATCTATTCCGCTTTTTGGCCAATGACCAAGATCGGCACATACTCTGAAGTTTGGATGTCCTTCCAAAGCCATTAAAGTAGTATCAGGATTCCAGTAATGACTGAACTCTTTCCAATGTTCATGGATAGCAACCTTCATTCCGTAGGCACCGGCAAGACTATCAATAGCATCCCACATTTTCAATGGTGGCTCGGTAGTTACATACTTAGCACCAAACTGTTTTGCAATATCAAATTGTTTAACCCAGGAACTTAAAGTGCTGTCACCAACTATATATACCGATTCACAAATCAGCCCTTTCTGCGCTATTAATGCTTTTAGTTTTTCCATCCCTGCAGGTGATAACCGCATTATAATAGTATCTTTTAATTCCGGACCTGCACTATGGAATGTATTTGGTTCAATATATTTCAAACCTACACTGTCAACTCTGTTCAACGCATCGAGAAAATTTACATCATGAAATGTCCATAAAGCTACTCCAAATTTCCAGTCTTTGGCAGGATCAACAGTGGATACTGTTGAACTAGTTTCTTTGTCTGTTTTTGCATTATTACATGCGGATAGAAATAACCCTGTACATAAAAGCAAAGCAAGTGAGTGACGTTTAAAAATTAAGATCATAAAAGTGGTTTTATAAATTAAAATTATTAGTTCCGGGTTTCAATGGATAAGTTTTCCCTTTCCAAATAAATCTTCCAGTGATCTCTTCCGGCAATGTGAGTTCTATGTTCCATTTTCCATTCACTAATTTATAATTCGCTAAAACAGATCCATCCGGATGCGGCATTTTTCCATTCACATTTTTCAGCTCGCCCAAATGCGGTTCGATCTTTACCTTTTTAAAACCCGGCGCATCCGAATCAATGCCCAATACAGTTCTGAAAAATTCAATATTCGGACTGGAGCCCCATGCATGGCAATCGGAACGGGCATTATCGATCTCAGAAATTTCTGCCCATGTCGTCATCCCCATTTCGATATTTTCTTTCCACTTGTCCAACCATTTTAAATAATCATTTCCTAATCCTGCTTTTGTCAATGCCATGTGCAGGTAATATTTAAAATAGATAGATGCAGGAGCTAATGATCTGTCTGCAATTATTCTTTTAGCTAGTTCAGTTGCGGCAGTTCCTTTAATTGTATTGGTAAGTATTGCCAATGTATTTGCATGTTGCGAATAACGATCTTTATCTTTTGTATCAGCATAAAGTTTTTTATCGACGCTCCAATAGTTTCGTTGAATGGTTTGCTGAAGTTGCAAAGCTTTCTTTTGATATTCGTTTGCAATAGCCGGTAATCCAAGTTCTGTTTCAAGTTTTGCCGCTACTTGCAAGGCCCATAATAACTGGAAGTCTAATAAGGATGAGCTGCCATCTTTTCCAATTGGTCCAACACCGCCGGGCCATCCTGTTTTTCCTTCCACCCAATCTGTATAGATCCAATAAGGAACATTTCGTAATGATCCTTCGGCATTTTGATACTTACTAAAGAACCATAGTACATCTCTTGTTCCCTGTAATTTATCTTTTACAAAAGCAGCGTCGCCACGATACATCCAGTAATCATTTACCATTCCAATATACCAAAGAGAAAATGTAGGGATCTCTTGCGGGGAAAAAGAAGGATGACGGCTTAATGTAATACCTTCTGCCATTCGTGAATGATCCATTTGTGTGATCGCATTTCTCACCAAACGATCATCGCCACTGTTATATAATGAAACCAACGCCTGTATACGACTATCACCAATGTACTGCAACTGTTCATAATAAGGACAATCCATATAGGTTTCCCATGCACATGACCTTGCAGTTCGCCAACCTACTTCAAGTATTTTATCCAGCATTTTATCATTTGCATTAAATGTTGCATTCAACTCGAAAGGATAACCGGTGAACAAACTATAAAAATCATTAATGATCAGTGGTTCATCTTTTGTCGTTACTTTAATTTCAACATACCGAAACGTTCTCCAGTTCAGTGTGCTGAAATTCTGGTCGTCTTTTCCATTCGATATGATACTATCTTTTCTACCTGCGATAATTTTCCCATCCACTTCATTACGATTTCCTTTTTTAAATGTCTTACCCGGGCCATCAGGCTTTTCAGTAAATAATGCTTCGGCATAGGTAAGTAAGATACCAGCATCTTTTCCTTTACTGAAATCCAATTCAGGATATGCATTTGTATAATAAGATTGATCAAGCAAAAATGTCGCTTTGGTATTTGCCGGGATCGTAATTGGTTTCTGTGTTGCCGGAAATCCATCAGGAATTGTAATGCCATCTGTCCTTCTTACTGTAGCAAAGCGTTGAATCCGTAATTCCATTGGTGGCAATGTGGAAGGAACCAACATCCAGTCAGCAATATCAACAGCACCTTTTGGCGTGCCACCACGCCAACCAACTCTTACAGCATTGGGCCATGCATCATCATTAAAATCATTTCTTGTCCAGCCATCTGGCATTTTATTCATATCAACTAACTCACCCGGACCGGCAACATAATAAGTATTATAACCGATGCCGGTTAATGGAGTGTATGCATTATTCTTAAAACATTTCCAGGAAGTATTTGTATTTATTGTCTCTTCCTTTTTTGTATTGCCCTGCATTAAAAATCCTGTCCTGTTTGATATCTGGCCTTCGGGCCTGTATTCACCTTCATTCCAAACTGTGGCTGCAATACTATTATTTCCATTGACCAGGTAAGATGCAATATCAATTGTTTGAAAATTCCAGTGAAACAGATCATTTCTTGCAGGACCCAATGAAACATATCTTTCGTTAATGATCAGCACATACCGGTTATCTGCTGTAACATGAACAATAAAAGAATCAGGCTTTTCCGTTAACCACATTTTTTTTCTGAAATAATATACGCCATAGGTTTTTGCCGGTGCATCAGGTGCTGTGATCCAATTGGCTGACCATGTCTCCTTTAATAAAGATGGATTGATCGTTTGTGACTTCGCTACACAAAAGCTTATGACAAAGAAAATAAAACCAATAAACCTTTTTTCCATAGATGAATTTTACTTCGATACTTCAAAATGATATTTACCTGAATTCACTTTTAGAACGACATATCCATTTTCTGTCCCAGTAACCTGTAGCTCCTTTGATGAAGAAACTGCATTTCCATTTTCCGTTATCGCTTCTTTATTAGAAGCAGGCACAAATACCGTTGCAGTTGTATTCGCAGGAATTTCAACGTCCATAATTATTTTATTGCCTTCTATTTTCCACCCGCTGCTTGCTTTACCATAATAGGTTTGCAAACTTGCAGATGCATTCGTTAAGCCACCGCCGATATGCGGTTGAATTTTTATATGTTTATATCCCGGTGCGTCATCATAAGTATCTAAACCGGCAACAACACGATACATCCAGTCACCAATGGCTCCATAAGCATAGTGATTAAATGAATTCATGGATGCAGGCTCGAATGTGCTGTCAGGATGAATACCTCCCCATCTCTCCCATATAGTAGTGGCTCCCATTTTTACTGGGTATAACCATGACGGATAAGTTTCCTGCATCAGCAATGTGTAAGCAACATCGGTTTTACCGAACCGATTTAATACATGACATAAATAAGGCGTTCCCAAAAAACCCGTAGTAAGATGATTGCTGTAACTTTTTATATTCTCCACTAATTTATTTACAGTTTGTTCACGCAAATTTTCCGGAAGCATATCAAAATTCAATGCAAGCACATAGGCAGTTTGTGTTCCTGATACCAATCTTCCATTTCCAGTTACATACTCTTTTAGAAATGCATCTTTTACGTTTTTCAACAAGGAAGTGTATTTATTTGCATCCTCATTTTTACCCAACACTTTTGCAGTGTTGATCATTATTTGCACAGAGTTGGCAAAAAAACATTGTGCGATCATATATTTATCCGTTACAGCCGATCTTCCATCATTATCATCAAACGGACGATAGAATAACCAATCGCCAAAATGAAAACCAGTGTTCCATAAATAATTCTTACTTGCTTTTTCCATATAGCCAACCCACGCTGCCATACTGTTATACTGATTCTCTAAGATCTTTTTATCTCCATAAGCTAAATACATATTCCATGGAATGATCGTAGCGACATCTGCCCAGCCGGTTGCAGCTATTGCACCGGGGCCAAGTACATTTGGAACAACAAATGGAACACCTCCGGAAGGAAGTTGATCGGCTTCAACATCACGCAACCATTTTGCAAAAAAATTATTGACGCCAAAATTGAATGAAGCTGTTCTTGAAAATGCCTGGGCATCTCCTGTCCATCCAAGACGTTCATCTCTTTGCGGACAATCAGTGGGCACATCTAAAAAATTTCCTCTTTGCCCCCATTGAATATTATGCTGCAATTGATTGATCAAAGGATTTGATGAAACGAATGTACCGGTTGGTTTCATATCGGAATACAAAGCAACAGCTGTAAAGTTTTCAGGCTTTATATCATTGACGCCTTCAATTTTTATATAACGAAATCCATAAAAAGTAAAATGAGGCTCAAATGTTTCTTCGCTTTTGCCCGCTAAATAATAAGTAGCGGTTGCATTGGCGGCACGAAGATTATCAATATAAAAATTTCCTTCTTTATCCAGCACCTCGGCATGGCGAAGAGTTATTTTATCTCCGGCATTACCATTTGCTTTCACTATTACCCAGCCAACAAGGTTTTGACCAAAATCTATCACCTTCTCACCTTTTGGTGTTGTAAATATTTTTAATGGCTTAAATGTTTCATGTTTTTTTACCGGCTCATTATAAGTGGCGAGCAAAATATCATTTGAATAATTCTGAATTTTTACACCCGCCCAGTTTCCATCGTTATACCCTACAGTTGACCAACCTGCTTTTTCTTCTCTTGCATCGATCGTTTCCCCATGATATATTTCAGAAAACCGGATCGAGCCTGTTGATGACTTCCATGATTCATCTGAAACAATTGTTGCAGTTGTACCATCTGAGTAATTTATATCAAGTTGAAATAATACTCCTGTCTTTTTACCATAGATATCTTTATTTCCTCCCCAAGCAAGAAAACCACGGTACCAACCATTGCCGGTTATAACTCCTATTGCATTACTTCCTGTTGTAACAAGATTGGTTACATCATAAACCTGGTATTGCAATCTTTTTTTATAACTCGTCCAGCCGGGAGTTAAGTAAGCATCACCAACCCGTTTTCCATTTATCTGTGCTTCATACATTCCGTGTGCGGTGATATAAACAGTAGCAGAAGCAATTTTTTTTGTTGAGGAAAATTGTTTTCTGAAATATTGTGCCGGTCTGTTAATAGAATCTTCTGTAAGATCGGCTTCGATCCACTTTGCTTTCCAATCGTTAGAATTCAAAAATGCAGTTTGAAAAGATGCTGGCTCACTCCATGCTGATGTCTTGCCATTATTATCCCAAACTCTTACTTGCCATGTATATTTTTTTCCAGGTTGCAATGCAGTGCCTGCATAAGGTACCTGCACGGATTGACTCGATGTAATCTTTCCACTCTTCCATGCTGTTCCTTTTGAAGCATTAATTGTTATTTCGTAAGCAGTTTGAGAAATATTTCTTTGCTCACTCACCAATTGCCAGCTAAAACGGGGCTGTTGCACATCAAGACCAATTGGATTTGTTTGGTTTTCTGTCAACAGGTTTATAACTTTTACCTGTGCAGAAATTGTTGTTGTTAAAAAAAATAAACAGAGGAGTAGAAAATTATTTTTTCGCATGGCGCAAGCTTTGTGTGTTTTGAAATTGCGGAATAAGATTCCCAATATAAATAAAGTTAGCAGTTATTGAATCAAAAAAGGTGAATTAGGTTTATTCGGCTGTTGGTGACTGATGAACTATTTTTGCTATTGAATTAAAGCAGAACCCAAACAACGGTGTAAATAGCAACCGACAAGTCCCTCTTAATTTTCCTGAGATGTGTTCTAGACTCGTCTGGAAGAAAGAAATTATACACTATGAAAAAAACATTGTTTGCTACTTGTTTGTTTTTAACGCAAAATTTTGGATTCGCACAAGATCAACTTGAGCTTTATTCCCATTTGCGATGGGATAAATATCCTTCATTTAATATTCCATTCAATTCAGCTTCAAATTCTACTATTACCATGAAAGGAAGTAGTTGGGGTACAGACATAAACTATTTGCATTCCTTAAAAGATAAATGGTTTATAAAAGGTGGTATTGGCTATTATAAATATTCCTTCGATAATATTGAAGGATTTACACCTTCTTATGGAACACGGAATGCAAGGTTCATCCATTTTAGTGGAGGGCCATCCTCTACCTTTTTCTATGTAAGTGATCAGTATTGGTATAACACGATTTCGTTAACTGTAGGCCTCGAAAAATGGCTGATGCTGAATAAAACCGTTGATCTGGTCGGAGGATTCGATGTTCTCAATTATTTTACTTTATCGCAACTCTATAAAATACCAATTGGGAATGATCATACTGATTACAAAACAAAAAATGAAAGATATTTTGGTTTTGGAATTAGTGCATATGCTGGAATTCAAAAGGAAGTTGGCCGGTTTCATTTTGGACCTGCTTTGAAAGTGCCAATTTTTAACTTATGGAAACAAGATTCGGTTTTCCCCTTTGAACAAAATAATAAGAGCCGAAATAAATGGCTAAATGGGATAGGGCTTGGAATTAGTTGTAAATATTCATTAACAAAATCGCCTTCATAATGAGTTATAAAAAAATATCAATAAACAAGAACTGCTATGAATTAAATTATTTTATTTCCGGGCGGAAGGAACGTTTTCATAAGATCAAGTACTTTATTATTCGGAAAGACTCGTTTGGGAAGAATTATTTAATAATTCTCTTAAAATAAATTTTTCTAATACTTGAGTCACGATTAAATAAAAACAATATTATTATCGAGTCACCGAATTTAGCTCTATACCCTTGTCCAAATTCTTTGTACCATAATTCACAAACAATAAAATCTTTTATAGGCTTAGAAAAGCCAATAATAAAATCAGCTGATAAGTTTAAACCCTTTTGTCTAATAAGATCGTCAAATAACGAATCCCTGCTTGGTTTATAACTATCATATTTAGAGTATAAATTTGGATTCAGGATTTCTGCTGTTGAAATATCGACGGAATCTCCATAGAAACTCAATGTATCCTTAAAATATGAAATTCCTCTGATGTAAAATGTATCCGAGATTCTAAACTTCATGCCATCTTTTAATATTTGATCATACTTATAATAATTACCGCTGTTATTATTTACCATCGATAGCCACTTTGTTGCAAGCAAATCCCTGTTTGTGCTTAAGTAATTTATTGCTGATTCCAAATTGTTATTAAAAGTACTTTTTTGAGATTTTGCATCACAAAAAAGGATAATTGTGCATAGCATAACAAACAATTTCAATCTCATTTTAAACATTTATTTCTCCCAAAGATTAATTCTTCCAAGGCGAGGCTCCTTCAATCTATATAAAGGTATGGAGGAGGGCTCGTCGCTATAAAAATAAGCCGAAGAAAACTATAATTGATAAATGATAAAAAATATTCCTGGCTATCAGCGGCCCGAACGAATTAAATTATTTTTACCATAATATTTAAAACTTGACCATTGGTTCAACTATAATAGCCCCAATAAATAAGCTACAGGTTCGAATTGCTGTATCTGTTTTTTTCTTTTGCCAGGGATTAGCTTTTGCAAACTGGGCGAGCAGGATACCTGATATCAAAACATCATTACACTTAAGCGAAGCAGGACTTGGAAGTATTTTACTTGCATTACCTGTCGGGCAGTTATTAACTATGCCTTTTAGCGGAAGACTTGTTACAAGATTCGGCAGCAAGTATGTATTAAGAGTTGCTGTTGTTGGTTATGTACTCTCACTTACAAATATCGGTTTGGTGGAAAAGCCATGGCAATTAGCATTGGCTTTATGTGCATTTGGAATATTTGGTAACATGTGCAACATTTCTGTTAACACACAGGCTGTTCATGCAGAAGCTCTTTATAACAGGCCCATCATGGCTTCCTTTCATGGTATCTGGAGTACCGCAGGTTTTACCGGGGCTCTTATCGGTTCATTGATGATGAAACTTGATATAAAACCTTATTATCATTTTTGGATAATCGCATTGTTTGCAATTACCATGATGCTGATCTTTAATAAATATCTTTTGCTCACACCTACCAGCAAATCTGCTTCATCATTTACAAAATTTAAAATGCCGCACGGTTCGTTAATGTTGTTAGGCGTTATTGCTTTTTGTTGTATGAGTGCAGAAGGATGTATGTTCGACTGGAGTGGTGTTTATTTCAAACAAGTAGTAAAAGCTGAAGGTTCACTTGTATCACTCGGCTATGCTTCTTTTATGATCATGATGGCAACCGGGAGATTTACCGGTGACCGGCTTGCGCTGAAATTTGGTCGTAAAAAAATGGTTCAGTTAAGTGGCGTACTAATTTTCATTGGAATGATGATCGCTGTATTATTTCCAACAATAGTATCAGCAACCATTGGTTTTTTAATTATTGGATTTGGAGTAAGCAGTATCATCCCGCTAATGTTCAGCACGGCAGGAAAAATAAAAGAAGTAGCCAGTGGTATAGCAATTGCAACTGTTTCCGGTATTGGCTTCTTCGGATTTTTGATAGGACCTCCGCTTATAGGTTATATTGCTCAATTGGCAGGACTGCAATATTCATTTGCAGTGATCGCAGTATTAGGTCTTGGTATAACGCTATTAATAAATCGCATTAAAGAAATTGTATAGCCGGATATATTTAAAAGTCTTTCAGTCCGGGATCTGGATAACCACATAGACACATAGGACACAATAGGAAGAAACACATAGAAACCTATGTGGAAACTATGTTTCTATGTTCCTATGTGGTAAAAAATCTGCATAGTTAAGTCAAACGTATAGTCAATATTTAATTTCAAATCCGATAGCTATCGGATGAACACTAACGAAATCTATCTCTATGATTTTTTATTGAAATTGATGGTAACGCCAAACAGAATACCGATCGAGTAATAATTTGCTTTAGTAATGATCGTACCACCCTGGAGAAAGTTTCTTTCTGATGGCTCATCTAAATTAGCATCCTGTTCATATTTTTTATCACTGCCAAATCCATATAGAATACCTGTGCTTACTGATAACCGTCTTCCGGATACATTGCCACCCAATACTACATGATAAATATCCCATGTGGAAATATCCGGCTTGATCCCTCTTGTATCATGAACACTATTATCAAAAAAACTATTATCGCTGCGAAAACTAAGATCCAAAGTAAATTTGCTGTTGAGTATATATTCATAAGCCACCGACCAGTTCACTACACTTTTATTACCTGTTTTCACTCTTAAAAAATCATCACTTCCTATATCCGAGTATACCTGCTGTGGCCTTACAAAAGCTGCAGGTTTTGCCTTTAATATGTCATATATTTCCAGGCCAGCGTAATATTGAACTGCAATGCCTAATTGTCCACGCTTCATATCAATATTAATACCTGATGCTGCTGACCATGGTGTTTTGTAAACTGAATGCAATTTCTCCTGCCTGTCATTAGCTACTATATCGATTCTTTGACCATGGTATAGCATATTGTTTGTAGTAATATCGGCGGCCACCACACCTTTACCAAATATTCTAAATGAAGGACTATTTAATGCCAGCCCGACACCAAAACGATTGCCCCTGTAATAAATGCCGAGCTTTACTTGTCCCCGCAAATTATCATAATAAAAATTTTGCAGGTAATCACCGCTTACAAGAGGGTTACCTGGTGTATTTAAAAACATCCGGGTATATAAATTTCTTTCATAACTGTGATTTCGCCAGTAAACTAACATAGTTGCTCCCAATGACCAACGATCATTGAACTTGTTTCCTATGCCATACCCAAAAGTAGTTTCCGTTAATCTTGAATTCAATGATAGCTGACCAATAGTGGTTTCATCACCGGGGCTCTCGGCATCATCCACTATCGGGTAGTTGCCATCAATGCGTGCAAGACCGTGAAAGCCGTAATCTACTGATGAAGCAAAGCCATAACCCATTTTTATATTCGGGTTTTTGGTTGGTATCAATCCTGAGATCAACAGGGGAAGATTTTTGAAATTATTATTATTGAAATCCTTTTCATTACCTAATGCATTTTCTATTTTGGTTTTTTCCAACTGGTAAAGATCTGCATTGATAGTGACTGAACTTGTATCAATAAATGCAAGACAGGCGGGGTTATAAAAAATTGCCGAGTTATCCTTTACACGCCCAACTACTGCACCACCCATTAATGAAGATCGGGTCCCGAATTGCAGCGCCCAATAATGCGTATCCTGCGCTATACTACTGTAACATGATATCAAAAGCACAGGGATAAACAAGAATTTCATAAGAGTCATTTAAGGTATGGCCAGTACATTTCTCTTTCCAGAGGAGTCTTTTTCCGACCTAAGTAAAGATATAGTTTAAAAGTTTTCAGGAGAGGTTCATCCAGAAGAAATTACATAGACAATAGTTTATAGCATCCACTTCTACCCCATCATTTTTTATGCTTTTATTTTATTCACGCAATTGCCGGGATGAATGAATATATAATTTCAGTAAATTCATAACTTAAAAAATCATAGCACGATGACAAACCTAATAACAGTTGCCGTCAAGGATGAAAATTTTTCAGGCAAGGTTTTGCAAGAAATATTGGTCGGATTTAAAAGTGAAACGGTCACTATTAAAGAAATTATTGAAGCAAGAGTACGCCAGGAAGTGGAAAACTATAACAATAAACTTCCTGAGTATTACAATGGCTTAATACAACCGAGTGATGCAGAAAAAACTATTAATGGATTTAAGTTGCGTTCTAAAAAGCCGATCGATACCGAAAAACAAGTGTATGTGGCTTTAGATGCATTTCAAAAAAATGGTTTTTTTGTTTTGGTGGATGATCAGCAGTACAGCTCATTGGACCAGGTTGTTCATCTCCATAGCGATACCAAAATAGGATTTCTTAAAATGACACCATTAGTAGGAGGATAGTTATGGGATTGCTTGATAAGATAAAAAATGTTTTTGGTGTCGGTAATGATGCAGCCGTGGAGGATGAGTTTACCAATATCATTACTTCAACGCTGAACGAATACAGATCTAAAAACAAATTTTTCTGGAGCCCGGTGATAAATGAGACATCTGTGTGGACAGAACAGGTAAAGAACTGGCCGGATAAAAAAAAGATCAGTTTTATTCTCTGGATGCTGCCGCTTATTCATAAAGCGAATGCCGGCAAACGCAGTTGGTCGTCTGAAGATCAGGAGACATATCCCATTAACACTAAACAGGCATATGTTCACACCCTTTTTAAGAACAAATTAGAAATGGATGATGAGGATGCTATTAAGATCTGTGAAGGTTTCACCCGTTACCATACCAGCGATTGGGCCCAGGTCACTACCTGGCCGATCAATTTACTACTCAACCAGCTTGAAAGACAACGAAAGGGCCAGTCAATCTCTCCAGCATTAAAAACAATGCTGGAAAAAATGAAGGCGGCGATCGGTGAAATAAGCATGATTCACCAGCAGAAAGAGCGGATGAAAATGATCGATAAGATCGATAGAATGTTGTTTCAAAATGGAAAAGAAACAGCAACCATTAGGCCTGCCCGTTTTTTAGGAGATGATCCTTTTGCCGACTATGTTAACCCGGCCATTGAAAATATGCCCGGAAAAGAAAAATTATTATGGTATTCATTATTGTCTCTTGCACAAAAGACATCCGGTTCCAAGCCCACCAAAAAATATCTTGATGATACAAAAGCGATCATTAAAGAAATAGGCACCGAACCATTTAAGAAGACCCTGCACAACTGGTTCCAATTCCTGGTGGATCTGAAAACAAAAGAAGAACCGCAGACTGTTAATTACAGCGGTCACACTTACAACTTCACTTCTTATGACTACATCACTTCCATAAATGCCGATGCCATAAAAGGACTTATATGGACCTGTTCTCATTTTCATGATAATGCAACGATTCAAAAGATCGCTGCGCTGGCAGATAGAGCATTTAAAAAAATTCCTGGTAAGGGTCCTACAGCAGTTTCGGTGGGCAATGCATGTTTGTATGTATTATATAAATCTAAGGGCCTCGACGGAATAGGTCAGCTATCACGTTTAAAAACCCGCATCAAACAAAACAGTACGCAGGCATTGATAGACAAGTATCTTCAAGCTGCCGCCGAAGAGCAGGGTGTGACAATAAGTGAAATAGAAGATATGGCTGTTGATGACTGCGGACTGGTTGATGGAAAACATTCTTACCAGGTTGATGAATACAAAGCGGAACTGGAAATAACCGGTGTTGGAAAAACGGAGATCAAATGGTTCAAAGCTGATGGTGTACAACAAAAATCAGTACCTGCTTTGGTGAAAGAAAAATGTGGGGCGAAACTTAAAAAGATAAAAGACACCGCTAAGCAGGTAGAACAAACATTGATAGCACAGCGGGATCGTGTCGATAGAATGTTCAGGGATGAACGCAAAATACCCTGGGATAATTTTGAGCAATATTATCTTTATCATGGTCTTTTATCTTATCTCGCTAAAAAGATCATCTGGAATTTTCATAAACCCGGCAGCACGGTCCAGGCGATCTTTTTAAATAACTACTGGATAAATGAATCAAATGAAATTGTGAACATAACGGATACTGAATTCGTTTCGCTGTGGCATCCTGTACTGGCTTCAGTACAACAGATCAAGAGTTGGCGTGACTTCTTTGTTTTTCATCAATTGCAGCAACCATTGAAACAAGCTTATCGTGAAGTTTACCTTCTTACAGATGCCGAACTAAATACAAAAACCTATAGCAACAGGATGGCTGCACATATTCTTCGGCAACACCAGTTTAATTCACTGGCCAAAACGAGAGGCTGGCGATACGCATTGATGGGAGCTTTCGATAATGGATATGACAATGGAACTGCTTCTTTACTGTTACCGGAATATAATTTAAGGGCGGAGTACTGGGTCAATGAAGTAAATGCTGACGGCGCAACGAATGATACGGGTATATGGAATTATGTAAGTACAGACCAGGTGCGATTTGTAAACAGCACTAATAACGAAATTGTCGATTTGATCAATGTACCTCCGCTTGCATTTTCAGAAGTTATGAGAGATGTTGACCTGTTTGTAGGTGTGGCAAGTGTTGGTAATGATCCTGTATGGCGGGATTCAGGTGGACTGCCTGCTTATAGAGACTACTGGACCTCCTATTCTTTTGGTGAACTTTCAGAAATTGCTAAAAACCGTAAAGAAATTTTGGGAAGTCTTGTCCCAAGATTGAAAATAAAAGAGGTTGCTGCTATAAAAGATAAATTTCTTGTTGTAAAAGGTAAACTGCGTACGTATAAAATCCATATTGGCAGTACAAATATTTTGATGGAACCAAATGACCAATACCTGTGCATTGTACCGGATCGTAGTCAGAAGAATCATACTGAAAATATTTTTCTTCCGTTTGAAGGGGACAACGGTTTGTCCATAATTTTATCAAAAGCTTTTTTATTAGCAGAAGATGATAAGATCACAGACTCAACCATCACGTCACAAATCAACAGAAAATAGTAATCCCAGATATGTAGCTTCGGATTGTAGATTCTTTGTTTTATGAAATTCTATGCAAAGGTTTTGGATAAGCAGGCTTGAACGCAGACCATTTTTCCACCATTATATTACAATCATGTTTTTGCACCATTTGCTTCAATGTGTCATTGACGATTTGTTGTAAAACTTCAGGTTCGGTTTCCACTCTTGCATTAATTAATAAATGAGCCTGTACTGTATCTTTTTCTTCAGGCGAATAGAACGAGAGTGGTAATGAACTGATAACACTTATCTTTTTTTTCCAGGATTCTGTTTCGATAAAAAATTTTAAATGCCCTATTGTTAATTTATTTTCTTTTATATCGTGATCAATCTGAGAAATGATCTCCTTTGCGATCGTAATAGAATTTTTTTGAGAGCTAACTATCGTCATACTTTCATCAAGCCATGCAAGTTGCGCTTCACCATCCGCATACAAATCATAATCGATATCGAGTGATGCACGGTCTGATGGTTCAAATTGTTCCAGCGCATTCATCCATTTTTCAATATTATTTTCTTCAAATGAGTTTTGATAAAGAATTGTTTTTCCGGGAAACTCATTTTCCAAATGCCTGTTTATTGCCGCGACTTCTTCAGGAGAAAGAAGATCAATTTTATTAATTACCAGTACATCTGCTTCTTCCAATTGCTTTTTATAGATGTACTGTATATTTTCTGAAATAAAATTTACTCTTCCCTCAATCAAGGATAGAAACAATGCAGCATCTGCAAATACAGAAATAACTACTGAACAGCCCGACATTTCACGGACAAAAGGTTTTGCTACGGTTGCGACAAGGTCTGTACAGGAGCCTACGGATTCTGCAAAAATTATATCCGGTTGAGTGTCTTTAATAAATGAATTGATATGTTTATCGAGCTGATCATAGTTGCAGCAAAAGCAACCATTCGCTACTTCCGCAGCAGGAATACCGAAGCTTTTTACAAAAGCACTGTCTACCTGCTGATCTCCCTGGTCATTTGTTATGACGGCAACTCGTTGATCTTTTTTTATTAAATGCTGACAGGCGTTTACAATAGCAGTTGTTTTACCACTGCCAAGAAAACCGCCGACAAGGAAAAGTTTCATTTTACGAATGTAAAGACTTATTTATTGTTGTACTTTTTACATTTGAGCAAGGCCGTAGTTTTGTTGGATGATTATTTGAAACTAAGCGTTCCAATAACAGTTTTGAAGTCTCTTTCCTCAATATCTTTTTGACGTTTGTTAAACACGACAAACTTCTTTTCGGTGATTAGTTCCTTTTCTCCATGTTCTTTGAGGGCATTGTCAATTATGTCCGCTGTTTCTTGCCAAGGAGTGAATGTTCCTGTTGTCGGTCTCGCATTGTCATCAACGCTTTGACAGGGAGCCAATATTCGAAGAGTGTCATTAGTAGAAAGATTAACCCCAATAAATTGATAATAATACGATTCTTCCGGACTACAGTCTTTGCCGCCCGAAAAAGAAAGTATTTTGATTTCAGTACCTTTTGTTATTGTCGCTTCCGAATATTTAAACTCTTCAAGTTTCACATATCTGAAATTCGGATCTTCGGATTTGCAGCTGAATAAACTAATTATTGCTAAAAATAAAAGTGATACGATTTGCTTTGAAAACGTCATTCTAATTATTTTAAATGTGCCGGGATTTTGCAGATAAATTACAGCTAACTCTTAAATATTCTTCCCGGCTTTATTTGACTCCTTTAAAATCTGCAAACAGTTTATTCATATCATCATTTGTAAGAAACTCTCCTGAATGAACAACAACCCTGTATCTGAATGTAACTGACTCTCCAGGTTTCAAAGAAAAATTCAGTTCTTCTTTTCCATTGCTGAATACTTTTCTTCCCAATGGATTTAAGGCAAATAATCCATAGCCCCTTGCATGCCAGTAAGTAGGATAGCCGACATTTAAAGGGTGATCAAACATGCCTATTGTGATATTTTTTCCATCTTTTTTTCCTGTAAGCATTACCCACTCTCCTTTTGTACTCCATACAGAATCTCCTTTTGAACCATTGCTGCTGTAATACATTCCAGTAGCATCAGCCCCCGATGGAGCCACTGTTGTTACATTTCCTTTATCATCAACAAAACTGGTTTTTTCTTTTGATGGTAATTCTAATTCCCGGGCTACCCTTATCGCAAACATCCCGTCTTTAACATCTTTAAAAATTACAGTCGAGTCTTTAGCGGTTAAGGTTGTAATGCGATCAATAATGAAATTATTCGCTTTTGTATCTGCACTGAAATTGAAAGTAGTCAGTTCATCAAGCAATGTTTTGTTACCAGGATTTACCCAAATAGATTTAGTAACAAGTGTAGCTTTATTACCGTTTGCTTTTTTACTGACGATCTGCTGATGAATGATAGTGCCGTAATGATCTCTTTTCTCAACAGGTATAGCTGTAGAATTGTTCCAAAAATCAAGACCGTTCACAGATTCATAATTCAGCCAGATACCTGTATGGTGAGGATGATCTGTCCTTTCACCTGCAATAAGCTTAAAAGGATAACTGCGGGTAACCGTTATTCCATCAATCGTATTCACTGGAAAAAGAACGGGCTTCTTGCTTGAATCAAGATTGCAATAAGCAGTGAGCAGTTTATTATTAAATAAAACATCAACCTGTTTCTTATCTTTTTTTTCAACCAATGAAAAGCCGGTCGATTGCTGCGCAATAGTTAATACACTTAATGATAGTAAGATGAAAACAGAAAATAATTTTATCATGCCTGGAGATTATATTTGAATACTTTGCCATTAGCCATTACTTCCTGTGTCTTTTCATCAAATGTCACTTTAGCTCCCGTATGCGCAGCAGCATTTGTCATGATCGTAGCAATAGAGTGACTGTAGCCTGCTTCCACCGGCGCATTCGGTGTCTTCCTGCTGCGTACACATTCCATCCAGTTACGAATATGATTCGATGTAAGATTATCACCACCTGTATTCGCAGATGCTACCACTTTCTCCACCTCAGACAAACTCATTTCAGGTAATAGGTTAGGCTCCATCTTCATTTCGTCAGCAAATCTTTTTGTCAAACCTCCTGTTGGTAAAACCTTATTGGTATTAAGATTTAATTCTCCGCCATTTGAATAATATATCTCTGCAGGATGCTCATCACCATTATGCATTCTTGATCCAAACGTAACCTGGAAACCTTTTGACATATCATCAGAAGGACCATAATCAAATACTGCAGTGATCGTATCCCAATTTTTTCTTCCATCTTTCCACATATAAATACCACCATTGGCCACCACGCTTCTTGGATGCTGCAATCCGCTAAACCAATGCACGGTATCGATCTGGTGACTCATCCACTGTCCCGGTAAGCCTGATGAGTAAGGCCAGAACAAACGAAACTCCAGGTATTTTCTTGGATCAAACTTATCAGCTGGCCGGTTCATTAAAAATCTTTTCCAGTCAGTATCCTCTTCTTTCAGTTGAGGAACCAATGCAGTTCTGCGCCAGCGGCCGGGTTGATTTACATTCCATGTTAATTCAACCATTGTAATGTCACCAAATTTTCCTTACCTTATAAAATCATTTGCTGCATGATAGTTTGCACCACTTCTTCTTTGTGATCCGATCTGAACGATCCTATCCGTTGCTTTAATTGCTTTTAATGCAGCACGGTTGTCTTCCATTGTTTCTGCAAAAGGCTTTTCACAATATACATCACAACCGGCTTTCACTGCTTCTATAGCATGCAATGCATGTTGAAAATCTGCAGTGCTGATGAATACGGCGTCCGCTAATTTTTTATCATACAACTCTTCGTTGTTCCTGCAGGCGACAATATCATGGCCCATTTTATCTTTCCATGTTGCGGCACCTTCTTCTCTTCTTTTTTTCCATATATCAGATACGGCCACCACATCAAAATTCAATTCCTTGTAATGATTCATAAAACAGGGAATATGAGAACCCCGATGACGGTCGGAAAAACCAACCACGCCAACTCTCACACGATCGTTGGCGCCAAGGATATTGCCATAGCTTTTGGCGCTAAAAGCATTTGCACCCATATAAAGGCCGGCGGAAGTGAGGGCTGTCTTTTTGATGAACTCTCTGCGTGAATGTGACATATGATTTTATTTTATGGTATAACAATACAAGACATTAAAGTTATTTCAACTTTATCTTTCTTTTACAATTTATTATTTATTCTTATACGCTTTATCCAAAAATTCATAGCGGGCATCGTTTTTTGCATTTATCGTTTTGGATTCAGTATTTAAAACCATCACAGGCGGGTTGGCATCACCGGCTTTTGCAGCAGTCCATTCCGGCAACTTACCATCATTTGGATTTCCTGTTTTAATAAAATTCGCAAAATAATTTAGCATAGTTTCAGATACTTTAAAGTCCTCATCTGTCCATGCATATTCTTTTACAAGATGCAGGTTGCCCATGCAATATTCAATTTCACAGGCATGTGGTGCACCAACAGGCTCTGGCGGTTTCGGTGCATTAGGATCTTTTTTCACAGTGCCGCCTGCTAAACCAGAAGAAACAGTATTATCAACCAGCGGCGGACGAAGCTTACTATAGAAATAACGATAAACAGGTTGAGAGCTATTGTTCCTGTGCAGATCAAACCATTTCCATGTACTGTATGCAATGAACCTGTCAGATGATAATTGCGTTGCAGAAATTTCAATTTCTTTTTCGTTGCTATGCGGATACAATTTCAACACTTCTTCAAAATCATTCGGATATTCTGCTTTTACACGAGCCACATAATTTTCTTCTTTATATGGTTGACCAAACATAAAAGCCTGGCCGGGTATCTCAGCAGAATTCCATCCAACTAATAACGGCACCTGTGCCTGTTCTTTTGCATTAAAAATTTGTGGAATTGTTTTTGGCAAAAAATATCCGTCAATTACCACAGGAAATCCAAATCGCTTTGATTCATTATAAATTTCATAAACCTCCCGTGTAGATAATGCTCTTAGTTGGGCGATTGTAGTATAGCCTGCCTTTTTTGCAAACTCGTCACCTGTTTTTTCTGCTTCTGCCAATGGAACCGGAGCCAGTGTGGGATTGATACCAGCGCCACTTTCGCCAATGGCACCTGCTATTAAATTTTTTGCCAATGGCGAAGCCATCTGATAACTAACCGAAATAGAACCGGCCGATTCCCCGGCTATTGTAACTTTTTTAGGATCGCCACCAAAAGCTGCAATATTTTTTTGCACCCATTTCAATGCTGCCACCTGGTCAAGCAAACCATAGTTGCCCGAAGCTTTATATGGAGATTCTTTACTTAACTCAGGATGAGAAAAGAATCCGAAAATATTAAGACGATAATTGCAGGTAATAACTACAATGCCTTTCTTCGACATACTTTCACCATCATATCTTGGTTCCGATGCATCACCTGCTACATTACCACCACCATAAAAATAAACCAGCACAGGCAGGTCTTTGGTATTTCGTTTTGCAGGAGTCCATACATTAAGATAAAGACAATCCTCACTTACACCATCTGAACGTGAATTCATATCACCAAATACAATTGTTTGCATGGGTCGTGGACCAAATTTTTTTGTTTGCTTCACGCCATTCCATTTATCTAATGGTTGTGGAGCTTTCCAACGCAGGTTACCCACAGGAGGTTTGGCAAACGGTACTCCAAAATAAGTTTGAATACCGGAATGTGTATTGTAATTGCCTTCAATAGTTCCATTATCAATTTTTACCTGTACGGGAAAAGCATTAGTTGATTGTGAACTGGCTTTAAATTTTAAAGCAATAACAGCCAGCATTAAAAACAAGATCTTTCTCATGATTGATTGAATACTTTATTAATAATATGAATTGATAGTTCCACCGCTTTTATAGTGTCAATTGGAAAATTACAACAATATAAAGTGTCCGGAACAGACCTGTACAGAAATGTATTTGAAAGAGAACCTACTTCCGGCTATAATCATCCTGCAGTCTTACAATATCATCTTCATCACTTGGGTTCGATTCATCCGTGTGCTGCCATATCTCGGCTACTATTCCCCAACCATCAAGACCCATCAAACGATGGCGTTCACCTTGTTTGAGTTTTATAATATCACCAACTTTTAAAGTATGACGGATATCTTCTTTATCAGTGTTACTTGTCATCACTCCTACTGTTCCATCAATACATTTCCATATCTCAGCACGACGATGATGGTATTGCCAGCTTAATCGCTGATTCGGACCTACTATTAAAATTTTTGGACTGAGTTTATTAGTGATCTTTAATTCACTCAAATTCTCTTCAGCGAAATAATGCTGTGCAAACCGGGCAGCCTGTGCTTCGTCAATAACATAAAACCCGCCCCATGGACGAGAATCATCTTTATCAACAATAGTAAAATTGGATTTATGCAGCAACGCTGCTACTTTTTCAAAGGTTGGTTTTTTGTCTTTCATATATGTTTTCGAAGATAACAATATATTCAAAAACAAATATCGGCCTCATGCCCTTTGTCATTATTATATTTGTATATTATTCGATACAAAAATAAAAAATAATAATGCCATCTATCCAGGTAACAGTTCATCATAAACTTACCGAACACGAAGCAATGTCACGGATAAAAAATCTTATTACGCAATTAAAGCATGAGCATGGTGATAAAGTGTCCAATATAGAAGAAGAGTGGCATGCAAGGACTGGTAAATTCAGTTTTGCTTTTCATGGTTTAGGCCTTTCAGGCACTGTCAATCTTCATCCCGGAACTGTTGAGATACATGGTAAGATTCCACTTGCTGTTTCTTTATTCAAAGGAAAAATTAAAGACGTTATAAAAAAGAAGGCGGATGAGTTACTTGATGGTCACAAAACAACAGATCAATAAAAGCCTGACTACGCTAAAGCTTCGTCAGGTGAATTGCCAGACTTTCGATTTAAAATTCTTTTATACAAAATAGCTTTCCCAGAGCCGGTCTTAAAATATTTTTCCAAATTTCTAGCTTGGGATTCTGATTGAACTGCAATATATGAAAGCAGTTCATATGGCTTATATGGTTTTGTGGCAGTAGATAAACCCTCATTATGTTCAACAAATCTTCTCTTCAAATCATTTGTTGAACCAATGTAAGTAAAATTTGAAGTCTTACTCTTTAAAACATAAACATACCACATAAACTAATTTGTATTAAAATACAAAAGCTTCGTGAAAGCATGCCTTGTGAAGGCCTGCCTCACGAAGCTTTAGCGCAGTGAGGTGGAGGTGACCGGATTCGAACCGGTGTCCAAACATATTCGCCAAAAGCTTTCTACATGCTTATTTTGTTTTGAGGTTTTTCGGGAAGCAACTGGGAACAAACAACCGACTACTTCCTTAGCTGCATGGTCTTAAGCAACAGTCACAGCCTTCTGTTGCAGCATCTTGTTTTGTTTTGAGTCGGCGGCGGGGCACGGAAACAAGCGAACCGGCCCGGCGGCCCTAATGACTACCTAATCACTGATTAAGCGGCCATGGCATACTGAGTATTGCCATTTGAGTTTTTGTGTATTCAGATTAGCCTGCTAATTACACAACGCAGAACATGCTTACACTTTCAAAGATCTATGCTGTCAAAACCATACACCCCCAGGTATATTTCAGATCTACGATTTGTGATTTTAGATTTATGATACCAGCTTGAGTAACTCCGATTGAACTTTTGTTGCGACGCTCCGTTCATCATCCAAATCGTTAATCATCAATTTTAAGATCAGTCTGCAAAAATAACAATCTTTCGCAAGCTTTATTATCAATGTTTACTTAAATCATTTTTAAAAAATAACACGAAGGCACAAAGGTTCACGGAGATTGATCTCGTGTTTCTCAGTGTCCCTATGTCTCCGTGTTTCAAAAAACGAAACTAGAACTCTCCCTATAAAACCAACATAAATAAATTATTTTTACCCAATGACAAACCCGTTGAATATCTATCAGCAGCAAATTGCAAAACATAAGACCGAATTAAAAAAACTTGAGAAAAGAGGAGTCCTGTTTGGCTGGCTACGATTTTTAAGTATAGCTCTTGCATTTATGAGTATTTGGTGGATATGGGATAACAGATCATATATTCTGCTTCCTGTACCCGTTTTATTCATAGCATTATTTCTTTTCATTCTTGCAAAACACCTTGCTAATAATGCTGCCATTGAAAATCTTCAGCGGCTGATCGGAATAAATGAAACAGAGATACAGGTGCTCGGTCATCATTTTACTCATCTGCCTGACGGTTCAGAATTAAAACCTGAAAATCATGAATACGCAAATGACCTTGACATTTTTGGTAGGGCATCCTTATTCCAATATGTCAATCGCTGTACATCCCAACAAGGAAAGAAATTATTTGCTGGCTGGTTATTAGGTCCGGCATCGTCTGAAATTATTGTAGAAAGACAGCAAGCAGTAAAAGAATTATCACAGAAATTGGAATGGCGCCAACAATTACAATCTTACGGCATTGCTCATTCGATCAATATTGATACGGAAAGAAAAATTGAGAACTGGTTACTGGAAGACTTTCAGTTCATGGATAAACCACACTGGAAACTGCTGCGATTCATTTTACCTGCGATCAGTTTTGCATTATTAATTCTATACCTGATAGACATTATTCCTTCAGCCATATTTTACCCGGCAATATTTCTGATGCTTGCCCTTTCATTTGGCATTACCAAATTGATCATGCCTTCGTTTACAAAACTTAATAAGGTTGCGCCACAACTCGAAACACTTTCAGACAGTGTATCATGGATAGAAAAAGGAGATGTCAAAAGCAAGTTGCTTGTTGAATTAAGATCTAAATACATAGATGGATCAGTTCTTTCCTCACAGACGATCAAAAAACTAAAAAAGATCTTAGACAATACAGATATACGTTTGAATCCACTTGTATTCATACCACTAAATACCTTTTTGTTTTGGGACCTGCAACAAGTAATGATATTAGAAAACTGGAAAAAAGAAAACAAAGAGCATATCGGTGACTGGTTTCATTCATTAGCCCAAATAGAATCGCTTTCCTCACTTGCTAATCTTTCTTTCAACCACACCGATTGGTGTTTCCCAACAATTTCGAAAGAACATGGAACAGTAATCGCCGATTCATTAGGTCATCCATTGATCCCGAAAGAAAAATTGGTGACCAATTCGTTTTCTACTGAAGGAAACGTGGGATTGAATCTAATAACCGGCTCAAACATGGCTGGCAAGAGCACATTCTTGAGAAGTGTTGGAGTTAATATTGTTTTAGCCATGACGGGCTCGCCTGTTTATGCAGGATCATTTACAGTTTCAAATATGAAAGTGATCAGCAGCATGAGAGTAAGTGATAACCTGGAAGAAAACACTTCTACATTTTATGCAGAATTAAAGAAGTTGAAAGAAGTTATTGAAGCAGTTTACAAGGATGAAAAAGTTTTTTTGTTACTTGATGAGATATTAAGAGGCACAAACTCCGCTGACAGGCATACAGGATCAAAAGCATTGATAAAACAATTGATACATCATAATGCCGCTGGCCTGATCGCCACACATGATCTTGAATTAGCAAAATTGGCTGCTGAGTTTCCTTTAAAACTTCACAACTATCATTTCGATGTACAGGTTGCGGGAGATGAACTCTATTTTGATTATAAATTAAAAAAAGGCGTCTGCACCAGCATGAACGCCTCTTTATTAATGAAGAAGATCGGAATAGAATTATAGTTAATCACCGATGGGCTAAAGCCCAGCAAAAAAGATTTCCATGAATACCCCCAGCCTTAAGGCTGGGGTTAGAAAAATTAAGTTCAAGAATAATGGGCTTTAGCCCATTATTTAAACAATCTCCATACGTCAAGACCAAGTGCATAAGCCATTAGTCCCATCAACAACACCATTCCCACCATTTGTGCATATTCCAAAAACTTATCACTTGGTTTGCGACCTGTTATCATTTCAGCCAATGTAAATAATGCATGGCCGCCATCTAAACCTGGTATAGGTAATATATTCATGAAGGCAAGAATAATACTAAAGATTGCCGTTAATGTCCAAAAAATTTGTGGATCCCAAAAATTGGGATAGATACCGCCAATACTTAATACACTTCCTAAAGATTCACTTGCTTTTGCTTTACCAGTGAATAATTGCCGAAGTCCTGTAACATATCTTCCTAATGTAGACCAGCATTCCATAAAACCAGCAGGCACCGCTTGTAAAAAACTATATTTCTCAGTCTCATAATGGATACCAAGATCTTTTTCCGTTTTCAGTTTTATTCCAAACTTTCCGTTCTTATCAAGGCGCACTGTCTTTGTTAACGTATCGTTTCCCCTTAGTAGGGTAACCTTTACATCCTGATCTTTTTTATCCTTAATAGCTTTTGTCACCTGGTGATAAAAAGATGCGTCTGTGTCGTTGATACCAATAACTCTGTCACCTGCCATTAAACCCGCTTTTTCAGCACTGGATCCTTTTTCATCAAACTCTTTAACAATAAAAGGAACCCTGGGAGCAGTGAAACTTCCCCCGTTTCTCGTATTTAATTTTCTGGTTAATCCTTCATCAAGTTTTAAGACAATAATGCTATCACCACGCTTTACAGTAAGACTCTTTGCCTCTTCCAAAATAATTTGACCCTTTAATGTATTTATATTTTTTAGATCAGTAGTGTCAACTTTTAAAACTATATCACCATCTTTTAATCCAACAGTTTTTGCAAGACTATCAGTTGCCAATCCATATATCGCATTTTGTGGCGGCAAATATTCCTTTCCCCATATCCAAAGAATAAATACGAAAATTATGATCGCAAGAATGATATTGATAATAATACCACCAAGCATGATGATCAATCGTTGCCATGCCGGCTTACTTCTGAATTCATATGGCTGAGGAGGAAGTTTCATTTGTTCCTTATCCATGCTTTCATCGATCATGCCGGATATTTTTACATAACCTCCTAGTGGTATCCATCCTAAGCCGTATTCAGTCTCTCCTTTTTTCTTTTTCCAAAGTGAGAACCATGGATTAAAAAAGAGATAGAATTTTTCAACACGGCAACCAAACCATTTTGCTGTAATAAAATGTCCAAATTCATGCAATAAGATCAGGATCGAAAAAGAAAGGATGAATTGTGCGGCTTGAATAGGCACTGAACTCCAGTCTATAGCTAGTAACGTCATAATTTATATTTAATCCTAGATCCGCCCAGGCGGATTTTTAAGCTTTTTTAAATGTTTGCAAATATCTTTTAAAATTAGTTAGTGAAAACAGAATTTTTTTAAGCGGGGATTATTGTGTTTTATAGCTTAATTACATCAGCAGCAAAACTTCTTGCTTCGCCGTCACTTTCAAAGTAATCATCCATTGAAGGTTTATCGATAAAAGGCACATGTTGCATTGTTTTTTCGATCAGGTCTGTCATTTCAAGAAACCCGATCCTGTTTTTCAAAAAAGCATACACTGCAATTTCATTTGCAGCATTCATTATACATGGAAGATTACCACCTTTGTTCAATGCCTCCATTGATAAAGAAAGATTCCGGAATGTCCGGATATCAGGTTCTTCAAATGTCAGCGTATTCATTTTTTTGAAATCAAATCGCGGGAAATTATTGTGGATCCGTTGTGGAAATGCCAATGCATATTGAATAGGTAATTTCATATCAGGCATTCCCATTTGCGCTTTTAAACTTCCATCTTCAAATTGCACAAGGCTATGAATTACACTTTGCGGATGAATGATCACTTGTATCTGATCGGGCCGAAGATTGAACAAGTATTTTGCTTCGATCATCTCCAATCCTTTATTCATTAGCGTGGCGGAATCAATGCTGATCTTTGCACCCATGGTCCAGTTCGGATGCTGCAATGCATGCTCTCTTTTTACATTCACCAGGAAATTTGGTTTCCTTCCCAAAAAAGGACCACCAGATGCAGTAAGAATTATTTTTTCAATACGATTCCTTGTTTCTCCGACCAGGCACTGAAAAATAGCCGAGTGTTCTGAGTCAACAGGAATAACCGGTGCCCTGTTTTCCATAGCCCGTTGCATTATAATATCACCGGCAACTACCAAGGTTTCTTTATTTGCCAGTGCGATCGTCTTACTGTTCTCAATTGCTTTCAATGTTGGTCTTAATCCTGCAAAACCAACAATAGCTGCCAGCATTAGATCATAACAATCCATTGCAGCAACTTCTTCTAATGCTTTTTCACCGCAAAAAACTTTTACATCAGTAGATGCCAATGCGTCTTTGACTTTCTGATACTTGTTCTCATCGCCAATAACAACAATATTGGGATTGAATTGCAATGCTTGCTGAATAAGTAATTCATCATTTGTTTGTGCAGTCAGCACTTCTGCAGAAAATTTGTCGGGATTAGCTGCAATTACATTTAAAGCCTGTGTACCAATAGAACCCGTAGAGCCAAACAAGGCTATTCTTTTTATACCACCTTCATTTGCCTGTGCTTTCTTCACTGGAGATTCAGACGGTGTATCTTCAAAAAGGACTTTCATTTATATTAGTCAGCTTTGATTAGTTAATTATTATCACTCCACTTTACCAATTCATCTGCAATTTTACGATCATTGCTTAGTCTCGGCACTTTATTTTGTCCACCCAATTTACCGATTGATTTCATGTAATCAATAAAACCATTTTTCCTGACCGCAGTTATTTTTAATGGCGAAAGGATATTGCCGCTGATCAGGTCATCATAATACACATTCTTCTTTCTAAGATTTACTTCTACTTTATTTGCAAATGAATTAATATCTCCCGGCCTGTTCTCAAATTCAATGAACCATTCATGATAGGACTTGCCTTCATTTTTACTCACGAAAGGTGCAACCGTGAATTCTGTAATATGAATATGTTCTTCTTCAGCCGCTCTCAAAATACTGTACTCAACTTCTTCACCGATCACATGTTCTCCAAATGCTGAAATAAAATGTTTTGTTCTTCCAGTTACTATTAACCTGTAAGGGTCCGTAGAAACAAATTTAACTGTATCACCAAGATTATAACCCCAAAGACCTGCATTGCTATTAATGATCATCGCATAGTTCTCTCCCACTTTCACATCCTTTAATGAGAGTCTTGTTGGATTATCATTATAAATTTCTGCAGCCGGGATAAATTCAAAATATATACCGCTATTGGAATTCAATAAAAGCCCTTCTGTATTTTGTGAATCCTGGAAAGCAAAGAATCCTTCGCTTGCCGGGAACAATTCTATACAATCAACTTTTCTTCCAATGCTTTCGAACAATTTTGCTTTGTATGGTTCAAAATTTACACCGCCCTGCACCATCACACTGAAGTTAGGAAACAACTCGCCAACTTTTTTACCACTGCGTTTTATTAATTCATCAAAATACATCTGCATCCATGGTGGTATACCACTGATGAGTGTCATATCCTGATTGATCGTTTCATCTACGATCTTATTCAATTTAGTTTCCCAATCTTCAATACAATTTGTTTCATAAGAAGGCATTTGATTCGATCGCAAATATTTCGGCACATGATGATTCACTATCCCACTTAATCTTCCGGTTGGAATATCACCCACCCTTTCTAATTCAGGTGAACCGGATAAAAAGATCAGTTTACCATCTGCAAACCGGGTATTGCCTGTTTCAGCCATGTAACAAAGCAGGGCATTGCGGGCAGTGTTGATATGATTGGGAATAGAATCTTTTGTGATCGGGATGTATTTGGTACCACTAGTTGTGCCGGAGGTTTTGGCTAGATAGATCGGCCGGCCTTTCCACAATATATTATGCTTACCTTCTTTTATTTTATCGATCCAGGGTCGCATTTGTTCATAATCCTGAATGGAAATGGCCTTTTTAAACTCTTCATAATTAGTTACTTTATCCAGACCTACGGATTTGCCATATTCTGTGCCCTTTCCAACTTTTAGAAGCTGGTTTAGAATATTTTCCTGGTCGGCAACGGCAGTTGCCATGCCTTTCCGGATACCTTTATATATATATGAAGCGAACGGTTTTGCTAAAAACGACTTGATTTTCATACCCTAAGTAAAACGCAAGCTAAGATGAATTTGCAAATATAAAAGAAGGCATTTCAAATCAACAGAGTGTGAATATAAATCTTTGATAATCTGTTTGCCGGAAAGGCATTTCCCCTTACCTTTGCCATCCTTAATTTTAAAGCTATGATAGCAGTTGTAAAAATAGCCGGACAGCAATATAAAGTGGAAAAAGACCAGACTTTGTATGTGCCACACATTGAAGGCAATGCCGGTGATAAATTTGATCTTGAAGTGTTGATGGCTGATGCAGATGGTACAGTTTCTATTGGAACTGATATAAAAGCAAAAGTAAAAGCTGAAATACTTGAGCATGTAAAAGGCGATAAAGTGATCGCTTACAAACAAAAAAGAAGAAAGGGTTTTCGTAAAAAGAAAGGACATCGTACGTTGTACACTCAGATCAAGATCAATAGCATTACAAATAAGAAATCTGAAAATTAAAATTTAAACTTTTGTCTCATGGCACATAAAAAAGGTGAAGGCAGTGTAAAGAATGGTCGTGACTCACATAGTAAACGCCTTGGTGTAAAAATTTTTGGTGGTCAACCTGCTATTGCTGGCAACATCATCGTTCGTCAACGTGGCACTGTTTATCATCCAGGAAAAAATGTTGGCGTTGGTAAAGATTATTCTTTGTTTGCATTGACTGATGGCATGGTTGAATTTAGAAAAGGAAAGAACGACAGAACATTTGTTTCAGTAGCTCCTGTTGAAGCATAAAGTTTTTTTCTTTGCATCAGTGATGATCATCGCTGAAAAAAATCTCAAACGCTTTGCAAGTTGGGTGATGTTGAAAAAAGTAATCAACATCACGAATTTAACATTGTGGAAAAAATTTTTGATAGTTTAAATAATAATTCTATTTTTACTATCGTTATTTATTTCTAACCATTTAAATTCTAAACACATGGCAACAAAGAAAAAAGCAGCTAAGAAAAAAGCAGCTCCTAAAAAGAAAGCAGCTAAGAAGAAAAAGTAACTTAACCTTTCTCATAAAAGTCCCTCGCAGTGCGGGGGACTTTTTTTTGCAGTAACTTGTATTCCCCCAATGAAAAAAAGAATAATATTAAATTGCAGTTATGGATAATTATGCCATCGCAGAAAATTTTTCCCTGCTTTCCAAGCTCATGGATATTCATGGTGATAATTCTTTTAAAGCAAGGATCTATGGCGCTGCTGGATTCAATATTGAAAAACTTCCCAACCAGCTTGCCGACACTCCGGCTGAGAAAATTGCCTCAATTAAAGGAATTGGGGATAGTACAGCAAAGAAAATTGCTGAAATGCTTGAAACAGGCAAGCTTGGAGTTTTAGGTGAATACATTGAAAAAACACCGCCAGGTGTAATTGAAATGCTGAATATAAAAGGAATTGGTCCAAAGAAAATTCAAACCATCTGGAAAGAAATGGGAATTGAATCCGTTGGTGAATTGTTGTATGCCTGTAATGAAAATCGTTTAACTCTTTATAAAGGCTTTGGTGAAAAGACACAAGCCAATGTGCAGGAGTCAATAGAATTTTATCAAAGTCAGCAAGGACATTTCTTATATGCTGAAGCAGAAGTTATATTTCCACAAATTGACGAATACCTGAAAAAAATATTCCCACCAGAAAAAGTTCATGTAACTGGTGCTTATCGCCGCCAGGCACTTACTATTGAAGAAATGGAATTTGTTGTTCTTGAAAACAACGATGCAATTAAACCAAAGTTTCAAACAGCACAACCTCCGGAACTATTAGAAGAAAAAGAGAATACAATTTTATATAAGCTAAAAAATGGTTTGAAGCTTCGATTACATACAGGCCAGGGAATGATGGATGAAAGATTATTCACAACTTCTTGCTCAGAAGATTTTCTAAATGCCTTTCAAACTTCTTTTCCCACTGTAAAATACTCAGGCAAAGAAGTTGGTGATGATTCTGTATTTACACAGGCAAAAATTCCGGTGATCCCGGCGTTCATGAGAGAAACATCTACCATAATTGAAAAAGCAAAAAATAAAAAATTAGGAACTCTGATCCAACCCGAAGATGTAAAAGCCATCATTCATAGTCATAGTAAATGGAGTGATGGAGACAATACCCTGGAACAAATGGCGGAAGAGTGCATAAAGAAAGGACTTGAATATCTTGTTATTTCAGATCACTCAAAAGCTGCAGCTTATGCAAATGGACTTACAGAAGAAAGAATAAGAGAACAACACAGGCAGGTGGATCAACTAAATGAACAATACAAGCCTTTTAAAATTTTCAAAAGCATAGAATGTGATATTCTTGGCGATGGTTCGATGGATTACAGCAATAATATTCTTTCAACTTTTGACCTGGTGATCGCATCCGTACACAGCAATTTGAAAATGTCGGAAGAGAAAGCGATGATGAGATTGATGAAAGCTATTGAGAATCCTTACACAACGATATTGGGACACATGACGGGCCGATTATTACTAAGCCGTAATGGATATCCTGTTGATCATAAAAAAATAATTGATGCTTGTGCGGCTAATCATGTAGTGATCGAATTAAATGCACATCCACGTCGTCTTGATATTGACTGGAGATATATTGAATATGCAATTGACAAAAACGTTTTGATCTCTATTGATCCGGATGCCCATTCACTTGATGGGTACAATGATATTAGATACGGTGTACTCGCGGCTCAAAAAGCCGGGCTAAGCAAAGAACAAAATCTTAGCAGTTTTTCATTAAAAGAGTTTGAGAAATTTCTTGCCGATAGAAAGAAGAAGAAAAAGATATAATACCAGTTATTATGAAGAACATTAAGATTGCCACTGCTCAATTTGAAAACAGAAGCAACGATAAAGATCATAACCTCTCCATAATTGACAAACTATCAAAACAAGCAGCGACCCAGGGAGCAAAGATGATCGCTTTTCACGAGTGCTCAATTACCGGCTACACTTTTGCACGTAATCTTTCAAGATCTCAAATGCTGGAATTAGCTGAAATAATTCCTGGCGGTAAAAGCATTGATACATTAACTCAAATAGCAGCAAAAAATAATATTGCGGTGCTGGCTGGCTTATTTGAAAAAGATAAAGACGATAATTTATTCAAAGCTTATGTATGTGTAGATAAGCATGGCCTTTTAGCAAAGCATCGAAAGCTTCATCCTTTTATAAACCCATATTTACTTCCGGGTGATCAGTACACGGTTTTTGAATTTGACGGATGGAAATGTGGTATACTGATCTGTTATGATAATAATGTGATAGAAAATGTACGAGCTACTGCTTTACTCGGCGCCAATATAATTTTCATGCCCCATGTAACTATGTGTACGCCATCGACAAGACCGGGTGCTGGTTTTGTTGATTCCGATCTTTGGAAAAACAAAACAAAAAATGCTGTAACGCTTCGCAAAGAATTTGATGGAATAAAAGGAAAAGAATGGTTAATGAAATGGTTACCGGCAAGAGCTTATGATAATGGTGTGTATGTTGTCTTTTCAAACCCTATTGGAATGGATGATGATCAATTAAAAAATGGATGCTCAATGATCATTGATCCATTTGGAGAGGTTATCGCAGAATGCAGAACCCTGAATGATGAATTTGTGATCGCTGAACTAACTCCTGAAAAATTAAAGCAGGCAGGCGGTTTTAGATATACCCAGGCAAGAAGACCCGAACTTTATAAAGATATAATTGGGAAAGATCATGTGGCAGAATTAAAGATCAGTTGGCTTGATCCGAATAAAGATCAGATCTAATTATCAACAGGCAGCTCAACATAAAAAGTACTACCCTCTCCTGTTGTTGTCTCAAACCAGATCCTGCCGCCGGCTTGTTCAGCTATTCCCTTACACATTGCTAGACCAAGCCCTGTGCCTGATGATTTAGTGGTGAAATTTGGAATAAAAATCTTTGACTGCATTTCTTTAGGAATGCCTTCTCCATTATCTTTTATACTAATTTGAATAACGCCATCAGTTCTTACCTCCTTCAACTCTATATCACATTTTCCTTTACCATTACAAGCTTCAATCGCATTTTGAATAAGATTGGTAAAAAGACGATTCATTTGTGTCTTATCAGCCCTTACCATTACTTTACCGAGAACGGTCTCCAGTTTTAATTCACCTTCATGACTTGTTTTATAAAGATTATCCAATGAATGGATCACTTCATTAATATCAAATGTCTCAATATTGGTGTTGCCAATATTTGCAAACTGTGAAAAATCAAATGCAATTTTTGATAGATGATCGATCTGTTCAACAAGTGTCTTTGCTACTTTTCCCGTTAGCTCTTTTACATTATCCGAATTATTATCAATAGATTTTTGAAGAAATTGTATACTTAGCTTCATTGGCGTTAATGGATTTTTGATCTCATGCGCCACTTGTCTTGCCATTTCCCGCCATGCTCCTTCCCTTTCACTTTTTGCCAAAGCTTCAGCACTTACTTCAAGCTTGTTTACCATTTTATTGTATTCTCGTACCAGGTCCCCGATCTCGTCATTTCTTTTCCAAACTATTTCTTCATTTGTTTGCCCAAGGTTCACCTGTTGCATTTTTTCACTAATCAACAAGAGTGACCTGGTCACTCTATTGGTGATAAATAATGCGATCACACCAGAAACAAGAAAAATAAATGCATTGAGGTTAATAATAGTGACAAGGAAGTTAGATATCTCTTGTTTCAATTCCTGTTGGGACAAAAAATAAGGGATATTAATATATGCATAAGTGACCCCATCAGCACTTCTTAATGGCGCATAAATACTCATGTAGCTAATATTGGCCAGATTCTCCTGTTGCACATGTACAACACGATGTTCCCTGTTCAGGTAATAAAACGCCTGAGGGTGCATTTCCCTACTGATAAAATTTTCTCTATATACTACAGGCTGTGAAGTAACATGCAGAGATCCGACCGTATCGTATACATTTACATCGACCCCATGAATTTCAGCTACATCATCTACCAGGTCCTGAATGTCTTTATTAGCAACAGAATCATAAATTGCAAGTTTATCATCCAATTGCAATCGGTCAATAAGTCTTTTTCCCATTTCATTCATCATTACTTCCATCGTTCTGCTTAACTTCTCCCTGTTGCCCTGCTGGTAACGAAGAATAAAGAAAGAGATAGTTGATACACCAATGATCAAAAAAGAAAGTATGCTGATAAAAATTATTGTACTATGAATTTGTGTACGGATATTCCATTCTAATATCCTTCGAACTTCTTTTACATTTCCTCCCATGCGTAGCAATAAAAGTAAAAGATTAAAAAAAGCTACAAGGAAAAGGAAAACACAGAAAATGTAAGAGAATAAAGTAATAGCTTCCAGTGCATCAGCCTTTTTTCTTGCTACTACTATTATTTTATTGCCTTTGGCCTTGTACCAAAGTTCAGTATAGTTAGTCTTTGCTCTTTTTTCAATAGTTTCGTCCGGCACATCTTTAGGATCAAGCGTAGTAGAGAATGGATATTTATTTCTTGGGCCAACCGATAACCTGCGATCAAAATATGTGGCCCATGAATAAATGCCGCCTTTTTCAAAATCAGTATTTTCTGACCCCCTGAAAAGTTCTGCAACAACTGCTTCGTTGTCATACTGCTCAAGCTCAGATGTGATAAATAAATAACCGAGTATTTTTTGGTTCTCCTCCCTGATCGTTCGCTCAAAAATATAAGTGTATTTATCAAACCCTTTTTCAACATAATATAGGGCGCCTTCAGAAGGCTTGGCTTGCATCGTCAAAACTGTCTGAAATGTATTATAACTTTCAGATTCTTCATTGAAAAGTGGTTGTTTATCTGCATTAAATAAATACAAACGGGATTTATAATTTATAGGGAAATCGCTTTTGTGCATAATACTATCTCTCAATAAAGCGGCCTGGTCAGGGTCTTTAAACCGATAAAAATTAGAAGCTAAAAAATCATTATCAAGCCACACAAATGCAACATTTAATTCCTTTGCACTTGTAGGATCTGTTCTCTCATCTATCTTATTAGCTATATTAATTCGACTCTGCCATTCTTTATCACGGTTTGCATTAATGATGATTGCAGTGATAGAAACTGAAAAAATGAATATCCAGAATAAAGCACCAGCCATTGTCTGGCGTAGATTACTTATTCCAAATTTATTCAGCCTTGACAACCATATATAAATGATCAACCAACCAAGTACATAAATATAAAAAGGAAGCAACGGATCATTTACTTGAAATGTCAGAAATGTGAGGCCAGCGATTGCAATAATAAAATAAACAGGATAAAAATTATTATTGAAAGCAACTGATAACAACGGAGTCATGATCCGCATAAAGTAATAGTACCCTACTGCCAAAATTGCCAACGCAATGAACCCAAAAACGGTAAAAGGCGAAAGACTGAAAAAATTGATCACATCAAATGAAATAGTGGAATGAGCCGCAATACTTCTGATGGTAAATGCAATAATAAAAGTTAGTGCGACTACAGACAAACTTGCAAAACCCCCGATCAACATTCCTATTTTGCCTGAAGGCACATTGTAAAAGCCTGTTCGCTGTAACTTTTGCAATGAAAACAAGATCAGCCAACTGAAAATACATGCATTAATAAGAAGATCTCCCAAAGATTTATGAATTTCACTCGAAGCATAATTCGAAGGATCAAATAATTCAAATTGGCGCAAGTTTACCGGGAATGGGAAAAAATAACTTATAAACCGCAAAGAAAGCAATACTATAAACAAAAAGATCAATCCCTTCCAAAATCCAAATCGTCCTGCAGTTCTTTCGGCCATTAAATGAATATAGATGAACAACAGTATCATCGCAGCTAATCTCAGGTAAACAGAAATATTTTCAGATGGCTTATCAATATGACTTTTAGGTGAAACATAAAAAAGCGTTCTACCCGAATTACTTTTGATGGAATAGTCAGTTGTAAGCCCGGATATCAAAATGTTTGCGTTGGCATCATGCTCAAACCTGTCAGGTAAATCAGAAAAATAATGATACATGATCGGTATCATTCCAATAGCAATGATTGAATTGCCATTTTCTTGGGTTAAGGTTTTTTTAACACATACATAAAACCCATTCCCTTTTTCAAGTTGCTTAAAATATGTGGTGTCAGTCAGTGCAAATATCTCGTCAGGCGGATAACTTCGTTGATTACTCCAAAATAATGGTCCTGTTGTTAAACTGGATTCCTTGAAAATAAATAACCCAATGGTTTTATTAGTCAATTTCTTTAATTCATCAGCCGATTCATTTTTTTGAACGAGTCTATTAAGCAAAGAAGTATCCCTGGAAAACTCATCAAATTCTTTTTCACTTGCATGTATATAGTTCTCGAGACTTTTGATTTCAGCTTTTACTGAATAGATTGGTGAAATCTTTGGTGTAAATAAAAAAGACAGCAAGTATAAACTAACTGCACCCAATAACCATCCATGTGGCTTGGGAATAATATGATTTAATTGTTTCAACTGCTCAGGTCCGTTTTTTTATACTGTTCCAGATGGAATCCATTTCGGTAAGGGTCATGTCAGCCAGGTCTTTTCCGCTCTTTGTGGCTTCTTCTTCCATTTGGGCAAACCGCCGAATGAACTTTTTGTTGGTCACTTCCAACGCATTTTCGGCATCAACACGCAAAAACCGTGCATAATTGACCAACGAAAATATAAGGTCACCAAATTCCTCCTCCACTTTTTTATGCTCTGTTGCTAAATCACCCTGACCGGCTGATTGCCAATCGCCAATTGCTGACTTTAACTCACTCATTTCTTCTTCCACTTTTTCCCAAACCTGGTCTTTATTCTCCCATTCAAAACCCACTTGCTTTGCTTTTTCCTGCAGTCGCATTGCTTTTACGGTTGCCGGAAGTGACTTCGGTACGCCACTGAGAATAGACTTCTTACCCTCTTTAAGTTTGAGTTTCTCCCAATTTCTTTTTACATCTTCTTCATCATTAACTTTTACATCACTATAGATATGTGGATGTCTTGAGATGAGTTTTTCGCTAATGCCATTGATCACTTCCTCCAGTGTAAATTTATTTTGCTCAATACCGATCTTTGAATAGAACACAATATGCAATAGCAGATCACCAAGCTCTTCTTTGATGCCGTTCCAATCTTCATCTGTAATAGCATCCGCCAATTCAAATGTTTCCTCTATCGTCATGTGCCGCAAAGTTTGGATCGTCTGTTTCCTGTCCCAGGGACATTTTTCCCGCAGGTCGTCCATTATGGAAACAAGCCTTAAAAATGATCCGGATAAATTTGACATATTGAAATTTTAGATCTGGTAATAAGTAATTGCTAAAAACAAAGCAAACAATAACGCAAGTGAGATAAAGCAAAGAACATTAAAAATTATAAATTTGATGATCGTTTTTCCCCACCCTTGTTTATAAAAATTTTTCATCGCCTTTAACGTGTAAAAAAGCCCGACAAACACAAGAATAACCTGCACATATTCTATGTCGCTTACATGAATTTTGTCTTTCAGTTTATCTAACGCAAAATAAAAAAGTAGGAACAGGAATGTAAAAACATACAGGTGAATGAGAAACACCCCGTGATCAGCAAAATAGTATTGTTTTCTATGTCGTATATAAAGCAGTTTCAGATATAAAGCATAAAGAGGCAATGAAACAAACAAGAGATAAGGGATCGAATGAATGAACTTGTTGATCAACTCGACCGCTATTTTTTGCTGGTCACCTTCATACTTTTCATTGAGCCCGACTGATTTTCTTGTAATGAGCTTTGTTAACCCCGCATCTCGTTTATTTTCTGGCAATGTTTTCTGAACAGAGTCATATTCTTTTACAGTTTTATAATTACTTTCATCGCCTCCAAGACTAAAAGCAAAACCACCTTTCTTACTTTTTGACTTTACTATTGAATCAGGTCTTTTGATGTTAGTTGCTTCCTTATAACCTAAAAGTTCAAGTCCTTTTATGATGTCCGCAGAATCTTCTTTTGTTTTTGCATTCTTAAAAGCTTCTTCCCTGACCTTGTTAAAACTCTTTTCTACTTTGGCTCTTTGATCTTTCGAAACATCATTTTCAGAAACATAAAAAAGAGAAAAAAATACAAGAAAGAAAACAGCTGAAGTAAAAACATACATCCGCACTGGATGCAGGTATTTTTTCCTGCGCCCAAGCATATATTCCTTTGATAAAAAACCGGGTTTGAATAAAAGATCTTTCAATGTGACAAAAAAACTTCCGTCGAAATGGGTGATATCATAAAAAAAATGAGTGAACATGTGCCAGAAAGTTTCCTTTGGCTCTGTATTCTCTTGTCCGCAAGCCTGGCAATAACGTCCCAGTACTGTCGCGTTGCAATTAAGGCAATTAGTTTCTTTCCTCAATGGGGTGTGACTCACCTTTAATTTTTCTTAAAAATAAACAAGAAACACTTAACAGCATTTCTTTTTCGTTATAGACAGTTTGAAGTACTTTTGAACTGAAATTCATTCCAATGAAAAAACTGCCTTTTTTGTTCTTGCTGTTATTTTATTTTGCTGCCAATTCCCAATACTATTATAAAGATATTGTTGCAGCAGTCGACATTACCCGGCTAATGAAAACATATACTGCTAATAACATCAAAAAAATCACAGCCAAAGGCATCACACCGGAAGGCAATCCTTCTTCCGAGTTTAGTGAAGTGGGTGAAGTAAATGGAACAACTCTAAAGGTTACAACGAATAACAATAAAGCTATCTCTACATTAAAATTTAATTTTAATGACCGTGGTCAATTGGTCAACTCCGTTGATTCAGCATTAAATGTTAAAAGCACCAGTACCTATAATTATGATGCAAATGGAAAAATAATGTCGATCAGTAATTCTGCAACCGATGCCGATAGCAGCGGGGATTTTTCACAAACTGAAGTTCACCAATACATTTATAAAGACGGTAAGCTTGATAAAATGTGGCGCATTATCAATAAAAAAGATAGCCTTGAAGTAAGATTTGTAACAGATGAACATGGAAATGTGATTGAAGAAAGAAATTTTAGACGCGGTGTTTTAGCAGACCCCGTTTATTACTATTATGATGACAGAAACCGCCTTACGGATATTGTTCGTTTCAATTATAAAGCAAACCGGCTATTACCTGATTATTTATTTGAATATGATGACAGTGACAGGGTGATTCAGAAGATAACCACAACTTCAGGTAATAATCTTGGCTATCTTACATGGCGGTATTTATTTGATGAAAAAGGTTTAAAAACAAAAGAAGCTTTGTTTAACAAAGACAAACAACTCCAGGGCCGCATAGACTACTCTTACAACTGAGCCATTACAATTTGACTATTTTTCCTGACCTTTCTCAATGAAAATTGAGACAACTTTGTATTTCTTTAGAACGATGGCAGGAAATAATCTCATATTAAAAAATTGGCTTATCCAGGAAAACGTTTTTAAAGAGAATCTTATCCTCAGCCGCAAAAGGCCGACAAAAATGTCGGTGCATGATCTTCGTGTTTCAATTAAAAAAATGAAAAGCTATTTACGTTTAAAAGAAGAATTAACAAAAGACGAATGGAAAGAATCTTTTTTAAAGATATCGACAGTATTCAAATCATTCGGGAGGTTGAGGGACTATGACATGTCGCTTACTCTTATAAGAAAACTGGAGCGAAAGGAATTGTTGTCATTTATTTCCTTTAAAGAATATTTATCTGTCAACAGATCGCTTACAAGAAAATGGGCAAAACAGGATGCTTTTAAATTTAATGAGCAAGAGCCAGATGTTTTTAACCAGCAATTTGATTTTCTACCGAATAGTAAAGAAGAAGTTTGTGAAAGGATCATTCAGTTATCTGCATTGAAAATAAAAAAAGTAAAAAACCTTGCTAAGCATTTTCAGAAAAATGCACACGAAATAAGAAAGCAACTGAAAGATCTGTATTACTGGTTAAAGATCTGCCCGAAAGGAGTTGCTGAAGGATTTATTAATATGAGAGTCCTGGACAGGGTATTAACTTACCTGGGCAACTGGCAGGATCATGTTATTCTTAAAAAAAAGATCAAGCAATACAAACAAGATCTGCCGAAAAGGAATGAAGAGAAAGCAATGTTGAAAGATCTTGAAAAGAAATTAGTGCCCACACAAAAAGAAATATTGGATAGAGCAATTAAAAAGTGGGGTGAAATAAGAAACAAAAAAGCGACTCGACCTGTCGTTATCAGTACCCAGGAATAGAATAAAGACATAAAAAAAG
>DATHDP010000014.1:0-26807 GCA_035318985.1 Chitinophagaceae bacterium
ACGTTGAAATATTTTTTTACAATATTCATGTTTACCGGGTAATCAAGTTTTTCAGGCGTTTCCATTCCCAAAAAATTTCTTCCGGCAGGTGTGGATTTCTTAGGTATGTATACTGTTTTATTTCTTTGCAAGGGCAATACATTGTTTTTGTTTTTCAGTAGCACCATAGATTTTAACTGTGCTTCATAACCCTCCTTCATGAATTCAGCATTGCCTACAGTTTTTTTTGATTCTTCGGGATCGAGGTAAGGATTTTCAAATAAACCTGTACGGAAAATATTTTTTAATAAACGAACTGCAGACTCTTCAAATCTTGCCCGCATGAATTTTTCTCCATGTTCTTTTACTCCTATGTTATATGCTTCGATCACCGGTGCCGCATCATTATTACCCCCAAACTGATCAACACTTGACATCAGTACTTTATAATGCCTTTCTGCAATAGATAATTTATCGACACCCCATGATTTACCGGTAAGGAAAATATCAACCGCAGTTTCATCACCTGTCACCAACCAATCTGTACAAACAACGCCATCGTATTTATATTTTTTTCTCAAAAGATCATTGATGATATAGGAATTATAGTTGTTAGCAACGTTCTCATGATTCTTTACATCCTGGTTGTAGGAGATAGTATAATAAGGCATCACTGCTGCTGCCATTCCTGTTTTCCCGCCCAACTTAAAAGCTCCATCAGTAAACGGTGTAAAATGTTGAGCGAAATTTTTGCCGGGATATACTGCATATTTTCCATAACCATAATGTGCATCTCTGCCACCTTCACCACTGCCACCGCCGGGCCAATGCTTCACCATTGCATTCACACTGTTATAGCCCCATCCATTTGCGATCTCTTTATCACCAGTTGAAGTTTGAAATCCGTCGATATATGCACGAGCCATGTCTGCTGCAAGTTTTGGATCCTCGCCAAACGTTCCGCTAACACGATTCCATCTTGGCTCTGTTGCAATATCAACTTGTGGTGAAAGAGCTGTTGTAATTCCCAAAGCTCTATACTCAACCGCAGCAATATGACCGAAATTTTTTACGATTGCCGGATCAAATGTTGCAGCCAGGCCCAATGAACCGGGCCACATGGAGATAGAACCACCGGCACCTGCATTGAATTCAGCATTGGCAATTGTACCGTGTCTTGGATCAGAACTATTGTTTGCGGGAATACCCAGGCCAATTCCTTCTACCAATGATTGCATATTATTATTCCATTCTGCAGCTACATCTGCACTTTTAACAGAAGTAATAAGTACGTGCCTCAAATTATCATTGGTCAGGAATTTTTTTTGCTGGTCTGTGAGGTCTGATACTTTTGCGCCACTTTGATCAAATGGTTTTCCATTGTATGTTCCGGCAAAAGGCCCACCCGGTGGATTTGGGATCGGTTGATGCCGGCTATATAACATCAATCCTGCAATCTGTTCAACTGACATTTTTGATGCAAGATCTTTTGCACGAACATCGGCTGGCAAACGCCAGTCTTCGTATTTATCAAGCTTACCGTTCTTATCCAGGTCTTTAAAAGCGAAGCCATCAATGGTAATAATTTTTATACCTGACATCGTGGAATACCCCAATGTCTGTCCGCTCTTATTTGTTACTATAGAAATTGCCCCATTTGTTTTTTCACTCCAGTTCTGAGCATAAAGTGTTGTGCTCATTAATGAAGCAGAAACAAAAATGAGTGAAGTGATCTTTTTCATTGCGATCGGTTTTATAATGAGGTATTTTTTATTTGGTATCCGTCAGTAGTTTTTCATGGCATCGTCTGTTGCGTCGCACTCTTCAACTGAAATGCATAGTTGAGCAATGAACAGAAAGTACAAGAGTGCGACGCAACAGAAGTTGAATAGAGAATAATAGTCGGGAACATAAAAATTTATTCAATGAGATATTATAACATTTCCCGAAAAGAAAATAATCAATAATTCTTCTTAGCGAGATAATCTCTGCTGATCGTTAAGCTTTCAAACATATCTCTCTTGCTTGTATCCTGCTCAACAAACCAATATTTCAGCCCGGCTTTTTTTCTTGCTTTAAAAATTCTATCAAAGTCAATAGTGCCATTACCTACTTCTGTAATGGCTTTTGTTCCGGCTTCCATATCTTTTACATGCCACATAGCAAAGCGGCCCGGATATTTTTCAAAATAGGCCACGGGATCATGCCCAGCTTTGGAAATCCAATACAGATCCATTTCCATCTTTACTAGGTCACCTGGAGTATTTTTTAAAAGAAAATCATAAACCAATGTGTCATCGAGTTTTTCAAATTCAAAATCATGATTGTGATATGCAAATTGTATTCCCGCCGCTTTTGTTGCAGTGGCTGCTTTTTCAAACATCGCAGGTAAAGATTTATATATCTCAGGAGTCCGTTCATTTGGCATTAGATAGGCACAGACCATATATTCAGCACCGAGAGCATGCACATCTTCAATAGCTTTATCCCAGCCATCACTTAATGTTCCTTTTCCTTTCATGGCAATGCCGGTTGTGTGATGTGAGCTGATAACTTTTATACCTGTATTTCCAAGAATTGTTTTGAACTCACTTGCCGTTTTTCCGAAGAAAGTTCCGTTATATCCATAGAGTTCGATATTCTTATAACCCAAGCCTGCAAGACGTTCCAATGTACCTTCAAGGTTCTTTGAAACAGCATCGCGGACGGTGTAAAGTTGAACATTCAAAGACTTTTTTTTGAATTGATCAGCGAGTAGTGGACCCATATATAAGCCTGCTGCACCAAATGACAGGTTCTGTATAAAATGTCTTCTTTTCATGGTATCGTTTGTTTGATATTTTTAAATCGATGTTTATGCTTTCAGCATTTTGCTTAAGTAATTAAAGCTTGATGTAATGCTTGCCAATGCATCTTTCGGCATATCGTGCTCAACAAAAAAATGTTTCATGCCTGAAGTGGATGCCGCATCAAAAATTCTTTTGTAATCAATTGTTCCTTCACCAACGGGTAAAATAACTTCTCGTTTTGCATCAAGATCTTTTACATGCCATAAAGGAAAACGACCGGGATTTTGCTTAAATAACTCAACCGGATCTTTACCGCCCTTAGTTGCCCAGGCAAGATCGAGCTCCATTTGCATTTTCGTTTGGGATAAAAATAATTCATAAGGAATTTGTCCTTCCACTGCACGAAACTCCGCATCATGATTGTGATAAGCAAAACCGATCTTTGCTTTTTTACAAGCTTCATCCGTTTTGTTCAAGACATCTATGGAAGATTTTATTTCATCCAGTGTGGTAATAGGAGTGTTGGCACAAACCAAATAATCAACACCTCCTTCAGCCGCTTCATCAACTAACTCCTGCATATTATCACGAAGGTTTCTCATTGGTGGAATAGTGATTGGTTTTCCATCAGCACCAGTTGGCATTTTAGCACCCGGAGGCATTTTAAATGGAGCACCGAGCACATGATGCGATTTCCAACTCATGCCTATATCTTTTAAAAATTTGGCAAACTCTTTTGGCTTCATTCCGTAATAACCACCTTTTTTACTGAATGCTGATTCAATTTCTTTATATCCAACCGCGGCGATCTTTTTTAAAGTTCCCTCCACATCATTATCAATTTCATTAAAAAATGTGAATAGCTGCAAACCTATTGCAGGTTCTTTGAATTGAGTTGCAAACTGACCAAAGGAGCTATTGCGTAATAACAGAGTGCCAAGCAATGCAGCACCTGATGAGTGGATAAATTGTTTTCTTTTCATGGTAATTATTTTTTCTTGTGCTGTAACATCCAGCTTAGATAATCTTTTTCTGCAAATGCATTTTCCCAGCTATTATGATTGACACCGGGGTATTCGGAATATTTTACTTCTGCTTTTAATGACTTTAATTTTTCCACCATATCCCTGGAAAGCTGAGGATTTACTACAGCATCTACTGCGCCATGAAAAACCCAGAAGGGAACTTTTGCAACTCTTTTATCAAAATGATTTACATCACCACCGCCACAAATAGGTAATGCAGCTGCATAGAGATCAGGATTACGATAAACAGATTCAAATGTTCCCATGCCTCCCATTGATAAGCCAGAGATATAAACTCTTGATTTATCAACGCCTTCTTCATTCGATAACTTTTTTACCAACGCATTGGCGGCAGCTAATGGCCAGTTTGGCTCTGCCGTATAATCAAATTCAATTTTAAAAGGCGTTGTTGTCCTGTCAATTTTTGTTACGGCCCAGAAAGATTCTTCCGGACATTGAGGAAATACAACGATCGCTGGAAAATTTTTCCTACTCTCTGCAGTGATAAAAAGTTTGGAACCCCAGGTGAGTTGTTTCTCATTATCCTTACCTCTTTCACCAGCGCCATGAAGCAATAACAATAAAGGATACTTTTTATTCTTATCATAGTTTTCCGGATAAAGAATGCGATAAGGCAACACTTTTCCTTCAGCAAAAACAAATTCTTTTTTCTCATAGATATCCAATGCATGATCAACCGCTTTTTTGTTCAATAGACCTTGAACCCCCATCCAATCATAAAATCGTTCGATCCAATTATCAGTAGGTATATTTTGTTTCTTCATACCAAAACCATGATTGCCCCGAGCATACATGTGCAGTTCTGCATCATGTTTTGTAGAGAGCCATTTGTTGTATAGTTCGATACTATGTGGTGCAAGACCAAGTCCGTCATCACTTGCGGTTACAATAAAGATAGGAGGAGCATCTTTTGCCACTGTTCCGTGCATTTCTGTTGGAAAGAAAGGATAAATAGGTGCGGCAAAATCGGGTCTGTTCTCTTTTGTATAATTAAATAATGTTGATGAAGTAACTGTGCCCCCGGCAGAAAATCCCATAATACCAATCCTGTTCGCCTCAAGATTATATTCAGCAACATGTTTACGGACATAAGCAATTGCCGCCCTGCCATCAGCAATTTCTAAAGGAATGACCGCTTTATTATCATCTTCAAATTCTTTCTTGCCCCATTTAGCCGTTACTTCTGCAACCGGGTCAGTTGTTAAACTATGTGCTAAACGATATTTAAGCACGAAGCAAGTTATCCCTTTTTCTACCAGCCATTTTGCTACATCATAACCTTCACTGTTTATAGACAAAGCATGAAATGCTCCACCCGGTGCAATAATGACGGCTGTTCCGTTTGCTTTATCAGCAGAAGGTTGAAAAACAGTAAGCGTTGGTTTTGAAACATTATATACAACTTTTGTTTGCCATCCATTATTATCGTTCTCTGCTTCATTCCATGTCCATGATTCAGAACCTGGCGCCGGGCCATCATATAATGGAATTACTTTTTGTTGTGCATTTACGGTTATGAATGTTATTACTAAAAAACTTAAAAAGAGAGGACACTTTTTCATTTGGCAATAGTTTGTTCAATTAAATGTATTAAACTTTCCAAACAAAACCCTCTGTGTTTGCAGAGGGTTTATGTATTGGGCTACTAAAATGCTTTTTTTAATTCACTTATTGGAACTTGTGGCACCAATGCCTTGATACATTTTTGTGTTACGACATCTTTAGCTAAGCTAAATGAAGCAGTTTGCTTGATATTGGCAGAAGAAGAACCAACTTTCACAGTATAAGTTCCTGCATCAGCGATCCATGAAGTTGCATCAGTATTAAAGGAAGCAAGATCATTTGGCGAAATGGTGAAAGTCAGTTGCTGCGATTGACCCGGTTGCAACAAATTGGTTTTACCAAAAGCTTTAAGTTCCATTGACGGTTTGTCCAATTTACCAGTTGGTGCACTAATGTATAACTGTACAACTTCTTTACCTGCAACTTTACCTGTATTAGTAATAGTTACTGTTGCGGTAATAGTTTTGTCGAGTGATTTTGAACTCAGGCTAAGATCGCTGTATTTAAAATCAGTGTAAGAAAGTCCATACCCAAATTCGTAAGCAGGTTTTACATTAAACGAATTATAATATCTATAGCCAACATAGATGCCTTCATCATAAGTTACTTCACCTGGGATCAATTTCATTCCGAAAGCACTTGCTGTAGCCTTCTCCGGGAATTCTTTACCCGGAAAACTTTTTGCGGACGAAACATCTTCATATTTCATTGGGAAAGTAGTAGCGAGCTTTCCGGATGGGTCCACTTTTCCACTTAAAATATCCGCGATAGCATTACCGGCTTCTAATCCTGGTTGCCATGCAAGAACTATGGCATCTACCTGGTCTCTCCAGCTTGCAGTTTCAATAACACCGCCGATGTTTAATACCACAACTACTTTTTTATTCTTTGCATGAAAAGCATCAGCCACATTTTTTATCATTGACTTTTCAACCTCGGATAAATTAAAGTCATTTTCAACCTTCCTGTCTTTTCCTTCTCCTGCATTTCTGCCAATTGTGATCAATGCGATGTCTGATTCATTTGCTTTTTTTGTTATAAGATCATTGCTTAAAGTAAACTCCGAAGCAGGTGGAGTAGGGTTCATGAACTCCTGGAACATTGGTTTTTTCGGATGTTTAATTTTATAATCATTGAGATAAGCGGTGTAAGCATTTTTTATTTCATCATCCAGCTTATATCCTGCATTTGTTAATCCCTGCGTCAAAGAAATTGTGTAGGCTTCATTTACATCCCCACTGCCTGTACCACCGGAAATGATATCATAAGAAGTATTTCCGAAAGTTGCGATGCTTTTTAAATTTTGTGCAAATGGCAATGCAGCTTTTTCATTTTTCAATAACACCATGCCATCGGCAGCTGCAGTTCGTGCAATTGTTGCATGAGATTTCAGGTCAGGAGAATTGCTGAATTTATAATTTTTATACGCTTGTGATCCGAGAATATAATTTACGATCCTCGCTGCATTTTCATCCAGCACTTTTTCATCCAATGATCCACTTTTCACTGCATCAAGTATAGCTTTACTTTGTGCAGCTGTGCCCGGCATCAGCAGATCATTACCAGCTTTCATTTGGGCAACGGGGTCTTTGCCGCCAAACCAATCTGTCATTACGATACCTTCAAAACCCCATTCCTTTCTTAAGATGGTTGTAAGCAAGTCATAACTTTCAGAAGCATAGTTTCCGTTGATATAATTATAAGAACTCATCACGGTCCATGGATGTGATTCTTTAATGCCGATCTCAAATCCCTTCAGGTAAATTTCCCTGAATGTTCTTTCGCTTACGAGTGTATTAACAGTATTACGATTCGTTTCCTGCTCATTACCTGCAAAATGTTTGATAGATGTACCCACGCCATTTGATTGGATACCATTTACCATTGCAGCCGTCATTTTTCCTGTCACTAAAGGATCTTCAGAATAGTATTCAAAATTTCTTCCACCAAGTGGATTACGATGAATATTCAAACCTGGGCCAAGGATAACATCCACCCCGTATTCTTTTACTTCATTACCCATTGCAGTTCCAACTTGCTGTACAAGTTTAGTATCCCATGTAGATGCGAGTAAGGTGGCTACCGGCCATGCAGTAGCATAATAGGCTCTTGAACTGTCTTTATTACGGAATGGTTCAATTCTTAATCCAGCAGGGCCATCCGCTACAACTGTATTAGGAAGACCAAGTCGGCTGATCGCATAAGTGGTTCCGGCAGCACCGGGAACTTTGTCCATTGTTTGGCCAATGGTGGGACCATTATTTTGTACAAGACCTGGAATGTTCATTCCCATACCAACAACAAGACTTACTTTTTCTTCAAGCGTCATTTTACTCACCAACTCTTTTGCTTTATTGTTTTGTGCAAATGTGAAAGAGATAAAAAGAATAAGCAGGAGGGATAAAAAAAATGATTTCATATAACAAGCTTTTTTGAGACTCTAAAGTTCCGTATTGCAGGGTTCATTCAAGCTTGACTTTTGTCAAATAGTGAAGTTGGATGATAAAAAATTTACCGTTGTGATCTGATCCTGCTCAATGTTTCGAGTGTAATTCCTAAAAACGAAGCGATATAAGTCAGCGGTACACGTTGTACGATTTGAGGTGTTGTTTGTAATAATCTTTCATAGCGTTGCTGAGCAGATTCAAATTGGATGGAATCCATTCTTACTTGTGAAAGAATTAAGGAACTGGTAACCATTTTCCGTAATAGCCTTTCTATGTCGTGATATTTATCAGCAAGCTTCATGAAATCATCATGATGGATACCAAATACTTCTGATGGCTCAATAGTTTGAATGATGAGGTGACTGGGAACACGCTGAAAGAAACTGGTGATAGAAAGAAAGAACTGGCCATCTAATGCGATCCATTCCGTTATTTCTTTTCCGTTTTTATAGTAATAAATTCTTGCGACCCCTTTTTCAATAAAATAAATGTAATCTGAAACTGTATTTTCTTTTAATAGAAGATGATCTTTTTTCACCGACCAAAGTTTCCATGATTGGTGAAATGCATCCATACTTTCAGCTGAAAGAGGGGAAATGGTCGTAATAGCGTTTTGCAGTAGATCCACTGGCAAGATTTCTTAAGAAATTTAGGCAATTATCTTCTAAATAAAACAAGGCACCCGTAAGTGCCTTGTTTTTATTTTTTATTGTTGCATTCCGTCTGTTGCACCGGACATGTCAGCTTTCATATTCTTTCTTTTGAATAGCGACATATCCATTTTACCAAACCTGTACGTAAAGTTCAGGCGGAACATTTGAGGATCTCTTTGCCTGCTATAATCCTGGATGAAGTATTGACTGAATGAATGTTGTTCAGATTTTCTTGTTTTGAAAATATCATTAACACTGAACGAAACTGAAGCAGCATCATTTTTCAGGAAGCTCTTTTTGAAAGCTACATCAAAGCCATAAGTTGACTTGATATAACCCTGAGCTGCACTTTGTGCTGCACCCATTGGAGGTCCCATAAAACCACCGCCCTGGCTCACTGGTAAATTTGTTTTTGATTGATAAGTGGCAGTAAGCTGTGCCGTGAATTTTAAAGGCAGTTTAAAATTACTATTGAATTTTCCAAACCAACTCCACATAGCATCCTGCGAATAAGTGGAAACATTATCCGTATTGATCTCTGAATTGTACACATTAATGTTTGTGCTGATATCCCACCATTTTCTCAATGTATTTACTGATGTAAATTCAGTACCATAAGCACGACTTGAGTTAGCATTAATATATGTATTGATCAATACTTCCTGGCCCGTGATAGGATGTGGGCCTTTAGTTTGATAACGGGTGATCAGGTCAGTTGATGCCTTATAATAAGCGGATGCAAGGAATGTATTATTGCCTTTAAATGTTTTTGCATAAGAGAGTTCAAAAGATGATGTGAATTCCGGTTTCAGATCAGGATTACCCTGTGTAATGTTCAAATTGTCTGTATAATCAACATAAGGGATCAATTGGAAAAAATTCGGACGATTGATCCTTCTTGTCACACTTACTTGCAACTCTTGCTTATTCTTTAGTTTTTGACTTAAGAATAAAGAAGGAAAAAGACTTATAGGATAGCTGTTGCTGAACTTACTGCCGTCATTTAAAAGTACTCCTGTGTATTCAGAACTTTCTGCTCTTAAACCAGCCTTATAGCCAAAATTCTTTTTGCTTCCTGTTAAAGAAACATATGCAGCATAAACATTGTCATCGTTTTTATAGTTGCTGGTAGCAGAAGGTATCAATACAAATTCACCCGTATTTGGATCAAGGATATAATTTTGATTGTCATTGCTTAGCTTACGAAGCTGTGCTCTTACACCAGTTTCTAATTTTATTTTCTTGAATGGTTTTACGTAATCAGACTGTATGGTTAGAAATTTGTTTGTACCATCACTGATAACCTGCTGCTGATGTTCACCGATCTTGCCTCCTGCATTATCAAAATAGTTTGTAACATATATATTATTACCGCCATTCTTTCCGGAGAAGTAATTTACGTCAGCTGTTAATTCTTCACCTTCTTTAGGGAAAAGATGTTTCATGCCAAATGTTAATCCATTTGCATTGAACTCTCTTGTACCGCTTGAAACACGTTCACTCATAGAGCTTATCTTTCCCGTATTGTAAATACTATCTGTCAAGATATCTATTGTTTCATTAGGATTAAATTCACCATGCACTTTGATAGCTCCAGCAGATAAGGTGGTACGATTAGTTACAAAATAATCCATACCAATGCGGCCAAAAACAAACTGGCCCGATGTCTTGTTATTATTTTCCTGGCGAACTGTAGTTAACGGGTTGTCATATAAATTAACCCTGTCAGTGGTACCTGTCATTCTTGATTTGTTTTGATTGACCATTCCACTTGCCGAAAAGTTTATTTTATTCTGACGAAGATTGAAATCACCACCACCATTCATAGCACCACGTTTATCAACACCGGCACGCAGGTTACCATTAAAACCATTCTTTTTATTTTTCTTTAAAACGATATTAAGAATACCGGCAGTACCACCCGATGCATCATATTTGGCAGAAGGATTCGTGATCACTTCAACACTTTCAATTGCATCAGCAGGGATCTGGTCAAGTGTAAGTGTGGTTGGACGGCCATCAATATATAATTGAGGCGCAGCATTTCTTAATGTTACATTTCCATCAATATCCACTTGTACAGAAGGTACATTGCGCATTACATCTACAGCTGTTCCACCTGCACTCACGATATTTTTTTCTACATTAAAAACTTTCTTATCAATATCGAGCTTCATAGTAGGCTTATTTGCTATCACGGTAACACCTTCCAATTGCTTTGCATCTACATTCAATTTTATGTTTCCGAGATCTTTATCAAACGCATTTAACATGTTGCTCATGGCAGCCATAGCCTGGGCTGGATCTGATGAGCTACCCGGTTTCGGAGCATTTGCATCCATCTTCATTTGAAATGCAACAGTCTGCTCAACTGGTTTATAACCAGTAGCAGAAATTTTCAATTTCATCTGACCAAACATTGGAAGATCTGTGAAGCTGAATTCACCATTGCTTTTGGTTGTTACTCCTTTCAGCAATACTTCTTTTCTTTTTTTAGTAACAGTGTCATACTTACTTTGAAGTAATAAAACGGATGCACCATTTATCGCAGCACCAGTACTATCGGTAACTTTTCCGTATACATGACCCATGTCAGGGGGTTTCTGGCCTTTAGCATTTCCACCGGGAAATTGAGCTTGTATTCCCACCGCAGTCATTATCATCAAAGCTGTTAGTAAAGCGATCTTTTTCATGTGTTGATTTGATTTAATAAATCAGACGCAAAAGTATAACTGGGTCGCCTGCCTGGAGGTGCAAATGAGACAAGCAGCTAAAATGTATCGACGAATTTTTCGGGGGCTTGATTGGAGGAAAAAAAACGGGTACCAATGGTACCCGCAACAAGAATTTAAACTAACAATTGTTTATTTTGGAATTTCGAAGATCTTAGGGTCAATTGCCTTGTTCACTTCTATTTTCTCTGTTTTTTGAGACATTTGGAACATACCCATATCTATGTTTTTAGCGTATGGTAAAACAATTCCAAAATCAGTTTTCTTATGATCTGAATACGTAGTGGTTATTTCAACTGCCTGACCCATTACTTCACCTTTAATAATGCTCTTTGTCAAATAATAACTCGTACCATCAATAAAATAATAAGTTTCATTGCCATCACCAGTTACTTTTATTTTAAAGCTTCCACCATCTTTTCCCACCAGCTCAGCTTTATAACCTTTTGCAGCATAGTCGATCAATGCGCCGCCAAGATATATTTGTGGCTTGCCAGACTTATAAGCTGCATCAGGCAATGCTTGTGCGTCAGTTCCGCCTGCCATTGGATTTACCATCCAGGCACTTTTATCTGTGTAGCATTGTACAATGCTTGTTCCATTAAAATCTAACTCATTTTTATATCCTTTTCCCTCCAGGAGATATTCTTTTTGTGGAGCTGCATTACCCATAACGTCTACGGTATTTTCCGTATAAAGAGACTTTACCTGACTCAGCTTTTCTTTTCCACCAATGGCTTCAACATGTTTGCTGATGACCTCATCAACAGTTTGTGATTGCGCAGCAATTGCTAAAAATGCTGTGGCCCCAATCATAAGAGTTTTTATCAATTTCATTTTTTAAATTTTTTAGGTAGTTTTTTAAAAGGACACCAAAAGTATTCAATTCATTTGTAATCCCAATTTGATGCGACAAAATCGAAAAAAGTTGCGTCGAAACAGGGTATGGTCAAAATTTTCTCCAATTAATCCTGCCGGCCTGTTAAATTAAGTACGGCCTCCCTGAAATTCTCTCCAACCGGAAGTTCCATTTCATCGAGAAAAACAGAATTCTTCCTGATTGCCGTAATATGTTCCAGTGATATAATGTATGATTTATGTATCCGCAAAAATTTAGCCACAGGCAATTCTTCTTCGATCGCTTTCATTGCCATCCTGGTGATAATGGCCCTGGATGAGCTTTTTAAATGGATCTTGATATAATCTTTCAGTCCTTCTATGTATCGTATATCGTTGAAGTTGATCTTTAAAAGGCTATAATCAACATTGACAAAAAAATAATCAGGGTTTGATGGTGCATCTTTGTTTGTCCTGTTTTTTAATTCATAAAGTTCCTTTGCTTTATTGCAGGCTTTTACAAACCGATCTAATGAAACAGGTTTTACGAGATAATCCGTTACATCAAGATTAAAACCTTCAAGTGCATATTTTTCATAAGCAGTGATCAGGATGATCATTGGTTTTTCTGTCATGCTTTGGATAAACTGAAGCCCTGTGAGTCCCGGCATTTGTATGTCCAAAAAAATAAGATCAGCTGGTTGCTGCTGCAGCACTTTCATGGCTTCAAGTGCATTATTGCATTTAGCCACTAGTTGGAGATAAGGTACTTTGCTGATGTTATCTTCCAGCAGTTCCAATGCCAGCGGTTCATCATCAACAGCGATACAACGAAGCATTAAGATAAATTTAATTGAAGTGAAGCATTGAACCAGCTATCTTTTTGCGAGATCGCTAATTTGTGTTTATTTCCGTATAATAAATTTAATCTTCTTTTTACATTGGTAAGACCAATACCTGAAGTTTTATCCTTGATCTCAATTGAGGCAGGCGCAAATTTATTCTGAACTGTAAAATTTATCCGTCCTTTTTCTGCTTTTAATTGAACGCTTATCATCGCATCTTCGATCATCCCGGTGCCGTGTTTAAAAGCATTTTCAACAAAGGGGATCAGGAGCATTGGTTCTATTTCATAATTACCATCTACTGCTTCAAGATCAACATTTACCTGTACATTTTTCCCGAAACGTTGTTGCTGCAGATCGATATAGCTATGGAGGTATTCAATTTCTTTTTCGAGCAATACTTTTTCTTCATCCGCCTCATAAAGCATATAACGCATGAGGGAAGAAAATTTTAATAAGGAAGGTTCAAGCAGATCAGATTTTTTTCTTGCCAATGCCACCATATTATTCAACACATTGAACATAAAATGCGGACTTGCCTGTGAACGTAGCAACGATAATTCTGTTTTAAGATTTTCAGTTTGTTTTTCCCTGGCAATGCGATCAGCACGGGCACGATCCACGGTCAGTTTATACGCCGTGCTTCCTGCAAAAAAGAAAAGGAAGAAAAAGAAATTAAATAAAATATGACCGCTTAAATTAAACCCCCGTTGATCCATTATTCCGAAAATGAGCAGCCACCCAATGATCAATAGCAAAAGAAATGAAGCCGTGATGGCAAGTGCATATTCTTTGTATTTTCTCCTGTAAATGAATTTAGGTATAAGAAGACCGGCATTCAGGTAAAAGAAGCCTATATACAAAATATCATTTAGTATATATCGCAGAATAATTGTTGCGGAATGTTGCTCTTCGGCCGCTGGCTGTGCATTATTCATTGATGGCCGTAATAAAAAGGGTAATGAAAATAAAAAGAGCCATGCAGCAGCATGCAGCAATACCGTTACCCATTTTTTTGAATACCATGATGCCCCCATGCGGGCAAGATAATGAGTAAAGCCCTTTATTTTTATGAATACTGAAAATGATGCGACGAACCTCAGCTATTCGTCTGCAAAATCTGTCAGCTGACATAAAACTGATAACTTTAAACCATGAAGCGAAAGAATTTTATTCAATCTTCAATTGGGGCATTATTAACTGCTAGTTATTTACCAGCTATTCCAAAAATTTCAGCTTTTGCGGATGAAGCCTTATTTGTTGCTCCAGCTTTTTTAAAAGCAGGGGATATTATTGGGATCACCGCACCGGCTGGTTATATTACCACTGAGGAAATTCGATCTGCTGTACAGAAAATGGAAAGTTGGGGTTATAAGATACAGATCGGGGAAACGATCGATAAAAGAGATTTTACATTTGGTGGAACAGATGAGGAAAGAGCAAAGGATTTTCAGAAAATGCTGGATGACCCCAAAATAAAAGCCATTATGTGTGCCCGGGGTGGTTATGGCGTTGTCCGTATCATTGATAAACTAAACTGGGAAAAATTTAAATCAAAGCCTAAATGGATCATAGGCTTTAGCGATGTCACTGTCTTTCACTCTCATCTCAATAAAAATTTTGGTATTGTTTCCATCCATTCAAAAATGTGTAATAGTTTTCCCGATGACTGGAGTTTAGCAGAACCGATACAAATTGAAACAATTGAATCTATTCAACTGGCATTAAGCGGGAAGAAAATGAAATATAGTGTTGTTCCAAATCCGCAAAATAAATTGGGAACTGCTGATGGAGTTTTAATCGGAGGGAATTTAAAAATGCTGGAGACATTGGCCGGTACAAAATCAGACATCAATACGGCCGGAAAAATCTTATTTGTAGAAGATACAGGCGAATACATGTATAGCGTTGACCGTATGTTCTGGAATTTAAAACGTACAGGAAAATTGTCTCAGTTAAAAGGATTGATCGTTGGTGGGTTTAAGATTAAAGTAGATGAAGATTCAGATGATTTCGGAAAAACTTTACAGGATGTTGTATTAGAAAAAGTAAAAGCCTGGCATTATCCTGTTTGTTTTGATTTCCCTGTTGGTCATCAAAGAAATAATTATGCATTAAAATGTGGAGCAAAGCACCGGCTTGAAATAAATTCGGAAACCGTTAGTTTAAAGGAAATTTAAAGTAGATAAAGCAATGATAAAAATTCCCCCGTACTTACAAAAAGGAGATACGATAGGATTGGTTTGCCCCGCCGGTTTTATGCCGGTAGAAAAAATTTCAGAATGTATTCGTGTAATAAATGAAGACTGGGGTTATACTACTAAGGTCGGAACAACTATCGGACAACAGTATCATTATTTTTCAGGAACGGATGAGGAAAGAATAGAAGATTTTCAGCACATGCTGGATGATGAAAATGTAAAAGCCATTTTATGTGCAAGAGGTGGCTATGGACTTAGCCGGATCATTGATAAAATAGATTTTACAAATTTTAAAAAGAACCCGAAATGGATCATAGGGTTTAGTGATGTGACGATACTTCATTCACATATTTATCGTAATTATTCTATCTCAACACTGCATGCGCCGATGGCAAATGCTTTTAATGAAGATGGATTTAAGAATGAATTTGTGAAATCGCTATGGCATGTACTGGAGGGAAAAAAAATAAAATATCAATGCAAAAAACACGAGTTTAATAAAAAAGGAGAGGGGATCGGAGAATTAGTTGGCGGCAATCTTGCCTTACTGGCTCATCTTGTAGGTACGGAATCAGATATTAAAACAAAAGGCCGGATTCTTTTTATTGAAGATGTGGGAGAGTATTTATATAACATAGACCGCATGATGTATCAATTAAAACGAAGTGGCAAACTTGATAAACTTGCTGGATTGATCGTTGGCGGATTTACTGATATGAAAGACACAGAAAGGCCATTTGGTCAGACTGTGCATGAGATCATCCGTGATGCTGTTGCTGAATATAATTATCCAGTTTGTTTTGATTTCCCTGTAAGTCATGGAAAAGAAAATTATGCGTTGAAGATAGGCGTTGGTTATAAATTAAAAGTTGGGAATAGTAAAGCGACGCTGGAAGAATGATGAATAATATCAGTTCTTTGCATAATTCGGATAAAACACAAAAACTCCATAATCATTGATCCTGTATTCCATTTCAAACTTTCTGCCAAAAAACGATACTTCAGTCTCTTGTCTTATTTTAAAATCGCTGTATAAATAAGAACGAGTCTTGTGGAATTCGGGTTTGTTCTTGCGTAAATAATAATTGTCTGAAGCAGCGTCCAATAACGAAACATATGATCCGTCTTTTCTTGTTGTTAATAGAGTCAAGTTGAAATTTAGAACACTATCGGTTTTATTTTCCTCTGCATAAAGAAATAGCAGATCAAAATCCGGATGCTTTGTTATTTTGCCAGCTACATAATATTTAGTGTCGCCTGGTAAAGAACTATTGTTACCATACATCCTTTTGAAAAGTTTATAAGCAGTTGCATCATCAATTTCTTTTTTTTCAAGATTAGTCAAATCAAGATATAATCTGTCGATTATCTTGATCTCTTTTGTCATGTTCAATATCTCTGAATGAGATTTTTGGGAAATTGCTTTTAAGGATGCACCAAACAGCAGTAATAATATAAAGTATTTCATATCTCAAAATTAGGGAGGTGCCACACTCTGAAAAATACCACTTTCAGGTTAGTCCTTTAACAAGTAATCTAATTTCTCAATCGTTTCTTTAAAGTCATAAAGATCATTGTGGCTGCCACCATCAATTGTTACAAATTCATCTCCTGCTTTCAAAAATGGTTTTAATCTTATTGCATTATTGTATGTTACCAGCCTGTCGTCCGTACCCTGGAAAATTGTAATAGGAACTATTACTTTTTCAATATAATCATGCGTAGGGATCTTATAATGAATCATCCATTCAATCGGATAAATGGGAATATAATGCCTGATGACGGAAGGATAATCGTAATATGGAGTTTCAAGGATCAGTTTTTTGCAGGGTTTTATGGAAGCAAGATGGGTAGCAATGCCGGTACCCATGCTTTTTCCATAAATAATAATACTGTCAGCACTGAATCTTGTACGGGCAAATTTGTACATATAATTTGCCCAGTCATACAAGGTTCGTTCAGTGAGCTTGCCGGTACTTTTTCCAAATCCGGGGTAATCAATCAGCCAAACTTCATATCCATGCTTCGTGAAGTAGGGAGCATACTTTGCATACCAGGAAATATTTTTTTTATTTCCATGAAAATATAGGACCACTCCTTTTGTTATTGTGTCAGTAGAAAAGAATTGAACAATATTCAAATTGGAATTTTCAGTAATGGGAATATTGATGTCCTTATATTTTTCAGGAAAATTATAATTATGATCTCTTTTTAATGTAACCGGGTGAAAAAGAACATAATCCTGTAAGAAATATAGTGCGACGCCCCCGAGTACATAAACAATGGAAAGTATCTTAACCCATTTCCAAACTTTTTTATAATTGATCTTCATTACCGGCAAAGATGAAAACAAAAAAGGACATGAACGAATCATGTCCTCCCATTAAACCTATATTGAATCCTATAAGTGACTAAAATAATTTCTTACTCTGCCAGTCATATTACTGTTTATCTCATTTATGATACACCTGGTTATTTCATCTTCAGCAGGTGGGTGATCCTGCCTGCGGTTTACAAGTTGCTTATCACTTTCACTCAAAGCTCTTTCATCTCCCGTGTAAGTTGAAAACTCTGTACACCAGCTGTGATTACCACGAATATCATCATTCCACAACCAACGTCCACTTGCATCGCGGACATTTATCTGCAGGTTACCTTCAGACAACATAGATCTTTTTGTAGTTGTTATTTTTGCAAATACTTTTTTATACTCTTTTACAATTGAATCAGGACGATAAACTGTTTCCTTTACAACAATATCTTTTGAGACTTCTCTTGTGCTTCTTTCATCTCTAGTTCTGCCAAGATCAAAAGTGTTGAAACGAAAATCTACAAACTGATCGGCCTGGATATTACGGCTATCTGCATCCCATGAACTATAGAATTTCACAAACTGGTTGCCGGTATTATACTGCAACTGGCGCAACAGGTCATTTTCAAAATTGGTGATTTCATAATTATTATAAGAGCTAAACCGGTAGCGGTCATTTTGCATTGGCATTACCACTACATTCACGACTGCATTTTCATATGCTTCATCTCTTCTTTCAATAAAAGTAAGATCACCAGGTCTGTATTGTAGTGCTATTTCAAATTCATGATAAGCATTTCTGAAACTCAGTTTATCGTTTTTATCCATCCACATCATACCACGCTGAAATCTTGTATCAGCTGCTTTATCAGCATAGGTGTGCAGGTAAGATGAATAATCTGCAGGATCTACGATCGCCAATGCTTCAGGAGAACGATGGATCGCATCATATAGCTTCTGCAACGAAGCATACTCTGAATATATCCATTCCCATTTTAGATCGTTTGTACTAGAGCTATGTTGATGAATGCGTGTCTCGTGATCGTTTACTGCATATTGATAAGCACTTTGAAGCAATGCTCTCATTTCATCATCAGGTTTTTTCTGCAGCTTTTTTACGGCCAGTTCAACGGCTTCATCATAATTTCCTTTGTCGTATAGTTTAGCAGCAGTTTTACAACCGGCAACTAACAAGACAAACCCAAGAGTAACTAATGTGTAGATTTTTCTCATATATACCTCCATTTACAAGTAATACGTTCAAACAGTAATCCATGTAACTCTAAAAGCTGTTAATTATAGATTCCTTAACAATGGGAAAATTTCGCTGTGCCAGGATCAGTATTTTAAAATATCCCGGATAAAATTGTGGTACTCGTCAAATGAAGGGAGATCATTATGATGCCCGCCATGAATGCGGATCAGGGTTATCAATCTTGGATTGATCTTTTGAAGTTTTTCACTATGAGAAATTGGTATTAACCGATCTTTTGTGCCATGTATAATATAGGTATGACACTTTACCGCTTCCATCCATTTGTCAATTCTTAAATGAAACCGTAGCACCAACCTTATGGGCAAAATGGGTAATAATCTTTCTACGACTTTTCTAAAGCTATAATAAGGTGCATCAAGAATTAAGTATCGGGGTCTATTATCTGCAGCGAGTTTGCTGGCAAAACCACTTCCCATGCTTCGTCCGTAGATTATTAGATGATCTTCTTTGTACTGCTCTTTTAATTTTTCATAAATGAACTGCATGTCATTGAGCATTTCTTTTTCACCACGTTTGCCAGTACTTTTTCCAAAACCGCGATAGTCCAACAATATAACATCATAATCGTAACGATAAAAATCTCTTGCATATTTGGCCCATCCTTTTATACTTCTTGTATTACCATGAAAATAAAGTATGAGACCTTTTGGTTGTTCCCGGTAGAAATGAAGGCCATTTATTCTTACGCCGGGTTCAATGTCAAAAAAATATTCCCGAAATGGAACATCATACTTGAATTCAAAATCCTGTTTTAGTTTTTCTGGCTTAAAAATGAATTTTTCCTGGAAAAAATAGACTAGTACAGAAAGAAGGATAATTCCACCAACGATATAATAAATAAAATGCGGCAAAGGAGATAGTAGTTAAGATAGAAAAGATAATAGTTTTAAATGAAACTGATTCTAACCTATAATAACTCTTTATTGGTCCAGTATTCGTCGTAGAGGGAGTCTTTCAACTTCTCCGATGATGAGTGGAAATTTTTCAACTGTTACATTGCTCTGGTCAAGGCCAAATCCTTTTTCTTCAGATAGACTGATCTCTTTGAGCCAGAAATAAAAATTCATAACGATACGTTCAAAGAAAGGAAGATCATTATCATGACTCAGGTATTTTTCCATTACGATAAACTGGAAGTCACCTGTTGCTTTCGCTTTGCTGTCTGCCGTTTCATATTTTGAAGAAATATTTATTTCCCGGTCGATCACCAATGCTTCCACTACCTGTCGGAATAAAATATGGATCCTTGGTTGTATTCTGAAACCTAATTTAAAATCAACACGAATAATATCATTTGGAATAATGTGCTCTACTTTGTATTCGCAAGTATACGGGTCATCCATTGTATCCACATGCACAAACCAATATATATCGGCCCGCTTTGGTTTTTTATTTAGAATTGAATAAATGATCTTATGCTCTATCTCTTTCGGATTGTCAGCGCTGGTTAAATAAACAAGGTGAGTGCCAAACTTGGCTATTGATCTATCACTGCTCAACTCTTGTATTTTTGAAATATAAGTTTCCAGCCGAACAAACTCCACATAACGATTTTTGATCTTTCTTGCCCTGTACCAAATATACATGGTGAAAAAAAGTAAACCACCAACAATAGATGCGACATAACCGCCATGAGGAAATTTTTCAAGATTGGCAATAAGAAATGAAACTTCAATAGTAAAATATACAGCGAGATAAAGATAAACGAGGATGGGGTTGGTTCTTCGTAATACAAGAAAGTTGGCGAAGAGTATTGATGTAGCGATCATGCAAAGCGTAATGGCGAGACCGTAAGCACCTTCCATTCTTGATGAACGCTGAAAATATAGTACAACGGAAACGCATCCTGTAAACAGTAAAAAATTAATTGCACGGATATAGACTTGTCCCCTTTCTTCCGAAGGATACCGGATCTTTACTTTTGGCCAAAGATTTAAACGCATTGCTTCGCTGATTAATGTAAACGATCCGGTGATCAATGCCTGGCTCGCAATAATAGCAGCTGCTGTCGCAATGACAATTCCAATGATCCGGAAACCTTCTGGCATGATGCCATAAAAAGCATTCATCTGCGATACATTAAAACCTTTGCCTTCATAGTTTGCAAGCAGCCACGCACCTTGCCCAAGATAGTTTATGATCAAACATGATTTTACAAATATCCATGACACCCTGATATTACCACGGCCGCAATGACCAAGATCGCTGTACAAAGCTTCTGCTCCCGTAGTACAAAGAAATACGGCACCAAGTATCCAGAAACCTTGCGGATAATTGACAAGAAGATCGATGGCGTAATATGGATTCAGCGCTTTAAAAATATTCCAGTCATCCAGGAAGTGAAGAAGTCCCATTGTTGCAATCATCAAAAACCATATCAACATTATTGGTCCGAAAAGTTTGCCAATTGAAGCCGTGCCAACTTGCTGTAAAAAAAATATCACTGTAATAATTCCTAAGACCATTAAAACAATTGTTTGTTGCGATATGTCACTGAATCGTGGGATCTGTCGCAAACCTTCAATAGCAGAGGTAATGGAAATAGGAGGTGTGATCATACCATCGGCCAATAACGCTGCGCCGCCGATCATAGCAGGAATTACTAACCATCGTTTTCTTCTTCTTACAAGTGCGTATAAAGAGAAGATGCCGCCTTCACCACGGTTATCTGCTTTCAAAGTAAGGATCACATATTTGATAGTAGTTTGTAATGTCAATGTCCAAATGATACATGAAAGACTGCCAATGATCAATTGTTCAGAAACAGTTTTTGAGCCAATGATGGCGTTAAACACATAGAGCGGCGAGGTACCTATATCTCCGAAAATAATACCAAGAGCAACTAATAAACCTAAGGGAGAAACCTTTTTGATATTTATGGACATAATTGCGACCCGGAGCAGATTTCAAATGACGGGTCTATTAATATGATTTGCAAAAGTAATAAAGAGAGAATGAATGAATATTTATTTTTTATTTATAATTCATCTTCTTCTACTATTCTTTTCAATTTTACTGCAGATACCGGTGCTACTATCAATGGAAATTTCTCTACGGTTACAGTCGATAGATCAAGTCCAAAACCTTTTTCTTCCGACAAGCTGATCTCCTTTAACCAGAAATAAAATTTCATCACAACCCTTTCCCAGAATGGAAGTTCATTATCCTGGCTTAAATATTTTTCCATTACTATGAATTGGAAGTCACCAACTGTATTGCTGCGTTCCAAACTTTCATAACGACTGTAAATATTCACTTCTTTATTTGCCACAAGATCTTCCACCACTTTACGAAACATCAGATTAATTCTGGGCTGTACCCTGAAGCCAAGTCTGAATTCAATTCTAATGATATCATTTGGAATAATATGATCCACTTTGTATTCGCTTGTATAGGGATCATCCAATGTATCAACGTGAACCAGCCAATAGATATCAGCTCGTTTTGGTTTCTTATTTAATATGGAGTAAATGACCTTGTGCTCGATCTCTTTTGGATTGTTGGCACTGGTCATATAAACAAGATGTGTGGCATATTTAGGCACCGACCTGTCATTACTGAGTTCCTGGATCTTAGGAATGTAATGTTCCAATCTTACAAACTCAACATAGCGGTTTTTGATCTTTCTCGCCCTGTACCATATATACATGGTTATAAACAAAACACCACCGATGATAAATGAAACATAGCCTCCATGCGTGAATTTGTCTAGATTGGCAGCCAGGAATGATAATTCAACTGTAAGATATACTATAAGATAAAGAACGATCCACTGTCGCGGGGCCCTTTGTGTAAATAGATAATAAGAAAACAGTGTGGTATTCATCAGCATACCAAAGTTGATCGTAAGTCCGTATGCTGCTTCCATGTTTTGTGCTTTCTGGAAATACAGTACCACACCGCAACAACCCAGGAACAACAACATATTTACAGCAGGGATAAACAGCTGACCTTTTTCTTCTGTTGGATAATTGATCTTGAGTTTCGACCAAAGATTTAACCGCATCGCTTCACTGATCAATGTAAAGGAACCAGAAATTAAAGCCTGGCTTGCAACAATGGTGGCAGCGGTAGCAATAAGAATTCCGATCAATCTGAACCCCTCCGGCATTAAAGCATAAAATGGATTAATATTTGGGTCAACTGAAGAGCCTACATGATTAAGCAGCCAGGCACCTTGTCCCAAATAATTAAGAATAAGACTACTTTTTACAAAGATCCATGACATGCGAATATTGCTTCTTCCACAATGCCCAAGATCGCTGTATAACGCCTCGGCGCCGGTAGTACAAAGAAACACGGCTCCAAGTATCCAAAACCCTCGTGGATATTGTGTCAAAAGATTAATAGCATAATAAGGATTAAATGCTTTCAAAACTCTGACATCATCAAGTATATGACCTAACCCCAGAACTGCAAGCATGCTAAACCAGACCAGCATTACTGGTCCAAAAAAACGGCCAATAGTAGAAGTGCCGAACTGTTGCAGGAAAAATAGAATAACAAGAATGAAAAGAACAATGCCCACGATGGTCCATTGACCAATATCACTAAACAATTTTATTTGCTTAAGACCTTCTATAGCCGAAGTAACAGAAATTGGAGGAGTAATAATTCCTTCAGATAAAACAGCGGCACCACCCATCATGGCAGGTATTACAGCCCATTTACCATGTCGTCTTACCAAAGCAAACAAAGAGAACATGCCACCCTCCCCATTATTATCAGCTCGTAAAGTCAGGATCACATATTTAATGGTTGTCTGTAGGGTTAGTGTCCAGATAATACAGGATAATCCTCCGAGTATTAATTCCTCTGAAATTTCTTTTCCTTTTATTATGGCGCCAAATACATATAAGGGAGAAGTACCTATATCTCCATAAATAATACCGATCGCTACCAGTAAACCAGCTAGTGTAACTCTATTGGTGGGGATTCTCACGAAAAATTTTCTTTTATACCCGTACAGATAAGGTGTACGAATTAACCAACAAAGGTATAGGTAAAAAGAAATAATGCAAATCGGAAAAACATTGTTTCTTAACCGGCCTGTTTTTTGTAAAATAATTGTCTGTTGCCGGGCAATTTTTTTCTTTCATGTAAAAAAATGAAAAACCGCATCTTTATCATTTCATCATGAATAGAATTGCACAACAACCTGTAACTTTAAACAGTAAAAAAATGGCTTCTATGAAATTGCTTTGCCGGTTCGTTTTCTTCTTTTTTTTAGTGTCTTTATTTAATTCGGTAAATGCTCAACGCATTCTTATATCTGAACCTGATCGTGATGATTCACGGAAGATGGACTTTGAGATCATTGGTAAAATGGGAAACAATTATCTCATTTATAAAAATATAAGAAACGAAAGCTTTATTTGTCTTTATGATAATGAAATGAGAATGATCGATAAGGTGAAGCATGAGTATTTACCTGATGACAGGATGATCAATGTTGATTTCTTTACTTATACTGATCATATCTATGCTGTCTACCAATACCAGAGAAGAAATATTGTACACTGCGCAGCAGTAAAGCTTGATGGGATGGGAAAAAAGATGTCCGACCCTGTAGAGTTGGATACCACTTCTCTTGGCGGATCTGCTAATAATAAAATATACACAGTTATAGCAAGTGAGGACAAACAAAAAATAATCATTTTCAAGATCAACAGTAAGAACAGGGAAAGATTTCTTCTTACTACCAAATTATATAATAGCAGCCTGGAGTTACAGAAAAAGACAATTCTTACGATCCAGATGGAAGAACGGAATGATCATTTAGGAGAATTTGTTATGGATAATGAAGGCAACCTTGTTTTCACAAAATTTTATCGGTCGTCAAACGAAAGCATTTCCAATGCCAGCATGATCATAAAAAGAGCAATGGAAGATGATTTTATCTATTATCCCCTGAATCTTGAAAAAACTTATCTTGATGAACTGAAGATAAAAGTAGATAATACTAACCAGCGGTATCTTCTCAGCGCATTCTATTATGGTCAAAAACGCGGAAACATTACAGGCATTTATTTTTTAGCAATGAATAGGAGTAGCTGGAAGCCAGAACTGGAAAGGTCATTTGAGTTTAGTGACGATTTGCGGAATGAAGCAAAAGGAGAATCAAATGCCAAGATGGCTTTCAATGATTTTTTTATAAGAGATATTTTCATTAAAAAAGATGGGGGCTTTTTAGTTAGCGCCGAGGCCTATTACACAACTTCACGTTCTTCTGCCTGGAACCGGTGGGATTATATGTATGGCTCTCCTTTTTCCTATCCGTATGATTATTACTCGCCATATTATTCTTCATGGCGAAATACTGGTAACAGCAATCAATCTGTACGCTATCATGCAGAAAATTTGGCTATTCTTCTTTTTACAAATAAAGGTGAACTTGAATGGAGCAATATCATCAGGAAAGAGCAATTTGATGATGAATCGGATCACCGTATTTCATACAATGTGATGAATACAGGAGGCCAGTTACATTTTCTTTTTAATATGCAGGAGAAAAAAAATCTTTTGCTGAATGATTTCTCCCTGACGCCTGATGGGCAGATCACCCGCAACCCCACACTAAGAGGGCTGGATAAAGGACATGAGTTCTTGCCAAAATATGGAAAACAGATAAGTGCAAAACAGTTTATTGTGCCATGTTTTTATCGTAACTATATTTGCTTTGCAAAAATTGAATTTAACTAAATAGTGAGTTGTGAGTGGTGAATTGTGAGTGTTTAAACGGATACTTAAAAAATTGTCACTCACCACTGACAACTCACAACTTACAATCCATTATCTGTGATCGGCCTATTTAAACAAAAAACACCAGCTAACATTCTTTTCCTGTTTGTGATGGGCATACTTATTAAGTTGCCAATCTTCACAAACCCCGCCCCGTCACCTGAACTTGCTGATAACGCTGCCATCCTTTATCGTGAAATTGTAATTTTTCTAAGGTCTGGTAGTAAAAATGGCGGGTTACTTTTTGCAGTAATAACCTACTTCTTTCTTTTTACACAAGCATTGCAGCTTAACAGTCTTATCAACAAGAACCGCATGATGCAGCGGTTAAATTTTTTACCTGCAACCGCCTATCTTGTTATTACATCGCTGATGCCTGAATGGAATCGTTTTTCTGCGCCATTAATGGTAAACACTTTTGTGCTTTTTATTTTTTCAGAACTGTTTAAAATTTCAAATCAACATTCGATCAAAAGCACCGTTTATAATATTGGCGTAGCAGTAGGCATTAGCTCATTTATTTTTTTTCCATCAATAATTTTATTTTTCTGGCTCATTTTCGCTTTGCTGGTAATGCGCAGTGTTCGATTAAATGAATGGGTGATCTGCTTATTGGGCGTTACTACCCCTTATTATTTTTATGCAGCCTATTTATTTTTTTCAAACAAATGGTCATGGCAACATTTATTTCACCCGATCAATGTCGCATTGCCTTCACCGGGACAATCATTGTGGCTGGCGATCGGAGGTATTTTATTGATCGTTCCATTTCTTATCGGTGGTTATTTTGTCCAGGAAAATTTAAGGAAGATGCTTATCCAGGTGCGTAAGAACTGGAGCCTACTGCTTATTTATCTTTTGTTTGCCCTTTTTATTCCATTTTTAAATAATACGGCAGAAGGACTTGAAAACTGGATACTCATAATAGTTCCTTTTGCTGCTTTTCATGCCTGCACTTATTTATACCCGCCTCAGCGTTGGATACCGACTGTTATCTTTTGGATATCGATCTTGTTTATATTGATCTATCAATACGGCGGACCGGGATGGTGATCAGTTGTAATTTTAGATTGAAGATTTGGGATTGGTAAAGGAGTATTTGTGATATTCGGAATTTGTTAATAGAAATTGATAAAATCTGCAATCGTAAATCTAAAATCTGAAATATCTTTGTATTCTACTCAAACTTACAATATGAAATTCGGTGTTGTTGTTTTTCCAGGTTCAAATTGCGACAGGGACATGCATGATGCTTTAAAGTATGATATGAACCAGGAAGTGATCATGCTCTGGCACAAAGACAAAGACCTTAGCATGTTTAATACTGAGGATTGCATCATTTTGCCGGGTGGTTTTTCTTATGGTGACTATTTACGTTGTGGCGCCA
>DATHDP010000015.1:0-76580 GCA_035318985.1 Chitinophagaceae bacterium
CAGTTTGGTATTTCACCATTTAGTGTATGGAGAAATAAAGACAAAGACCCAAGAGGCAGTGATAGCAAAGCGGGGCAAACCAATTATGACGATCTATATGCTGATATTTTATTGTGGCTGAAAGAAAAATGGGTTGATTATGTAGCACCACAACTTTACTTAGAGATCGGGCATGATAAAATTGATTATGCAAAAATGCTGGAATGGTGGAGTAAAAATTCTTATGGATGTAATTTATATATCGGTCTCGGTATTTACCGTTCAGGCAGCAATGCAGCATGGAGAAATCCAAACGAATTGCCCAACCAGATAAAATTGTTGAGACAATACCCCAATGTACAAGGCAGCATTTATTTCAGCAGCAAATCATTTAATAATAACCCAAATGGATGGAGTGATAGCTTGAGAAATAATTATTATAAACTACAGGCTGCGACTCCTCAAATGGAGTGGTTGCCTAGGAATCCAAATCAAAAAAATTCTACTTCTTTCCTTCCAACCGATTTACATAATCAAGCGAACCAAGCCGGAAGCGTAAAGGGACAGAAGTGATCTTTTCTAATTGAATTTCTTTTTTGCAGAAGAAGCCGAGGTTATTGCAATAAAAATTATTATTCAATAATGAAATCTGTTTCAAAGGAAGATATCCTGATGTAAAATAATTGTCATTATTATTTTTTGCATTATTTATTTTTAAATAAATGCCTTTAAAACAATCGTTATATTGAATATGATCTGCTGAATTCGGGTTAAAGCTTCCCCCACTTTTATGAATTGAATTTGGATCAATGGATAAAATTTTTTCCTGCGAAAAAACTTTTCCAGTTAACATTAACAAGACAACAAGAATAATATTTATTCGTTGCGGCACCTTTATTTTAATTGTATGTAAATTTACGGCCTGATTTTTGATATTTGGCCCGATTTTTTCAAAAGGGCATAATTAACCGAAGAACTACAATAAGCAACCATGGCTCTGAGTCAAAATTTACAGCAAAAGCTACTACAAAAACTATCGCCACAGCAGATTCAGCTAATGAAGCTGTTGCAGGTACCTACCGCCAATCTTGAAGAAAGGATAAAGGAAGAAATGGAGGAAAACCCCGCCCTGGAACAGGAAGAAGAGAATCATGCTGATTCCGAGGAAGCGAAAGATGAATTTACAGAGAATGGAGAAGAAAATTTTGAAGAACCAGATGGCAGCGAAAATGATTATGATAATATAGACATCAGCGAATATGTAAAAGAAGGTGATGATGATATTGCTGATTATAAAATGCGGGATGATAATTACGGTAGCGATGATGATGATAAAAAAACAATTCCATTTAAAATGGAAACGAGTTTTTATGAAACGCTGCTTGATCAGCTTGGCTTATTGAAATTGGATGAGAAAGAGCAAAAGATCGCTGAGCAAATTGTGGGCAGCATTGACGAAGATGGTTATCTGCGCAGGGAAACCACCGCTATTGTTGATGATCTTGCTTTTCGTCAGAATGTAATGACAACGGAAGAAGAAGTTGAAAGCCTGATAAAGCGTATTCAGCATTTTGATCCTCCCGGCGTGGCAGCAAGAGATCTCCAGGAATGTTTATTGCTTCAATTGAACAGGCTGCAGGATGAAGGGAAAAATGTAAGCATTGCTATTAAGGCTATTTCAAAATACTTTGATGAGTTTACTAAAAAGCATTACGAAAAGATACAGCGAGGTCTTGATCTGAATGACGAGCAATTAAAAGAAGTAATGCAACAGATCATCCGGTTGAATCCTAAACCTGGAGGTAATGTTGGAGAAATAAACAAAGCAGAAAGTTATGTAGTGCCTGACTTTTTCATAATGAATAATGCAGGCAAGTTAGAGCTAACATTGAATTCAAGAAATGCACCGGAACTGCGGATTAGTGAAGGTTATCGTGACATGCTGAAAGAATATGATCGCGGTACAAAAAAAGATAAACGTCAAAAAGAAGCTGTTCTATTTATTAAACAAAAGATCGATTCGGCTAAATGGTTTATTGATGCTATTAAACAACGGCAGCATACCTTGCTTGATACAATGACCGCTATTATGAATCACCAGCACGATTTTTTTCTTACGGGTGATCAAACCACACTCCGCCCAATGATCCTCAAAGATATTGCAGAAAAAACAGGGCTTGATATATCTACAGTAAGCCGGGTAGCCAACAGCAAATTTGTACAAACAGAATTCGGCACTTACCGGTTGAAATTTTTCTTCAGTGAATCATTAAGTACAGAAAGTGGCGAAGAAGTTTCAACAAGAGAAGTAAAGAAGATCCTTAGCGATCTTATTGAAGCAGAAAATAAAAAGAAGCCGCTAAGTGATGAACATCTTACAGAAATGCTTCAGCAAAAAGGTTATAATATTGCACGCAGAACAGTAGCCAAATACCGGGAACAACTGAATATTCCGGTGGCTCGTTTGCGAAAAGAATTATAACATGCCCGACAGATTAATTATTACCGACGAAAATCAATTGAAAGAAGTAAGTATACCTGAAACACCGCGGCAGCCTTTACTGATACAATTGCCCGCGAAATTTATTTCGTATGTTTTTCACCCGTTGTTTGTTCCGCTTTACATTACTTATTTCATCATTCAAATTCGTTCTTATCAATTTGCCGGTATTAGTGATTGGTTCAATCTCAGAATATTATTGCAGGTTTTTGTGAACTGCACCTTTCTTCCATTAGCAAGTATTCTTTTGCTTCGGGCTTTGAAATTTATTGATTCTGTTTTTTTAAAAACACAAAGGGATCGCATCATCCCTTATATCATTTGTATGATCTTTTATTTCTGGAATTGGTATGTATTTAAAAATAATCATGAAATAAAAGACCTGGTAAGTGTGAGCATGGCAATTTTCAATGCATCCGTATTAGGTTTCCTGGTAAATATTTCCATGAAAGTAAGCATGCATGCAATATCGGTTGGTGTTATGACCACCTTCATAGCATTGCTGGCCTTAACTGACAGCAGCAGTTTCTCATTTTATTTATCAATTGCGGTTTTAATAGCTGGAATTGTTTGTACTTCGCGACTTCTCGTTTCTGATCACTCGCAAAAGGAAATTTATTATGGATTTATGATCGGCATAATCTCTCAGCTTGCTGCACACTATTTCGTTAACGCATAAAAACAAAAAAGCCCAATCATAGGGTACAGATTGAGCTTTTTGTTCATCCATCCTTATTATACGTCCAATTAACCGTTTAATATTTTAGATCCTTTCAAGTAGGTTTTACTTGGATGATAAATGAAAAGGCAACTTCCGTCTTTAATCGTATTGATAAGTATTTTAGATTGTTTCATTGGAACAGCAGGACATCCAAAACTGCGACCCATAAATTTGCCCCATCTTCTGTAATTATCACCGATGTATTGGGAACCATGTACAACTATCTTTCTTCTTTCAGCTTTATCATTGAAGCCGGGCTCAAGCCCTGATATTGTTAAGGCAAGTCCATGACCGCCGTAATAAGTTGTTTTAGTTCTGTAAAATCCAAGACTGCTTTGTAATGATTCGGGTTTATTGGAAAATTTTCTTGCGTATTCACCACCGGAATTTTTTCCATGTGCCACATAAGTGTTAAGTAAGAGTTTGCATTCATTCAGATCTATGAGATAAAGCCTTTTTCTTCTTGATGATTGACTGAGATCACAAATAGTGATCAACCCTTCTTTATTCAACTTACCTTCCTCTTCTAATTTTTTATAACCTGTATAAGCATAGTTGAACGCTTCCTTGTTCAATCCTTTCTTTCCAAGCTTTAGGCTGTCATATATCAATTCCATTTCCGGATCAAATGATTTTGTTCCGATAGGATCATTAATAAAAAAATTAGATTCAAATTTTGCCAGAGCTGAATTGTTTCCTGCATTTAATAACGGAAGAAACATAAATGCAGCGGCAGAGACGGAAGATAATATGGTTTTTATAAACTTAGGCACGGATACAGATTCGGATTTCTAAACGGGCTTAAACATAAAAATATTATCCACTTTGAGAAAATACAAGGTGAAACAGTATTTATCTTTTACTATTTGTGGGAAATACTTGCGATTAAGTACGTCTAATAGAAAATCTACTTACGGAAAAATCAGTTTTCCATGTGATGGTGATGATGATGTGCCTGGCGCTGTTTTGTGATAAACTCTGAGCTATAAATTTTTAATAGTAATAAGAAAAGTGAAATAAGCAGCGGACCGAATATCAAACCAATAAAACCGAATACACTTAAACCGATGATGACCCCAAATACGGTAACAAGCGGATGAACATTTCCTATTTTTCTTGCAAGAGTGAAACGAAATATATTATCAACTGTACCGATAACACCAAAGCCATATATAAGCATAAAGATCCCTTTGCCTGTATCGCCATTAGCAAAAAAGATGATCGCAAGTGGCACATAAGCCAGCGCCGCACCAACTACGGGAAGCATGGCTGTAATACAGGTGACTACAAACCAGAACCAGGGTTCATTAACGCCAATGATCAAATAACCAATTAAAGCAACCACGCCTTGTAAAACAGCAATAACAGGAATGACAACAGCATTGCTCAGCACCATATTCTTTACTTCTGTGCCCAGCATCACAGCATTCTCATCTTTTAATGGTATATGCTCATAAATATTCGCTTCCATTTTTCTGCCATTCACCAGCATAAAATAAAGAATGAAATACATAAAGAAAATTGTTCCTAATGTATTGAAGGTAGCGCCGAGTAATTTTGGGATACTACTTCTGATAAAATCACCGAGCCGGTTTATGTTTTCATCTCTTGTAATTTTAATATTGAATTTGTGTTCAATATCCGAGACAACTTTTTTTAGCGACACCACCAGTTCATCAGAATGTTGAATAGCAAAAGTGATCTTTGAAGAAAGCATATTGATAAGAAGAGCGATGGGAAGTAGTATAACGATCATCGACAGGAGCATCAACAAGGCAGCCGTCCAGCCTTTTCGCCACTTTTTCTTTAGAGTAAGATTAAACATCCACTTCCTCATTACTATATATAAGGTAACTGCCCCAAGCAATGCAGGAAGGAAAGTGTATAATTCACTAAATAATAATAATCCAAGCAATACGATAATTACCAAAAAAAATATTTGCCGCACCCTGTTCTGGTGTATTATGTGACTGTCCATTGCTGTAAGTTATGATTAAAGATAAAAAGAAAGGCTGCTCATTAAGAACAGCCTCATGATTTAAATTTTTATCTCTTTCCATTTCCCCCTTTTAAAATAATACCAGGCCGCTAATGCTAAGAAAGTTTCAGCAACAGGTATTGCGATGAATGCACCGATTGGACCCATGTCAAACCCTTCTGCAAGTATCCATGCCAATGGGATCTGGAAAAACCAGAAGCCAACCAGGTTTATAATTGTAGGTGTTTTTGAATCGCCTGCGCCATTCAATGCCTGGATCATTACCATACCAATCCCATAAAAAATATAACCGGCTCCTATGATCTGCAATGCAGATACACCGTAAGCATGTACTTTGGCTTCATTTGTAAAAATGCTGATGATGGATGATGAAAAGAATAAAAAGAGAAGCATAACTACTCCCATAAAAATTGCATTGTATTTGGTTGTTAGCAGTACACTTTTTTCTGCTCTACCCGGTTCTTTAGCGCCTAGGTTTTGCCCAACCAAAGTTGCTGCTGCATTGCTTAAACCCCAGGCCGGTAAAATAAAGAACACCACGTTCCTGATCGCTACCTGGTAACCGGCACTTGCATCGGTACTTCCCGTTTTAGAAACGAGATAGGAAAGAACGATCCAGCTCCCGCTTTGAATGAAAAATTGTGAGGTCGCAGGCCATGCTACCTCAACCAAAGTTTTTATAATTGGGGCATCCCATTTAAAATGATGTCGCACTAAATGAATTATTCTTTTGCCGCCAAACAAATGATAACATTGGTAAATAACTCCTGTTGTTCTGCCAATAACAGTTGCAATAGCGGCTCCTTTTAATCCTAGTTCCGGGAATGGTCCGTATCCGTAGATCAGTAATGGACAAAGAATAATATTAATACCACTGGCAATCCACAAACTTCTCATGGCCATGGTCGCATCGCCTGCGCCCCGGTAAATACCATTGATCAAAAAGAGCATGATGATCACTAAGCTGCTGCCAAACATGATACGGGCAAAAGAAGTTCCTTCCTTTATTACATCCGGTGCAGCTCCCATTAATTTCAATATAGATGGAGCAAAGATGACACCTGCAATACTTAATACGATTGATACTGCAATTCCTACCAAAATAGCTTGTGCGCCGGCATGGGCAGCGCCTTCATTGTCTTTTTCACCAATTCTTCTTGATACTACTGCGGTAGCGGCCATGCTGACACCAAATCCAAGAGTATAAACAATTGAGATCACTGATTCAGTTAAGCCAACAGTTGCCATGGCCTGTTTGGCGCCTTGCCCCATATGACTCACGAAATACATATCTACAACGGCAAATACACTTTCAAGCATTAGCTCAAGGATCATAGGAACAGCTAATAATACAATTGCAACCCGAATGCTTCCTTGTGTATAATCATATTCACCTCCTTTGATGGATTGCCAGACTAAAGAAGTAAAATGAGAAAATTTGTTTTTATGTACAGTTTTATTCTGCATGATTGAAAATCCTTTTTATAATAAATGAAATAAATAGCAACAGGTTGTTGCTTACGTGAATTCCGGAAATTTCAGGTTCTTAACAGATGAGGCTCGAACCCTGTAAGATTTTCATATGCGAAAAATTAAGGAAGGGCAAAGCTAAGGGAAACTATTTACCGGCCAAGTTGCAGGGCCGACAAATATTGATGAATGTATTTTTCCTTCTGTTTGCGGCGGTATTGCAGGATAAAGCGGGGATGTGGTAGTGGAACTATCTCCCGGAACCATTTGTGTTCATTGTTTAATCCGGATAATAATTTAAAGTTCTTCTCGCCACCAATGCAAAGGCATTTTTCTGTGTTGAAGCCAATAGCAATTTGTTTATTGATACAATCAATTATAAATGGAGTTACTGCAGTCAATAATTTTTTATCATCATAGTAATTGATGTTCTTTCCATTTTTAATAAAACCCAGCGGGCAAACGGAACCGATGAACCAATTAGTATAAAATTTTTTTACCCCTCCATATTCACCGATCATATCATAAATAAACTCAGCAGACAATTCTGATGTCAGGCCAAGATGATGATCAATTCGGCAATTTTCTTTTAATTGTCGCGGCGCTGTAAAATTTACACCTGTAATGCCTGCGCCAAATCTTCCGGGATTAATACCCAACATTAAACGACGCGGCTTAGAGTCATTGAAATATTTTTCAAAAAACTTTTTTATTAGTTCAATTACCTGTGGATCTTTTTGAGGAAATAAGATCCCGATGCCCTTCGGTAAGTTTTTAGGAGGAAGAAGAGATTGATAAAAATGAATGAGTTTTTCGGAAAACATGCTTATCAATTGAAGATTATTTTCAATGCAATATCCGAAGTTTCATTTTTGCAATTTTATTTATTACAAAAATGCTGGATCAGTGTGGGGTAAATACAGTTTCCAGTTCTTCAAGCGTTTTTCCTTTTGTCTCTCTTACTTTTTTATAGACAAACACGAATCCGATAAGACAAATTACTGCATACACATAAAATGTTTTCTCCTGTAGCTTGTTATACATAACAGGGAAAGTAAAAGTGAGAATAAAGTAAGCAGCCCATAAGCTCAATACAGCAATTGATGTAGCAGTACCCCGAACTTTATTTGGAAAAATTTCTGAGATCAAAACCCATGTTACAGGTGCAAGCGTCAATGCATAAATGCCAATTGCGGTTAACAGAAACCATGAAACGGATGCTGATTTGATACCGAGTAAATATGAAATAAATAAATACAGTATTGTAAGACCCCCTGCTCCTAAAAGCATAAGAGGTTTACGTCCTATTTTATCAACAAGAGCCATAGCGAGTAATGTGAACAGAAGGTTTACACCTCCTATAAATACAGTTTGTAGCAGTTGATCATCTTTTGAAGCGCCAATACTTTCAAAAATTGTAGCGGTGTAATTAAATACTACATTGATACCACAAAACTGTTGAAACACTGCCAGGCCAATTCCCACTAAAATTGCAGGCAATATTTTTTTCTCAAAAATCGTGGCGAACTTTGCTTTGTTGACAGTCTGAAATGATCTTTGAATTTCAGTAATGGTTGTATTACCAAATTCTTTTCCACCAATTCTTTCTAAAATAATTTTGGCTTGTGCAAGTTTATTCTTTTGCGATAACCATCTTGGGCTTTCCGGTAACCACAAAACACCAATAAAAAAAAGCAAAGAAGGAATAGCACCTAGCCCAAACATCCAACGCCATGCATCATCACCTTCATTTCTAAGCGTGTAATTGATAATATTTGTAATTAAAATACCGAGTACAATTGTTAATTGATTAATAGCTACCATTCTGCCTCTATAATGTGCTGGTGCTATTTCTCCTATATATAATGGCGAAAGCATTGAGGCCATTCCTACACCAATACCAGCAACAAATCGGGAAGCTATAAATGCATCTCTGCTTGGGGCAAATGCCATGAACAATGATGAAATACAAAAAACGGAAGCTGCTATCAATAATCCCGGTCTCCTTCCTTTCTTATCTGCAATTTTACCTGCAGCAATGCAACCCACGATCGCACCCAATGCTAAACTACCTGTTGCAAAACCTTCCCAATATTCATTGAGATTGAATTTATCTTTTAAAAAAGGCAATGCACCTGAGATAACAGCGAAGTCAAATCCAAATAAATACCCGCCTAGTGCAGAAATAAATGATAAAGCAAGTATGTATTTTGAATTGTATTGATGGTGGCTGCTCATCGTATAATCTTTTGTAAAAGACAAAACTGCTTTTATTCCCGGACAAATAAATAGAGTTTGTTTTGAAAATGATGGATAATATTATTTATGCTAGTTTATCAGCGATCACCAGGATCTTTCTCCTGCTCCTGTATTTATTAGGAGAGGTACCAACTATTTTCGTAAACATTCTTGAAAAATAATAAGGATCCTCTATTCCCAGGCGATCTGCAATTTCATTAATCCGTAGATCAGTAAATTGTAAATACTGACAAGCTTTTTGGGTTTTTAAATGATTAAAATATTCAATAATAGAGAAGCCTGTATTTTTTTTAAATATACTGGCAAAATGAGACACCGAGAGATTTACCGCACTTGCGATATCGTTTAAAGAAAGTGGTTTATCAATATGTTTTTGCAGGTAGTTAACACATAGTGAAATACTATCTGTCTTTTCATGTATCGACAGGAAATTATTATCAAAACAACAGGAGGCTAAGAAATGTTGAAGACAAACGCTGGCATAACAAATATTATCTATGCTATAACCTCTTTCTAAACTTGTATAAATTTCTTCGAATAATTGCATTCTCTTTTCCTGGAATGAAATAGATGCAACATGATCCCCCATTTTTTTTAGCATCATATCAACAAAGTCAGAACTGTTTGTTCCTTTAAAATGCATCCAGTAAATAGTCCATGGGTCTTGTTCGTCTGCTCCGTATTCGTGGGGAGTGTTAGCTGGCAGCAATACAAAGTCACCGGCTGATAAAGTATATTTTTTATCAGCCGTTTTGGCCCAACCATTTCCTTTCACACAATAGATCAGGATGTGTTGATTTGCCCCATGGATCCTTTTCCTATAGTGATATAAGGCGTTGGGATAGTATCCAATATCGGTTACATATAATTGCTTTACAATGGGATGATTGTCAAAATGCTTTGCAAGAATTTTTGGCGGAATTACAATGGCTCTTTGCCCTTTGAATCCTTCTCTTTTCCGGGTTGCACTCATAACACAATTTAATAAAATAGTCCATCATTACCGTAAGTTATTCTATCTGCAAAATTTTAAGGCGATCTAGTTTTGCCTCTTGATATGATGATCCCCGGGTGAACACGAGTTGCTAAATTTTATATCGAGAATACTGGAGTTGGTCATCTAATCAACATGATTCATAAAGTGGCGGGTAAGCCGCTTTTATTCGATCCCTACCTTGCTCACGGAAATCATTGGTTAAGGCTGATTTTATAAAGTTGCTATATGGAAAGATCTGTTTTGGTTTGGCAAGAAAAGATCGTCTTGCCTACATATAATACTGGTGCTCCGGAAAAGAATCCCATTTTTCTGGAGAAAAGAGTATACCAGGGCAGCAGCGGAAATGTTTATCCTCACGCAGTTGTAGAGAAGATCGAAGATGAAAAAAAAGATAAGGAATACACTGCCTTGTTTCTTGAAAACGATTATTTGAAGATCATGATCCTTCCTGAGCTCGGTGGCCGCATTCACCGTGCTTATGATAAAATAAGGAAACGTGATTTTGTTTATTATAACCAGGTCATAAAGCCTGCTTTGGTTGGACTAACTGGTCCCTGGATCAATGGAGGTATTGAATTTAACTGGCCTCAACATCATCGCCCCTCTACTTTTTTACCCGTTGATTTTACAATAAAAAAAAATGCTGATGGCAGCAAGACGGTTTGGGTAAATGAAGTAGAACTCATGTTTCGTACTAAATGCCAGGCTGGTTTTACTTTATATCCTGACAAAGCATACCTGGAAGTCAAGGGAAAATTATTTAACCGTTCATTGTTACCTCAAACTTTTCTATGGTGGGCCAACCCCGCAGTGAAAGTGAATGATCATTATCAATCTGTTTTTCCACCTGACGTACATGCTGTGTTTGATCATGGCAAAAGAGATGTATCAGATTTCCCGATCGCTACTGGCACATATTATAAAGTGAATTATGCTCCAGGCACTGATATTTCCATGTATAAAAATATTCCGGTACCAACTTCTTATATGGCTATTAAATCAAATTTTGACTTTGTTGGCGGTTATGAACATGATACACGATCCGGGATCCTTCATGTAGCAAATCATCACATTTCACCAGGCAAAAAACAATGGACATGGGGCAATGGAAATTTCGGACAAACATGGGATAGAAACTTGACTGATGAAGACGGACCATATATTGAATTGATGACGGGAGTGTTCACGGATAATCAACCTGATTTTTCCTGGTTGCAACCAAATGAAGAAAAAACTTTTGAGCAATATTTTATGCCATATCATAAAGTTGGAATGGTAAAAAATGCTACAAAAGAAGCTATGATCAATGTTGAAATAAATGAAAAAACAGTTTCGGTAATTGTGTATGCAACAAGTATCTATTCGAAAAGCAGCATTAATATTTATAACAGCAATCGAAAGATAATAAAGGGGTTCCAGGCAGATCTGTCCCCTGAACAAGTATTTGAAATGAGTTTTGAAACATCATCTGTATTTAATATAAATGATCTGATAGTGGATGTAGTAAGCGAAGATGGAAAGGGTTTGGTTACTTATGAATTAACTCAAACAGAATCTCCCGAAATTCCGCAAGCCGCAACACCAGCAAAACAGCCTTCAGAAATAGAAAGCATTGAAGACTTATTCCTGAATGGATCGCATATTGAACAATATCGTCATGCTACTTACCAGGCATCGGATTATTATGCAGAAGCATTGCGGAGAGAACCAAACGATATCAGGTGTAATAATGCGATGGGATTACAATTATTACGATGTGGACAATTTGCAAAAGCTGAAACATATTTCAGAAGAGGAATTAAAACAATTACGTCTAGAAATCCGAATCCATACGATGGAGAGGCTTATTATAATTTAGGAATAAGCTTGCAATTCCAGGATAAGTTATCTGATGCATATGATGCATTTTATAAGGCTACATGGAACGATTCCTGGCAACACAGTGGATTTTTGCAATTAGCACGAATAGGTATATCAAATAATAATTTTTCTGAGGCATTTGTATTGATCGAAAAATCATTGATCAGAAATTATCACAGTCACTCTGCAAGACATTTAAAAACAGTTGCGCTTAGAAAATTAAAGAACTACCCCGCTGCATTTGATTGTATCAAGGATTCATTGGAAATCGATCCATTCAACTTCGCATGCAGTTTTGAGAAATATTTGTTATTGAAGCAAACCGGTGAAAGTTCTAAGGCAGATGAGACGTTGAAAAATCTTCAAACATTAATGCGAAATGCGCCGAATAATTATTTAGAGTATGCATTTGATTATAGCAATGCAGGATGTTTTTCAGAAGCTATCGAACTATTGCAATTATATGTAAATGGAAACGATGAAACATACCCGTTGGCGTATTATGCTATGAGTTATTTTGCAGCAAAGGCTGGTGACGAACAAGCAGCAAAAATATTTGCACAAAAAGCTTATAACTGCAAATCAGATTATTGCTTTCCCAATAAAATGGAAGAGATCAAAGTATTACAATATGCGATTACTGCTGATCCCAAAGATGATAAAGCATTCTACTACTTGGGAAATTTATGGTTTGGGTTTCGTCAATATGCTGAAGCTATAAATGCTTTTGAAAAAAGTATAGCTCTCAATCCTTCTTTTCCTACGGCACATCGGAATCTTTCTTTGTTATATTTTAATAAAGAACAGCAACCAGGGAAAGCTCTTAAAGCTCTCGAACTTGCGTTTTCCATTGATAAAAATGATGCAAGGGTTTTGATGGAGTTAGATCAGTTATATAAAAGACTGAATTACTCCATTAAAAAAAGATTGGAAATATTAAACGAGTATCACACACTTGTTGTGCAGAGAGATGATCTATACCTGGAAAAGATTTCACTTGAAAATAGCCTGGGTAATTATAATACGGCAATGAAGATGCTGGAGGAAAGAATTTTTCATCCATGGGAAGGTGGAGAAGGAAAAGTTGTTCGTCAGTATTTAATATGTCATTTAGAACTTGCCAAAAAAGCTATCCAGGAAAAACAATTTGACACGGCGCTTTGTTTCTTGGGAGCTGCAGAACAATATCCCAAAAATTTAGGCGAAGGAAAATTACTTGGAACACAGGAAAATGATATTCATTATTTACAGGCTTGTGTTTATGAAGCAATGGGAATGAATGAGCAGGCGATCGAAAAATTTAAACAAGCAACTGAAGGAATTAGTGAACCTGTGCAAGCAATTTTCTATAATGATCCGCAGCCTGATAAAATAGTATACCAGGGATTAGCCTGGTTAAAGTTGGATCAATCCAAAAACGCAGAAAACATATTTCACCGCTTGGTTGAATTTGCTGATCAGCATTTCAATGATGAGATCAAAATTGACTATTTCGCTGTCTCACTTCCTGATCTGTTGGTATTTGATACAGACTTAAATGAGAAGAATAAAAATCATTGTCGTTATTTAAAAGGCCTGGGCGAATTAGGCCTGAAGAATTATAAAGCATCATCAAATTATTTAAACGAGGTTTTAAAACACGATGCAAGTCATGTGGCGGCAAAAATTCATTTGGACATGATCAATTTTTTAATAAAGCAAAAAGAAACAGATTTCGATAAAATAAAAATCAATTGAAGGAATAAGAAGACAGGGTTCACCTGTTTTTAAAAATTTTAAATTAAAAACAAGCAACATTATGAGACTAGATGTTTTTCGGATTCGCCAGGGGCGATTCTTAACACAGAATCGATGGGTTTTGTGTTTTACTGTTATTGCACTGGCTCTGTCATGCATGACAGCTAATAAAACCTATGCACAAGAGGTTTCGCAAACACAAAAATTAGGTGTTCGCGGAAAAGTAACTGATGAAACTGGTAAGCCTTTGCAAGGTGTTTCAGTTACAGTAAAAGGTAGTGCCAAAGGAATAGCTACCAATGAAAATGGCGAATTCAGCATCGAGATTACTGGAGGCGCTAAGGTTTTGCAATTTTCTTATGTTGGTATGGAACCACAGGAAGTAAAAATTGGAAATCAAAAAGAATTTAATATTTCACTTACACCATCAGCAACAGAACAACAGGAAGTTGTTGTGGTAGGTTATGGTACGCAGAAAAAACAAGCTGTAACAGGTGCAGTAGTAAAGGCAGACTTGAAGACCTATGAAAATGTTACCGTAAACAATATTATGGAAACATTGAAAGGTACCGTGGCCGGCTTGAACGTAGGCGAAACCAATACAGCAGGGGGCGTACCTGGATTTACTATCAGAGGTACTAATACCATTGCAGCATCCACTGCACCTTTGATCGTTTTAGATGGAGTGATCTTCAGTGGCTCACTTGCTGATATTTCTCCTTCAGATGTTGAAAGCGTAACCGTACTTAAGGATGCAAGTGCAGCTGCAGTTTATGGTTCACGTTCAGCTAACGGAGTTATCCTGATCGAATCAAAAAAGGGAATAAGTGTGAATGGCAAACCTAAGTTTGAACTGCGTACAAGTTATGGAACTATCAGTCAACTGAAACCACTGGAAGTGTATGGGGCGCAGGGGTACATGCAGCATTTGAATGATTTCCTGAATGATAACGGTACGGTTGTTCCTATGGATCAAACACCAAATTACCTGCAAACAAATGAGAAGGTGAATTACAATGCAACACCTGATCATAAGCCTACTTTGGAAGATCCGTATAGTCTTTTCAATCAGACAGGTTATAATTTCAATACTTCTCTGAGTGTTTCACAACGCACTGATAAGATGAGTTATTTCCTTTCAGGAAACTATACAGACCAAAAAGGTGTAATTCTTTATGACCGCTTTAAACATTATTCAATAAGACTGAACCTGGAATCTAAGGTCACTAATTGGTTGACTATCGGGGTAAGATCTTTCTATAGCAACAGGAGTTATCCGGATTCACGCATGTATGGAGTTGCGAGCAATAGCAGCAGTCCTTACCTGTTTAGCCCATATGCTGATGTGTATAATGCTGATGGCAGCTACAACATGTTCCCGCAAACAACAACTTCTTATGTAAATCCATTTTCCATGATGGCAAACGAAGCCTACAATAGAACAGGTAACCTGAATGGAATTGGATATGCAACCGTTAAAATTCCCTGGGTAAAAGGATTGTCGTACACAGCTACTTATTCCAAAACTCAGAATACGCTTGAAAGAGGATCCTTTTACGGATTCAATACTTACCAGGGACAAGGTCCTAAGGGTACTGGTTCAAGAGCCTATGCAAGAGGTACGGCTACTTTGTTTGATCACCTGATCAAATACAACAGAACATTTGCCGACAAGCATAACTTTGACCTGACTTTGCTCCATTCAGATCAGAAAACGCAAGCCTATGGTGACAGTCTTACTGCCAGCGGCTTTGATAATGATCAGCTTGGTACTTACCGCTTACAAGCAGGTGCTATTCAAAGTGTAGTTACTTCGGGTTCAGAAACGCAGAGCATTGGCCAGATGGCACGTCTCACTTACACTTATGGTGGAAAATATTCTGTAACAGGAACGATCCGCCACGATGGTTATTCAGCTTTCTCAGCCAACCACAAATACGGCAACTTCTCCTCTGTAGGGGTTAACTGGAATATTTCGAAAGAAAAGTTCATGGATAACGTTAGGTTCGTTAATTCACTTGCATTGCGTGCATCTTACGGTACAAATGGTAATCAATCCATCAATCCTTACAGCACCCTTTCTAAAATTTCAAACGGTTATTACTATTACCAGGGTGACGCTAATTATACTTACACGCAAGCTGTTGGTTCGCTTGGTAATGATGACCTGGTTTGGGAATCAACAACCGGTCTCAACTTTGGTCTTGATTTCAGTATCCTGAAAAACAGAATTTCAGGTTCAATAGACGGATATGCGACTCGCACAAATGACATGGCGTTCACATTGGATCTACCCTTGATATCAGGATTTCCAAACATCGTAGCGAATGCTGGTGAAATTCAGAACCGCGGACTTGAAATGAATCTGCGTTCTGTTAACATCACCAATAAGAAATTCTCATGGAGAAGCGAAGCCGCATTTTCGCTCAATAGAAATAAAATAACTCATTTGTTGGGTGACAGGAATGGAGATGGCAAGGAAGATGACATTGTTTCTTCAAACCTGTTTATCGGCAAACCGTTGGGTACTGTTTACAATTATCAAGTTGAGAGAATGTGGCAACAGTCTGATAAGGACGCAGCTACTATCATGGCAGGATTTCAACCGGGTACTTATAAATTACTCGACGTAAACCATGATGGCAAAATCACTTCAGATTCTGACCGTGTATTCCTTGGTAATTCAGGTGCAAATTTCCGCTGGAGCCTTACCAACACCTTTACTTATGGTAACTGGTCATTGATGGTTTACATTAACTCGATTTGGGGTGGTGGCGATTATTTCATTAATGGTAACAACACTCCATGGAACGATGGTTATGCAAACAGGGGTGATATGAATCATCCTATTTACGATTACTGGACCCCAAACAATCCTAATGCTGAATTCCCAAGACTAAGCTATAATACCAAGGCTTCTGTAAGAGCGCCGAAATACTACGACAGAAGTTTTATCAGGCTGCAGAAATTGGCACTGAGTTATGAGGCTACCAAATTTGTGAAAAAGTATGGTATCCAGGGATTGAATATCTCTCTGAGTGCTGACAACCTCGGAACGTATGCACCCAAATGGATAGGGCTGGATGCAGCTACAGGTAGCGGCCTTACTGTTTCATCCATTCCATCACTGCGTAACGTGATGGTGAACTTTAATATTAATTTCTAAGAAAACGAAATATGAAAAAGATAATAATCATTTCAGCAATGCTTTCAACGATAGTTGTAAGCTCTTGTAAAAAGGATCTCTCAGAAGTTCCATTGGATTTCTATACTCCGGAGAACTCATTTAGTAATAAGGCACAATTTGAGTCAGCGCTGGCTGGTATTTATTTAGCCTTTAGAACAGATATGTATGCATCACAGGATGCTGCCAGCAATTATGATATGCTTGGTATGGATCTGGATCTAACCAATGTGGAAACAAATGCATCGGCTCAAAAGACCCAGTATTTTAACTGGATCACTATGAACGCTGACAATGGATTTGCCAGCAAATGGTGGGGCCGTTTATACAGGTATATTTCAATGGCAAACACTATTATTGACAGGGCTGATGGACCCCAGGCTAAATGGACCTCAGAAAATGAAAAGAATGCAATTGTGGGAGAAGCAAAATTTCTCCGTGCATTTTCTTATAAATTCCTCGCAAATATGTGGGGTGGTGTTCCCTTGATTTTGAATGAAACCAAAACACCAAAGTTTGATTATGTAAGGTCTACGCAGGATGAAGTGTACAGGCAATGTAAAGCTGATCTCGAATTTGCGATTCAGTATATGCCAACCATTGATCAGTTGAAAGGTGGAAGAGCTCCTCGTGAAGCAGCTTATCACCTATTGTCAGAGATCAATATTTGCTTGAAAGATTATACTGGTGCTATTGCTGCCGCTACTGCTGTAATTACAAATGGTAAAAACAGCTTAATGACTACACGTTTTGGTGTAGCAAAGACTTTCACATTCTCGGGATATGATTACCAGGGACCAGCTACTGCATGGGGCGATGTTTATTGGGATCTTTTCCAGGAAGGAAACTTTAATTATAAAGAAGGTAATAAAGAAGCAATTTGGAATATCTCCCAGGATCCTACCATCAAAGGTGGTGACAATCTTGATGTAAGTACAAGTGGTGGCAATTTCGTGTTTGACAGATGGTGGGGACCTATTCCCTGGCAGGCAAAAGATGTTAGTGGAAAATCCAATTGGTTAATGGATACATTGGTTGGAAGACCTGTTGCTACTTTGATCGTCACTGCTTATGCTGATAGCCTGATCTGGAAATATAAAAATGACTTTACCAACGACATGAGGAACTCTCAGTATAATATTCAACGTAATTATTATATGACGAATCCAACGAGTTCCATTTACGGTCAGATCATGACGAAAAGTAATGTAGATGCAACCACACTCACTCTGTGGGAACCAAGAATGACCCCTCATTACAAAAAATTTGTGCGTGCAGTGCCTAAAGGCTTGGCGACAGATGCTACGAGCAAAAGACCAAATGACAATGGTAGAAACTGGAAAGACTGGTATATCATGCGTTTGGCTGAAACTTATTTGTTGCGTGCTGAAGCCAATATGTTGAAGGGTGATAACGCTGCCGCCGCTGCGGATATAAATGTTGTGCGTGGTAGAGCATTGGCAACTCCTGTAGTTGCAGGAGATGTAAATATGGATCTGATCCTTGATGAAAGAGCAAGGGAATTGTACGGTGAAGAATTCAGGTTGAGTACTTTGATGAGAACAGGAAAGTTGATTGAGTATTTGAACAAGTACAATGGCTACCTGCTTGATAATGGAAAGACAGCTCCGAGCAAGGTTAGTTTGTTGCCTATTCCAAATAGAGAAATTGTAGCGAACACGGGAGCGGTATTGACACAAAACCCGGGCTATTAGTATTTATAAATTTTAAAGTTATAAGAATAGCCTGTTCTGAAAAGAGCAGGCTATTCTGTGTAACAACTGAAACAGCTGATAAAAAAACATGGAATAGATTGAAATAATTTATTCAGCATCCAAATAATAAGATGAAGTCATTTAAATTTCAGATCATAATCCTGGGCTTAATACTGTTTTCAACTTCTGTTCATTCACAGAATGCAAAACAGTTATTTGTTTCGCCTTCAGGAAATGATAAGAACAATGGTACGATAGCAAAACCCTTTGCTACCTTAGAAAAAGCTCGTAAGGAAGTAAGAAAGATCTTAGCGAAAGAAAAAAACATTTTCATTTCTGTTTACTTCAGAGCCGGTGATTATTTTTTTAAAAACAGTGTTTTATTTGATAGCCTTGATTCGGGTTCCGAAAATTATCCTGTTACTTATTCTTCTTATAATAATGAAACGGTATCGTTTTCGGGAGGTGTTTCCATACCGGTTAAATATGCAACACCGGTAAAAGACGATCTTGTTTTAAAGAGATTTCCAACCACCGCTAAAAATAAAATTCTCCAGGTCGATCTGAAAAAATTGGGCATTAAAGATTTTGGAACATTAACTCCTCGTGGTTTTGCAAGACCTTATCAGCCGGCACCAATGGAATTATTTTGTAACAAAAGTGCGATGCATTTGGCCCGTTATCCTAATGATACGTTGATTCCATTAGGAAAAGTTTTGGATGCCGGTTCAATACCACGCAATGGAGATTTTTCACATCGCGGAGGAAAATTTCATTTTTCGACTGATCAACCCGATCGTTGGACACAAGCAAAGGATATATGGATCTCTGGGTTTTTTCGTTACGGATATGCCGATGATGCCGTACAAATTGCAGACCTTGATCTGAAGAACAAAATTATTTCTACAAAGCAAGAGACACTATATGGATTTGAAAGCGGAAAAAATTTCCAACGCTGGTTCGCTTATAATTTGCTCGAAGAAATTGACAGCCCCGGAGAATATTATATCGACAGGGCTTCAGGTATTTTATATTTCTATCGACCGGAAGAGTTGAAAACAATTGAAGTATCAATGGTGGAAGAACCACTGGTGCAATTAAAAAATACTTCCTTCATTCATTTCAATGGAATAAACTTCGAATGTTCCCGTGGTATGGGAGTATACATTGAAAAAGGGAATAACAATAAAATTGATAACTGTGTTTTTCGCAATCTTGGTATCGTTGGAGTTTGTATTGGAAAAGGTATAGAACCATTTACGGAATTAACGCATGAAGGGGATGGTCAACCTGCTTCTGCTAAACTGGGCAGCCTGATGAACTATATGTATAAGCATACGACGTTTAACCGTGAAGCAGGAACAGGTCACATAATTTCTAACTGTGAAATTTACAATACAGGTTCCGGTGGAATTAGTTTAGGTGGTGGTGATAGACTGACTTTGAAGAAAGGAAACAACCAGGTAGTGAATTGCAGCATCCATGATTTTAATCGTTTGGATCGTTCTTATAAAGCAGGGATAAATATTGATGGAGTTGGCAATGTGATACGCAATTGCGAGATATTCAATTGTCCCGGCAGTGCTATACTTCTCCATGGTAATGATCATTTGATCGAGTACAATGTAATTCATCATGCGGTAACAGATGGTGATGATATGGGAGCCATTTATTATGGCAGAGACCCGAGTGAATTCGGGAATAAAGTTCAATACAATTTCTTTCATCATATTGGGAACGATCATGGACTCATCGTATCAGTGTATCATGATGATGGTGCCTGCGGCATGGAAGTAACAGGAAATATTTTTTACCTGGCTGGCATGCGTAGTGTTTTAATTGGTGGTGGCAGCGATAATGTTTACCGTAATAATATTTTCATTGGATCACCCATGGCATTTCATCTTGATAATCGTTTGATGGGTTGGGCGAAAGGAAATCTGGACAAAGACGGTATTTTTCAAAAGAGGCTCGAAGCTGTAAATTATAAGCAAGCGCCGTACGCCACGACTTATCCCAAACTCAAAAATTATTTTGAAGACACTCCTGCGATGCCCAAAAGAAATTTTATTGAGAACAATTTGTTTGTTAATGTAAAGATGTTACACAACGGCAGCGCACAATGGAGTTATATCGGCAAAAATTATTTCACTTTTGATGAAAATATGTTTGTTGATTTTTCTAAAATGAATTTTACGTTGAAGGCGAATGCAGATGTATTCAAAAAAATGCCGGAGTTTAAAGCAATTCCATTCGATAAAATTGGACTAAAGAATAAATGATCCAAAAAGAAAATTGTAAGGTTGCATAAATTGCTTACATAAAAAGAATTTGTATGAGAAGAAAGTTTGTTTCAAATGCCATAGTAAGCTCAGCGCTGGTATTGCTGTGCAAGTTTTCAGCTTTTAGCCAGGAAAATGCTGCTAAATATGATAGCCGTGAATATTGGGTAGCAACAATGATAAAGATTGCCGATCCTGTATTAAAAAATCTTAGCCAGGAACAGTTGCGGGCTAAAATGCCGGTAATTAATAAAGATTCCAACCGGGTAAGAGTTGCCCATCTCGAAGCCTTTGGTAGAACATTAGCTGGAATAGCTCCATGGCTTGAACTCGGGGCTGATAACAGCACAGAAGGAAAGCTGCGACAAAAATATATCCAGCTAACCCGTAAAGCTTTAGCTGTTGCAGTTGATCCATCTTCACCCGACTTTCTGAATTTTAATAAACAACAACAGCCGCTGGTGGATGCTGCTTTTATGGCTCAAGGTTTATTGCGGGGCTATACACAGTTATGGGAGCCACTTGATAACGCGACAAAGATAAATATTGTAAATGCACTAAAGAGTTCGCGGGTTATTAAACCTGGTGAAAACAACTGGCTGTTATTTAGTGCGATCATAGAAGCCTTTTTAATAAGATCAGGTAATGGTGGCGATATACATCCCATTGTGTATGCGCTGCAAAAACATGTTGATTGGTACAAGGGCGACGGAACTTATGGTGATGGCGAAGAGTTGCACTGGGATTACTATAACAGTTTTGTTATTCAACCCATGATGCTTGATATTACCAGGGTGTTGAGTGAAAAAAAAATGGATACAGTCATAATGTATCAAAAAGTTTTGAGCAGAGCACAACGGTATGCAGCAGTGCAGGAAAGATTGATCTCACCTGAAGGCACCTATCCTCCTATTGGACGTTCCATGATCTATCGCTTTGGAGCATTCCAGTTGCTTTCGCAAATTGCCTTACAAAAAAACTTGCCAGCCGAAATTTCACCTGCACAGGTTCGTAGCGCATTATCACTCGTTATCTATCGCACCATGAAAGCTCCAAACATATTTGATTCTAAAGGATGGCTCAACATGGGTGTAATAGGTAGCCAGCCAAACATGGCCGAATATTATATTACTACAGGCAGTTTGTATTTGTGCACGGTTGGATTGTTACCTCTTGGCTTACCTGCAAACGATCCATTCTGGACCAGTAAAGCCGAAGATTGGACAAGCAAAAGACTTTGGAAAGGCGTTGACCTTCCTGCCGATCATGCGTATAAAGAGTCTAAGTAGAATTGAACGAATAATTAATAAACATACAATGCGTAATAAACTTATTCTTTTATCCCTCGCTTTTATGATAGGCGCATTTGCCCATTCGCAAAAAAGTATGCAAACGCTGATTACTGAAAATATGCAATTGGCAAGCAGCCAATATAAAATACTTGCAGCTGTAACACCTGTAGAGAGTATGCCTCGTCATTACAATCCCGACGACAATAAATTGGTGAATAGTGATACCAAATGGTGGTGCAGTGGATTTTATCCGGGCTCTCTATGGCTGATCTATGAATACACAAAAGATGAAGCTATTCGGGCGGAGGCAGTAAAGCGACTGAACATCCTGGAGAAAGAAAAACACTATACCGGCAATCATGATCTTGGTTTTATGATGTACTGCAGTTTTGGTACTGCCTACCGTATTACCAACAACGCTGCTTACAAACCCAGCATTGATACCGCTGCCTTGTCGTTAGCGACTCGTTACCGGCCGAATATTCAATCCATTCAGTCGTGGGATAGTAATGACAAATTAAAATGCCCTGTTATTATTGACAATATGATGAACCTGGAATTGTTGATGTGGGTAGCTGAACACGGCGGCGATCAACACCTCAGGGATATAGCCATTACTCATGCCAACAGCACATTGGAAAGACATTTCAGACCCGATGGAAGTTCTTACCATGTTTTGGATTATGATCCTGCCACAAATAAACTTATACGCAAACTTACATGGCAGGGCGCTGCCGATGAATCAGCATGGAGCCGTGGCCAATCATGGGGATTTTATGGCTTTACTATGATGTATCGCTTCACAAAAGATAAACGCTACCTTGAACAGGCGAAAAAAATTGCTGGCTTTTTATTCAATCATCCAAATATGCCGGAAGACTTCGTGCCATATTGGGATTTTAATGCACCGGGTATTCCCAATGCTTATCGCGATGCTTCTGCTGCCGCCATTAACGCTTCGGCGTTATTAGAGTTGGCGCAGTATGTCAACAAAAAGGAAAGCAAATCCTATATAGATAAGGCCGAAAAAATTATTCGTTCATTGTCATCGGAAAATTACAGAGCGAAACCCGGTGAGAATGGAGGATACATTCTTATGCATAGCGTTGGCAATATGCCTGCTAATTCCGAAATAAATACGACGCTTACCTATGCAGATTACTATTTCCTGGAGGCCTTAATGCGGTATCAACAATGGGTATTGAACAAAAAGTAAAAGGATAAATTGATGAGCCCTGGGAATGTTGCCGTAGTGATTAAGATTAAAACGATACTATGTTTAGGATAATTATATTTTTTGTTTGTGGTCTGCTTTCGTCGCAGTGTTTGGTTGCGCAATCTTCCAAACAGCTATCATCACCGGATGGTAGGTTTCAATTTGTATTTGATCTGTCAAATGAAGGAGCACCTGTTTATTCTATTTCTTATGATCAAAAACCTGTTGTACTTTCTTCTTTATTAGGAATAAATGGTTGGGAACGCGGATCTGTTATTAATGATGTTTCTTTTTCAAAGCAGGACACAGTTTGGAAACCAGTGTATGGCGAACGAAGCCAGGTTCGTGATCATTACCAGGGAATGATAATTACTTTACAGCGCAACAACGATGAAAATTTAAAACTGCAAATACAAGTACGGGCTTATAACGAGGGCATTGCATTTCGATATTTTTTTCCTGAAAACCCTAAAGGAGGAAAGGATATCAATATTCAGAAAGAGCTGACAAGTTTTACAGTGCCCGAAGGAACAATGGCATGGTTTACAAACAGGGCGCAAGGTGAGTACAGGTTGTTGCCAATGAATAACTGGCCTAGTGAAAGTGAAAGGCCCCTTGTGTTACAACTTCCTGGTGGAAGATATGCTTGTCTTGCAGAAGCAGAGATGGTAAACTATTCCCGTACAAAATTTTCACTTGATGCAAATAAACCCAATACTGTTAGTTGTTCTATCTATGATCGTGTCGATTTCTTTACTCCATTCGCAACTCCGTGGAGAGTAGTAATGGTAGCGGAACATGCGGGAGAATTATTGGCAAATAATGATCTCTTGTTAAATCTGAATCCACCGTGTGAGATCAAAAACACTTCATGGATCAAGCCGGGAAAGATAATACGTGAAATGAGTCTTTCAATGAAAGGCTCAAAGGAGTTAATTGATTTTGCCGTAAAACGTCATTTACAATATATCCATTTTGATGCTGGCTGGTATGGATATGAGTATGTAACTTCTTCGGATGCTACTAAAGTAAATGTAGATCCCCGTCGCAATGCAAATAGTGATTTGGATTTGCAGGAAGTAATTCGATATGCAAATAAAAAAGGGATCGGCGTATTTCTTTATGTGAATCAAAGGGCATTGTATAAACAGTTAGATGAAATTCTTCCTTTGTTTCAGAAATGGGGAGTTCGGGGAATTAAGTTTGGTTTTGTTGAAGTCGGTTCGCACAAATGGACAACCTGGTTACATGAAGCAATTAAGAAATGTGCGAAGTATAATTTGATGGTTGATATACATGATGAGTATAGGCCAACAGGCTTCAGTCGAACTTATCCTAATTTATTAACACAGGAAGGTGTACGTGGTAATGAAGAAATGCCTGATGCAACAAATAGTACCATTCTTCCTTTTACTCGTTTTATTGCCGGCGCAGCCGACCATACGATCTGTTACTATCATCGCCCTGAATTAAAACCACGCCTGGCAGAAACACAAAATGCAAGAGTGATGAAAACAACTTCGGGTCATCAACTGGCACTCGCAGTTGTATTCTATAGTCCACTACAGTTTTTGTATTGGTATGACAAACCTGAAGATTCACAAGATGAACCTGAACTGGAATTCTTTGATAAAGTGTCTACTGTTTGGGATGATACAAAAGTGGTGGATGGTGAAATAGGAAAACATATTACCATTGCACGCCGCAAAGGTGATGACTGGTTTGTTGGGACAGTTACCAATACTGAAAAAAGGGATTTGAAAATTCCATTGAACTTTTTAATGCCGGGAAAAAAATATGAAGCAAGTATCTATTATGATGATCCTGCTTCAAAGGTTCGTACAAAGATCTCTATCAAACGTATACAAGTTGATGCCACTACAATACTGGATACACAATTGATCGCTTCAGGTGGACAAGCTATTTGGATAAAGCCTCTCGAAAAATGATTTGAGAGTAACAAGAGTAATCAGCAATACTATTTCAGAATTAACAAAAAATTATTTTAAGTAGAGTTTTATCCCATGCTTTTGACAATTGGTCAAATTCCTGCGACACGGGGATTATATAAGGATAGTTTTGCATAGTAATTGAAACAGAACAGAAGTTAGAAAGATATATATTTCCGTAGACTAAGATGAAACAAAGGGACGGCTTTTGCCGTCTCTTTTTATTATACCTTGTTTGTGGTCATGTCTTTAATTTTAACTATACAACTATTTGGATAAACTGATGAGAACTTTTTTTCTTTCATTCTTAACTGGACTTCTTTTAATGATTTGTATGCCCTTGCCCAGTTATGCGCAGGATGATCTGGATTTCCAGGAATTGATGAAAGAAGTTGATTCTTCAGGAATATTTTTTTCATCGAACAATTATACATGGTGCAGCAGCGTCATCAAAGGAGAAGATGGAAAGTATCATATGTTTTATTCACGCTGGTCACACGGTAAAAGAATATTGGATGATGATTCCATGAATTATATTTTCAATGGATTCAAAGGATGGTGCAAGTATTCCGAAATAGCTCATGCAGTTTCCGATAAACTCAACGGCCCTTATAAATATGTATCAACAGTGTTGAAGGGCGATGGCGATCCTGATCATTGGGACAGGTTCACTATGCATAATCCGCAGATCAGGAAATTCGGAAAAAATTATTATCTCTATTATATCAGCAATTCATTTGATTCATCACTCCAGTTTAAAGATGAATCAAAAATGAGCAAAGACTGGAAACACTGGCTGAAATATAATTGCACGCAAAAGATCGGGGTGATAAAAGCAAAAACCATTGCTGACCTGGTGAATGGTAAATATGAAAAGCTTTCTGCGCCTTTAATGGTTCCTGATAATATCAACACATTTGAAGTAGCTACCAATCCTACAGTAACACAGGGACCAGATGGGAAATCTTACATGATGTATAAATCCCGTAAACCAAATGTTGGTAATATGACTTTCTGGATGGCAACAAGTGATAAGCCAGATGGCCCGTTCAAGATGCTTGGTGAAGTATTTACTTCTGCAGAGATGGCTTGTGAAGATCCATGTATGTGGTATGATAAAAAAAGAAAACGATTTTACGCTGCGGTTAAATATTATTCCAGCAGTAAAAAATTAGTTCCGCAATTCGGCGCATTAGCATTAATCACCTCTATTGATGGATTGAATTGGCAAGCAGCTGTACACCCTTTGATCTCGCTCAGGGAAATGAAAATGAAAGACGGAAAGAAAACAGAATTGACTCACCTTGAACGCCCCTTTGTAGTTACTGATGAAAAAGGACAGCCTGTTGCTTTATTTGCAGCAGCATCGATCGGTGAACCAACCAAAGGAGACGCTGATCATCCTGCATTTGAGAATAATACTTTCAATGTTTGCTTCCTGCTGAAGAAATAGTTTAAACCGTACTCTTGTATTGTGCCGGTGATTTACCTGTTACCTTTTTAAAGATCCGGGAAAAATAATAAGGATCATCATACCCGATCTTATCCGCGATTTCTTTTATGATCAGTTCCCGTTGCGTTAACAGCTGACAAGCATAATAGATCTTCATCCGGATAAAATAATCTATCGGTGACAAACCTGTTTTCTTTTTAAAAAGCGCTGTATAGTGTGATGGTGAGTAATGAAATTCCTTCGCTATTTCTTCCACGGAAAGTTGTTTATGAATATTGGCCTTCATAAAAGCGATCGATCTTGCAAGCGGATCCTCTGTTTGTGTTTCCTTTAATAATTTTTGCCTGTTGCCGGGAAAAATGAAAAAAGAAATAAAATGATACAGGCAAAAATTGGCATAGCAGACCGATTCTTTAGTGTATCCTTCCTGTGCAAGAGAAACATACATTTCATTCCATGTATCCAGTACTTTCTGACTAAATAAAAAGTTAGTGGGCTTTATAAATCTTTCCAGTTCGTATTCCTCTTCCAGCTCTTTCAGCTTACTGCTACTGAAATGAACCCAGTAAATGGTCCACGGATCATTCAGATCTGCCTGGTAGTTGTGAAATTGATGTGGGGGTAAAATAAAAAACTGGTTGGCCGTTAATTCAAAATTTCCAATGGAAGTGGAATAGTGGCCTTTGCCTTCCAGGCAATAGATCAGTATAAAATCATCGCAGCCTTCTTCTCTTTCCCTGAAATGAAATTGTGCCCTGGGGTAAAAACCAATATGAGTTATATAAAGAGAACTGTTGAAAGGCATATTCCCGGTAAACTTTTCCAGGATATATCCAGGAACAGTGATCTGCTTTTCACCTACAAATCCGTCTTTACGTCGCGTGGCAGCCATGAGTTCAGATAAATTTAATAACCGGGGATCTTTGAAAAATAAGCTTTTTTCGGGGTATAAATATATCTAAAAAACCTTCGGAAGAGATCGATTCAATTTTTAAGGCTGTTCAAATAAATAATTGAAAAAACCATTAAAAGCATCGTATTGTCTATTGAAGACCCTCTCTGGCTAAATTATTTTTACCAGCTAAAAAGTAGTTTTTATATATCAAAAGAATAATGAAACAGCTCGATAATAGTTACCTTTCTTATAGGTGGTTCTGAATGGATCGACTGAATGTGCAAGAGGTGTTATTTATTCAGTTAACTGATCTTTAAACCTTGTGTATGAAAAGAAATAAAATACTTGTTCGGTTCCTAAGTTTTGCGATAGTGGTAGTTGGTCTCTCGGGATTCAAACAACCTGAACTGCAGCCAGAAAAAGCAAACACCCCAAACGTCATCCTGATATTAATGGATGATATGGGTTATGGCGATCTTGAATGTTATGGTGGATTTCCATATCATACTCCCAGCATCAACAAGCTGGCAAATGAAGGAATGCGGTTCACAAATTTTTATGTGTCACAGGCAGTCTGTAGTGCATCACGTTCTTCTTTTTTAACGGGTTGTTACCCTAATCGCATTGGTCTTAATGGAGCTTTGAGTCCATTTGCAGAGATCGCTTTGAATCCTGAAGAAGAAACCATTGCTGAATTATTAAAAGCAAACGGGTACAAGACAAGCATGGTTGGCAAATGGCATTTGGGGCAAAAAGTTCCTTTCCTGCCATTGAACCAGGGCTTCGATGAATATCTTGGTCTTCCGTTCTCGCATGATTACTGGCCGGTGAATTATGATGGCAAACCACTTGATACTACAACACAAAGAGGCAAATGGCCGGTGTTGAAACTGATCGAAGGAAATGAAAGAACAAAAGCAATTACGACATTGGATGATGCTGCACAGCTTACCACCATGTATACGGAGAGAGCAGTAAATTTTATTAAGAAGAATAAAAACAATCCTTTCTTTTTATACCTGGCGCATAATATGCCGCATGTTCCTTTAGCTGTTTCGGATAAATTCAAAAACAAAAGTGGCGCTGGTTTGTATGGTGATGTAATGGAAGAGATCGATTGGTCAGTGGGTGAGATCATGAAAACACTGGAAGCAAACGGTCTTACAAAAAACACAATTGTAATTTTTACCAGCGATAATGGTCCCTGGCTTACTTATGGAGATCATGGTGGAAATACAGGTGGCTTCCGTGAAGGAAAGGGAACTGCATGGGAAGGTGGAGTAAGAGTTCCCTGCATCATTCGCTGGCCAGGACAGATCAAGGCTGGTTCTGTTTGTAATAATATGGCGGCAAGTATGGATCTGCTTCCGACACTCGTTTCAATATGTAAAGCGAAAATGCCGATGAAGAAAATTGATGGCGTAAATATTCTTCCTTTATTAAAACAGGAAAAAAATGCTAACCCCCGTGATGAGATCGTTATTTATTACGACAGGAATAGTTTGAAATGTATCCGGAAAGGACAATGGATATTAACCTTCCCCTGTATTTCTCAAACTTATAAAAAAGCATCTGCTATCGGTTATGGTGGATGGCCTGGTAAGTATGCAACCGACAGTGTAAGACTTGCTTTGTATGATCTGAGAACAGACCCGGGAGAAACACTGGATGTAAAAGAATATCATCCGGAAATTGTTCAGCAGCTCATGACGATTGCTGACGGATACAGAAAAGAATTAGGCGATGATCTGACAAAAACAACTGGTACTGAAATAAGGGCTGCAGCAAAAGTGCCGAAGAATTGAACCACGGAGACACAACGACACGGTGCGTCACAGAGGTTTTCTCCGTGTTTCTCTGTGACCTTTGTGCCTCTGTGGTTCAAAAACAAATTGAGACACTATAATTAATTTAAATGTGATAAAAATGTATAAGAGGTTTATTTGTTTTGTTTTATTTGCTCTTAGTATTTGCTTACCAAAATACTCTGCTGCCCAGCAGCCAGGCAAGCGATTGAATATTATTTATATCATGAGTGATGATCATGCATACCAGGCCATCAGCGCTTATGGTTTTGGATTGAACAACACGCCGCATATTGATAAGCTGGCTGAAAAAGGAATGTTATTCAACCGGGCTTTTGTTACTAACTCTATCTGCGGACCGAGCCGTGCAGTAATGCTTACCGGTAAATACAGTCATATTAATGGCTTCATAGATAATCACAGCACATTCGATAACAAACAGCAAACTGTTGCTACTATTTTACACAACGAAGGTTACCAGACTGCCGTTATTGGTAAATGGCATTTGATATCTGACCCTGTAGGATTTGATTACTGGAATGTAGTACCCGGCCAGGGAGAATATTATAATCCTGATTTTATTGAGAATGGTGTTCGCAAAAAAGTAGAGGGCTATGTAACGAATATCACAACTGATTTTGCCATCAACTGGCTTGACAAAAGAGATAAGGATAAACCTTTTTTCCTGGTCTACCAGCAGAAAGCGCCGCACCGCAACTGGATGCCGGAAGAAAAATATTATCATCTCTTTGACAGCACTCAATTCCCGGTTCCTGCAAATTATTTTGATGATTATAAAACAAGAACCCGTGCAGCACATCAACAGGAAATGGAAATTGCTACACACATGCATTTTGGATACGATCTGAAAGTGCCGGTGGATTCTGTCCTCGAGAAAAAAACAGGACCGGGTCCGTCATTGCAAGGTCCGCTCAATCGCCTTACACCGGAACAACGAAAAAAATGGGATGACGCCTATAACCCGATCATTGAACAATTTAATAAAGCACACCTGGGTGAAAAGGATCTTGCTACCTGGAAATATCAACGTTATATGAAAGATTATCTCCGTTGTGTGCAAAGTGTGGATGACAATGTTGGCAGGCTGATGGATTATTTAAAACAAAATGGATTGGAAGAAAATACCATCGTCATTTATACTTCTGACCAGGGATTTTATTTAGGCGAGCATGGCTGGTTTGATAAACGATGGATGTATGAAGAATCATTCCGTACGCCACTGATCATAAAATGGCCGGGGGTCACCAATAAAAAATCAACAAGCAACCAGATGGTGATGAACCTTGATTTTGCCGAAACTCTTTTAGATATGGCTGGTGTGAAGATCCCGGCAGATATGCAGGGAAAAAGTTTTGTGCCGGTATTAAAAGGAAAACAGAAAGGAAGTTTTCGTGATGCCGTGTATTATCATTTTTATGAGAACCAGGAACACAAAGTGGCAAAGCAGATCGGTGTAAGAACAGAACGCTACAAGCTGATCTTTTTTTATGAGAACAATGAATGGGAATTGTATGACCTTGAAAAAGATAAACACGAAATGAACAATGTGTACGGTCAGCCGGCTTACAAAAAAGTGCAGGAGATGATGATGAAAAAACTAAAAGAAAAGAAAGAACAATACAAAGACCCCGTTCCTTTAAATGATCCTTCAAAAAAACTCTAAAATTTAATGGAACCACATAGGCACAGTAGGCCACAATAGAAGGAAACATCCCGCAGTATTGCGGGATGTAAAACCTATGTTTTCTATGTGGCTATGTGGTTCATAGCTTCGATATACGGGTAGCGACTAAAAAATCATTACAAAATGAAAGTGATCAAATTATCGTTTGCGTTTAAAAAATATCTCGCTTTTCTCCTGGTGATATTATTTGCTTGTAATCTACAAGCCCAGGTTTCATTTCAAACCAAACAATTCAAATTGAGTTTTGATCAGAGCGGTAAGATGACTGAAATGCTTGACAAGTCAACCAATAAAAATTATTTACCAACTGATCAAACAGCTTTTTTATTAAGCGTACGAAGGAAAGGGACTATCAATAACCCAGGCAGTATGCATTGGAAAAGTCAATCTTCTGAAATTATTCTTTCTTTTACTGATAAGACCGCGGCAACAATTAAAGTAGATCAGCAACCTGACTATATCAGCTTTGAATTAAAGCAACTAACAAATGCAGCAGATGCCGAGTTGATCATATGGGGACCCTATCCCACTATCATTGGAGATACGATCGGTGAAGTAGTTGGTGTTGTACGCAATAAAGATTTTGCAATTGGCATACAGGCATTGAATATAAAAACACTGGGGGGTTATCCAACTGCTGAAAGTGATATACAACCTTCTTATGATGTATTTGCCGAGGGAAATAAAGTTGATGTAGTGAAAGATGACCTGGATAAACAATTATACAGGGGTGATGTTGCCAAACACATGCCTTACGGAAGTTCATTGCAGGCTTATTGCCGCAACAGGAATAAGGATCGTGTAATAGAAAACTGGAGTCATGTCCGTTACATGGCGCCGGCATATAAAGAAGATGATGGTGTTATCGGCAGTAAACTGGCAATATTTGGTGTAGCTACACCGCAAGTGTTGAATGTTATTTCAACAATAGAGTTAAAAGAAAATCTGCCGCATCCAATGATCGATGGCGTGTGGGGCAAACAAAACAGAAGATCCACTGAGTCGTATTTGATCATGAGTTTCGGTGAAAGCAATTTGCAGGAAGCAATCACTTTCACACAACAGGCAGGATTGAATTATTTATATCATGAAGGCCCATTTGAAACATGGGGGCATTTTAAACTGAACAGCAAAGAATTTCCAAACAACTGGTCAAGTTTGAAAGCTTGTGTTGAAAAAGCAAAAGCACAGAATATTAAACTGGGTGTTCATACGCTATCAAATTTTATTACTACAAACGATCCTTATGTAACACCGGTTCCCGATAAACGGCTGGCAAAAGTTGGGGTTTCACAACTAACAGAAAATATTGATGAAGCAACAAAAGAAATTGCTATCAAAGATCCGGGGTTCTTCAACCAATTTGAGAACAATACATTGAAAGCTGCTGTTGTGGGCAATGAGATCATCCGCTATCAAAGTATTTCGGCTTCGGCTCCGTGGAAACTATTGGATTGCCAGCGTGGTGCTTTTGGTACACAGGCAATGAGTCATAAAGTAAATGATAGCATTGGCAAACTGATGGATCATCCCTACCAGGTTTTTTTAGGCAATCATGAACTGGACCAGGAGATCGCCAGAACGATTGCCCGCCTGTTCAATGAAACCGGGTTGATGCAAATTTCTTTCGACGGGTTGGAAGGTTGCTGGAGTGAAGGCATGGGTGATTATGGCAAACAACTTTTTACCAAAACATGGTTTGATAATTTGAAACCGGAATTAAAAGGAAAAGTGATCAATGATGCCAGCAATCCCGGTCATTATTTCTGGCATGTGTATACCCGCATGAACTGGGGCGAGCCATGGTATGCAGGCTTTAGAGAAAGTCAATTGCAACTGCGATTGAAAAATCAACAATTCTATCGCCGCAACTTAATGCCTTCGATGCTCGGGTGGTTTAGTCTGAAAGCAGAAACATCTATTGAAGATATTGAATGGATGCTGGCCCGTGGCGCTGGTTTCGATGCAGGCTTTGGTTTGTCCACCAGCATTGAAACAATAAAGAAGCATGGCCGCAAAGACGAGATACTGAATGCGATAAAACTATGGGAAAATGTGAGGCAGCACGGCCTTTTTACGGAAGCGCAGAAACTGAAATTACAGGACACAAAAAATGAATTTCATTTACAGGTGAATGCCAATGGCGGGTATGAGCTGGTACCGGTGTACAATTCTTATTACCTGCACGAACAAAAAATAAAACAACCGGGCGAACCAACTTATTCATCTTTTCAGTTTGATAATCCTTCGGCGGCACAACCATTTACATTTATTATTACGATGATGAATGATAAGGAAAGTGATCCGAATACATCGTTTGATGAGCTCAGCATTTCTATTAACCAACAGGATCCTTTGTTGCTGCCGCTAAGTTTGAAACAAAAACAAATTTTATACTGCGATGGTAAAACTATAAAGGTTTACAATAGCCAATGGCAGTTATTGCAAACTATTAATAAACCTTTACCCACACTGGCGCAGGGAAAGAACGAACTAAAATTTGATGGCAAATATTCCGGTGAAAATGGCGGCAGGATAAAAATTGAAGTAAGGACTAAAGGAACAGCCGAGACACTGCAACAATAAATTCATTAGTTGAATTCTCAAACAAAAGAGGAACCATTTTATAATGATTCCTCTTTTTGCTTACAAAAATTCCTCCTACCAGCTTTTCTAAAATTGTCCTAGGGTAATTCCCAAGGATAAAGACGGAAGCGTCTCTTTATAAAAAATCGTCACATTTATCAGTGCACAATATTATAGCTGACCCAAGCAGTGCCATCAAAAATCCTCAAAGAATATGTGCCTGCAACAAAACTAGTCATGGTTATGGAAGTTGATGAAATATTCAAACTGGAATAGTCCTGATAATATACCGATTGACCGGTTGCAACCCGAATCAATTCTATTTTCTTAATATATTTAAGTCCCTGGCAAGCGGAAACTACACTTACGTTCAAATAGTATGGTGCAGGATTTGGTGAATAAGTGTAGCATGAGGTAGCACAGGCACTGGGTGAGTAAGCTAGTTCCAGATATTTAGTAAGTGGGCTGCCGCAGGTTTCAGTAAAAGATGCAGAAAGCGTACCCGATGGAGGATAGGTGCTTGAAGGAGCCCTTATTACTATATATGTATTTCCGCTGGACACTGTAGTAAAACCAGATGGAATAGTCCAGTTATAATTAAAGTTTGATGAATTCGGTCCGGCAATGCTAAAAGTCATTGTTTGGTTAGGACACCAATACATTGAACCATTGTTACCAGATAACGTATAATCGCCAGAGGTGTACTCGCCTGCATGTATAACCGATGAACTTACACTTTGCGAAGTATTGTTTGATGTTATAGTTGCTGTTATAGTAACATTTCCGCTCGCAACCTTTGTTACTGTTACCTGATTGCAATTCTGGCAACTGAAGTTAACAATGCCAGCCGGAGATGCCGACCATGTAGCAGTAAGACCACAAGGAACGTTATTGAGTGTTAGGCCAATTGAGGAGCAAAAACTCTGTGCACCAGATATGGACAAATTCGCTTGCGGTAGGGATATGCTAAACGCTGTGCCGATGCCTACAGCATACCAAGCATTAGTAACTTCTTTTACTTCACATGAGTTGTCACCATATAGTGCCCTTGCAGCTTCAATGGTTGAAAAACGCATGACCCCGAAATTGGCATTTACATTCAAAAACTCTGTTTGTGTTTTATAAACAATGCTTGCTGCTTTTTCGAAACCAATACCGTTAACACTAAAAGCATTTCCCAGATCATTAGTGCCGGAAAGACCCATAACTAAAATATAATACCAATGCCCCACCACCGTGGCATTTCGATGTGCGTCATTGCCTGTATTATCATAAAAAGTATAGCGATAGGTATCAGGGTAGTTGCCCTCGGTTGCAAAGCCTGTTCGATACCCTTCCGTCTTTGGACTTCGTAATGATCTAACGCAACTAAACCCGTTACGCATAATTTCTTCGCCGATCAGCCATGTTTGTTTTGTAGGCGCCGCCCAATGTTCAATTGTTGCACCCCAGATATCAGAAAGTGCTTCCCCCAATGCTGCACTTTCGTTCAAAGAATTTCTAATTAATTGTGATGTGTATTCATCTACGCCATGTCCCATTTCGTGACCAACAACATCTAATGAAACCCAAGGATTGCCGATGATGGCTCCGTCCCCGTAATACATCGAATGTGTTGAAGCGGAAATAAAAGGATTACCATAATAGTATGCATTATCCATTGGAACTATTCCAAGGTCAGTAGCAATATTTACATGGACAAAGCTCCTTGCCTGAATTCCATTGTTATCTAAACTGTTTCTATTATGTTGAATACGGAAGTAGTCCAACACCTTTTCGGTAGCCCAATGTACATCTTGCGCTTGTACATCGTTGGGATGCTCAGACGATAACCAGTTATTATCATTATCCAAAAAATCTGTAGCTGTGGTAGCTATATCTTCTCTATCCTCCATGAAATTTGCATTTAAAGTCAGGATGTTTACATTATTACGGTTTTCACGCAAGCGAAATCCATTTGTTATTGCATCCGTAATGAAAGGCTGTGAACCACTGTATAAAGTTTGCGTTGTACCTGCCGCATTTGGAGGTATTTCATTACCAGTGAAATTGCAAATAAAACTGGAGAATCCTATTTGTCTACCTGAAAGTGCATCTATATAATATAAACCATGTAATAAGAGGTTCTTCGCATTTACTTCTATCTTATAAGCAAGCGTAAGAGTATCCTTATTGGAAACCCAAACTAATCCCCTGTGTGTGTATTCAAATGTGGTTTTCAAATTATTCTTGTGCTCAGATCTTAACTGCAAATTCAATTGTTTCCGACTTTCTTCATAACTAAGTTTAGGGATCGCATTTACATTAGACTGTATTGAACCCGGAAGTGTTCCGGTAGCAAAATCAATATTCCCTTTTGTACTGTGTATGCCATAATCTGCACCCACGATTGGAATACCGTGTAGCATAAACCCATAAAAGTTGTGCTTACTGGATCCCTGATCATTTGTTCGGAGCAGTTGCAGCTCAAATTGTTTATTCGTATTGAGAATTTTCTTAAGAAATGAGCGTTCATTGCCAGGATTAGCCGGAGTTGAATCTGCAGGCTTGCAAAAAACAATTTTTCCATCAAGATCTTTTCCTACGTCTTTAAGCCCAATATTCTGAGCAAGCAAATTAATGGGTTGCAATAAAAACAAGATTGCAGTCAGTTTTAGGATTTTCATTTTTGTTTTGGTTTTAAGATTACTAAATCGAAAAAATTCCCTGCAAAGTGGAGGGAGAATTGGATAACAGGTGAATAGAAAATGATATTTAGCAAGTGTGGCATTAAGAATAATTGCTTTTTACAGGGACGAAAAATTAAAGACAATCAATAAAAAAATCAATACCACAAAAGTAGTAGCGCATTATTTTCTTTAAGATCAAAACTGCGGTTTCACAATGTTTTACATTTATCATTTTACAAAGATGACCCGACAAGGAAAGTGATTCGAATACATCATAAAGTCTTGGAATTATATATACGATTGCGCTTTTGTATGTCCATAACCTTTGAATGGCTTTTGAGTAGGCTTTGAGTAGGCTTTGCCTATAATGAAATTCCCGAGCAATTTGAAACAAACGGAATAAAGAGTACAAAACGGTATTCCTAATATTGATTGGTATATGTGGTATATACGGCATGTCAATTTTCCCTCACACGATTTGCTTTTTAATCTTGTTGTGCAATTGCAATCATCGATGATGAGGCTTCAACAGGATGTGCCTTTGAAACATTCTGATTTTTTAAATCTAAAAATTAAAGTGATGGCAGAACAAAAAGGAATTATCCCTCTTCGTGGGACAATAGGCAACATCACGTTTTACAAATCGAAAGATGGATTCATGGCGAGAGAGAAAGGAAGTTTAGATGCATCACGCATTGCTACCGATCCTGCGTTTCAGAGGACCCGTGAAAATGGAGCTGAATTTGGAAGAGCAGGGAAAGCAGGAAAGTATTTGCGCACAGCTTTGCGATCATTGCTTCAAAATGTTTCTGATAGCAGAATGATAGCAAGATTGGTGAAGGAAATGATGAGAGTGATCAAAGCGGATGAAACGAATCCAAGAGGCTTTCGGAATGTGATTGATGGTGAAGCCGAGTTGCTGAAGGGATTTGAATTCAATGCGAACAGTAAATTAGGCACTACCCTATTTGCTCCATTTACCGGAACAATCAACAGGCTAACCGGTGAACTTGCTATTCTGATCCCCTCTTTTCTTCCCATTAACATGATCGCTGCACCAAGTGGAACGACTCACTTTAAAATCGTTTCTGCGGGAGCGGAAATAGATTTTGAACTGGGTACTTACAAAACGAATGAGAAAGCGACTGCAGCGTTACCATGGGATGGTGTTGCAAGCGGGGCAATCAACCTGGTGAACATTGTAACTGCGAACAGTACCAAGCCACTGTTCCTTGTCCTTGGTATTGAATTTTACCAAGAGGTGAACGGGACGATGTACTCACTGAAGAATGGTGTGTTCAATGCACTTTCATTAGTGGAAGTAAGCGGCGAATAGATCATTTGAAATTGAATGCTGTGTTGTAAAAAATGAAACCGGGATCAATCAACATGATCCGACGAGTAACCCGGACATTCTCTTTTAAAGAGACAGGGTATTTCACTGAGAAATACTTTACCAATAACCCGGCGAGTGCACTAGTTAAAGCGTGTTGGGGGTTAAACAGTTTGTTTGAAAAATATTTTCGGCATGCAGAAGATTCAACATACAACTGCGACCCGGTTTCATTCTTATCGAAAAGGAATCAACATCTTTAAACGATCAAAGAATAAAAAATGAATACTGTCGTTAAGCGAATGAAGAAACAAACACCGAAGTTCTTTAGAAAAGTAAGGAACGTGGGTTTGACACTTGCAGCAGTTAGCGCTGCTATTTTGGCTTCACCGGTAGCATTACCTGCTATTCTTATTAAAGTCGCAGGCTATCTTGCTGTAGCTGGCACTGTAACCAGTGCAGTAAGTCAAACTGCGGTGAAACACGAGCGGGAATAGATGGCGTGGTTTATTCAAAAATAAATGATGAGTGAACCAACACATACAAGGGTGACTACTGTCGGCGGTGCATTGACAATTCTGTTTGCAAATATCAATAGCCCGGATGTTGTTAAAACAATTGTACTGACAATGATCGGTGCAGCTGTGAGTTTTGTAATGTCAGTTTTGTTCAAAGCAGTGCTGAAATGGTGGAGGGCCCGCAAAGGTTAATTTGGAACCCCGTCGAAAGACGGGGTTTTGTTTGATCCATACAGGGTTCCTTTTCTTTTTCCCTTGATGGAAAAAGAAACAAAAAGATCAAGGCAAAAGCAAATGCTCCGCTGCTTTTGCAGGGCCAACGCACATGGAGAGTCTTTTTGTTTTGATCGCTTACTATTTTATTGAAATGAATGATTGAATAGGTTGTTTCGTGGTTTATTGTAAACCATGGAGGCGCTGTGTTTTTAGCTTGCTTTCGTTATTGTTGTTGATGATTTTTATTTAGGCTAAAAACAAGGCGCTGGAAAACGTATCTGAAATTCATCTGAAGGAGAAGCCTGACCGTTTTCCCCCGCTGGCGGGGGCCGGATGATTGAACTAAAAAAAATTTCAAGTGGGGGTGGATTGAGATTTCCCACACATGTACTGAGCAAATCGTAGTTCTCCTATGGCAATAAAAATTTTGATTCGAAAACTTCCATTTATTTTTTTATGATTTACGAATTTACATAGAATAAGATTTAATGGTTAAAAAGCCCACGATCTCTATCGAGGGCTTTTCTATTTCAAAAAGTCTTTTATCAATTCTTCGGGTATGCCTGTACATAAAGAAAATTCCTGTACGGTGATGAACATGGTTTTTGATTTTCCTAATCCCGTTTTGATCTTTTGAACAAGCTTGCGTGCAGCACGATCACCGAGGCCGGTGATGTTCTCTACATCTTTCGGATAGATCACTACACGCAAAGGCATTCTTGTGTGCGATGCGTTCATAGGGAAGGCAGTTAGTTTTGGTCAATGGGTATCTCTAAGATAACCGATGATAAAAACAGGGAGATTGATAAATATCAATTAATACTTTTTGCCACGAATGCGGCTTAATGTTTCTACTGAAATACTTAAATAAGAGGCAAGATATTTCGAAGGTACTCTCAATACTAATTCGGGAAAGTGCTGTAGCATGCTACTATAACGATCAGGTGCATTCTTCATTCTTATGAAATTCAATCGTTGTTCGCTGAGCAAGTAAGATTTAATGGATAAGACCCTGCCGATGACATTGAATTCGGGAAAGTGCTTGTATATGTATTGTAATTCATCATAACAAATCGACCACAGGGTTGAGTCTTCGATCGCCTGTATAAATTCAATGCTCTCCTTTTGCAGGAAGAAACTTGATGCTGATACGATGATGTCTCCTTCTTTTAAAAATTTGGAGCAGACCTCCTGTTCATCATGAATGTAATAGCAGCGTAACAATCCTTTTTTAATAAAATAAATATGCCGGCTGACCTGGCCGGCTGTTAAAAGAAATTGCTTTTTGTCAATTGTTGTTGTTTTTAGAGTGTGTGAAAGATACTGGTGCAGGGCGGGTGATAAAGAATGAATATTGTTGAGTAATGACAATAGTTCCTTCATGGAACAAAAATGATAAATGAAATTTCTATTTCAAACGATGATCCTATTGATAAAAGGATTTTGACTTTTGATAACGGGAGTTTATTAAGGATGTAAAGGAATATTGGCAAATGAACCGTTAAGCAACGTGGTATCTGAGGAAGCGTTTATAAGCTTCATTGCGAAATTTCCGGATAACTTACTATTTGAATTTGAAGTTATGGTCACATTTCCTGCCGCGCCTGCCAAATCATAACCTCCATCATCAATGTAACGGACCTTGTTTGTTGCTAATGAAACAGTATAGGAACCCGGGCTCAAAGATGTAAGATAGATGCTAATCCTGTAATCTCTTGGCAGAGCGGGGTCACTTGCTGCGATGTGATTTGGTCCTTTTCCTAAATCGACCTGGGTGATATATGCATTGGCGCTTGTTGCAGAATGTGAAGTGCTTTGATGTGTCCATGTAAAGCTCCATTTGTCGTCATCCGAGGGCTTGTTACAAGACAATATAACAATTGCGAATAAAAAAAGTTTTATAGTTCTATTCATAAAGCTGTTTGTTAAAGCTAATAATGATCTATGATGTTTTAAATAAATGGACAAATTAATTGACAGGTGTCAAACTTGAAACAATTTGAAGAGAAGACTGATCATTATCCCCCGCTGGCGGGGGAAGTATTTCATCCTAAAACATTTCTCAATAAGGGGTGGATTAGCTGCCCAAATTATTTGAACATCCAATGTTATCTGGAATTCCAATCCACCCCCGCTTGAAATTTTCTTTAATTCAATCATCCGGCCCCCGCCAGCGGGGGATAAAAGTTCCCCCGATAGAAAAAAGTAATTTAAAAAAAAGGCGGAGAGTTTTTTCTCCGCCGCACACTTAGAGGTTCATGTTTCGATTAACTGCCAAATTGTTTCGTTCCAATCATTATGAATAATCCTGTCTTTACCCTCAGGTGAATTCTATTGCTTAATGTTTCATAAGGTTTATGATCTTACTATGATGTATGTAAATTTTGGTAAGGATGAAATAACAAATGCTGTGCTAATTATTGCGTAGCCATTAAATTCGTATTATTACTATAATTTGTTTTAAAAACTGTGGACATTAGTCCTCGTTATCATTCAGACGAACCAATTTGATTAATAACTTTTCAAAGCCACCAATATGAAAAAGCTTTTTTCTATTATTATTATTTTTCCTTTACTAAGTTTTCAATCTTATGATGATTGCGGAACCTACCGATGGGATTATAAAATTCTTGTTGATGCTACAGGATGGCCGCTGTTGAATATCACCGCTAAGAGTAAGACAGTACCGGGATTAAATGATCTTACCCGCCCTGCGGTACTTGGCAAACAAAGAACTCCCTATGAAAAATGGAAAGTAAAAGTAACCGCCTGGTTAGTGATGTCAGGAAGTGAAGGGGACAGAGATTATCATCTTGTACTGACCAATACTGGCCGAACTGACTCACTTATTGCAGAGATCCCTGATCCCACCTGCTCAAAGCTTACGCATTTTCCAGCATTACGTGAAAAGTATGAAAATGCCAGAACCTTTGTTGATGGAGAAACAGGGGTTCCTGGTTCATCGGTTGAAGAACTTGCAACTCCTAAGAAAGTTATTGTGACGGGGTTTTTATTTTTTGATATAAAAGCACATGGAAATGGACATGCAAAGAATGGGATCGAAATACATCCTATAACGGAGATCAGGCTGGCGAATTGAATAATCTATTTCTTATCAAGCGAACCTAAGTGAGTGTATTTAAAACCTTCTTTTAATTTCAATCCATATCCCAACACCCTGTCTATCGACGAGTGTCCAAATAAAATGATGCCTGCCAGTTGTATCGTGGTATCCGGGATAAGCCATCCTAAAACGAAAACAACAATAGCAATTCCTTTATGATGAAACAGATTGTACATGAAGGCGCCTATTTTATTACCACCAGCATAACCGATCATGCTTATGTCCGGTCCAAAAAGAAGCAATAAATAATACCACCATTCTGCTTTTAATAAATAGAGAGCTACTATACAAAGGCCGAACATTGCCAGTTCTTCGAGCTTGAGTATATTTTTCACAATAGAGTTTTAAGTGGGACTAATATAAAGTCTTTATAGGATCAACGTCCTTTATTTTCTCCTCTATTGAAAATCCTTCGACCGGCACTGGGAGAATGACTCGATGTTATAAATAAAAATGTTGGTTAGACAACCAATATTGACCGGGGCAATACCCCATTTGGGCTATTGTTTGATCTTACGAACTCCTGTATCTTTTGATATCATTCGATCCACAAAAGTTAAGCTCTATTAATCCTCATATAATGATCCAGATTTTTATAAATCGTACAGCCGTTCAAGCTTTCTGTTTTAGCATAGCCGTTTTATTTTGGAAAGGTGATCATCAGCTGCGAACCAGCGTCAAGCTTTCTGTTTTTAACGATCAACCATCTGCAGAAATATTTCGCCCGGCAAGCATTAAAAATTTTTTTCCTGATACGGTAAACCTACCTAACATGGCTACAGTTGAACAAAAAATTCGTCAACTGAAAATACTGGGAACCCCCAGTGCCTATGAATTATTTTACCAGTTAAACCCAGGATTAAAACAGGGCAAATATATCAGCGAATCTTTAATCAAGACACCCAGCATGCCTGTATTAATGGACATGGAGATAAATGATTTCTACTCCCAATTTGAAAGGGATACCAAAAAAGATGAGGAGTTGCAGAAAGTATTAGCAGATTCCATCAGGTATTGTCTGAGCATCTTTGAAGACATGCTGTATGGAGGAGGTCGTGTCACATTTACGAAGCAGGATGATCGTGACAGGATCCAAAGGCTTGGGGGTTACATGTACAGTGATCTACGCATGCTAGTGAATGAAGATGTTGCCCGTGTCAAGGCGATCGAGCTTATAAAACTTCTAAATGGATGTTATATAATTTTTGACGGGTGTAAGCAAAAACGTACGATGACTCCCGAAGATGTAAATACCGTTTACTATATCGGAAGACAAGTTTCTTATATTATTAATTCAGAAAACCTTCGACGATATTATTCCGAAAGCGAAATGGATGGCAACCTTCCAAAAAGTCCCTACCAGGGTCATGGACCGTTTCATCAACCGGGTGACATTGGCAAATCTTCAACATTTGCAATTGGGGGACTCAAGCCTTTTAGCGTTGCTATATACCTATCAAAAAACGGAAAAGTTATTTCAGATGGACCTGATGTTAAGAAACGATACAGAGTTATGTGTTATCCTCCTGCATTAATAGGATTTGAGCCAACCCGCAGAGATTGTGACTCACCTGCCACATTCGCTTATATTACTCTATCCAAGGCTCCCTATGCATTTTGCGTTGTTGATCTGCGGACGGGCAAAAAAATGAAGTTCGTGAAAGATAATAAGGAAAATGAGATCATTAGTACAGAAACAGCTTTCGATATCATTATCAACCAACGGCCAACTCTTCCCCCTCTTTTTCAAATTGCACTTTACATTAAAGAAGATTAATTAAACATATGATCAGTGTTCTAAAATACCGCGTGATCTTTATCACATTATTGTTTGCAATTTTTGGCCAGGCACTAACACGTTTGCTGGAGGTGGATGAAATGAAAACTTATTATCAATCACTTGCTCCTTTACTGGCTTTGGCGGTTAGTCTTTTATTAGCTTTTATCATCAAAGGCAGGTGGACACAGAAGAGCAGGAATATTTTGAAAATAGCTGCATCGGTCCTGTTTGTATTCTTGTTGATAGGAGTGTTCATGTATACAAGACTATTTTTAAAAGCAACATTTCAATTCCGGGACGAAAAGGGCAATGTGGCGTATTATGTGAAAGGAGATGCTAAATCCTATACCCAACAGGCCATTGAATTCAGAAAAAATAACCCCAATCTTTCATCAGATTCAGAAATGATCCGGATGGGTTTTGAAGGCCCGCATAATAAACGGTATGCATGGACGGAAGATTCTATAAGCGATAATATACTTTGGCTGATCACAGGATATTGTTTGGTTGTTTTACTTTTTGCAGGCTTAGTATCGTTGTTAACAGAAATACTTTCCTTGAGGTATTCAAGTAAGAAAACAATTCCTAAGAAGAAAAAAACAGAAGTTATAAATGCATAGAAACATTTATGCCCGGTAAGTTGGGTAGACGATGTGTTTCTTTAATACTATTTCATTTAAAACCAAAGGAGGTTACTATGTCTGATGACTTAACAAAAAGAGGACCGCAGGATGCAAGTAAAGTTAATATTCATGAAGCATGGGAGGTGATTTGGTGGTGCGCCAAGTTTAACTGTACCAGAGAGCAACTTATTGCAGCTGTAAATGCGGTTGGTGTTTCTGCTGACGCGGTTAGAAAGCATTTAGGGAAATAAACTATAGCATTGTTTTGATTTGAAAATGACCTTAGTTGCAAACTCAGGGCAACTATTAAGATTTTTTATTTTGATATGAGTTTTCTTTTCTTTTTCCCTTGATGGAAAAAGAAACAAAAAGATCAAGCCCGGCCCGATGCTCTCCCTCCTACGTCGGGACAGGCTGTGGCCGGGCAGGCCAGGCACATGAGAGTCATTGTGATTTATTTTTTCCTTTTTATAGAAGTGATTTGTTGAAGAGGTTGCTTCGTGATTTTAGTAAACCCCGCAGGCGCTGTACCGATGGCTGAGAGATTTTTATTTAAAATGTTTTTAGATTGGCCATCGGGAAGGCGCTGGAATAACTCCTATGATAAATTGTTGTTCAATCAACGAATACTAACATTTTTATCTCGTATATCCCGCAAAGGAGGTATTGGCTTTATTCTGTAACGCATTTATCTTTCAATATCGTTTTCCATTAAAATTACCAATCCTTCTTATTCTTTAAAATTTCAAAAATTATTAATTGAAAAAGAAGTAATACTTCCCGGCTTACTATTGATTTGTTTTTGTACAGTTAAAAATCAATCAAAAATTTTAATTATGAAAACAATAATGGGTTTCAAAAAATTGCTTCTGACTCTTTCTGTACTTTTTTATCTTGAAACAATTGGACAATACCCCGCTGCGCAGGGGCCTCCGGGTGTAACACCGGGACCGGAAAAAGTGCGGGAACTTCCAGCTTCGGTTTTTACAGAAACAATTAAAACTATTTTAAGGGACTCAATAATTCCTATGGTTAATGCAGCGATCAGGGAAGAAGGACCGCCCGTTAAGGTCGTTGTAAGCTCCACGCTTCAGCCAGGTACACCACGTATGACCGTAACCAAAAATACAAACCGGCCTAATCAAAAAATTATTGAGATCCCCTGCAAACTTGATTATAAACTTGATATCAACGGTTTTCCCGACAGGCACATTTACCAAAATGTTGTTATCAACATCTTTTGCGAGGACTGGTACACTTATGCAGACGGCAAAGCAAACGTTCGGATTGTTGCAGACAAGGCATTCCTGGGAGGTCCATCATTTAACGAGCAAGCTATTAATTTTTTCCTGGGAAACTGGCTCACTCCTTTAATAGATAATAGCATAAGATCGAACTTACCTGATAAATTCAGTAGAAAACTATCACTCGAAGGCTTGCAGGATAAGTGTAATTGTTTGGGTCTCCATAAATATTCATCGACGGACTATTGGATACAATGGCAATATAAAAATCCTCCGGCCAGAGAATCAATTCCGGGCGACGCTACCAATTTTAATACTATTACTGTAAAAATTGACAGTATCAGGCGGTTAAATGCCAGGAATTTTGAAACCGGAGAAGTTCTATATGAGCCTTCAGAAGACATAAACATTTTATTGTATGCAAACCATGGCGTTCAGACCCTGGATGTAAATTCAATAAGAGAAGGTGAGTCGAGAAAGTTACCCGCAAATAATATTACGATCCCAAAGCCTAAAGCTGATGGCTCGCTTATACTTATTGCAAATATTTCGCAAAAAAATAATAGATCAGACTCAAAGTTTATTACGTTTTATTCACGGCAGAATTTTGGAAATGGTTCCCGTAAATTGATCGTTCGAAAATCATTTTATGCAAAACCAGTAAAACTGCCAGGTGGCGGTATGTCCAAACCTCAAAAAATGTTCAGGGAAGCTTACGAGTTGATTATTTCAATAAACACTCATATTCCTGTTGCACACTGAGCCTGATCCGATGCTTCGTGATTTTAGTAAACTCCTGAGGCGCTGTCCCGATGGCTTAGAGATTTTTAATTTGAAATGATTTTGGATTGGCCATCGGAAAGGCGCTGGAGAATTTCTTTAGACACCGCAGGTGGAAGAAATGATTTTTGAAAAGTTACGATAGGGAGACCCCGGCGGGACTTAAATTACTCCGAAAGGGGTATTGACTTCTGCCAGTATATTATTGACATTTAGTATTCTTCTTTCCTCTATGACTACTTCCAAATATATTTTCAATTATAATTAAAAAGGAGGAATTATGGTCGTGTCAAAAGAAATCGGCAAGTATGAGTTACTTCTGATAACTAATTATAATGTCAATCCAAATCAAATTGCATTTGTGTATTTCCATGATCCCAGTGAGGCATACCTGGGGTATGCAGGGATTATCAAGACCGGAGCACCGTTGCCCCCTAATGTGCAGTTTGCAAATGGCATTCTCAACATATACTTTCATGAAATCCTTTTAAGCCCAATGCTGGACACTCTTCGTAACGAAAAGCCAGTATTTGTCAAATTCAACACAGATCTGAAATGGGGATCAGTTGGAACGGGTAAAGAACCTACTGGTGAACAGGAAACATAAAGAGTCTGAATTTATAGTGCCAGTGTATCGACAACTATGAGTAACCTCAGAATAGCGTTGAGTACTCTTATACCCGGGTCTCGCTTTAACTTTCATAGATTTTGAAAAGTTGCTATAGCGAAGACCTCTACGGGACTGAAATTATTAAGATACAAATCGTGGTTTTCCTATACGAGAGGGGCCGAAAAAAGTTTCTATTTTTACATGCCTAAAGCTATCGCGTGATGCCACCTATTTATGCTTTTATTGTCAGCCTTCTCTTGCTATTCAGTGATAGCCACTATAAAAAAGAAATCAGACCGATTGCAGCAACATGTTATGGTTATACACCATGTACAGCGTGCAGCAGTTGTAATTATTGCAAATATTGTAATGCAGGGGGTACCTGTGGAATATGTCGGCCTAAACAAACCCCTGTGAAAAAAGATACAGTGAGATCAGTTCCTGTTTATACACCCAAACAAACGTTTTCATCGCAGTGCAGGGCAATAACAAAGAAAGGTACGAGGTGCAGCCGGAGTTCGAGATCGAATGGATATTGCTGGCAGCATGGGGGATAAAATAAAACGAACCAAACAATCATAACCATCCTTCCCACACCAAACAATGAAACAGGCAAAAGAAAATGACGAAATGAATTTGGTGTTCAAGGAGTAACCTAATCAATTTATGAAATTAGATCAACTCTATTCTCTGAGAACTGGCTTTACCGTAATCGGTCTGACAGGAAGAACTGGTTCTGGCTGTACCAAAATAGCTGAACGCCTGGCTGGAACTTTTGAAAAACTTTCTGATCGCGGCCTAAGAGATGAAAAAGATTTTACTGACAAAGTATTTGAAAGGAAGTACTCAATTTGTAGGAAATTTCTTTCCTATCCTGGCAATTGGCAGCCGTATGAGGTTATTAGATATACGAATGTTCTACTGTTCTTCTTACTTCACAAGTATGGAGGCGATTCAGAAAAAACAAAGAAACTATTTATCGAAAATTTTAAACTTGATAAGGCAGAAGATAATACGACGATCGTAGATAAATTAATGAATCATATTAAAATTATTGATAGTTCACATGCACCGTTAATTAAAAAAATAAAAGAACTGCCTGACTTTTCTAAGATTAAATCTGATACGGAACTGAAGGATTTGCATGATCTTTTTTTTAGTAAGGATTTTGCCGGGTTAACCGATAAGATTTTTGAAGCATTAGAGCGTTACGGCTATTTCCGCACAAGATTATTGTTACATTGGGTTTCTTGTAATATAAGGAGCAGCGGCGATCCTTTGGGTGAAGCGCCTGTCGACGTTAAAAATATTTTCACTATTGCTCAACTAATGAACAGACTTATTAAAGGTAAGAGGTTCGTAAATACAACAAATAATAAACCGACAAAGGTGGTTATCGATTCTCTTAGAAATTCTTTGGAAATAATGTTCTTCAAAGAACGCTATTCAGCCTTTTATATGGTAGCAACGAAAGATGTCATCGGAAACACAAAGAATAGATTGGATACCCGATTGAAACATAAAATAAAAGATGAATCAGAAAGAGAAAAGGTAATTGAACAATTGTTGGAGCTTGATGAAATAGAATATAGAACGAAAGATTTTGCAAAAGGAAAATTTTCGTCGCCTGATGTGGAAAACTGCATACAAAAGAGCGATTTCCATATTTTCAATTTAATGAAGGATCAGCTAGCAGATTTCGTAAACGAAAAATTCGAAGGTAAAGCAAATGGGTTTTTTACCCGGGAAGAACAGCTTATGAAATTAGTTGCCCTGATACAACAACCTGGCTTAATAACTCCAAGTTCCGCAGAAAGAGCCATGCAAATCGCAAACACAGCTAAACTTAACTCGGGGTGTATATCAAGAAAAGTTGGAGCGACGGTTACAGACTCTGAATATTTTGTCAGAGCAGTTGGATGGAACGATGTAGCCAAGGGTCATACACCATGCAATTTGAGAACTGTCACCGATTTTCTTGATGGAACGGTCAATCTAAACGATAGTCAACATTATAGCAAATTTGAAAAAGGTGCGGCGATCGATGAATCTGCGTTCAAATATAAGGGTGATAACCCCGGCAATTTTAAAGACGCATTAGTTGATTATTTCAAAGAGGCACATGAATTACGTTCTGGCGATCTCAATGGCAAAAACTGCTCCTTTTGTTTTAAGACGGTGCATAATCATTATGAGGGAGAGGCCAACCAAGTACACACCCGGTCACTCCATGCAGAAGAAAATGCGATGTTACAAATAACCAAACTTGGAGGAGGTGGCGTCAGTGGAGGATATTTGTTTACAACAGCAAGTCCCTGTGAATTATGTTCAAAAAAAGCATATCAACTTGGGATAAAGAAAATTTTCTTTATTGATCCTTATCCAGGAATAGCTGTTGACCAGATTCTTAAAGGTGGAAAAGAAACCAGTCAACCACAGCTAATTCCATTTTCCGGTGCAATAGGTAATGCTTATCACGAATTGTATGAGTGTTTTATGTCTTATAAGGATGAAGTTTCGATGACCCTCGAACTAAAGCCAAAACAAAAACTTGCAAAAGAAATTACAAACATCTTAAATAGAACGCGGGATAAAGAAATAACGGAGTTTCTAAAAGACACAAAGCTTGATGATACCGAACTGATCGATTTGGTTAAAACTTCTATTCGACAATACAAAGCAAAAGGGGAAGCGGAATAGTTGTTCTAATGGTGCGTGGGGACACGCACCAATGCTGAGATTTTAAAAAATTGCTATAACGAAGACACCAGAGGACTGAATATTTTCTGCCGCTTTGTTATTTGTTTATTGACAAGAACCCGGGCGGACATAAAGTTTTTGTTATAAGTTATTTCATCGTAATTTTTGTTTCAATTAACAGACAAATATTAAAAATATGATTATTGGAATCGGATGTGATGTTGTGGATCATAATATTACCAAGCTGATTGGTTGGGAAACAGATTCGGAATTATTAGAACGATTTCTTTCACAAAGTGAACTTGAACAATTTCAAATAAATAAAACGATTAAATTTCTCGCCAGTAGATATGCGGTCAAAGAGGCGGTTTTAAAATCTTTGGGAACGGGTATGCAAGATGGAATCTCCTTGAAAGATATTGAAGTTTTACAGAGCGAAGAAGGAAAACCAGGAATAAAATTAAATGGGGAGGTAAAAAGGATTTCAGACGAATTGGGTATAAAATCATGGTATGTCACAATTACGCATACAAAAAGCTACTCACTTGCATTTGTAATTGCTGAAATGTGATTGACTTGTCAATCCTTTACTCTCTAGTTTTAATATTCTCGTTTAAATTCCATTTTGGAGGGAACCAATAATCAATTGGTTTAAGATTAGCTCTAAACATTTGTTTTATTTTCTTTCTTTCACTAATTCCTTTAATTTCTGGATGTTTAACCCTCGCATATTTATCTACTTCACAAAATAAATTTTGACAATCGATAAGTTGTAGCGGCCGTCCCCAAAGTGTTTTGAAAGACAATCCCAATCTCATGAACTCCTGTTGTTGGCGATCTGACATCAATTTAATGATTTCTACTTCACTTAAGCCCGCAGTATCCTTAAAGCACTTACTAATCCCACCCTTTGCACCCGGACCGGGAACAACAAATTCAGATTCGGAAAAGTTGATGATCTGGGAATAGTTAATGTCAATGAGTAATTGATATGCTAGAAAGTCCCCAAGACCAGGGAATTGTTTTAATGTTTCAAATGCTTGTTGCATTGTTTTTGAAGAGGCCAATCGCTGATGTGTTTCTTTTTTTAATATTAATTCAATAAGCTTTAGATGATTTGAATGTTTTCTTAAAAACCCAAAGAATGATTTTCCAGAAGGCATAATATAAGCAGCAGAATAAATTCTTTTCCCATTGGCATGGGCATTGGTCAAAATATTATCATAATGTTTAAAACTGTAATCTTCATATGTTAAAAGACCAATTTTTGAATTAAGTAATTCCCATGTTTCTATTTTATTGAATAGTTTGAATAAAAGTATACGAAACAGAATCTCTTTTGGTGAAGATGGTAAATCGTTATTATAAATAACATTTTTGATTAAATACTGACTGACTCTGTCAGCGGCACGATATGCATTAGTAAACTTATGCTTGTTCAGTATTGGATCGGAACACCAAGGAAAGGTATTGCCTGATAGCCTATTAAAAAACACATCTTGCCGCAGTGCTGCAAATCTCCAATAACTGTCGTAAACCTCGGTTGTTTTTGCTGGAGCTAATGCTAAGTGAATTGTAACCTTGTTCCTTCGGGTAGAAATGGGAATTTTCTCTTGCTTTTCAGCGGTTTTTATATTTTGTCTCATTAATAACTGGCAAATTTAAGTCTCTGAAAAGAAAACTATTTCATCATTTTCAGCAAATCTTTCGCTTGGCTTTTTTTGAGTTTGTCGAGATGCTCTACTCCAATAAAGCAATTGAGACGTTCGAATTCTAATTGGGTTTCATTAGCTATAAATTTTCCAAGATTTATTAACCCAAGCCAATTACCATAAGCCCGCCGGAATAAGTATTGAATAGCATAAAAACTATTGAGGATTAAACCTCCCTTGTCCGATTTGTAAAATGTAACGTGTTGTAAGCAAGGAAATCCTTGAAATGCTCCATTTGTATGATCCTTCCCCGGGTCAAAAATTGAAGCTTGAAGCTTTGAACGTCTTTTGATGTTATTTTTTTTTATAGCTGTAATAATAATTTCCAGCTGATTAATTTTTTTATTATCATGATCATATGCAATGAGCCTTTCAAAGTATGTTCCATGACTGTTGCTAGTATCTATTTTTTTTATACGGGACAGATTTTGAAGATATTCTTCATAAAGTTTATATCTATCACGACCCAAAAATTGATAAAGAGAATCTGGAAAAATAGTTTCGGAAACTGTTCTGATAGAACCAAATTTTTCTTTTTGCAAATATATATCTAAAGATTGCCTGACATTGAGGGATTCTTCGAAGTCAGTAAGTGTTACTATTAAAGGAGTAATTTCCATTCCACCACTTTTAGTAATGTGTCCAAGTGCAGTGAGCCATGCGTTTGACAAGTTTGTATCTTCAATTAAATGTGGTGATGTATTCATAATTTAATCTATTTTGTTTTCTAAGTGACGGTTTTCAGCAAGACCTATATAACCGGCATTTTGGATTCTAATAAAATGGCAGGTGCCACTACCAGAGTCAGCCACACGAATAATTCCCGGTTTTACAGCTATATAGCCATTGCCAAGACTTGTTTGCCGATACTCTTTCAGATGATCTCCTTCAAGTATGTAATTTTTTGGAAGGATTATATAATTGAATACCTCTAAATCGATGACTGATAATTCTGAAAAGCCATCGATAATCTTGAAATGTGAATTTGGTATGTCCGAACCAAACAAGAACTCTAGTATTTTCCCGGGTTTGAGTTTTGAGAGTTCTTTTGCCTTTGTATCATTTATAAGTTTGTTGGATTTAGAATGTGAAATTAAAGTTTCATATCCTGTACCAAAAGCCGAGCAAATTGTAAAATACTGGATCGATGAAGCAGCCTTTATCTTCCAGTTTCTTTTTGCAAACTCTGCCTGAATGCCGGCGACAGGCATTAATAAAGCACCTGCAAAGGAGTCAACTAGAAATTCATCTTCATCATACGCAGATGAGGTAGTGGTTTCTCCTGTTAATGCATCAACTTTAATTCCATGACAAAAAGCATGGTGGCCTAACTCATGTGCACATGTAAAGGAACGACGTGGTAGTGGTCTTTGATTTGAAATGAATATTGTAGAATGATGGCTATTCTTTTGTTTTACATACATCCCTTCCATATTTATATCCACAAATCGAACTGTTAGTCCTAATTTGATGCAGGCATCAAAAATATTTATTGGTTCAAACATGCTTAGTCCCAGTTGCACACGAACCTCATCAGCTTTCAAAAGAGCTTTTCTAAACAGTTGATTCATGGTATATAATTATTTTGGCAAGATCTTTAAGACATGTAATACCTTCTCAATGTCTTTTTTACTTAGTTTACCAAGTTCTCTTGCAGCGAACTTAAACTCTTCAGTTATTTGAGCATCATTTTCTTTAAGTAAAAGCCAAGATGTGTCAACCTTATACAAATTGGCGAACTGTATAATTTCTTCAGCACTTACTTTTCGCTTGCCAGCTTCGATTTCAGAAATTGCCGGACGTTGTAGTCCTAATTTGTCTGCGGCATGTGCTTGAGAAAGGCCCGCGAGAATTCTTGCCTCTTTCAATCTTGCAGCAATCTTTTCTCTGTCAGAGTTTGAATTATTCATTTCCATTTTTAGCTTCTTTAATTAATTTTTTTGCAGCTTCTTTAATTGATAATTGTTGATGATTTTTTTTGTCGTGGAATATATAGCAGCTGTCAGGAATCATAACACCTAATGATCTGCCTATTCGTGCCATTAAAGTCACCAGCACCTGACTAGGAATAAGAATTCCCGGACAATAATCCTCGTTTACCGCAGCATCAATCTTCAGCATATTCGTAGTTTCGTCAATTGCTTTGGTAATTTCTTTTTCGACCCGCGTAAGTTCTAGATTTACCATTTGTAGCATTTTCGTACAAAGTTGGTAAGAATTCCTTACATAACAAAATATTTTCTTACCTTTGTTTAGCAGTTAAGAAATTAGTTGAAAAGTATTTTCTTTTCAATTGTTTTGAGCGATTGTGGAAAAGGGGTTAATAACAGGAACTGGTTGTTAGAACGGCTTCTTTCAATAAAAGTAAATTTGATAGTAAATTATGGCATATCTAGGTTCAGAAAAACTTAAGGCACTTATTAAAAATCTAAAAGTAATTGGGCCAGATCCTGATTTTAATCGAATCAGCTGTGGGGCATATGAGCTTTCCTTAGGTGATGAGGTTTTCAGAACAGATTCAAAGGATAAAAAGAAAGAGTTTTTAACACGAGATAAAGAACAGGTTACAATAAACCCTGGGCAATTTGCGCTCCTGTTAACACAGGAAACTGTCGATATTCCGATTGATAAGATTGCTTTTATATCAATAAAGGCAGGAATTAAATTAAAGGGTCTTGTAAATGTTTCCGGGTTTCACGTTGATCCCGGTTTTAAAGGAAAATTGGTATTCTCCGTCTATAATGCAGGTTCCGGACCAATCTCATTGCTCAGAGGAGAGGCTAGCTTTTTGATTTGGTTTGCTGAGATGGTTTTATCAGAAAAGGAAACTACCAGCTATGATAAAGGAAGCCATGAACATAAAAATCAAGATACAATACCAGCACGATATATTGATGCCTTATTAGCCGGCGAGTTGGCTTCACCAAATGTAATAGTAGAGAAATTAAAAGAAAATTATAATACATTAGATAACAAGATCAATCTAAACGATAAGGGATTAGAAGGTAGAATTACAGCTGTTGAAAGGGATCAAAAGGCCAATAATTATATTGCAGTTACAGCAATTGGAATAGCGATTGCAATTGTTCTCAAATTTGTTTTTGATTGGGCTGTTTTCAATACAGGATTAAATAAGGGAGTGGAACTTAAACAAAAGGAGGCTGCGGCAGATTCGATAATCAACCAAAGGCTGGTAGAGAAAAGAAATTTAATCAGCGAAATTGACAGCCTGGAGAAAGTGAAATCAAATTTGCAATCATCTTTAAACACACCAAAAAAATGAGCATGACAAAGTCATATTTTGATTCAAGCTTTGAGGAGATGGAACAGCTTCCCAGGAAATTTTCTGTAAACTTTGATTCGGTTAAAGTCGGTTCCAAAACAAAAACAAGAGTTTCGATTAATGGGATTCAAATGGGAGATTTTATAGATAATAACTCTAAGGAAGATGATGGATACCGGTTTCATGATGTATTCCATTATACATTCGCCGCAATGTTGGGATGGTCTCCTTGCATGAGAGCAATGATGCGTCGAAAAAGGAAAAGCGATCCAACAATTGATGAATTTGAAGATGGAGCAAGAGCAGCAATTACTGAGGAGTCGATTTCACTAATCATTTTCAATAAGGCGAAGCATAAGAAGTTTTTTGAAGGTGATGCAAAGATCAATTCATCGTTACTCACTCAAATAAAAGAAATGACTTCTCCTTTTGAAGTTGCAGCGAAGTCTAAAAAAGAATGGCAGAGTGCAATTTTGAAAGGCTACTCATTGTTTCGTGACTTAGTAAAAAACAACGGGGGCAAAATACACTTTGATATGTTGAATAAGTCAGCAATCTTCGAAAATTAAGTAAGATCGTTTTGCAATAATCTATGAAAGAAAATTATAAGACATATGATTTTTTTACAGGCAAGATTTCTCCATTTATACTTTTTGAAATGGAATTTCATAGTCTTTTTGATATAGTTGAAAGTCATAAGAATGAAAGATTTTTTTCAGAGATCAATCCTGCATCTCAAGTAGCTAGCATCGGATTGTTAGCATATTTTGAGGCTTTTTGTAAGCACCAGTTTGCTGCAATTGTAAACCTATTTCCATCTTTGATTCACGGTTTTGCATCCAAAAGGGGTGAACCTAAGGTTGAATTTTCAGCTATCATTTCATTTGCAGGTGAATTTGAAAAAAACATAGGATTTGTTTTGGCCGAAAACTATGATTTCGGAACCGCAAAATCAATAAATGGAATATTTCGGGATTTACTTTTGGTAACACCTTTTTCTAGAGAAGAAGAAAAATCATTCAATGGCATCGTCTATAAAAGAAATTTATTAGTGCATCATGCAGGATACTATACTTTAAAATATTTAAAGGAGAATACGATTTCAGAAGAAATAAAAAAGCGAGTCTTTAAAGAAGCTGTCAAGATTGATACCAACGAATACCAAGAAATCTCCGATTTTTTGTTCGAAATGGCAATGAAAATTACTCGTGAAACAGTAAAAGCTGTTAAGAACCATTCTGAATTTAAATCACTACCGCCGGATCATGAAAAGGTTAATGCAGTTGAAGAATTATTACAAGGAATTTATGATACAATGGGGGATTAATCAAAGATACAATCGAAAAATTAACCATGACCCGATAACTTCAATTGTAATATTTTATCAATATATTATAAATACTGATAGAGGCTTTTCAGAGATAACATCTTTCGAAGAACATTTAAAAAGTTTATTCATTCACTAAGGAAACTTAATTCTCAGAGTGATTCAACTCTTTTATGAAAGTCCGATAAAGTAATCTTGAAATATTTACATAAGGCTGATAACGTACTTACTGATAGATTTGCTTTAGCGGTTTCAATTCTACCGATATGAATGTTAGTTTCATTATATACTTCTTCTTGAGATAATTCTATGTTGTTTCGCAATTCTTTAATTACAATCGCGATTTTCTGCAATAACTTTTTATCTCTTATCTGGGGCATTCGACCTCAAATTCAAAATAAAGCGGCTATCTGTTAATGACGTATTCGTCATTATTTGTTAACTTGGATTTTCAATTGCATGCATGAGGCCAGTTGATCTTAGTCAGAATTCTATAATGACTTTTTTTCGTAATGGAGAAGAAGAGGGATTTAATTATTTCTTCAATGCCTATTACAAAGCAGTTTATTTTTTTGCCTGCAAGTATGTAAAGGATAGTGCGGCGGCTGAAGATATAGTGGAGAATAGTTTTATTAAACTATGGGAAAAAAGAGAGCAAATGGAAAGTGAGGCGGGATTGCGAGGCTATTTGTATAAGACGGTTTATCATGGGTGTTTGCGGTGGAACAGTCGGAGCTCCATGGTCCACAGTCGACAGAAGGAAATCGTGTATTTATCAGAGACTGTTGAGAAGGATTGTTTGGAAAATATTATCAAGGCTGAGACATTGCGGAGAGTGAAGGAGGCGATGGAGGAATTGCCTTCGGAATGTCGTAAAGTATTTATGAAATTATTTGTTGAGGGTAAGAGTGTGGTGGAAGCAGCGGCTGAATTGAATGTTGCTGTTAGTACGGTGAAGAATCAGAAAGCGAGAGGGATAAAGTTGCTGCGGATGAGGCTCACGAGTTTTTTGTTTGTAGTTTTTAGTTTGTGGTTTGTGGTTTTTTGACCCACCCCTTTTGAATATTCCTTTATACAAAGACTCTGCGGCCCCTCCGTGGAGGGGATGAATAGCGATACAGATTGAAATATTTTACTTTTTATTCCCGAAATAATCGAGAGAGAAGTGCTGCCACCTGATTAATTTATTAAAAGGGTACACATGATCACAATTTACCTGCCAGTTCATATACTATAGGATATGTGGCAAGGAATGCAAAAACAAAAGTTGTCAAGCCCATTGTGATAGCAATTCCTATATGAAAGAAGATACCAAGAATAATAAAAATAATTGCTCCTTCCGTTCCAAATAATAAAAGGAATGGCGAGAGAAGTTCAAAAAGAATAGTCAGCCAGCAAAACAACAGGGAAAAGAATCTTTTATTAAAAATCTTAGCCACTCCGGCAGGACAATAGGAGGCCATTCTTGTTATCAAATGAACAGCGGAGCCATTGCGCCACACCGGAGAAATCAATTTTGAAATTCCCGAGGTAAAATAAGACAGAATCAATTGTGCTGCAATGAAAGCCAGCGCTACAGTTTTCACCTCTTCATTAAGGGGAAGACAGTAGACGAATAATCCGGCCCAAAGGATATTTTGCATTTGGTCAGCACCGTCCCGACCAACCAGTGTACGTACATTCGATAAACAATGTACCACCAAAACAATTAGTGCGGGGACCGAAGCGAGAATTGGGTTTAAGAGAAAAACAACAGGAAACATAATGGCCGATAACCCATGAACTATGATCAGCGTATTGAATGTTTTTTCAGCAAAAACAAAATCAAATACTAATGAAAGGACCGGACGATTGATCAGTATATAATAACGTGATCTTACTACACGCCAATTATAAAATTTACTGAATATCTCATTCCTTTCCAGATAGAATTCAAAGGTGTTATAAACAATTCCAACGGAAGCAATTATTGAAGCAAGAAGAATAGCACTATTCATAGCTGTTATTTAAGAATTAAATTAACCTAACCCTACGGTAAGTAACCTTTCTCTCAACCGAAGAAGTTCTTTTACTGATTGTGTTGCATCCATGGATTGAAAATCAATCCGACTTAGAAGGCTTTGATATATTTCTTCATCAATAGGGCGAACAGCAAAACCACCGTCTAATTCATCCCTCATCCAATATCTGCCACTTTGTACCTGTTGCGTGGCCGCCTGGTGCTGATTTTTATTATCATTTTGCTGTTGCTTCGTCTGGGCTTGTTGTTGTTCCTGGTGTTGATTCTGGTCTTGTTGAGTTTGCGCCTGCTGGTGCTGTTCCTGTTGTTGCTGCTGATGTTGCTTACCTGCTTGTTGATCCTGCTGCTGCTGCTGGTGATTCTGTCCGTCCTGATGATATTGTTGTTGCTGTTGTTGTTGCTGTTTTGTATCATTCTGTTGTACCTGGTGTTGATCAACCGTATTCTCCTGAACATGTTTATCATAAAACGGTATTATAAATCTTTGAATGGCACTCAATGACAACTGCTGCCTTAAGACTCCCTGATGTTGTTCTATTTGAGGCTCTTCTTTTTGTTGTGGGTATACCATTCCGTCTTGTTGCCATTTGTAATCTATACCTGCAGCCGACCATGCAACTGAAGGACCTGTTACATGAATCTCACTCAGGTCCTGTGGTGCCGCTTTTAAAACAGCCCGTTCAATTTTTGAAAGCCTGGGGGGAACGAGAATAGTAAGCACCCGTAGAGACATCCTTGATTTTTTTTGGCGATGTTCAAGCACTCTAAATGCCTGAAGGTTTAACTTACCTCCGCTCCAAACCGATGTACTTAATGCCATTTCTGTATCCTGAGCAATTAGTAAGTGTTTTGCAAGCCATGAATTTCCATAAAGGACATCAACAATAATTGGTATATCATCAAGTCCTTCAATTGTCGGAAATTTAAATGTATTTTTCCTGGCTCTTTCTATAATGGCTTCACAATGCATTTGTATACGATCTTCGTTCTTACTTTTAATTGCAGCCTCAAGTCCATTGACATATTCAGATTTTTCAGTGCTTACTATAGTAACGATTGTTCCTCCATTAAAAAAACCATTTAATTTGCCAAACCCACCCTCAGGCAAATTAAAGACAGTTGGCTTAAGGCTTTTTGATGAACGTTTTGAGATTTCTGAATCGATTACAGCTTCGTTTGTCAGTTTATCTGCTAGGCTTAAATAGGTATTCATGATTTAATATTTGAATGATTAATTAATATTTTCAATTTTATGAAAGGCGGAAAGAAAAATAACATCAGGACTATCCTCGGTTCCGTGACCGTCAGTTCTAGCAATGGCAAATTGTCTCATTTCAGCTGAGAAATCCGCCGGTTTGCTACATACATAATTAAGAAGCAGCAAATATGGAAAGCCCAACACGTGCCGCTTAGTGACAGGTTGCTTGAGTTCTACAATTTTATCAATCGTGAAATTGGGGGCAAGGTCAACAATACCTTTTTGTATTCTTCTTAATGGAGACCATTGTACAAACCACGTATTCCGAAATGAAGATCTGATCTCCCGCCAATTTGAAATTGTTCCATCGCTATCTCTATCCCGATATAATAAATATAGATCCGTTCTACCTGGATTTGGAGCGAAGAATGTCCATAGCGGAACCAAGCTGAATATATCGCGATTAGTTACAGCTGAGAAGATTCGTCTCCATTTTCGATGTTGATTAAATATCGAAATAAGAAGCCACGCCGTCAAAAATGCAATTACCAGCCAACTAAAAATATTATTTAACATTATCGGTGAAGTTTTAATTTTTCGTATGCCTGTAGACCGGGGGGCGGCGGGCTAAATAAACGATATTGATAGGGTCGCTTTAGCAAGCCATGCCAAAAAAAATCGTACACTGCACGTCCTAATACTTTTATTCCACCAGCAGATATCAGCCTCATGTATTGAAGTTCTGAAAGCGAGTCTCCATGCCAAAAATTTACTGAAATAGAAATGTCTTCAGAACAGATATGATGCCACCACCCTCGTGGCATATATAAGCCATCTCCAGGATTTAGTTCACAACTCCACACTTCAATTCGTTTGCAATTTGGATGAGCTTTGAAGTCAGGATCATCCAGATCGACCTGACTTTTTGATGGATTGTCCGTGAAAGGATAAAGAAATCTTGAATATGCCGGACTGACAAGTAAAGCCCGTTTCTTACCATATACCTGGGCGAACAAGTTATCGGCATTATCAAAATGTAACCCGGAACGAGTTTTACTTCCGACCCAAAGGTTAATTGCGAAAATCCTATCCAGCGCCAAACTTTTTAAATCAAAGTCTTCTAATAACTCCGGGTATTGATTCAGCGGCGACTGATTAAGATAGCATATCCTTTCACTATTAAGCAGCGCAATAAAATCCGACATCGGCATCGATCGTACATAGTCGTTGGCTTTTTCCTTATAAGGTACCCCGTGTTTGGGCAGATCAACAACTGCGGAAATTTGTTTGTCCCTCCATTGTGTTGCCAATCTTTGAGGAGACCAACTTTTAGATTGTTTGAAAAAAAGAGCAGGAATATAAAGAGGAAGTAGTGATGACCGTGCCTCTTCGGAAACCTCTTTCCATTTTTCAACGGTGACAGATGGGATTGATTTCATCCGCCAATGCGATAACACTGCTGATTTTTCCTTTTGCATAAGATATAATTAAATCTTGCAAAACAAATAGTTCATATGCACGGAAGTGTGTTTTCAGAATGGAGGAGAAAAATGCTTACTAAAACCAGGAGAGATAACCAGAGGTATTTCAAGAATAGATTCTATACTAAACTTAAGAATAAAATTGATAAGGGCAAAAAATATTTTATGAAGTAATGGAAGAGTTGCCTTCGGAATGTCGTATGGTATTTATGAAATTATTTGTGGAGGGGAAGAGTGTGGTGGAAGCGGCGGCTGAATTGAATGTTGTTGTTAGTACGGTGAAGAACCAGAAGGCGAGAGGGATAAAGTTGCTTAGGATGAGGCTTACAAGTTTTTTTGTTTGTAGTTTTTTGTTTGTGGTTTGTGGTTTTTTGACCCACCCCTTTTGAATATTCGTTTATTCTAAAACTCTGCTGCCCCTCCAGGGAGGGGATGGAGTCTTCAATCATCAATCATTTATTCAAAGACTCTCTGTTCTCCAGGGATAGATGATATTAACAACGATAGTTCATATCGTTAATAAAAATTTATAACCGGGATTTTTTACTATTTGCAATTTGCTTGTCCAGGCAAGGTTGTTATTTATTTCATTGAGTGGTGCATAAAGCCATTCTAATTTATCATCACCGCCATTTTAGTAATTCAGTGTTTATCCGGAAAATTATTCGGACAAAATACCTCCAAGGGGGTATATAAAATTTTTTAGGGGTAGCATACATTTAACATCAATTGTGAGGGGATATTATTAACAACCACCAATAAAAATTTTATGGCTTCACGAGTTTATTTCGTAAAAAAAGGACAAGGGGTAATTACCCTCGAAGTAAAACCAACAACTATCGGCATCGCATCTTCTGTTGCTAAATTAAAAAAGAGCGGTGGTTCGGTTACTGATGTTGGAGATTCAGGAAATGATGCGACCGGAAAGATCCAGAGTGTACCAGTCGGGAAATCTGCGGACCTGTTGCAGTCTGTTCTTGTCATCACAACAATCATCGATCTAACTGCGGTACCTAAAAATCAATGGAACCAAGTGTTTGAGCAATTAAGAGTCAACTATCATCTTGAAGGAGGCATAGACGGCCCTCAGGATTTTAATGTAGATAACGATGATAAGAGTCAAATCCTAGATGGTAAAATGATCATAGCTGTTAAAGCCATAAAATTTGAATTACATGCAATCCCCCAATAAACACCCAGCGATCCTTTTTTTTCTTTTATTGACGAGTGGTTTTGTTTCTTTCGGACAAAACCTGGAGCTTAAGGATCTGAATGTACCTAACTCACCAGCGTTCACGATACTTGATTTTTCACCGAAGGTGATCGATAAGCCCGGTACTGCAAAGACTTTTACTGCGAGTATTGTAAACCTTGTGAACCAGGGAAGCGGTATACCTAAGAATTTTGCGATGGAAGTTGCTCCCTACTGGTTGTTCCCGAACAAGCTGACTGTATATAAATATTTAGGTATCGATTCTACCGGTAAACAAAGAAATATTTTTTCAAATGCCAGGAATTTCAGTTTGTCAGTTGGTTCTGTGTATAAGGACAGTGTAAAGAGCTTACCGTTCAACGCTAATTACCTGGCAATAGGAATAAGGATAAACCCGATCAGGATCTTGCGAAGTAAAGTGCCCGGTGCAACTGTTACCACGGTAAAGGCAATTGCTCAAGAACTAACCAATATAAATGATACAGCCAGCCGACATTGTTTGACAAAATTAGACCCGACCAGTGCGACTTTCACTGTGGACTTCACGAAGTGTTTTGAGAAAGAAGTAACAGAGACTTTAAAAAAAGATGATTCTCTTTCTAAGCTGGAGAAGCGATTAGAAAACATCCTTGCCATAAAACCGCTTTTCCAGATGGACATTGCTGGTGCCGGTTCGATGACATTCAAAGACAATTCGATCGATGACAATCATCATCACAGGTCCGGAGTATGGATGACGATGGAGTTCAATCTTCCACTTACCAAGACGATTGACATTGAGAAAATGATCAAGAATAAAAACTACCTGAGCATATATGGAAAGGCACGGTACATACAAGAAGATTCAACAACAAACTACAAAACTTTCACCCGCCACAATTTATTAGACCTTGGCGGCAGATTTGAATTTGAATTTGATCGCTTCAGTATTTCATTTGAAACTCTTCACAGAATCAACCAGACCGACAAAAAACTGAACACTAACAGAAATGTTGGTATTATCCAATATAAGCTCCGGGATGATCTGTACCTAATCGGCAGCTTTGGAAAAAACTTTGGAAGCGTGAATAATGTTGTTGCGCTGTTTGGATTAAACTGGGGCTTTGGTAAGCAAACATTGATCGAAAAAGAAAAGTCATGAATGCCGGTCTGCCAGTAACCACTTTGCAAGAGACAATACGGGACGGAAGGAATTCCTATAATTCTACGAACTGGATACTTGTAACCTTTGGAATTTGCGGATTCATTGTTTCTATTTTTCTGTTGTTTGGAATGCCGGGGTGCAATAGAAACCGTTTTCATGAAATCAATATAAACGTAAAATATGCTGATAGCGTAGCAAGAGGACAACTGACAACGTTGCTTGAAAGGCATAAAAAAGACACCTGTGATCTCTTAAGTATAAAAAGTGCAGCTGCAACGAGAGACGACAAGGAAGTCTTACGGTTAAACAGGCATTGCGATTCTTTGGATGAACTTACAACCCGGCTAAAAACCGAAACGCAATCACTTCAATATAACAATAAGGATACGCTCAGAGGTTTAATACCCAGACTAGGGTTACATCGTAATGACTTGCTTGGTGTGCTGAATCCTTCGCGGGATCATCATACCACCTTAACGTATCACTACATTGCGCCGGAGTATTCGAAAGAACAGATGACCATACCAGTACGGGTAACGTCCGAGGATTTTGAAACTACGCAGGAATTCATCACCAAGTATCCCAACTATGCATTCTGGTTATTCCTTGGGATGATCTTTATGGTGATGTGTTTTCTTATGATACCAATCTGCATAGCGATCTACAGAAGTGTCAACCTGCAATTGAAAAGCCTGGAACTTGACCACAGGTATTGGAGAAATTTTTTGCTTGCTTCGGCAGGGACGGTGATATTTTGCTTTGTTGTATATCAAGGTTTGATCGACAGATACATCGCTGATGACCGATATTTCATGCAAAGCATAATGTTCCTAACCGTAGCATACGGAGTAGCGGGTTATTTTGTAGCTATCCTTTGTTTTGGCGGGTTTTTGTACATAGCAGATCTGATCCATCAATTGCAGGCGGCATACAAGGAAGGAATAACAAAACTAACAGCACTTGTGAAAACAAAACAGACTGAGGCAGGGAATGATAAAGAAAAACTTGCGGCGATCGAAGAAGATGCACAGGTAAAGGAACAGCGTTCAGCTAATGAGCGAATAAAAGATAGTTATAAACAGGCAAAGAAATATTTTAATGTACTGGTGTGGATGGCTGCGCTGGTATTGTCGGTCGCAGTACTATGGACAGGCAGCCTTTTCAGTTCCATTAATTCAATGGATGTATTTGTATACTACCGGTCTCTAACTAACAGCAATTATCTTTCCGGCGATTTTGTTTACCTGTATGGAGGGTTGCATACAATTTTACTTTTGATCTATGTGTTGCCAGTTAAATTCAAAATCTACAATATGAATATGACCATCCCGGAGCTGGAAAGCGGGAATGGAGAAGGAGGTACAAAACAAGCCAAGACGGTGTTATCAGGTGTGGTTACAACTCTTGGAAATATATTATTGGTTACTTCACCTGTGCTTGCAAGTTTTATTGAAAACATAATTAAATCTTTGTTCAATTAAAATTTGAATGGGGATGAACAATTGTGAGAGGAGAAGATGAAGTTGTTGCGGATGTGGCTTACTTCTTTTATAGTTTTTAGTTGGTGGTTTTTTTTGACCCACCCCTATTGAATATTCGTTTATGCAAAGAGTCTGCTGCCCCTCCAGGGAGGGGATGGATAGCATGATAGTTTGATGATTGCAAATATTTTTTGTTTGGTGTCGGAATAAGGCGCCTGGCCTTTTCTTGTTTTTTGCAAACAAAGTCACGGCATCAGAATAACCCAAATGAGGGATAGGTCAGTATATTTAAAACACTACCTTAGTTGTACACCCTCTAACATTTTGTCCCTATCAATACTTTACTGAGTATTTAGCAGCGGGCTTTGAACCCCTATCATCTGTCAAAATTTTTGATCCATGAATATTATTAAGTTAAATGCCGCCAGCATAAGGTTAGGCATCCTTGTTCTAATTTCTTTTTTTTTGATGACTTGTTCAAATACACCTGCCACCACATGGCATGAGTTTCATGGGAATAATGGCAATACCGGTTTCACGAATTTTCCGTCAAGAGTCATTAAATATCTTAAGTGGCAATTCACAGTGGGAGATGTTAAGTATTCTTCACCTGTTGTGGATGATGACGGAACGGTTTATGCCGGTAATATGGATGGAGATCTTTTTGCGATAAAGCCTGACGGAACTCAAAAATGGAAAGAACATTTAGGTGCCCGACTTTCATCTCCTGCGTTAGGAGCTTCAGGAAATATTTACATCACAAACATCCAGGGAATAGAATCGGCCAACCCTTTGTCTTCGCTGCTTAGCGTGGACAGGGACGGTCACCCGTTACCCAACGGGGGCTTCGCTTTTCCTGATCATGGATTTACAACAGCGCCGCCGAAAACATGGAGCAACGGGAAAGATGAATTCATATTTGTGCCGGTAAAAACCGACAAGGGAGAAGAACTATTTACGTTCACTAATGATCATGGAGCTAAGTTCATGACCAGAAGTACTCCTAATTGTATACCGGATGAAATTGTTAATAATGGAATTGAAAACCCATTTGAGTTTGATATACCTGGCATCAACATACGTGGAGAAAATGATATGCCTCCAGTGGCAATTACAACAGCGGGTGATGGCGGTGATAAAAATCCTATTATTGTTTATGCTCCCAAGAATTGCCACCTGATGGGATACAGGTTACATCCTGATCAAAGAAAAATGGAGGAAATTTGGTATGCACCAGGCACCTATTCATTTTTTCCTCCCCCTGCAACCCCGGCAATAACATCAGGCGGACTGATACAGGTTGGGCATGGCAAAACAATTTCAGCTTATAATTTAATGACGGGAAAAATAACCTGGGAATATGTCGATAACAACCCCTTGAACCAAGACTTCTACGGATTTTATGATGCGCCAGCTATACTTGTTGGTACTTCGCCTTCTTATAACACTTTTAATAACCGAATAATTATTATAGACGACCAGGGCAACAAGCAAGGAAGCAGTTTTGGGCTTGCATCGCGAACCGAGATTGGAACTTCACCACTTGTTACAACCAAGTATGTGTATGCAGCTTTTCCATCGGGTTTATATACGCTTGATCTGAAATTAAACCAAGTTGGTCATATTGCTTTTATACCAGGACCCAAGACTTCTGTTCATTCTTCGCCGGCGATCGGTCCGGATGGCACTATCTATATGGTTGATCCAAATGGAATACTTGAGGCATTTGGAGGAACAGCAATGCGTAAGGCAATTGAAGAAAACAAGTGAGTAGCAGGGGCGCCTGTCGTTGGGTACCTTTTCGTATGCGAAGAGTCTGCTGCTCTCGAGGGAGGGGATGCGCCAGCCAATGTTTATAGTTTTTAGTTTATGGTTTGTAGTTTAGGTATATCTCCTAATCCGTTATCGTATTAACGTAACAGTGCCTTTTTGAAATTCCTGCTGTGCTCCTTTCAGTTTGTATGAACATTGCCAGACGAAAACAGAAGTGGTTACAGGAATACCTTTTACTTTTCCGTCCCATCCTTTCATAGGATCAGTTGTTTCGAAGACGAGATTGCCCCAACGATCGAAGACCTGGAATTTAAATGATTCAGTTATTCCATAAACCATTGCACGAAAAACATCATTCAACTGGTTACCATCTGGTGTGAATGCATTTGGTATCCAAACGCCGCTCTGGCAAACTTTCTGTATCACATCTATTGTATCCTTGCCCATACAATTATTTACATCTTTTACTGTCAGGATATATTGACCCGGTTTGTCGACTGTGATACGCGATTGCATGGATCCGTTTGACCAGGCATACTGCGAATATGAGGTGAAGGGAGCGATTGTTATTTTTTCATACTGACATATAGTATCAGTTCTATTCAAAAAGCCAGAAGGATTCGAGAATATGTTTTTTATTTCTACCGTGTCATTATTTGTGCAATTATTAATATCGGTAACCTGTACCCAATACTGACCAATGGCATTGGTAGTAAAGGTTGGTTGTGAGGTTAGATCCTGCCAGAGATAGCTAATAAATGTTCCTGCATTCAATGTTATTGATTGTCCCTGGCATAAGTTCTTATCTGCACCAAGATTTGGTACAGGCTTGGGATGTACAACGAGATTGGTAATTATCACCGAGTCACAACCTAAACGTGTTTGTAAGGTGTCTTTATATATTCCACTTTTTACCTGGCCTGCTCCTGCGACAAAATAAGATTCACCCTGACAAATAGATGCGTTGAGATTTGTAACTGCTTTGGGATTTACCAAAAGGTTTATTGTTCGTATGCTGTCGCATCCGTTGGCGGCAACAAGTGTATCTCTGAATACTCCTGTAGAAGTATAGCTCAAATAATTTTCTCCCTGACAAATTGTTGCGTTGAGTGTTGAATAGGATCGTGCTTTTACAATAAGGTTCAGTGTACGGGTGCTATCACAACCATTGGCACCGGTATAATTATCTATATACATTCCTGATGAACTATAAGACTGATAGCTTTGTCCTTCGCAAAGCGTGACATCAACAGTGGTATTAACCCGGTTGCGAATGAGAAGAGCCAACTTGCGAATACTGTCACATCCATCTGAGCCAGTAAGAATAACAGTATAGCTGCCGCTGGTGGTATAAGTATTTCCTTCCCATAGATAGCTATCGCATGATGTTGCATTCATAGTAGTTTGTGATCCACCGATCTTCAAGTTGATCGTCAGCGTGCTGTCGCAGCCATAGATATTCACCAGCTTCTGTATGTAAGTGCCGCTTGTAGTATATGTTTGGTTATTGGCCGTATAAGTGCCACATGCAGTTACATCAATTGTTTCACTAGTTGCCTGCAAGCATTGACTAAACTTTAAAATAAAAGCATCAGTAAAACCATTAGAATAGAGTAGCTCAAGTGGAGGGTTAGGATCAAAATCCACGTTGCCTGTAAAATAACCTGCGACATAGATATTTTTTGCCGGGTCCACAGTTATTGAATGACCATAGGCAGCCAGACCATCTCCCATCCGCTTAGCAAACACATAGCTGCCGTCTGCCTTCAATTTTGATATGAAAATATCTCCGGGATTGGTTGCAATGAGTTCTTGAGTGGAAGCTCCGCCATCAAAATCGATAATACCATAAAAAACTCCGGTGGTATAGATGTCTCCTGCCACATCTATTGCCACTGACGAGGCTACACAGCTACAATTACCCGCTCCATTGAAATCGCGGACCCATATAAAATTTCCTGCCGCATCCAATTTTAACACAAAAGTTTTTGCTCTTCCTGCTCCATCAAGCATCACAGATCCGGGTCCCGGATCAAAATCGGTTATTCCCATAAAATAGCCTGTCACTATCACATTTCCTGTGGGGTCGATGGCAATTCCATGAGCGTATTGGTCAAGGGTTCCGGTAATTAGTCTTGCCCAAACAAAGTTGCCATTGGCGTCAAGCCTTGTTATAAATGCATCCGACCAAGTGAGGTCATTGGAGATCAAATTAAAAGTGCCAGGTCCAGGATCAAAATCAGTCGTTCCGGTGAAAAGCCCTGTTGTATAAATGTTTTCGGATGGATCCAACGCTATTGAATAAACAGACCCTGTTGAAGAGCAATAAAACTGTTTTGACCACAAGTAGTTGCCGCTGTTATCGAACTTGGATATGAATACATCTTCGGAAGTGGCGCTCCCCGACATGTTGGTTCCGGGGCCGGGGTCCAGATCGGTTATGCCTTTGTAACCACCCGTCACATACAGGTTGCCTGAAGTTCCGCAGGCTATCGAAATGCCGTTACTTCCATAATCGGTTTGGGCGATATTTTTTGCCCAGCCAAAATTCCCGTTGTTATCAAGTTTTAGAAAAAAAGCAGCATACCCTGAGCCTATGCAGGTAACATTGAAGACGCCCGGCCCGGGATCAAAATCGACAGTGCTGCGGAAAAAGCCGGTGAGGTAGAGATTACCAAATCCGTCGATAGCAATATCACGAACCTGCTCGTCGCCGGGAGTCGCACCTCCCAATTGACGGGCCCAAATAAAATTGCCGGAAGCATCGTATTTAATGATATAAATATCAAGGTTACCCAAGGCGGTCATCATGAATACTCCAGCGCCTGGATCCATATCCACGGTTCCCTGAAAATGACCCGTTGTATAAACGTTACCGGAAATATCAGTCACTGAAGAAGCGAAATTATCGCTGCCATTGCCGCCATTGTTATGTGCCCATTCATATACTACCTCCTGGGCATTTGAAATACCAGAAATAGAAATCAGAAAGATTAAAACGAATTTTTTCAGTGGGTTTGGTGACATGGATGAAAAAGCGATAAAAATAAAACAGAATGTATTTATATCATAGCTTTTTGATGGTGGAATGAGTTTTCTTAACTGAGATGAAGAAATCAGAAAGCGAAGGGATAAAGTCGCTAAGGATGAAACTCACTAGCTTACTTTTCTTTTTCCCTTGATGGAAAAAGAAACAAAAAGATCAAGCCCGGGCCGATGCTCCGCCGGCCGGGCAGGCCAACGCACATGGGTAATCTTTTGATTTGATCCCTTTTTATTTTGTTGGACTGAATGTTAGAAGAGTTTGCGTCGTGCTTTGCTGTAAACTCTGGAGGCGCTGTATTCCGACCTGTAATCTTTAAGAATGAAAGATGTTTTTGTTATGCGTCGGAATAAGGCACTTGATTTTACTGATTTATTGAAGAAATCAATAAATGTAGCATGCTAATTGTTCGGCGCCTATTCATTTTACGGCTGAACAGGGTTGTCCGGATTGATCACAGGGGCGGGGTTGGGATTTGGAACGGGATTTGGGTCGGGATTTGGATTAGGATTTGGATCAAGATTCGGATTAGGATTCGGGTCGGGATTTGGATTGGGATTTGGATTCGGTGGAGCTGGAGGAGGAGTGGTATTTCCGTTGTTTCTTGTATTAGTAAAGTTTGATTTACCAAGAATGTAACCAGCAACTGATCCAAGCAACGCTGCTAGTTCTTTACCTTCTAAAACGCCCGTTAAACCAAATAGTATAATCGCAATTACGATGCTGAATAGTGTTACAAACTGAATCCCTGAATCGGAACCAAATATTATTCCTCTGACGTTCTCGTCACGGTAAACCACAAAAAAGAAAGTGGCGAGCAAGAAGATCATTAATACAACGAACGCTATGCTGGCCCAAAACATAAAATTCTGCTGAGAAAGTTTTGGTATCATTAGCTGGTTGATACGGTATTCTACATCCCTGCGTAAAGCGTAAGCACTATCAATTGATTTTTGGATCAGGCGTTTATTAATAGCATTTTCTTTCGAACGTTCAAGTTCGTTATTCAAAAAATTTCTCCTTTGTTTGTAATTATCCAAAATGTCCTGCAAGGAATTCCTAGCTGTATCACTTGGTTTTAAACTTGCGAGTTGCGTTTCATAGTTTTTTATTACTGATTCATTGTTTCGAATATCATATTGAATCGCTAGTGAGTCTTTGGAATATTGAAAGTTATCCATTTGGTATTCCAATTCAGGGATCAAGGTATTTAGCTGTGATCGCTTCTCATTCAAGTTGCTAAATGAGTTTCCATCAAATGGCCCCGGAACAGTTTGGGAATAAGCAGAATTAATAACGAGGATAGCAATTACAGGGAATAGACTGAATTTTAACTTCATGACCTTATGATTTAAAATGAGATTGTTGTTATGCCCGTTATTTCTTCAACATCGACAGTCTTTTTTTGATCAGCATCGTATTTTGAGAGGATCTTGAAGAAAAGAAGACTGTGCTAAAAAAATATTTTAGCTCAACCGATGGGATAACTTCTTAGGTATCTAATAATTTCTTTACATAGTTCATGCTTGGGGGTTTTGGTGGTTGTAAACATACAATGTAAGTCAAAAGTGTGCGGTTGCCTATACCACAAAAGAGGTAGTGCGAGACAGCGACAATGCCCAATTTTTTTTTGCAGTTGTTTAGTCCTATTGAATAACTCGTGTATTAATATGTGATATAAAGTAACATTTTATTTTACCTTAATGGTATGAACGATGATCGAATAAATGGAATGAATGAAGCAAGTGCGGACAGAGTTGCTTACCTGGTTGCGGGTTATATCCGGCAAACACTAACTGAAAAGGAACATGATGAACTGGATGAATGGATGACGGCGAGTGATGAGAATCAAAGATTATTTGAAGAGCTTACTGATCCAGTAACTATAGAACGGGGATTGAATGAAATGGAAAGCGTGAATGTGGTAGCTGCGCGGGAAAGGATAAAAAACAAGATCAGATTTACGGATCAAAAGACTGCGAGTGGAAAAAAGCGATGGATATCTTTTAGTACTGCGGCATCCATAGTAATTGCAATCGGTGTTATTTTTTTTATGGTCAATAGAAAAACTAAGCCAGGAAAAGAGACTGTCAAAACTGGGGTGATCAAACCGGGAGGAAATTTTGCTGAGCTTATACTTGCGAATGGTAAGGTTGTTAACCTGTATGAAGCAAAGAACGGTTTAATAGATTCTACAAATGGGAATGAAGTTCTAAAATCTGCCGACGGACAGATCAGTTATGAGAATCATTCGAATACTGAAAATGAATTTCATTTATTGAAGACTCCTGTGGGAGGACAATATAGTGTGACGTTACCAGACGGTAGCAGAGTATGGTTAAATTCATTGTCTTCGCTGAAATATCCAGTAAGTTTTTCCGGGAGTGAAAGAGTTGTTGAGCTGGAGGGTGAAGGATATTTTGAAGTGGTGCACCAATCCTCCCCCGGCCTAAAGGCCACCCCCTCCGAAGGGGGCCAAGAGAAGACTCCGTTTGTTGTAAAGGTGAATGGAATGAGGGTTGAAGTATTGGGAACGCATTTTAATATTAACGCTTATAAAGATGAACCGAGTGTGAATACGACGTTGCTTGAGGGAAGGGTGAGAGTCGGGAAGTCGGGAAGTCCGGAAGAGCTAGTGTTGAAGCCTGGTGAGCAAACGAGGTTGATGGAGAATGGGGAATTGAAAATTGAAAATAATGTTGACATCAATGAAGTCGTGGCGTGGAAGAATGGAATGTTTCAATTTAAGGATGCACCTATAGAAAATGTGATGCGACAAGTTGCAAGATGGTATGATGTTGAAATAGTTTATGACGGGAAACCAGATCATCATTTCAATGCGACGATATACAGAAAGGAACCGGTAGAAAAACTTTTACATTATTTGGAGCAAACGAATGAAGTGCATTTTAAGGTGGAGGGGAGGAGGATAGTTGTTAGGCGATAGTTGGGAGTTAAGAGTCGGGAAGACGGGAAGACGGGAAGTCGGAAAGACCGAAAGACCCTCGAAGAGACAAAAAGATTTTAGTAGCTGTAATTATATATGAGGATGGATGAAATAGGGCTGAGTCCGAAAGACCGAAAGTCGGAAAGTCCGTAGTATGAATTTTTCTCATGTGATAGGTTTTGATCCTCCTATGAGAGACTGAGGGAGGGCCCAAAAAGATCGTCCCGGATTGCAGCCGGGACGAAAGCCTGGGTTAACCCTAATAAAAAAACTGTGAAGGAATCTTATTGTTTAACCCAAACCGATCAAAGGTATGCAAAATGCTCTTTTGTATGCAGGCTCTGTAGTAGTGCAACCTGTCGAAATTGTTTTCAAGAAGACAGGTAAGAAACATTTATTTATCAAAGGCTTTATCATTATGAAGCTGATAATACTACTAACTGTTGCTGCTTGTTTTTACGCCCATGCTAATGGCTATGCACAAACAATCAATCTATCGCTGAAGGATGTTAACATTGAAAAAGCTTTCAAGGAAATTGAAAAGCAAATCGATTATCATTTTATTTACACCCGTGAACAACTGGCGAATACGAACAATGTAAGTGTTGAAGTAAAAGACGCCTCTCTTAAAACTGTGCTCGATATCTGTTTTAAGGAACAGCCAGTCACTTATAGTCTGCAGGATCAGTATATAATTGTAAAAAAGAAGGAGACTGATAAAATAAAAAGTGGGCCGCCTGAAAAGCTTGTTGAGAATATCAGCGGTAAAGTAACAGATGAAGAAGGTAATGCAATCCCAGGAGCAACCATTGCATTAAAAGGGTCTACGATAGCCGTTGCAAGCGATGATAACGGTGAATGGAGACTTGAATATGACGGCAAGTTCACTATAATCGCCATCAGCAGTATCGGGTATGCGTCGAAAGAAGTTAAGATAGCAGACAAAAATTATTTTACTGTAGCATTAAGGAGGGTAATCAACAAACTAGATGAGACAATCATTATTGCCTATGGAAAAACGACTCAGCGATTGAACACAGGGAGTGTTAGTAAAGTGAGCTCAGAAGAAATAAGAAAACAGCCAGTAAGTAATCCATTGGCAGCTTTGCAGGGAAGAGTACCGGGTTTAGTTATAACGCAAACAAGCGGAGTCACCGGTTCATCTTTTAAAGTTGAATTAAGAGGAAGAAGTTCGCTTGACCTGGGATTATCAAGAAATGATCCGCTATTTATTATAGATGGGGTGCCATTTGAGCCGGGCAACCTTCCAACAAATCAATTGGTAACGGCAGCTAATCAACCGGGCAATACCGGTGCCGGCGGACTCAGTGCTTTTAACAGCGTTAACCCATGGGATATCGAAAGCATCGAGGTGTTAAAAGATGCTGATGCAACTTCTATTTATGGAAGCAGAGGTGCAAATGGAGTGATTCTTATTACTACAAAAAAAGGGAATGCGGGTAAAACAAAATTATCAGTGAATCTCAGTTCGGGATGGAGCCAACCAACGAGAACAATGGATATGCTTAGTACGCAACAATACGTTGCTATGCGGCATGAAGCGATCTCAAATGATGGATTTGTTCCAAATGTGACTGCCCCTTTTGGAAATGGCTATGCGCCTGACCTGTTAGTTTGGGATACGACCATGTATGTCGATCACAAGGAATTGATCCTTGGCAATACTGCTGTTTCTAATGACGTGAATATTTCTCTTTCGGGTGGAAATAGTCAAACGCAATTTATGATCAGTGGCGGCTATCATAGAGAAACCAATGTTTTTTCAAATGATCTATCCGACAAGAAGGCATCAGCGCATTTTAATGTTTATCATTCTACAAGCGATAAAAAACTTACCCTAAATTTTTCAGGGTTTTATTCTAACGATGACAATCAACTTATCCAAAAAGATCTTACTCAATTCATTAATTTACCACCCAATTTTTTGGAATATGATTCAAGCGGAGATCCGAACTGGATCCAGAACGGCATACCAATCAGTAATGTTGGTTTAGGCTACAGCACAGTTCCTGCCGCTGAGCTTTTGAAAACATACCGTTCAGTAAATGATAACCTTCTAGGCAATTTATCAATCAATTATACTATTATCAAAAACCTGGTTGCCAAATGCAACTTTGGTTATAACCAATTTACTACTGACGAAGTTTCGATTGTTCCCAAAACTTCATTGAATCCCGTTTCAAATGAACTTGCCTCCTCCAATTTTGGAAATAGCAAATCAAAAAGCTGGATCATTGAACCGCGGATCGAATACAGTCCAACAATAGGAAGTGGAAGAATGCAAATCCTGTTCGGGTCTACATGGCAGGAAAGAACAACTAAGAGTGAAAGTGTCAATGCTATGAATTATTCAAGTGATCTTTTATTGAACTCTATCGCAGCTGCGGGAAGTATCACGGCCAGGAATAATTTTACAGAATACCATTACAGCGCTTTTTTTACAAGACTTAATTATATCTGGAAGGATAAATATATTGTAACGGCTTCGGGAAGAAGGGATGGGTCGAGCCGGTTTGGACCAGCAAGCAGATTTGCCAACTTTGGTTCTATTGGAAGCGCCTGGATATTTTCTAATGAAAGAATGTTCAAAGAAAAAGTTTCATTCCTGAGCTTTGGAAAATTGCGAGGCAGTTATGGAACTACCGGTAACGACCAGATCGGAGATTATAAATATCTTGATCTGTGGGGGTCTACACCACGAGGCTACCAGGGAGTGCCGGGTTTAGCGCCATCAAGTTTGTTCAATCCGAATTATGAATGGGAGATCAATAAAAAATTAGAGGGAGCAATCGAACTGGGTTTCCTGAAAGATAAAATACTGTTTTCAGCTGCTTACTATCGAAACAGAAGCAGTAACCAACTTATCAATTATCAATTACCCAGTCAAACGGGGGGAGAGAGTATTGTACAAAACTTTCCGGCATTGGTGGAAAATAGTGGCTTTGAGTTAACAGCCACTGTAAAGGTCGTTTTTGAAAAAGATGTTGAATGGATAAGTTCGGCACATATCACAATTCCCAAGAATAAACTAGTATCATTTCCGGGCCTGGCAAGTTCAAGTTATGCGCTGAATTATGTAGAAGGAAAGTCGTTGAGTATAATAAAGGCATGGAAGTATAAAGGTGTGGATGCTGTGAGCGGCATCTATGCTATTGAAGATATAAACGGAGACGGGCAGTTCACCGATGCCGACTATGTTGTATCCGGAAATACCGATCCGGATTTTTATGGAGGCTTTCAACAAGTCATCCGATATAAAGGATTCGAGTTGAGTTTATTTTTCGACTATCGAAAACAAACAGGAAGGAACTATCTCGCTGCACTTGCAAATAATCATCCCGGGCTTGCCGTCAATCAACCTCAAATCGTTCTTGAGCGGTGGCAAAAACCTGGTGATGTGACCAGTGTTCAAAAATATACGAGCACTTATGGAGGGCCAGCCGCATTTGGAGCATATTATCTTACTAATTCTGATGGTATCTATAGCGATGCTTCTTTTATCCGGTTAAAAAATTTATCGCTTAATTATTTTTTACCTGCTAAATGGTTCAAGAAGATCCATGTTGATAATAGCCGTGTGTTTGTGCAGGGACAGAATTTATTTGTGATAACAAATTATAAAGGTTCTGATCCTGAAACTCAAAACATACTTGTGCAGCCACCTTTAAAAACAATTGCCGTTGGTCTTCAATTCATTTTTTAAACTGAGCATCATGAATTTCAAATTTCAATATACCCGCCGCCTACAATGTCTCCTAATTTGCATTGTAATATTTGCAAGCACGTCCTGCAAGAAATTCCTTACTATCGATCCTCCCAAAAACCAGATACAAACTTCTGAGGTTTTTGAGAATGACCAGGCCGCTATATCAACAGTTATGGGTTTGCATAGCCAATTGGTAACCGGCTTATTGTATCCTGCGAATGGAGGAATCACTGTTTTCGCGGGTCTTTCCGCTGATGAAATTCTTAATACCAATTCAGATCCCGATCTTGATGGTTTTACAACAAACAACCTGCTTCCGAAAAACGAGAATGTGAATACCTATTTATGGTCATATATATACAAAGCGATCTATCATGCGAATGCTATACTGGAAGGATTAGATCACTCGACATCACTCACTGACAAAACGAGAGTCCAACTGAAGGGAGAAGTTTTAGTAACCAGGGCCCTCCATTATTTTTATTTAGTTAATCTTTTTGGTGATGTTCCATTGATCCTTACGACTGAATACCAGATCAACCAAGTGATGTCCCGCAATGCGGTTGATGAAGTTTATCAACAGATAATTGATGACCTTACCGAAGCGAAAGCCCTGTTGACGGTAAGTTATTCAAGCAGCGGGAGATTACGACCAAATAAATGGACTGCCACCGCATTGTTAGCAAGAGTATATTTATTCCGCGAAGACTGGGTGAAAGCGGAGGAACAATCAACAGAGGTGATCAATTCGGGTGTTTATTCATTGCCTTCAAACCTGTCCACTGTTTTTCAGCCTTCTTCATCAGAAGCTATTTGGCAACTTGTCCGCGATAATAACAATACTTCGGAAGGAGCAAACTTCATTCCTGCGTCAAGCACGACGAGACCAAGGTATGTACTGACAAATTCCTTAATCAGTTCATTTGAAACGGGAGATCTTCGAAGAACAAGCTGGGTTGGCAGCAATGTAGTTTCGAATCCTGTGCCTGCCACAACTTATCTGTACCCGTTTAAATACAAATCAAGAACT
>DATHDP010000016.1:0-12935 GCA_035318985.1 Chitinophagaceae bacterium
CATCAATATTTTCATCATTGAATTCATTAGCACCAAAATGACAGCTCGGGCATTTCATTCCTGCATCTTCAATAGTTTTTCGAATGTCTGAATTTTTCATTTTTGTAAATGCACCAAAACCGATCTGCTCATACCCTTTTGGTGAGCACATCTCAATTGATCTATAACCCAGGTCCGCCATCATTTTTAAAGTGCCTGGAAAATCAGCGCTTAGTTTATCTTTTAGTGTCCATGATTGAAAACCGAGTGGCATATTATTAGCTTTAGCGTTTGAAAAAAATTCAGCGGGTAATTTTGATAAAACAAATGCAGCGGCTCCGGCTTTTGTTGTTGTTGAGAAAAATTTTCTCCTGTTTATTGTTTGCATGGTAAGATATTTTGTTTGTGTTTTCGTTTAGTTTTTCTTTGCTCAACTTTGCGTTCTTTGCTGTTCCTGATTTTTTTTACCGCAAAGGCGCAAAGAAATACATTGTAAGATCGCAAAGGATTTTAAGCTTTATTTCCTCCTAATCATTTACAATCCTCCAATCGTGGTTCTAAATCTGGTCAGGCCCCCATCCACTCCTGTATTCCCTTGTCAAATATTTATTCGCATCCGGCACATTCGTGATCTTCATGGTTGCTGCATCATATCTTAATAACTTATGTGTTCTTAATGCAGCTGCATATAAATTAACTGCTTCAGTCAAATATTCTGCTTCAGAAAAATTACCGGGATATTGTTTACCGGATTTGCATGCTTCTACAAACAATGGCAATGCAGCAGAAGTTTGTTGTACCTGGTTTTGTGTTGCCGCGTTTGTACTAGCAGGAGTATCCATTTTTTTACCTGAAATAACTTGTGGATTCTGAATATTGAATCCAGCAAGTATCTTTCCACTATCACCAACAAACATCATTCCTTCCTGCGGTAATTCTTTGTTATCACGTGTTAACTCTTCTGGTATTGGAGGTTTCATTCCGCCATCATACCAACAAAGATCAACCGGTCCACGATTTCCATTGGCAGGGTAACTAAATCGAACCGTACTTGCCATTGGAAATGAAAAATCATTGTTGATGCGATAAGGAACCGCGCCATTAAAACCACAAACATGACTGCGATGCGGTTCAATAACTGTTGGTGATGTTAATTTCAATGCATTGAAAACTGTCCATAAACTATAGTGTCCCATATCAGCCATTGATCCGCCACCGAAATCATACCAGCCACGAAATACCATATGCGTATAATCAGGACTATAAGGACGATCAGCTTCTGGTCCTAACCAAAGATCCCAATTGAATCCTTCCGGAACGGCAGGTTTGTTTGCAGGCAGATCCGGGTATTGCGGCCATACAGGACGGTTAGTCCAGTTATGTACTTCTTTTAATGTGCCAATTGCTCCTGCATTTATCCATGCCATCACAGTATCCATTGAGCCATTTGAATCCCATGGTATCAAATGTGTGATGATCTTTGGATTGTTGCGTGCCATCTCGATCGTTTTCTTTCCTTCCACCAAACGATTTGAAATTGGTTTATGCACAAGCACATGTTTACCTTTTTTAATTGCCGCCATAGAAAGTACACCATGCAGATGATCTGGTGTCATGATCTTTACTGCATCAAGATCTTTTTGCTTTTCCAGTAATTCCCTTACATCTTCATAAGCAGTGCAGCCTTTATATTTTTCCTGTTTAACTACATTGGAATAATAGGCATCAACGATCGCTTTTCCATTGTCTCTTCCACCAGCAACTAAATTATCACCGCCGGGTGACCAATTCGGGTCCTGTATAGTTTTACGAATTTCATTTTTTAAATAATCTACGCCCCAGTCACGATAACCTCTTGCTTCTTTATTCGGATCACAAACAGCAACCACTTGTATTTGCGGCACTGCAAGCATCGGTAATAATTCTCTTATACCTTGTGTACCTATTCCTATATAAGCAAGTGTGATCTTATCACTCGGTGCAATAAAGTTTGCACCACCCAATACGGCTCTTGGAACAATTGTAAAACCAATTGCTGAAGCCGCAGTCATTCCAACAAATTTTCGACGGGTTAATTGAGAATTGCTTTCAGTATTATTTTCTTTTTGGACGTGATCAACACCGACATCCGTTTTGATATCTTTTTTCATATAGCAATTTTTTAGTGAGAGTAGTTACTAAAGTTATGGATTAAAGACAAAAAAAAGTGACTGAAGTTTCAGTCACTTTTAATAACATCAAAAGCCTTTTAGGTGTTTACTCTGCCATTCCTTATATCTTTCTGCAATAAAATGATAGCCTTTATCACGATACTCCGGTGTGCCAACAGTAAAATGATCGCCGGGGAAATATTCAAAGGTCATGTTAGCATTCAATGTTTTCATTTCTTTATCCAGCAAATGAACTGCGCCATTAAGTAAAAAATTATCCTGCTCTCCTACTGTTACACGGATCTTTCCATCGAGATCTTTTTTTAATTTATCCCAATTAGTCCGAAGATAAAGTGAGAGATCATAATTTTTCCAATGCTCAAAAACTTTTTGATCCATCACACCAGTAAACGGATCGCAGATTCGTTCAGGATTTCCATCTTTACCACGGGCACTGAATACTGCATCGAATGAATGCATTTGTTCACCGCGATAAATTACTCGTTCGGCCTGGTAAACTTGTTTACTGCTTGCCCATGGAATTCTGCCAGCAACAGTAGCCACCATGCGAAGCTTGCCTTCTTTATCATAGATCAGGTTTTCATTTTCATACAAATTCACTTTTTGATAATCCCTGAAATCAACCGGATCAGGTGAACTGGACCAGCAAACTGTAAACACAGTTGGATAATGCGATTGTAAATACAATACTGTCCAACCACCGCTGCTATGCCCCCGTAAAAACCGTGCACCATTGCAACGGAAATTTTTCTCTAACTGCGGAATGAATTCTTTTACCAGTGCGTCACCCCATGGGCCATTATTATCACTATTTGCATATACAGAATGACCCAATGAACAATTACCATCTAAATAAACAGTTATACATGGAAAAGAATCAATAGCCCTGCTGCGGGTAACTGAATCTCCTGAATAAAAATGATAATCGGCGCCATAGCCAAATACAACGAACATCACTGGAAAATTTCGTTGCGGTTCTTTATAATATTCTTCTGGCAAGACCACTGCTGCATCTACGGTCATTGCTTTATGATGAAATGAACCAAGCAACGCTGATGATGCTTTTATTTCTTTTACAAATTTCGTTTCTTTAAAAACTTTTTCGGTTATTGCTTCATCAGAAACAAGTGTATATACTTTCGAAAAATCTTTGGTCAACATCACTTTTTGTGATTTTGAAAACATATTACCCGGGCTTTCTGCAATAGCACGACCGCCAAGATTCCTGTCCCACACAGCCTGTACATAGTATTCTCCTCTTTCGATCTCTGATAATTTTACCGGGAAAGAACTTGCCTTATCATCCATAACAACAACAGCACCGGGTTTTATATTCACTACGTCGATCGACATGCAAGGAAAGAATTCAATACCCACTCCTCCTGATCTTGGTTCAGGATTATCCTTGCTCAGGTACAAAAAAACTTTACCGGTAAACGGCCCTTTAAATGCGTCTGCTGTATAATTTATTTTGAATTGCTGCGCCTGTACTTGCAGCAACATACTTACAAACAGGAATAAAATTGTTAGTTGCTTAAACATGATGAGGTTTTGAGGAACATGAATGTACTCATTAATTTTTATTGCACTAAAGTATAAGAGGAACCGATGGTTTGATAAACTTAAGATACTTTAAGCAAATTCATTTGCCCGATATGATTGGCCATATGACCCGTACGATTGATCAATACATTCAACTTATTGCGGTGTGGTTCTTTTACAAAATCTTCAGGTGAAACGGACATATGCCTGCTAAGCCATCCATTTACATCTGTTGCTTGAAAATGACTATTGAGTTTTACATTCACTGTTTTCAGGCGTTGTTTTAATTCTGCTATAGTAGGAAAACTTAATCCTGACTTATCAGGGCTTTTGAGAAATACTTCTTCCATTTCAGGAAATAAGCGATCGCCGAAATCCAATATAGGAAAGAGGCCATCACTCACTGCAATCAAATGACCAAGTAAATACACACCAGTATTTCTGCCCGGCGCTATTTCTTTGGCCAACTGTTCATCAGTTAATGAACTGATAAGTTTATTAAGATAATTATTTTGTATATCCCATGCCATTAATGACATCTTCACCAATAGATCCGATTGTGTTGCAGTTGTATTCATTTTGATTGTTATTACGTCTTATAATATTCTTCGCTTTGCTTATGATGATAAACGTTTCTCAAGATCAAGTCCGTTCTTACTTGCTGTATCTATCGCTAATTGATAACCTGCATCCGCATGTCTGATCACTCCCATTCCGGGATCATTTCTTAAAACTCTTTTCAATCTTGCTTCAGCATCATCTGTACCGTCAGCAACGATCACCATGCCTGCATGGATGCTATAACCCATTCCAACTCCACCACCATGATGCAATGAAACCCAACTTGCACCGCCAGCAGTATTTACCAAAGCATTTAATATCGGCCAGTCAGCAACCGCATCGCTACCATCTAACATACTTTCTGTTTCTCTATTGGGAGACGCAACACTTCCTGTATCCAAATGATCACGACCAATTACGATCGGCGCTTTTACTTTTCCTATCCTTACCAATTCATTAAATGCAAGCCCTGCTTTTTCTCTTTCGCCTTGCCCCAGCCAACATATTCTTGCTGGTAAACCCTGGAAAGCAATTTTTTCTTTGGCAAGTTTTAACCAGCGCATCAAAGATTTATTTTGCGGGAATAAATTCTCTATCACTTCATCAGTAACTACAATATCATTTGGATCGCCACTCAATGCTGCCCAGCGGAAAGGACCTTTGCCTTCGCAAAACAGCGGTCTTATATATGCTGGCACAAAACCGGGAAAAGAAAAACAGTCGATGGTCTGTAGTTTAGAATCAAGTGTTCTTTTATATTCATCTGCTCTTGCACGAATATTGTTGCCATAATCAAATGTGATAACGCCTTTATGCATAAGGTCGATCATCAACTTTACATGCAGGTACATGCTTTCATAGCTCAACTTTAAATACTCCTCAGGATTTTTTTCTCTTAACACATTTGCCTGTGCATTGTTGAGTGAATGCGGTATATAACCGATCAACGGATCATGTGCACTGGTTTGATCGCTGAGTGTATCGGGAATGATATTTCTTTCGATCAGTCTTTGTAATAGATGAACTGCATTACATAATACACCAATGCTTATTCCTTTTCCCTCGTCCCTGTATTTTAATGCCGCATCGATCGCCTGGTCTATGTTAGTATATTTTTCATCAAGATATTTTGTCTCTAGCCTTTTATTGATCCTCCATTCTTCCACTTCAGCAATTAAAGCAACACCTTCATTCATTGTTATTGCCAACGGTTGGGCGCCACCCATTCCACCAAGACCTGCTGTTACATTCAATGTTCCTTTTAATGTTCCGTTGAAATGTTTATTCGCAATTGCTGCGTATGTTTCATAAGTCCCTTGTACAATTCCCTGGCTACCGATGTAGATCCAACTGCCTGCCGTCATTTGTCCATACATCATCAATCCTTTTTTCTCGAGCTCATCGAAATGTTTCCAGTTGGCCCAATTGGGAACTAGTTGGCTATTACTTATTAAAACTCTTGGCGAATCTTTATGTGTTTTTAAAATTCCAACAGGCTTACCAGATTGGATCAATAGCGATTCATCATTCTCCAAAACCTTTAATGCTGCAATAATATTATCGAGTGCTTCAAAGTTTCTTGCAGCTTTTCCCCTGCCGCCATATACGATCAGGTCATCGGGACGTTCAGCTACTTCAGGATCAAGATTATTCAACAACATTCTTAATGCTGCTTCCTGTATCCAACCTTTGCAGCTAAGTTTGTTTCCAGTTGGAGTTTTATATTTGATGGCGTCGTATCGTGTTTGAGTGAGTGTTGACATAAGAATATTTTTTTAACCGCAAAGTCGCTAAAACAAATATAAAGTTCGCAAAGAAATCTTTGCTCCGTTGCGGTTAAATGCAAAAGTCGCAATAAAATAAATATCTTCATTCCATGAGTATACATATTAGTGCAAAGCCGGGGGAAATTGAAAAGATCGTTTTATTGGCCGGTGATCCGTTAAGAGCAAAATATATTGCTGATAATTTTTTGCAAAACGTAAAACTGGTGAGCAGTACCCGCAACATTTATTTTTTTACCGGCACCTATAAGGACAAGCCAGTAACTGTTGGCGCCAGTGGTATGGGTTGTCCCAGTATTGGTATTTACTCTTTTGAATTATTTACAGAGTATGAAGCGGACTGCATTATACGTATTGGCACTTGTGGGGCCTATACAAAAAAAATGAAATTGTTTGACCTGATAAATGCGGAAACAGCCTGCAGTGAATCTACTTATGCCGACTGTGCATTTGGTTATAAAAAAGATCAATACAAACACCAGGGTAAGGCATTTGATGTTATTAATAAAACAGCTGCTGAGTTAAATCTTGAATTAAAGAACGGTCCTATTCATTCCGGTGATGTTTTTTATCGTGCAGAAAAAGATAAACCTGCCATTGTAAAAAAATATAAATGCCTGGCGGCGGAAATGGAGGCATTTGCCTTGTTTGCTAATGCCCGGTATTTAAAAAAATCTGCTGCTACTATCCTTACTGTTTCAGATATTATTCCCACGCATGAAAAGATCTCTGCTGATGAAAGAGAGAAGGCTTTATTGCCTATGATAAATTTGGCACTGGAAGTGGTTACAAAAATCTAACCGCAAAGGCGCAAAGATTTCGCGAAGACCGCTAAGCTTTCTTGGCGAGCTTTGCGTTCAACTTAGCGTCTTGGCGGTTAAATAAAAAAATTAAAGGATTCGTCAAGCACAATCTTTTTTGATAAAGCAAACTCATTTACCCTTTCCACAAAAGAAAAATCTTTAATGATGCTGGCGATCTTATTAATGTCATCAGCAAAGATGCGATCCTCAGAGGCGAAGCTGACATGCTTACGAACACAACCATGAGCAAACTCTAAAAGCTCAGAACTTTTTAAGGGAGAACGAAATTCAATTGCCTGGCAGGCGGAAAGTAATTCAATAGCAAGTATAAATTCAAGATTATCTAAAACACGGTTTAGTTTTCTTCCACTGATGCTTCCCATACTTACATGATCTTCTTGTCCCAACGACGTTGGAATACTATCGGCACTAGCCGGGAAGCACAATGTTTTATTTTCTGTTACGAGTGCAGCAGTTGTGTATTGAGGTATCATGAATCCACTGTTCAATCCAACATCTTTCATTAACAACATTGGCAACCCCCATTTACCTTCTAATAATAAATAACAACGACGATCGGAAATATTTCCTAATTCAGATGCAGCAAAACATGCGTAATCCAATGGCAATGCTAATGGCTGCCCGTGAAAATTACCACCGCTGATTGTATCATCTGCGCCAAGAATAATTGGATTATCTGTAACGGCATTCAATTCTATCTCGGTTAATTCTTTTAAATGAAGCCATGCATTGCGGCTTGCACCATGTACCTGTGGCATACAACGCAAACTGTAAGGATCCTGCACACGGCCACAGTCAACATGACTTTGCATGATCGCAGAATCTTTTAGCAACAATCTTAATCGTTGTGCGACTAATTTGTTTCCTTGAAAAGGTCGCAGATCATGTAGTCGTTCATCAAAAGGTGCTTTGGTGCCAGTCAATGCTTCCAAACTCATTGCACCAATAATATCTGCAGCTTCCAAACAATTATGCATCCGCTGCACTGCTTTTAAGGCAAACGATAATATGAATTGAGTACCATTAATAAGTGCCAATCCTTCTTTAGGTCCAAGTGAAATAGACCCGATCTTTTCTTTTTGAAAAATTTCGGCAGTATTTTTTCTTTCTCCTTTATAATAACATTCACCCAAACCGATCAATGGTAAAAATAAATGAGACAAAGGAGCCAGGTCGCCGCTTGCACCAACACTACCCTTTTCAGGCACTACCGGTATCACTTCGTTTTCTATATGCCATATTATTCTTTCAATAGTTGATAACTGTATACCACTGTATCCTTGCGCCAGTGCATGCACCTTTGTTATCAGCATTAGCTTCGCGACCTCAACAGGAATCGGGTCACCAACACCTACACTATGGCTTTGCAAAATTTTATATTGAAGTGTTGCGGTATCTTCTTCTGAAATTTTTGTATTTGCTAAAATGCCGAACCCGGTATTGATCCCATAAACTGTTTTATTATTTTCTATTATCTGTTTAACATGACCGTGAGATTCATGTATTTTTTTTGACGCCTGGGTATTAATTACGCCTTTAAGTTTTCCATTTGCAAGTGCAATTGCATTTCCGATAGTCAGTGTATCAATTCCGTAATTAAAATTTTGAGACATAGCAGGCAAAACTAAGAGTTTAAAAGATAAATGAAGCTCAAAAATAATGGTTGTAGTTAATGATTATTTAACTTGCTATACCTCGAAAGTGGTATTGGTAAAATGTTTTACGAATTTGAAATTTGAGGAGATATCTTTTGGCAGATCCTTTCCCTTTCAGATCACAAGAAATTTAATGCACCCCGTGATCTTAGCACCGATCAACTTTTAATAAATTATTTATCATGAAAAATTTAAAAGCCAAAGTTGAAAAAAAACCAAAACTAGGAGTTCCGCATCGTATATATGATGTGGAATCAAAGACTAAAAAAGGAGCCCCTAAAAGTATAGCGCAAAATGTTTTAAAAAAAATCGCCCCCGATCTTAAGATCAATGCAGATCTGTCACAACTAAAATTTCATGAGACAAAAGAAAGTATTCTTGGTAAACATGTGTTATTTCAACAACAAGAACAAGGTAAACCAATTTCAGGTGCATGGATAAGAGTAGATATTGATAATAACGGGCAAGTCTACAATATTCAGAATGACCTGGTGCCAGCATCAGTTCTGGACAAAGCAGGGAAGATGAAAGCCAAAAAGAGTAAAGCAGTTCAAAAGCAGTTAACCGTTGATGAAGCAAAAAAAATTGCTCTTGCTGCATCAAAGGTCACAGGTAAAGTTGAAGGAGAAGTTACCGATACAGAGCTAACATGGTATACATATAATGAAGTACCGACCCTCTCATGGAAGATTGTTGTATCAGTAAAAAAACCTGTTGCAGAATGGAAATTCTATATTGATGCTTTAACCAAAGAGATCCTCAAAAAAATAAACCTGCTTAAAAGCGCCAATGGTACAGGAAGAGTATTTGATCCTAATCCTGTTGTCAGGCTAAACGGCGTAAAACTCAAAGAGGATTCTAAAATTCCTGATGACGCTTATTTAGAAGTCGAATTGAAAGGTCTTGGTAAGAGCGGCAAACTCGACGGCCCTTTCGTAACAACAAAAAAAACTGCACAGCGAATTACACGTAAAAACCTGAAGTTTCTTTTTAATAACAAAGACAGGGCTTTTAAAGAAGTTATGGTGTATTATCATATTGATAAAATGCAACGCTACATACAGGAACTTGGATTTAATAATGTAGTTAACAACCCTATCCCTGTAGATATTGATGGTGAAAAAGATGATAATTCATTTTATATCCCATCAACCAAATCTTTATTATTCGGCACAGGGGGTGTTGATGATGCTGAAGACGGTGAAGTTATTATACATGAATATGGACATGCTATACAAGATAATATAGTGCCGGGTTTTGGCCCGGAAGGTGAGGCCCGTGCTATGGGTGAAGGATTTGGTGATTACCTGGCAGCAAGTTTTTTTGCCAATAATAAACCCGCCCTTTTCAGACCAACATTTGCCAGCTGGGATGCTCATTTTACTGGTAGTGGAACACCAAGATCTTTGAGAAGACTTGATAGTAAGAAAAAATATCCAAAAGATATGCAGGATGAAGAACATGAAGATGGAGAGATCTGGTCATCATGCCTTTGGCAAATCCGAACGGCTCTTGGCGGAAAACAAACAGATAAACTTGTTATTGCTCATCATTTTTTACTTACACCTAAAGCAACATTTAAAGATGCTGCAAATGCGTTAATAGCCACAGATAAAAACCTTAATAAAGGTGCAAATGAAAAGATGATCCGCGATGTTTTTGTACAAAGAGGTATTCTGCCAAAGAATAAAAAATAAATTTTTAAACATCTTTGAAACCAGATCATTAAACTACTAAAGAAATAATATGGCAAAGAAAAAACCCGGTAATGACGGTGGTTATAATCCAATTTTCCTTGGTCAAAATTTCAGAATTAAGTTCCCGGAATTAAATGAAGATCAAAAAAAAGATCTTTTGAAATTCGAGAGCAATAAATTCAGACTTGATTACATTCATTACACATCAGTAATGAGTAAAAGCCGGCGAATTGCATTTTTTACTGCAGTAAATATAGATGGTGATACATGGCAGGATAATTCTAGAAAAGGCGCATGGAGCGAAGATCCTCGTATAGCTGTGACCGAACAACTAGGTCGCAAATTATACAGTGCTAAAAGGAGTGACTTTGATAAAGGACATCTTGTACGTCGTGAAGATCCTGAATGGGGTGATAAAAACTTAAGCATAAAAGCCGGAGAAAATACTTTTTGGTTTCCTAATGCTGCTCCTCAGCATGAAAAATTAAACAGGAAAATTTGGGCAGAACTTGAATCCAATGTACTTCATCTTGGCGCTGATGAGCAAAACCTTAAAGTGAATGTTTTTACAGGACCCGTATTAGCTAAAACCGACGGAGTGTTTGTTACGAAAGTAGAGGACAAAGAAATACAGATACCGAATCTTTTCTGGAAAGTAATAGTATGGACAAAAAGTAATGGGAAGGCCCATGCTGTTGGTTTCATAATGAGCCAGGAAAAATTTTTAATTGATGCAGGTATAATAAAAAAGCCACTAGTTATCAATAAGAAAAAACTCGGTAAGCTTGGTGATGAAGATATTTTTGAACATCTTGAATTTAAAGATGGAAAAACATACCAGGTAAAGATTGATGAAATTGAAAAATTAACAGGGCTAAAATTTGATTGGCCAGGTGTAGTTCGTCCATTTAAAAAACCAGCACCGAAAGTTATTATTGGTACCACAATACCATCTCCTGCAAAAAAAAAAGTGAAAGAGCCTGGCATGAAAAGAAATATGAGGCTAAGTGGATTGACGTTATAAATTTGGTTGGACAACCGCAAGCAAAAAAGCCCCGTAAAAATTTACAGGGCTTTTTTTATAACTGTGATCCGGATTGGATTCAAACCAATGACCTATTGCTTAGAAGGCAATTGCTCTATTCAACTGAGCTACCGGACCAATAAATAACAAATAAGAACTTCGATTAACCAGCGGGTCATTTTTTTAGAATGGCGGCAAAAATAAGTTTTTTATGTTTGTGCCCCAAAGCAAATCACTAATGGATGTAAAAATAGAGCCACATTGGAAGGAAATTCTTAAATCAGAATTCGATAAACCCTATTTTCAGCAGATCGCCCTGCATTTAAAAACAGAAAAATCTCAAAACAAGACCATTTACCCTCCCGGCTCACAAATTTTTAATGCGTTTGACAAAACACCCATCGATAAAGTAAAAGTGGTGATATTAGGACAAGACCCTTATCACGGACCTGGACAGGCTCATGGTCTATGTTTTTCAGTACAAAATGGCGTATCGCCACCACCATCGCTTATAAATATTTTTAAAGAATTACATGAGGATGTTGGAGCGCCAATTCCAAATCATGGCAATCTTACACATTGGGCGGAGCAAGGGGTGTTTTTATTAAATGCATCACTTACTGTTCGTGCAGGCGAACCAATGAGTCATTCAAAAATTGGTTGGGCTGAATTCACCGATACCGTGATCAAAAAAATTTCTGAAGAAAAAAAACATGTCGTGTTTTTATTATGGGGAAAATTTGCACAGGAGAAAAGAGTTTTAATTGATGAAACCAAACATTTAATTCTTAGAGCAGCACATCCTTCGCCTCTTTCTGCGCATGCCGGTTTTTTTGGCTGTAAACATTTTTCAAAAGCAAATGAATGGCTTATTAAAAACGGCATTGATCCGATTGACTGGAGACTGTGAACTGGATACTGGATTCCAGGCTCTGGATACCAGATATCTCGCTTATTATTCAGCATCCAGTATCCAACATCCGGCATCCAGAATCAAGTAACTAGTATCTATGCTACATTTGCCCACATGATAATCTCACAGAATTTAAAATTAGAAACAGATACAGTAATACTTCGTCCAATGCAGAACGAAGACATTTCATCTTTTGCACGACTAACGAATGATGCATCGGTATGGAGGTATTTTACTTTTTTATTAAATAATTCTGCCGAATTACAACGATGGGTGGAAGTTGCATTGAAAGAAAGAGAAGAAGGAAAAAGAATTCCATTTACCATTATTGAAAAAGCAACAGGAGAAATTTGCGGTAGTACAAGCCTTGGCAGCATTTCTTATTATGATAAAAGAATTGAGATCGGTTGGAGCTGGCTGGCGAAACATTACCAGGGCACTGGTATAAATTTTCATGCAAAATTTTCCATGCTTAGTTATGCATTTGATGTGCTTGATTGGGAAAGAGTGGAAATAAAAACCGATAACCTGAATGAAAGGGCCAAACAAGGTTTAAGAAAGATCGGCGCTAAAGAAGAAGGTGTGTTACGCAGTCATATGCAAATGCCACTGGACAGAAGAAGAGATTCTGTTTTTTTCAGCATATTAAAAGATGAATGGCCGAAGATCAAACACTCAATTTTTAAAGAAATAACTTCTTTCCAATATTCAGAATGAGAACTATAAAAGAAATACTCGGTCGTGTATTTGCCTTATGGGCACTCATCACTTTTCTCGTTACATTT
>DATHDP010000017.1:0-29162 GCA_035318985.1 Chitinophagaceae bacterium
CATAGACATGATAGCATATTGCTGTTGTTCAGGATCGAATTCCGGTTGCCTGAGTTTTTCGAGTATAGCCGCAGGTGTGGCGTTGTTCATGAGCATTTTGAATCCTTCTAATCTTGCAAACGGATTGCTATTGGCCTGAACCACTATGGCGCCCTTGCCGGGCAAGATGAGGCCGATACCATAAACACTGACCGTACACGAAGCCCCTGCTATTCCTACCTGTTTTGTTTTAGGATCTATCACAATGATTGACCATGTGGCGAACGAGGGAAGATGCAGAATGAGAATTAAAAGAATGGAGAAGCAATATTTCATTGTTATTTTCATTTTCAACATTTGGATGAAAATTAGATTACATATATGTGTAAATTTATAAATTGTTCTTTACTCAAGATCCCTTTTATATTCTTTATTGTGTTGAAGAAAGAAGGAGCACTATCCGTAACTCAGGCTGAACTGAAATAATTTATCTTTCACTTAATAAATTTATACTTTACAAAAATGATCACCCCATCCTCACCTCTCGTCACTGCCGGACGAGTGATGTTTGCTCTTGGTCTAATTGGTCTTGCTATACTTGGCTTTATGACAAATGATCTTATCGTAGGCCGGCCGCCTGCATGGCCGACGAGCTTCAGCGCTAAAGAAACTTTTTCTCTTGTATTGAATGTATTGCTTGTTGCCGGATGTGTTGCAATTATCTTTCAACGACAAGGAGCATTCGCGGCTTTTCTGACAGCAGCCATTATTTTTACTTTTAGTTTTCTTATTCGCTATATCCCCGCAATTGTAAAAGCTCAACCCAAAGAAATACTCTGGAATATCAATGCTTATAAAACACTGGCATTGATCGGTGGCTCATTGATCATAGGTGTTTATTTTTTAAGAAATAATTCGCCCGGTTCCGGAAAAATATTTCTTGTCATTGGCTCTATCTTTCTCAGCATGTTTTTTATCATCAGCGGTCTTGCTCACTTTAAGTTCGCTGACTTTATTATTGATGGTCTTATGCCGTCTTACATTCCTTTTCATCCCTTCTGGACATATTTCTGTGGTATAGCTTTGATCGCAGGCGGAATTGGAATTCAAATAAACCCTCTCAGAAAAATAGCCGCATTGTTAGTCGGCATTATGATAACTGGCTGGTTCCTTCTACTTCATATCCCAAGGTTTTTTGCCAATACCAACGATCCAAGCGATCAAATGGGACTTTGTGAATCATTTGCTTTCGCGGGGATAATGTTTGTATTGTATGGTTTGTTTAAGGCAAAAAAAGAGAACTAAGCAATAACCCCGCTTGCCGGCAGGCAGCGATTTCAAAATATTCACTGCCGGACCATCATGAGTGGATTATAAGTTCTAAGTTTAAAAAAAAGTAAAATGAGCAGATCCGGTAAACTGGTATCTCAACTTTTTTCTATCCGCAACAGTTATGGAAAAGAATTTCCATCTCAAAAGCTTTTTTTGCTAAAAGCGATCGATAAGGAAAGGCCAACCAGCAAAAAAGATGTACAGGCTTATCATTCAGTCTTACTTTTTCTTATTGCATATCCTGATAACAGATCTGTTTACACACAGGCGACATTTTCTTTGCAGCAATTGCATTTATATATTCAATCCCATAAGCGGCTACATGATAGTCTGTACAATACCGGCATCACCTATACTCAGCTCTGCGCAGCATATAGTTTTGAAATGGTAAAATGGATGAGAGCATCCTATAAAAAAAATATCCGCATCAGTTCCTTTGAAGCAGGTGAGGCGCAGATCCAATTTATACTGTCAGTTGTAATGCCGAAGGTAGAATCAGAAATTATGCAGGATGGCAATGCGGAGTGGAGATCATGGCTGAAGCGATCAATGAAAAAAGAAGAAGACCTTCTTGATCGGTTAATTGCAGTATTTGATGAAACCGATATCCGCCCTGAAGTAAAAGATGAACTTTGGTCAGCGATCGGTATCAATATTGAAATTGATCTTGCTGCACCTGATAGCTTGACGGATACATTATTCATTCCATTCTATCACCGTTCGCTAATAAAAAAGAAAAACGATCGGGCGGTAAAAGGAATTCATCCTCCGAAAGTTCATCTTGAAAAAGATGAAGCAGCGCAGATCATTGCGTGCAGCAGGATGATACTTGTAAAACACCTTCGTGAAATTGACCCGATCACGTTTACATCAGCAGAACTTATCAGTTATTACCAGCTTCCCCGCGGATATTCGATTGCATTGATGGGTATGGTGCCGGAAAGAAGACATCCCATCGACAGTTATATGGGATACACAGTATTTAAAAATGGCTTGCCCATTGCTTATGCTGCCTCATGGGTATTTTTTGACAGTGCTCGTATCGGTCTTAATCTGTTTCCTGCCTACCGTGGTGGTGAGTCAAAATATATTTTTGAACAGGTATTAAAAATTCATCGCAGTGTCTACAAGTTAAAGCGATTCAGTACAGATCCTTACCAAATCGGAAAAGATAACAACGACGGGATTCATTCGGGTGCATTCTGGATATATTATAGCGCCGGGTTTCGTCCAATCTGGGAAGAGCAACGGAAAATTTCAGAAACTGAAGCGAAGAAAATAAGATCAATAAAAGGATACCGTACACCACCAAGTGTTTTAAAAAAACTGGCTGAATCAAGACTTGAATTGATCCTTGATAAAAAAGCAGTGCGGTTTGATGTTACCGATTTAAGCCGGGCTTATGCAGGCATTTTGAAAGATCGGTATAATAATAAACGTAAACCGGCAGAAGAACTTGCCTTAAAAAAACTGGCAGCAATTTTAAAAATAAAAAAATACCAGGAAGTCAATATTCAGTATGTTTTGAAAAACTGGAGTATTCTTTTGCTTAACAATGAAAAAGAATTGCGCAACAATGGTGGATTAAAAAAGATCTTAAAAAAACTATTTGAGATAAAGGCATGCGGTTCAGAAGAAGAATATATCTATGGTCTGCAACGTTCAGTAGTTCTGAAGAAAATGATGGAGAAAGTGCTGAATAATATTACCGGTCACATCGAGACGGTTGACATTGTACAATTACTTGCGTAGGAAATAATAGTCGAGGTATCTCAGAGATTAATTAACCTGAGATACCTCGCTTACATTCATTTTAATTGACGATTAAAAATGCAGGCTCGGTATGACAAAACCCTGATAGATTGTAATTGCATTAAAGAATAGAAAAGCGTTCTACAAACAATTTCTTTTATTACAGATCATTTGGAAGACAAAATAACTGAACAGAGTTCTTCATTCTTATCTTTACGCATCATGTATTATATCGTTTACGGCTTACTTTATGCTTTTTCCTTATTGCCTTTGAGAGTTCTTTATCTTTTTTCTGACATTGCTTATTTCTTTTTTTATCCTGTTTTCGGATACAGAAAAAAAGTTGTAATGGCTAACCTGTTGCAGGCTTTTCCCGAAAAAACTGAAAAGGAAAGAATAGTTATTGCAAAAAAATTTTATAAGAATCTTTTTGATATGTTTTTAGAGACCATCAAGATGATCTCCGTATCAGATAAATTTATAATAAAGCGGTTTACTGCAAACTGGGAATTGATAAAATCTCTCGAGTCAACAGGTAAAAGTGTACAGGTACACCTTGGTCATAATTTTAATTGGGAATGGGGAAATTCGATTTTGACAAATTACACGGCATTCAAATTTTTGGCTGTCTATATGCCGATAAGGAATAAAATCTTCGAAAGGTTATTTTATAAGTTGCGAACCCGAAATGGCGCTATTTTTTTAAAGGCCACCACTATGCGTGAAGAATTTTTGCCTTATCAAAATACACATTACCTGCTCGGTTTAATAGCCGATCAAAGCCCGGGTCATCCGGGTAATGCATGGTGGTTTAATTTTTTTAATAAACCAACACCGTTTTTAAAAGGCCCGGCGAAAGGTGCCATATTAAATGATACAGCAGTTGTGTTTGCATTTATTCATAAACCACGCCGCGGCTATTATGAAGGAGTTTTTAAACTGGCAACAAAAGACACTACATCATTGACGGAACAGGAGCTTACGGGAAAATTTGTGGATTACCTGGAAGAAGGGATCAGGCAATATCCCGATATGTGGCTTTGGAGCCACCGCCGGTGGAAATGGGAATGGAAACCAGAGTATGGCGAAATAATTAAATAAAAAAAGCAGGGCTGTTTTTAATTTTTTTCTTTTTCAACCCCGCAGTGACTGAAGCCAGGATTGATTACGCTTTATCCTTTAATTTAGCTTTTCCTTTTGTCGAATTGTCGTCTTTGGCTTTTTGATCGGTTTGATCTTTTTCCTTTGGATTTTCATCTTTCGCTTTTGGAGTAGATTGATCCTTTTCCTTTTTATCATTGTCTTTCACTTTCTGATCGGTTTGATCTTTTTCCTTTGGATTTTCATCTTTCGCTTTTGGACCAGATTGATCATTGTCCTTTTGACCATTGTCTTTTACTTTTTGGTTGTATTGATCTTTTTCCTTTTGGCCATTATCTTTCTCTTTCTGATTGAATTGATCTTTTCCTTTTTGATCATTGTCTTTTACTTTCTGGTTGAATTGATCTTTTTCCTTTTGACCATTGTCTTTTTCTTTCTGATTGAATTGACCTTTCCCTTTTTGATCATTATCTTTTACTTTCTGGTGGTATTGATCTTTTTCCTTTTGATCATTATCTTTCTCTTTCTGATTGAATTGATCTTTTCCTTTTTGATCATTATCTTTTACTTTCTGGTTGTATTGATTTTTTCCCTTTTGATCATTGTCTTTCTCTTTCTGATTGTATTGATCTTTTTCCTTTTGACCATTGTCTTTTTCTTTCTGATTGAATTGATCCTTTTCTTTCGGTTCACTGGCATTGTTATTCTTTTGTCCCTTGAATTTCCAGTCATCATAATCGCCATCTTCGTATTCCACATCTTTCAAATGCTTCTCATCGAGGTAATACCTTCCATCATCACCTTTCCAATAAGTATATCCTGCGGTATTTCTGTAGTAGTAGCGACCATCACTGTATCGATTGATCACTATATTAGTTGTATGAACAATTACCAAAGGACATTTTTTTCTTTGCCCCGGTGCATACGCTTTTGCTGATTGATCTCCGTAGATCTTTTTCGCCTGGCCCGGAGGAAGACTACCGCCATTAGATTGGACGGAGTATGTGTTCGTTGATGTTTCAGTTTGAGGCGAAGGATTTGCCGGGTATTGTCCGCCTGTGGAATATCTGCTGCTTCGGCAACTAATGGCAATCACTAAGATCAACAGCAAACTAAGAGCTTGTAGAAATTTGGTGGTTTTCATAGTAAGATTTTATTCACCCCAAAAAACGCAAAATTATCCTAATATGAAACGGAATTTAATAGTATTAACAGCTGCACTGTATATTTCCATGGATACAAAAGTGCAAACCCCCGAATCTTCCTGTAAAGCAATCGTAAATTAACTCTGGAAGATGCAGATTCCTGTAAGATACCGAAGGAACTGTAGTATAATGGTCAAAACTTATTGCTTGAAGAAAGAAGGAATGTTACCATCTTAGGTTTTTAAATGAAAGATCCATCCTGCACCGCATCGAGTCCTTTCTGATTTAATACTATAGTAAAACCATCGACGCCTTTTTTCACATATTGACTAATAAAACGATTTTTGTTAAGCTCAGCCAGGAGTGTATCCAGATCTTCTTTGGACAAATTCAATGTTTTAGTTAGTGAATTAAAACTAAACCGTGTAGGTTTACCAGGTGTCAGTTCACTACTGATTGCTGATAGTATCGCTAACTTATTTTGATCTGACATTGTATAAAATTTTAAGGCATACAATATACCTAAAATGTTGCGAAGCAGTTTCCCTCAACTTTCGACAGATCTTACATCTTTCTTTTATTGCAGATTATTTATAAGATTCTGCAAATAACTAAAAGCCGTTTCGACTTAGTCGAAACGGCTTTTAACAATGATGGCTTTAATAAAATTAATAACCGGGATTCTGTGGAAGTATATTCGGATTGGCATTGATCTCAGCTATCGGTAATGGCCATGTCCATGCACGGTTTGTTGGGTCCAATGTACAAAACACAGAACAGCTGGAACGGATGATCGTTTTAGTTGTTCTTTTCAGATCAAACCAGCGATGTCCTTCACTAATAAGTTCCTTTCTCCTCTCCAATGCAATTGCATTTATCAGGGCTGTACCAGTTTCTGTGCCGGGAACAAATCCAGCTATTCTTGTTGCACGAAGCGTATTAAGATCAGCAAGTGCAGACACTTCGTTTGCTCCACCTTTACGTGCATAAGCTTCTGCTCTTATCAAATACATTTCTCCTGTACGAAACGCTTTAAAATTTGTGATGCCGTCAGGACGGGGAACCTGCGCAGCCTTTGCCAGGTATTTTGATAAAACCAATCTATTGCTTCTCACCTGGAAATATGAACTATAACGTACATCATTTACCTGGTCATATGTAGTTATCAATGCAGGATTGGGACGATAAGAACTCCTGTTATTTGGAACAAAATATACAGGATCGGCAATACGTCCTTCGCCGGCATTAAAACTTACAGACCAGATCACTTCTGAAGTTGAAGCGTCTGTCCAGATATTAGGGAAATTTGTACGACTTGCTAATGGAATTGCATTGATAACAAGCGTTGAATATTTAATTGCACTGTCCAATTGGTTTGAATATAAAAATACTCTTGACATGATGGCGTTTACACCTTGTATATCTATATATGCTTTACCTGTAGCATTGATCGTTTTATCAAGTCCGCTATTTATAAGTCCTCTTGCTTGCTCAAGATCAGCTTCAATATGATCATACGTTTCTTTAACTGTACCTCTTGCTGGCTTTTGTTCGTAATCAAAAACAGTGATATACGGGATACCGGGTTTGGCAGAGTTGCGATCATACTCTTCAACCCAATAACGTAGGAGATCAAAATGAGCCAGGGCCCGGATAGCTAATGCCTGTGCCTTGATACGATTTACGGCGCCACCATCTGTCGCTGAAAAATTATCGATATCTCTAAGCAACAGGTTCGCTTGTGAAATGATCCGATAAGCGGCCTGCCATGTAGCACCGATATTAGGTTCATCTTCGGCATAGCGCCAGGTAGATAAAGTCTGATAATTACCCAGAGATTCTGTTGTTTCATTCAAATTATCGCTCAGCATATCAGGAAGATTAACAAACGCATTTGATGCGCTGCCATAATAATTGCCAGAGCGGAATAATGCATAAGCACCTGTTAATGCAAAATCAAAATCTTCAATGGTGGTAAATCTTGTAGAGCCATCGAGCTGGTGAGTCGGTTCTGACTCTATTATTTTTTTACACGAAGCAAGACTGGCTGTAATTATAATTGCGGCAAATATTTTTCTGAATAACATAGCTGTAATTTTTTTTGTTTATAAACCAAGGCTTAAACCAAATGTGATCGTTTTTAATTGAGGGTATTGAGCACCGCCCAAAATACCTGTAGTGATCTCAGGATCCCAACCCTGGAAGTTGTGCCACACTTTTAAATTTTGCCCTTGCGCAAATACTTTCAAGCTTGTAATTTTTATTTTTTGCAAAACAGATTTTGGTAAATTATAGCTCAGGGTCACATTCCGTAAACGCAGATGATCTGTTTTTTCTACAAAGCGTGTTGTTTCACCATGAAAATCATTGAATGGACTTGGCACATCTGTGATATCACCTGGCTGTTGCCATTCATTAAGCAACGAGGTAGCTACCCGTGAATACCAATAAGCAGGAAACTCTACATTGAAACGATCATTATTATAAATAACACCGCCTAAGGTGTAAGTAAACAACGCATCTAATTCAATTCCTTTCCAATTGAAATTCGTACCAAAACCACCATACTGCGGCGGATCGATCGTACCGACAACTACAGCATCACTGGGATCATAAATATTAGTAGTTGTCTTCCCATCTTTTTTATAATATAATGCATCACCATTGGCAGGATCCACACCTGCATATCGAACGACATACAGTGAATTTGCTCTTTCACCAACTTTATTGATAAAAAGACCGTTTACGTTTTCATCCTGCCCCGCCTGGTCAAGAATTTTATTTTTATTATAAGTGTAGTTAGCATTTACTGACCAGTTAAGATCTTTACTGCGAATAATTTCTGCGTTGATAGAAGCTTCAATACCCTGGTTCTGAAGTTTACCTAAGTTAGCAGTGAGCGATGCGAAACCGGATGTACGTGATAATTGTTTGTCGAGAAAAAGATCAACTGTTTTATTGTTATAATAGTCAACCGTACCACGTATACGACTATCAAGCACAGCAAAATCGACCCCGGCATTAAACATCTCTTTTGTTTCCCATTTCAATTGTGGATAAGGTAATTGCCCAAGCACTAAACCACCAACGCCATTATACACAGAAGCATTCAGCAACTCGAGTGAAGCATAATTACCAATACCCAGCTGGTTACCGACCGTACCATAGCTAACACGTAGTTTTAATTCATTCAGCCATTTTGATTCTTTAAATAAACTTTCCTCGGTCATTATCCAACTTGCACCTACATTATAAAAGTTCGCATGTTTATTATCAGCGCCAAAACGTGATGATCCATCGCGGCGAAAACCGCCACTTAAATAATATCTTTTCTTGTATCCATACGTTCCGTCAATGAACCATGACAATAAACCATTTTCAGTTGCACTTCCTGTAACAGTTGGAATAAATCCATTGGTTGATGTACCCGGAGTTATACCTGCTTCATTTTTAAATGGACCAACAAGACCAAACCCCGTATATCCAAAGTTTTCAGATTTACTTTGGATGATCTCATTGTAACCTGAAACAGTTATATCATGATCACCAAAGTTTCTTTGATAAGTTACAGAAGTAGTTCCTGTATAACGGAAAGTTCTTGCATAGGCTCTCGAAAGCGAGCCCCTCGCACCTGTTGATTGTGCACCAGAATTAGTTGTCCTGTCAAGATAACCCAACGCTTCATCTTCTGTTACATCACCACCCCAAAGTGTTTTTGCTCTCAATGCTTTTACCCAGGGAATTTTCCATTCAAGAAATACACTTCCCACTCCTTTCATTTGATCGGTATTACTGAAATTTTCCAATAATTCACGTAACGGATTTGGTTGCCCTTGTAAAAAATCATCCTGGTAATTACCATCCTTATCATACAGCGTAACATAAGGGTTGAACCAATTGATGGCATTTAACGGGCTTCCTATATACTGGTCATTTTCTCTTGTACCGATGAAACGTGAATAACCATAAGTTGCATTCAATCCAACTCTGAAATCGCCGAAACTATTTTCAAGATTTACACGACCTGTATAGCGTTTCAATCCTGTTGAGATCACTATGCCCTCCTGGTCGAAAATAGATCCTGAAATATAGAAACGTGTTTTTTCATTTCCACCTGAAACACTTATCTGGTGCTGTTGTGTTTTCCCTTTTTTAAAAATTATTTCATCCAGGTTATTATTGATCTTGCTTAAGCTATCAACTTCGGCCGGGGTCCATCCAAACGGATTCAGTCCATCAGGCCTGTCGTAGTTCAATTCATAATCCAGTTTCTCAGGCGAGTTCATCAGTTTTAGATTATTCTCTGGTAAGGCCGAAGAACCGTATTGAAAATCATAGTTCACACTTGTTTTACCGGCTAACCCTCTCCTGGTATTAATAACAATTACACCATTAGCACCTCTTGATCCATAAATAGAAGTCGCCGATGCATCTTTCAATACATTGTATGATTCAATATCTGCCGGATTAATTGTCGAAAAATCGGCAGTGGAAACCTGTACACCATCTATAATATATAATGGTGCGTTGCTGCCATTAATAGAACCTTTACCACGTATAGTAACATCGGCGGCAGCACCCGGTTGACCTGATTGAGATTGGGATAATAATCCAGGCACTTTACCTTGCAACAATTTGTCAAAAGAACCAACGGGCTGCAGTTTTACTTCCTCACCGTTTATCTTAGCTATGGCACCTGCAACTTGCCGCCTGCTCCTTGACCCGTAGCCTGTGACAATAATTTCTTGCAGATTACGCTCAGCGATATCAAGCGATACATTCAGATCATTACCTGTTACTGCTACTTCCTTTTCAGAAAAACCAATACTTGAAAAAAGAAGAGTAGCTCCGGTTGAGGTCCTGAGAGTAAACCGTCCTTCCGCATTAGTTGTTGTTCCGCTGTTTGTTCCTTTAATAGTGATATTCACATTGGAAAGTGGAGAGCCATCCCTCGCATCCGTCACTCTTCCTTTTATTTCCTGTGCCCGCGCAAATGAAATGCCTATGACACTTATTGCCACCAGGAATAATAGTCTTTTCATGATTGTAGATTTGGTTATGATCAAATGACATAGGCATCAGGTTGTATGCTTCATTAAAGAATGGGTAGTTTACTGAAGAATGAAGAAATAGGAATGAAACATGAAAATCAAGTACTGAATTAAACCCTGCAGCTGCATGCCAACGGAGAATTGGCTACCTGAAACATTTAAAATCAAAACCAAACCAATATATTTTCTTACCAAAGCAGAGATGAGAGGAAAATTTCTTTTCAAAAACAAAAATTTTGAATGTATTCCTCCAATTTACCGACGACAAGGACGGAACCAATTGGCTCGTTAAAGTCTGAGATACCTCGCTTAAATTCATTTTAATTGATGATTAAAAATGCAACCTCGTATGACAAGCCCCTAGTAGATCGTAATTGCATTAAAGAATAGAAAAGTGTTCTACAAATATGGCAGATCATTTGCAAGACTCGCAGTGATTGAATATCAATTAACCATTCCTTTTAACGAATGTAGTGCCGCTATGCGAACCTTCTTGCTTGCTTTCTTTGTTTTATCACCCGACTTTGAAGCATTTAATTCTGTAAGGTTGATTGATTGTACAATGGCTTCAAGCTCATTTGCGCATGATTGATCACTGGCTGAGTATACAGCAAAAAAAACAGTTTGCCTGGTATCTGATATGGAGTAAAACGCAATGCTATAAGTATTGGGCTTGGTACCCACATTTTGTAAACCTGAAAAACTTGTCCAGCCCGGGCCCGATTCTTTTTGCACTTTTGTGGAAGATATGATCGCTAAACTTGTACTGCCAAGCAGATCATCCCGGTATTTTTCATAAATGGTTATATCGTTTGTAACAATTTTTACAGTATTAAAGAATACAATTTTACAATTGGAATTCTCCATTCCTTTTTTTATTAATTCAGTGGTCTCACCAGTTTGCTTAGCATACCAACTTTCCTGTAATGAATAATTTAAAATACTAAAAGTAGATTGAGAAAAGCCTGCATACATTATTAGGTTTAGGACAGTAACGAGAATAATTTTTTTCATGGTCTGAAGATTTATCCAAATGTCTATTTATTGCGGACGGCATCTTATCCTGTAAAACAGGGATTTTTTTCAGCCAGTAAAAATTGCAATGAGGATTTTAAAAGTTAGCCGTTGAAACAATTGTGCCGCTCTTCCTATCATTTCATCTCTCATATAAAACACTAGCAGAAGTTTAACTAGACATTTAACCCCGCCATCCCCATCCGCAATTATGATTGAATGAATTTCGCTGCTTTATTTTAACTTCAACCTCTATAGAAAAATTCAAAAGAAGAATGAAGGAGTTAATTCAAATGATCGATCAAACAAAAGATATTAAATTAAAAGTTGCTGAACTTGAAAAGCAACTTGCACAAAGCAATCGTGAGTTGGAAATCGAAGCCGCTTTGGAAAGGGTTCGGGCAAGAGCGATGGGCATGCATAATTCAAATGAATTAAGCGATGTGTTGTCTGTTCTTTTTGAGCAATACGATATCTTAGGTATTTCCCCGATATTTTCTAATCTCACATTATTTGATCTGGAAAATAATAAGTTCTCGTACCGGACGACTGGCAGGAAGGGCCGGCGTGTACAGGCAGAGCAAAAAATTGATATGGACGCAGTAGAGGCGTGGAAAGAAAGCGTTGAAAACTGGAAGAAGGGTGGACCTGACGAGGTAAATGCTCACATGTATCCTTACGAGATCCTTCCTCATGTATTTCAATTGTTCCAGGAAATTCTTTCAGCTGTACCTGACGATGCAAAGTTTTACCCGGAAGATTTTCCAAATGGCTTATTCATTACCCACGGTTATTGCAAATTCGGATATGTGGGGTTTGGTCATACAAGAGAAGCAACGCCGGAAGAAAAGGAAGTGGTAAGAAGAATGGCCATTGAATTTGAAAGATTATACCAGCGGTTTATTGATCTGCAAACAAGTGAAGCGCAGATTCAGGAAGTTCAAATTGAAGCTTCCCTCGAACGGGTGAGGGCAAGCACAATGGCAATGCGTAGTAGTGATGATGTTGGTAATGCGATAGGTGTATTGTTCAACGAGCTGGATAAGTTTGGGATTTCGCTTTTGCGCTGCGGCCTGATCATCGTTAATGACAAAGAAAAAACGATGCAGGTGTGGAGAGCACATACTACGAAAGCTGGAACAGTGGGCCAGGTATCTGGCAAAATATCAATCTCCGTTCATCCGATGTATGAAGCAGCTTACGATTCATGGTTATTGAAAGAGACAATGGCAAGTTATGATCTCTCAGCTGAAGATTTTATGAATTATTACAAGACGGTCTCAAATCATGCACCGCAATTCGCACACAACGTTACGCCGGAAAAACAAACCAATACCAGTTTCTTTTTTAAAGAAGGCGCTATTTTCACTTTTACCAAAGAACCACTGGATGCAGCCACATGTGCAGAGTTAAAAAAGTTTGCAGCGGTTTTTGGTCTCACCTATCGCCGGTATCTTGATCTGAAAATTGCGGAAGCGCAGGCGAGGGAGGTGATGAGACAGGCTTCGCTTGATCGCATCCGTGCAGAGATCGCATCAATGCGTACGGCGAATGATCTTGATCGAATTACACCTTTAATATGGAATGAACTCAATACACTTGGTGTTCCTTTTATCCGCTGTGGTGTATTTATTATGGATGATCTGCAACAAGTGAGTCATACATATCTATCTACACCCGATGGAAAAGCAGTGGCAGCTTTTGATCTTCCTTATGATACACCGGGGAATGTTGGAGAAATAGTTGCTCAATGGCAGAATAAAAAATTTCATACAGAATACTGGGACCAGGAAGCATATACTGCATTTGCAGGAAATTTAGTCATCCAGGGAGTGTATACTTCTCCTGAACAATATCTGAGCAAACTTCCTGGTGGTGGTTTTTATTTACATTTTGCGCCATTTCTGCAAGGCATGTTGTATGTAGGTAATACTGCACAATTGGGCAAACAGGACATCCGGACAATGCAATCCGTAGCAGATGCATTCTCCACCGCTTATGCACGGTATGAAGACTTCAGTAAACTGGAAGCGGCGAAACTGCAGGTCGAGAACACCTTGCTCGATCTGAAGAAGACACAGAAACAACTTATCCAGGCCGAAAAAATGGCCTCGCTTGGACAACTCACAGCAGGCATTGCACATGAAATACAAAATCCTCTCAACTTTATAAATAACTTTTCTGAGGTCAATTCAGAATTAATTACTGAGATGAAGGAGGAGATCACCAAAGGTAATTTTGAAGCAGTGAGTATTCTTGGTGATAATTTGAAAGAACACCAGGAGAAAATAACTTATCATGGCAACCGTGCAGCATCTATTGTAAAGGGCATGTTGCAGCATACACGAAACCGCAGAGGCCAGAAAGAACCCACAAATATTAATGGTTTGTGCGATGAGTATTTACGCTTAAGCTATCATGGTCTGCGGGCAAAGGACAAAGAGTTTAATGCAAAAATGCAAACCGAACTGGATGATAGTATTGGCAGCATAAATGTCGTTCCGCAGGAGATCGGAAGTGTATTACTGAATCTGTTCAACAATGCATTTTATGCTGTAAATGAAAAGAAACAAAAACTTAATGGAACGTTTGAACCATTGGTAAGCCTAATAACAAAAAAAGAAAATGAAAAGGTTGTTATAAAAGTTATCGACAATGGTTTTGGAATTCCGCAAAGTTCAGTTGATAAAATTTTTCAACCATTCTATACTACGAAGCCGCCGGGACAAGGAACAGGTTTGGGTTTATCGTTGAGTTATGATGTTATTAAGGCACATGATGGTACAATAAAAGTTGAAACGAAAGAGAATGAAGGAACGGTAATGATAGTTGAGCTACCTGTTTAATTGAAACAAATACAGATAAAAACAAATGACTGAAGAGTGTTGAAAAATTTCTATGTACCCGGCTGTATTGCTACTATGATGCTTTTGTTGCACAGTTTACCCAGAGTGAAGCGAAGGGCACTCTTGTACGTTCGGTAAGCCTATTGAGCAAACCGTTTTCAATAATTTTAAATATTCTTTATTGGTTTGAAGAAAGAAAAGGAACACTACAACAACAAGGGGACAAAAATTTATTTATTATTCGCCGTGGCTTTTTTTAATTCTTCAATTACCTGGTCTTTATCAAAGCGAGTGTCCTTAACAGACTTTATCATATAATCCTCAACTTTTCCTGCCACAGCAAGATCCAGTGCTGAATTGCCTGCTTTATTTTTTTTGGCCGGGTCGGCTCCATGCTGCAGCAAATAAATAACAACATCAAGCTTTTCATTCATGGCGGCAAGCATCAATGCAGTTGTTCCATCGTCTGACTGGATGTTTACATCAGCGCCATTTGCTACCAATAGTTTCACCATATCTGCACCACACCAATAGGCACATGCAACCATCAATGCTGTGCGACCCTTAGGGGACCGTGGCTGGTCCACTGTCGCCCCATGTCTTAGTAAAAAACCAGCAACGGGTAAATTAGGAAAGTGACAAGCATCCATTAATAGGGTGGTCCCATTTGCATCTTTTTCATTTGGGTCGGCTCCTTCTTTGATCATTTTTGCAGCTAATATAGTGTCGGTCTTGATCACGTTTTTCAATGCCTGGGCATTGGCATTAGAGATTGAAACGATCAGAAAGAAAAAGAGAAAGAAGGATTTCATGTTGATGAATTAGTGAACTAAAGTACAGGAAATGTGTCTAATTGGTCTGGAAGAAAAAGGAACACTACCGACAATTGAGTCTTGTACATGATGAATTTAGTACGAGACATGATGCTCACTATGTCTACCAGATAAATAAATCTGAGTTAGTTTCTAAAAGATTATCTTTTGGCGAAATCAGGAGATCTAATGATCTCCTGGCAAAAAACATTATAAAAATTGCTTGGAGCTTGACGTTATGCTTGTCAATTCTTTGCAATAATTTGGTTTTACCCTCAAACAAAAAATTAACTTATGCCAGGCAAAACGATAATGATCATTATGAAATATTGTATGTCTTTTTTTTGTATCCTGGGTTGTACAATTGCCACTGCTCAAACAACAATTGTAAGTGAAGGCCGTTCCGTAAGCTGCATTTTACCTCAGAGCATCTGTGAGATCACGGATACAAAAGAGGCTGGTGACAGGCATTACATTGGTACTAAGATCGAAGTATTTACTCCTTCTTATGCAATGAACGGGAATTGGTATAGCGGCGGTGTAGCGGCTATTGCTAACGGGGGAGATGAAATGGAAATTAATAATTTCAAATTAAAAGTGATCAGCCAGCCGTCGCTGCCTGTGTATCCCTTGTGTAATTCAGATGCTGAAACACCTGATAAAGCTTTTGGTTTTGGAGCCGGTGTTGATATACAGATCCTGGCAGTTGGCTCAATGGATAAAGCACGGTATGCAGATGCCGCTAAATATGTGGGGGAAGTTTATGAAACATACAGTCCATTAACACCCATTGGCGGATGCTGGTATGCTGGAATCATAAAAAAGGGAACTACAGTATTTTTATTCCCATGTATCCAAATAAAGAAGTATCAACAAAATGAGACTTCACCCCCTGCTGTTTCAAGTGAACCAATCTCAGCAAAACCGATTACCGGCAAATTCACCGACCCAAGAAATGGTGGCGGCACTTACCACACTGTAAAAATTAATGATCAAATATGGATGTCCGAAAATCTTGATATAAGCACATTCAGGAACGGCGATATAATTCCAGAAGCAAAGACGGCAGAAGCATGGAAAAAAGCAGGAGAAGAAAAAAGACCTGCCTGGTGTTATTATAATAACGATCCTAAAAAGGAGGATTATGGGAAGTTGTACAACTGGTATGCTGTACATGATAGCAGAGGGCTGGCTTCAAAAGGATGGCATATACCCTCTGATGACGAATGGACAAAGCTGATAAATTTTTTGCAAGAAGATCTGGCAGTGAAAAAAATGAAAGCACCTGAAGGATGGATCACGAATGGTAGTGGCAGCAATGAAAGTGGTTTTGAAGGTCTGCCGGGTGGTTTCCGCTCTAACCTTGGTATATTCAAAGAATTAGGTAATTATGGTGGCTGGTGGAGTTCTTCATCTTCACAAGCAGACGGCGCCTGGCAACGAGCCTTATACAATAGCGATGCTGGTTTAGCATCAAAGGAAGTTTACAAAGGCGAAGCCTATAAAGCGAGTGGTCTTTCAGTACGTTGTATTAAAGATTAAGTGAGATCTGTTGATCGAATCTATGATCAGATTTATTTAAAGCAGTAACATAACTGCAACCAGTCATCTCCTTCGGGAACGACTCAAAATTTTTTTAAATATTCTTTATTGGTTTGAAAAAAGAAGGAACACTACGGACAACAGTGGAACAGGATTAACTCATTGCTGAATGAACAATAAATATTTCCACATCAGGTTATGAAATTATTAATGGCAGGTTAAGCCAATGTTAGTGTGCACAGCATATTCCCTGTTATACACATGATTTTCGAAAGTTCACCCACAGGCAGTGTAACTTTGGAATACTGAATCATGTATAAAGTTATTTCATACCAGGTTGCCGACTCCATTGATATTAAAAGTGTAAAGAACAGTTTCAAAACAGAACTCTGCTATAGCGATTCCAGCGAACTCTTTTATGAAACCGGTAATGAGCAATACGTTTATATTTTTAAATATGGCGTGGTGAGTTTTTTAAATTATGAACCTCTTGCTATTTCTTCTTTCCTTGAATTTGTCGGTGCTCATTGCAGAAATTTATTTCCCGAGGCGATGAATGATGAAATGCAGGTTCAAACCGGTGCACCCGAAAATAAGATCGGTTACAACAAAGTTGAGATCATGAATGCTGACCGGGAAGCTTTGCGGATGATCATGCTGAATGTATCGCAATCAGTAGCGCTGGATTATTATTCGGTTCAAACCGATAAGCTGCTCGAAGAAACAAATTACCATACCCAGTTGTTGGAAAAAAAAGGCAGGCTCGCTATTTCCGGGCATAACCTGAGAAAGTTTATTGGTAAAACTCTATTACTCAAAAACCGGATCACTGAAAACCTATACATTTTTGATTCACCGCCAGAGACATGGGAAGATGAACAATTGGATAAACTGCATAATGAGTTAATAAAAAATTTTGATCTGCAACAACGGTTCCGCAACGTTTCCGATGGACTTGGTATTGTAAAAGAAAACCTTGAACTGTTTAAGGATCTGCTGCAGTCCCGCAACAGTACTGTACTGGAATGGATCGTTATTGCGTTAATTGCAGTAGAAGTGATCAATTTCATGATTGAAAAATTATTCTAAGTCCGGTCCAATCACATCCTGTAATTTTTACACATCCTGTAATTTTTATACTCTTTATTGATTTGAAGAAAGAAGGAACACTACCGACAACAAGGGTTACAAAAAAGTACTGGATCAAATCGCAAACTCAAAGTCCACCCCCATTCAAAAAATCTTTACGATCGAAATACTTCCCCCGTCCCGATAGCTATCGGGAGGAACAATGCACACTCCCCTCTTTGTATAATATGCAACAGATATCATTATCTTCAATCATGAAAAAACTCATCCTCACTTTCCTCTATATTTTCTTCAACTTATTTGCCTTCACCCAAACGAAAACAAAACCACACAATCCTGTTATCGAAGGATGGTATGCCGATCCTGAAGGTGTTATTTTCGGAAACAATTATTGGATCTTTCCCACCTACTCTGCCAAATACAGGCAACAGGTTTTTTTAGATGCCTTTTCTTCAACAGACATGGTGACCTGGAAAAAGCATCCTAAGATCATTGATACATCTATTATTAAATGGGCCTACATGGCTATGTGGGCACCAGCCATTGTAAAAAAGGACAACAAGTATTTTTTATTTTTTTCGGCAAATGATATTCAAAGCAAAGCGAGAAACGGCGTGAAGGACGATACACTTGGCGGAATAGGTATTGCCGTAGCTGATAAACCAGGTGGTCCTTATAAAGATCATTTGGGCAAGCCACTTATTAATCAGTTCTATAATAATGCACAGCCAATTGACCAGTTCGTATTCCAGGATAAAGACCGGCAATATTATATCATCTATGGCGGGTGGGGACGATGCAATATTGGAAAGCTCAATGAAAATTTTACTTCTTTGGAAAAATTCCCGGATGGTCAATTAGTCAAAGACATTACGCCAAAAGATTATGTAGAAGGGCCCACTATGTTCATAAGAAACGGAAAATATTATTTGATGTGGTCTGAAGGTGGTTGGACAAACGGCACCTATAAAGTAGCCTATGCAATTTCAAAAAGTGTGTTTGGACCCTTTGAAAGGATTTCCACTATATTGGAAGCAGACGAAACCATTGCCACTGGTGCGGGGCACCATTCAGTGATCAACATTCCAAACACTGATGAATGGTATATTGTATACCATCGGCGACCGATTCCAAACCTTGACCGCGACCACCGGGTAACCTGTATTGATAAGCTTTATTTCAATGAAGATGGAACTATTAAAAATGTAAAGATGACTTTTGATGGAGTAAAGCGTAAACTAAAAGGAAAGTAAGACATGTTGAATGTTGAATTAATCATTCATCATTCAACATGTAAAATTTAAAATAATTTGCGGCACCTGAAAGATTGCGGGATTCATTATTTAATCCATACCATCACTGCTCGCTAAACCACTACAATCCCATATTTTTAATTCTTTGTTAGTACATTACTTGTAACTTTCTCTCAAACAACATGACTAAAGGTTAAACATGAAGGTCACTACCAGCACGGTTTCGGATATTTTATCACATCTGCGTCTCAATTTCCTAAGCGATAATTCTTTGCGTAAGCACTCAGAAGAACCTTTTCGTTCGGAACTCTTCAGTTCCGATCAAATGGATCGTCATGGTAAAGTATTGGCAAAATCTCATAAACTGCAAAAAGGGTTTTCTTTTGACAAACTTTTGAAAAGACTGGAGGACAATGAAAGAACATTATTGGAAGTACGCAATCTTCTTGTTGAAAGTTTAAGAGCTGATAAAACAATTACACCAGCATCAGAATGGCTGCTGGATAATTTTTACCTGGTAGAAGAACAGGTGGTCATTGCCAGGAAACACCTACCGAAAGGATATAGTGAAGCGCTGCCTTATCTCACGGAAGGTGTGTCCGCAGGTATGCCCCGTGTATATGATATTGTTTTGGAAATTATTGCACACAGTGATGGACGGGTTGATGTCAACAGTTTAACCAGTTTTATTGCCAGCTATCAGAACGAAACCATCCTTACACTTGGAGAATTGTGGGCGATACCAATTATGCTTCGCCTTGCAGTTATTGAAAATCTCAGAAGGATCGCCGGTAAGATCGCACTTGATGTGATCGATCATAATCTTGCTGATCATTGGGCGGATAAAATGATCGCTACTATAAAAGAAAAACCCGCGGACCTGATCCTTGTGATTGCAGATATGGCCCGTTCAAAACCGATATTGGACAGTCATTTTGTTGCCACTTTTACACGTAAGATACAGGGAATCGGACCTTCACTTGCTTTACCACTTAACTGGATCGAACAACAATTGGCTGCATTAGGAACAAGCAGCAATGATCTTGTGTTGCAGGAAAATCAGCGGCAGGCGATCGACCAGGTATCGGTGCGTAACAGCATTGGTACACTACGCTTTATTGGAGCTACTGACTGGCGTGAATTTGTGGAAACACTCAGCAGCGTGGAGCAGGTGTTACGGCATGACAAAACCGGAACATATCCATTAATGGATTTTGCTACAAGGGATAGTTACCGGCATGTGGTAGAAAGAATTTCAAAATCATGTGATCTTTCTGAAACTGTTGTAGCACAAAAAGCAATTGAACTGGCGCATCAAAATAAAAGCGATGATCTCAGTGCCAAAAGAAAAGAACATGTTGGCTATTATTTAATTGATAAAGGATTGGAGGAAACCGAGCATGCATGTGGCATGCGATACACATTGCGTGTTAAGATCAACCGGGTGGCTGCAAAAATGCCAAACTTCATTTATATCTTCTCTATTTTTTTCCTTGCTTTTGTATTTACTGCAGGATTATTTTATATAGCTTATAATTATGCCAGTCATAGCTGGCAACTATTAACTGTTGTTGGATCACTTTCTTTTTTGGGGAGTCTTCAATTAGCTATTTCATTTGTTAACTGGCTTTCTACTGTATTAGTGCTACCACAACTGTTACCAAGGATGGATTACTCGAATGGTATTCCAACCGAGTGTCGTAGCCTGGTTGTTGTTCCTACTATGCTTACAAGTGAAGCTTATATAGAAGAACTGATTGAAGGATTAGAGATACGATATCTCGCTAACAAAGAAGACAACCTGCATTTTGGTCTGCTGACAGATTTTATGGATGCAGATTCGGCTACAATGCCGGGGGATGATCAATTAGTGGCATTGGCGAAGAAAAGGATCGACGAATTAAATGAAAAGTATACGAGCCCTGAATCGAATACATTTTATCTCTTTCATCGTCCAAGGGCCTGGAATCCGCGGGAAAAAAAGTGGATGGGCTACGAACGTAAAAGAGGAAAGTTATCTGCGCTGAATGCCTTATTAAGAGAACGTGGCCGAAATGATTTTTCCCTGGTTGTGGGTGATCTGCACATATTGACCAATATAAAATATGTAATTACGCTGGACTCGGACACACAGTTACCGAGAGAATCTGTTTGGAAGTTTATTGGGAATATGGCGCATCCATTGAATCATCCTGTTTATGATCCAAATATAAAAAGAGTAATTAACGGTTATGGGATCTTACAACCCCGGGTAGAACCAAGCATTCCTAAAACTGCAGTCACATTGTATTTAAGGATGCAGGGAAATTTATCAGGTATTGATCCTTACACAAAAGCATCTTCTGATGTGTACCAGGATCTTTTTGGCCAAGGGTCATTTATTGGAAAAGGAATTTATGAAGTAGATGTATTTGAACAAGTATTGGATAACAGGTTCCCGGAAAATCGTATACTAAGCCATGATTTGCTGGAAGGATGTTTTGTACGATCCGGCCTCATCAGTGATGTTCACTTATATGAAGAAAGCCCTTCACGATATAAAACCGATGTGGAACGACATCATCGATGGACCAGGGGAGATTGGCAAATTGCTGCTTGGATGTTTCCTTTTGCACAGGATAGTAAGGGACATTTAACAAAGAACAGGTTATCCGGATTATCAAGATGGAAAATATTTGATAACCTCAGGCGAAGTGTAACGCCACTCGCATTGACCTTGCTCCTCTTATTGGGTTGGTGTGTATTGCCACTTTCATGGTTCTGGACCGCAGTAGTTACCATTATCGTTCTCTTACCGCTAATGGCTGCCGCTGCATGGCAACTGATCAATAAACCTGACGACATCACAATTACTTCTCATTTTATTGAAGTAGGGATCTCGGTAAAAAACTTTTTGATCCGTTTCGTTTTTGGTTTAGCGGTTTTGCCACACGAAGCATATAAAAACATTGATGCTATCGTACGCACCATCTGGCGTCTGAATGTCTCGCACAGAAAATTATTGCAATGGGTTCCTTCGGCAGCTACGAACCGTTTTGGTACTAATAGTCTGCTCACTGTTTATACTGGCATGTGGATCGCACCTCTTTTGAGTATCCTCACTATAGCATCAATAATATACTTTAATGCTGCAGCGCTGTTTGTAGCGAGCCCGATACTTTTATTATGGTTATTTGCACCAGCGATCGCATGGTATTTAAGTAAAGAGGAAAAACAAAAAAAACCAAACCTCTCCGAAAGCCAGCAATTATTTCTTCATAAAACTGCACGTAGAACATGGGCATTCTTCGAACAATTCGTCAATGCAGAAGAAAATTGGTTGCCACCTGATAATTTCCAGGAACAACCGGCACCAGTCATTGCTCATCGAACCTCACCCACCAATATAGGACTTGCATTATTAGCAAATCTTGCCGCATATGATTTCGGATACATCAGCGGAAAGGAAATGGCAGAAAGATGTAACAGCACCCTGGGTACGATGCGGAAGATGGAACGCTATGACGGACATTTTTATAACTGGTATGATACCTTATCCTTATTACCGCTTCATCCAAAATATGTATCTACCGTGGACAGTGGTAATCTTATCGGGCACTTGCTTACATTGCGCCAAGGATTATTCTCACAGGTAAACGAACCTGTTTTCAAAAAAAGTTCTTACAATGGATTACTCACAACTTTAAAGATCATCCAGGAATATCCAGGCAAGCAGGCTGAGGAAGACACCCAAAAGATAATAACGTTATTGTCTGCTGCACTTGCTGATAACAATAATTCATTAAGCAGTGCAAAAAAATATTTTGATGAGGTTAGTGTTCTTATTGATGATCTATCGTCAATTCCTGGTAATACAGAATCAAAAAAGTGGATATCAAAATTATCTTCTCAATTAAAAAAGGTTTATGATGACCTGCTCGAACTGGTACCCTGGATATACTTACTACCTGTACCTGGAAATTTTGAAAGGTTGAATGCATTGGATACTATTCCTTCCCTTCGCACCATTGTTGATCAGTCACAGTTTTTGGAGGCGATCAATTTTTATCAGCAAAATGATGATACAAACGATGAATGGTTAACTAAAATGCACGAATGCATTTTGAAGGCTACTACAGTAGCTACTGAAAGAATTCGTTTGCTGGATGAACTGGCTCAACAATGCGAAAAGTTTAGCGAGGTAGAATATGATTTTCTTTTTGAACCATCCACAAATCTTTTAAGGATCGGGTATAATGTGGATGAACAACGAAAGGATAATAGTTATTATGACTTGTTAGCTTCTGAAGCAAGATTAGGAATATTTGTCGCCATATCCCAGGGAAAATTGCCACAGGAAAGTTGGTTTGCATTAGGTAGATTATTAACTAACTCGGGGGGAGAACCGATCCTGCTTTCATGGAGTGGTTCCATGTTTGAATATCTCATGCCGCAACTGATCATGCCGATCTACGAAAACACATTATTATATCAAACTAATATAGCAACGGTCAACAGGCAAATAGAATATGCAGAACAACGTAATGTGCCGTGGGGAATTTCTGAATCGGGATACAATTCAGTTGATGCCCACATGAATTATCAATACCGTGCATTTGGTGTACCGGGATTGGGATTGAAACGCGGCCTTGAAGAAGATATCGTTATTGCTCCTTATGCTTCCATGCTGGCATTAACAGTAGCACCTGTGAAAGCATGCAAAAATCTGCAACTGTTATCTAAACACTTTGCAACCGGAGAATATGGTTTTTATGAAGCCATCGATTATACACCCAGTCGTGTGCCAAGAGGAAGTGCCTATAGTATTGTACGTTCTTATATGGTACATCACCAGGGCATGAGTTTTCTTTCATTGGCTCATGTGTTGCTTGATAAACCAATGCAGCAAAGATTCGAATCAGAGCTTCGCTTTAATGCATCACTTTTATTGCTGCAGGAACGCATCCCGAGAACAACGCTTTTCTATGCACATACAGCCGACATCATTGAAACACCTATGGCGGCAACAGACGTGGAGATAAGAAGCATCAATACACCAAATACCAGGTTGCCTGAAATACAATTGCTGAGCAATGGGCATTACCAGGTCATGGTCACCAACTCAGGTGGAGGTTATAGCCGATGGAAAAATATTGCAGTCACACGATGGCGTGAAGATGCAACCAAAGATGATCTTGGAATATTTTGTTACATCAAAGATGTCAACAGTGGGAAGTTCTGGTCGAACACTCACCAGCCAACTTTGCAAACTGCAAGAAGCTATGAAGCGATATTTTCACAAGGACATGTTGAATTTAAAAGGAATGATTTTGGTATTGATACGAAAACAGAAGTTGTTATTTCTCCTGAAGATGATACTGAATTAAGGAGGATAAGAATAACCAACAGAACACAATCAGCAAAAGTATTAGATATTACAAGCTATGCTGAAGTAGTGATGGCTACCCAGGCTTCTGATGAAGCACATCCTGCTTTCAGCAACTTATTTGTGCAAACAAAGATCATTCGTGAACACAATACGATCTATTGTACAAGGCGTCCGCGTTCTGAAGAAGAAAGACCGCCATGGATGTTTCACCTGATGCATGTTCATGGTGCTGAAGTAGAAGACACATCATTCGAAACTGACCGCATGCAATTTATTGGCAGAGGAAGAACTCTTAAACATCCACGGGCCATAGATAATGATGTTCTTTCAGGCAATGAGGGGTCGGTGCTCGATCCTGTTATGGCGATCCGCTATCGTATCCTTATCAAAGCCAATCAATCGGCTACTGTCGATCTTATCTATGGAATTGCTGAGACTAAAGATGCTTGCGAAAATCTTATGGCTAAATACCAGGATAGGAATTTAAAGAATCGTGCTTTCGAACTTTCATGGACACATAGCCAGGTATTGCTTCGCCAGATCAACGCAACTGAAGCGGATGCCCAATTATTTAATCGGCTCGCTACTTCAATTATTTATTCCAATTCAAACCTGCGTGCCGATGCAGCGGTGATCCAAAATAATTACCGCGGACAATCCGGTCTTTGGAGTCATTCTGTTTCAGGTGACTTGCCCATTGTATTGCTTCATATTTATGAACAGGAAAGTGTTGAATTGGTAAAACAGATGGTGAAGGCCCATGCTTATTGGAGATTGAAGGGACTCTCTGTTGATCTTGTTATATGGAATGAAGATCATGGTTCTTACCGTCAATTTTTACAGGAACAGATCCTCGGATTGGTGACGGCGGAAGCAAACATCCCGGGACAACAAAGACCTGGCGGTATTTTTGTAAAATCTGCAGACCAATTATCTTCTGAGGATCGTTTGCTTTTTGAAAGTGTGGCACGCATTATCATTTCTGATATCAAAGGAAGTTTACTGGAACAGGTTACGGCACAAGTTGCTGATAAGCCATTAGCTGCTTTACTGGAAACAAAAGCTATTCCTTCACAGCTACAACAACCTGATATAGCATTACCCAACGATCTTATGTTCTTTAATGGAACAGGAGGCTTTACACAAAATGGAAAAGAATATAAGATCCTTATTGATAAAAATAGAACGACACCACTACCATGGGTGAATGTAATAGCAAACCCGCAGTTTGGATCTGTCGTCTCTGAAAATGGATCAGCCTATACATGGGCCATCAATGCACATGAATACCGCATCACACCATGGAGTAATGATCCCGTGAGTGATATAGGTGGTGAAGCATTTTATTTGCGTGATGAAGACACTGGTTACTTCTGGTGCCCTACCCCATTTCCAAAAAAAGGAATTGGGCCTTACATTACAACACATGGATTTGGTTACAGCATTTTCGAGCATAGTGAAGACGGTATTCATTCTGAAATGTCTGTGTTCGTAGATAAAGATCAGCCGGTAAAATTTGTTGTGTTGAAAGTGAAAAACGAATCGGGACGCATACGTACACTATCTGCAATGGGGTTTCTTGAAATAATCCTGGGTGATGTGCGATCCAAAACCAATATACATGTCTTTTCCGAACAGGATAAAAACACGGGTGCCTTGATGTTTCGTAACCGGTACAATTCAGCTTTTGGTGAACGTGTCAGCTATTTTAAAGTAGAAGGCGGTTACAATTTTAGTTACACGGCAGATCGTTCAGAATTTATTGGAAGAAACAGGGACCTCTCTAATCCACAGGCGTTATATAGAAAAAAACTTTCAGGAAGAACAGGTGCCGCCATGGATCCATGTGCTGCACTGCATGTAAAATTTGACTTGTTGAGTGGTGGCGAAAAAGAGATCATATTCCAGGTAGGAAATGAAAAGAATGCTGGTGCAGCCGCAGCTTTGTTGCAACAATTTATAAATAGAGATACTGTTCTTCAATCGTTACAAACTGTAAAAGAATACTGGCAGAAAATTATAAATACTGTACAGGTAACAACTCCCGATACGGCATTGAACTATTTAGCAAATGGTTGGCTCACCTATCAAACCATTGCCTGCAGAATGTTTGCCCGCAGTGGCTTTTATCAATCCGGTGGTGCCTTTGGATTCAGAGATCAGTTACAGGATGTATTGGCCTTGTTGCATACACAGCCTGCAATGGCAAGAGAACAAATATTATTAAGTGCTTCAAGGCAATTTGTAGAAGGTGATGTGCAGCACTGGTGGCATCCACCTGAAGGAAGAGGTGTTCGTACAAGATGCTCTGATGATCTGCTATGGTTACCCTTTGTTGTGTCACGATATATTAATGTAACAGGTGATTCAGATATTTTGCAGGCACAGATCGGGTTTCTTGAAAGCCGTACATTATATGAAGGTGAAGATTCACTTTATGATCTGCCTGTTACGTTGAATGCTTCAGGCAATTTGTACGAACACTGCGTTCGTGCTATAAAGTATAGTCACCGTTTTGGCAAACATGGTCTGCCACTGATCGGTGCCGGCGATTGGAATGATGGAATGGATCGTGTAGGCGATAAAGGCAAAGGAGAAAGTATATGGCTTGCATTTTTCTTGTATGATGTGCTTATCAAATTTTCGAATATTGCAACAAGTAACGGAGATAGTTTGTTTGCTGAGTCCTGTAAAAAAGATGCGGCAACACTTCAATCCAACATAGAGAGATCAGGTTGGGACGGCGAATGGTATCGCCGTGCATACTTTGATGATGGATCACCACTGGGCTCAAAAGAAAATACCGAATGTCGTATTGATGCTATTGCGCAAAGCTGGTCGGTATTATCAGGTGCTGCAAGTGATGAAAGAAAAATGATGGCAATGAGATCTCTTGACAAATATCTTGTCAAACGAGATCTGAAAATAATTCAATTACTCGATCCGCCATTTGATGCAAATGGTCCCAACCCAGGCTATATACGCGGTTATGTACCTGGTGTAAGAGAGAATGGTGGACAATATTCGCATGCCGCCATCTGGACCCTTATGGCATTTGCTGCATTAAGAGATCGTGAAAAAGTTTGGGAACTGTTTAGTATGATACAGCCGTTGGGTCATGCATCAGATCCGCAAAAAACGAAAGTATATAAAGTAGAACCTTATGTAATAGCTGCTGATGTTTATGCCAATGAATCTCACCGCGGAAGAGGTGGCTGGACATGGTACACAGGTTCGGCGGGATGGATGTATCAATTTATCATGAGTTCCATGATTGGCATAGAATTGAAAAAAGATCAATTACAATTCAATCCTTGTTTCCCAATCGAATGGCCATCGATCAAAATACAATACAAGTATGGCAGATCTACCTATCGCTTTATCGTTTATCAATTCAAAGGAAACGAAGGATCCTGGTGGAAAAGTGAAGCTGGCGAAGGCAAAGGAAATGCGATACAATTAATAGATGATGGTCTTGAACATAGATTTGAAGTGCATGTTCGATCTTAAAAAGAAAATAAGAACTGATCAGTTAAATTTTCTTTATTGCTTTACGCTTTGGAAAAATTCCCGGATGGTCAATTAGTCAAAGACATTACGCCGAAAGATTATGTAGAAGGGCCCACCATGTTCTTACCATTAGTATGAGCCCGACTGCATTGCTACTATGAGGCTTCCGTTGCGTCGCACTCTTGTACGTTCGGGAATTCTATTAAGCATTACAACCCTATATTTTTTAAATATTCTTATTGGTTTGAACAAAGGAAAACTACCGGCAACGAGAGTTGACAGAGAAAAGTAGCAGGTTGCAGTCCTAAAAGGTTTTTTATACCTTTAAAAAGTAATCATATACTTATGAGAGTGGTCCGAACCATTATAATCCTTCTCCTTATTTTTTCCCGTCAAAACTCCACTGCACAGTTCGTAAAACTTTTCTCAGATTCATTAAAGACATTAAAACCAACTCTCGCTTTGGGAAATATCATTGAAAAAAATGGTTCCTTCTATATGGCAAACCAGTCGTCAGATGGTGTGGGAACAATACAGACACTTGCAAAATTCGACACAGCAGGTAGGACGATCTGGACAACACACCCATTGAATTATATTGATGCTGGTGTCTTTAATCAAAACAGGGCCTTTCAAAAAATTGTATTTGGAATAGAAGGAAGTAATATTTATTCTTTACTTGACGGTGCAAGAATTGGTAAGATCAGGGAAAATAATGGAAGTATGGATTGGATCAGTTCGGTTACGAACATTTTTGGAAGCTCAAGAGTTAACTTCATCGACTATGATTCTGTCTCGGTTATATATGCAAATGCGGCCGCCAGTTTTAATACTGTAAGATTATGTAGAGTAAGTAAGAGCAATGGTCAAAATATCGGCTATGTTGATCTGCCCTGTAATCAACCAGCCGGATTCGGAATTTACATTATTAATAAGAATATCTACCTCGCATCGCTTGATACATGTTATAAGTATACAAGTTTTGATGATCCCACTTTACTATGGAAAACCAGGATCAGTAATTCGTTTGGGTTTTCAGATATCGGAAGTTTCGACCAATCCGGAAATGATCTATTGATCTTCGGAAGCAGGAATTCGACCTTTAGTAATGGCAGAATTGCTTGCGTGGACAAACAAACCGGAACTTTTAAATGGCTGACGGAACTTGGTGGCTCCTACAGTGTGTATCACGTAGATCATAAAATAAAAAATGGGTCTCTCTATACTGCCTGGGAGCATGTTTATGTAGGAAGTATCGATGAAAGATGTCTGATTAATAAAATAAACCTTTCTACAGGTGCAATGATCTGGCAATTCAATCATGCTTTCAGGACCCAATATGTTGTGTCATTACCAACTGAAGCAATG
>DATHDP010000018.1:0-14155 GCA_035318985.1 Chitinophagaceae bacterium
CGCTGATCTTAATGCTGTAGTTGTTGGTGGACACGGTGATACTACAATGATCCCGTTAATGCGTTTAGCAACATGGAATAGCGCATCGGTTACAAAATTTTTAAGTGAAGATCAACAAAAACAAATTGTAGCAGACACAATGGTTGGTGGCGCTACACTTACAAAATTGATCGGCACTTCTGCATGGTATGCACCAGGTGCAGCGGGAGCAGCAATGGTGGAAGCGATCGTAAGAGATGAGAAAAAATTATTTACATGCTGCGTTTCATTGAATGGCGAGTATGGCCAAAAAGATATTTGTCTTGGCGTACCCGTTATCATTGGGAAAAATGGTTGGGAAAAAATTCTTGACTTTGGATTAAACGCCGAAGAGCAAGCTGCGTTCAATAAAAGCGCCGATGCAGTAAGAAGCATGAATGACGTGTTGAAAACCTTATAGAATTTCAAATATTATTTTACAGGCGAACTTCCTGTTCGCCTTTTTTATTTTAATAGCAACCTCAAAATTTATCTTTGCATCATGCATTATGTTTCAGTTGAAGAATTGACAAAAAGTTTTGGGATCAAACCATTATTCTCTAATATCTCTTTTCATATTGAAGAAGGAGATAAAATTGCACTGGTAGCAAGAAATGGTTCAGGGAAAACAACCTTACTTAAAATATTGGCGAGCCAGGAAACCGCCGATGAAGGAAAAGTTTGGATAAACAAAGATGTTGACGTGGTATTATTTGAACAGGACCCGCTTTTTACTGAAAATGAAACAGTACTTAATAATATTTTCTTTCATGATCACCCGATCATAAATGCAATAAAAGAATACGAAGCCGCCGAGGATGAGGGAAATGAAGAAAAACTCAATGACGCTGTGATAAAAATGGATGAACTCGGCGCCTGGAATTTTGATACCAAAGTGAAACAGGTGCTGGGCAAATTAAATATTCATCATTTACAACAAAATATTTCTACGCTTAGTGGCGGACAACGTAAAAGAGTGGCGCTTGCAAAAACATTAATTGATATTGGTTTTGAGCACAAACATGTTTTATTAGTAATGGATGAACCCACCAACCATCTTGATGTAGAAATGGTGGAGTGGTTAGAAAATTATTTAAGCAGTCAGAACACAACTTTGTTGCTTGTAACACACGACAGATATTTTCTTGATGCTGTGTGCGATGAGATATGGGAAATGGACGACGACAAGCTTTATGTTTATAAAGGTGATTATGGAAATTATTTGGAGAAAAAAGCTGCACGCTTAGAAAGCGATTCCTCCAGTATTGAAAAAGCAAGAAATACTTATCGAAAAGAATTGGAATGGATGCGTAAGCAACCCAAGGCAAGGACAACTAAAAGCAAAAGCCGTCAGGATAATTTTTATGAGGTCGAGAAAAAAGCAAAGCAACAGATACTTGATGAACAATTGCAATTAGAAATGAAAATGAGCCGATTGGGAGGAAAAATTGCTGAGCTGAAAAAAGTTCATAAGAATTATGGCGATAGAACAATTTTAAAAGGATTTGATTACACATTCAAGAAAGGCGATCGCATTGGTATTGTTGGTAAAAACGGAACTGGTAAAACGACTTTCTTAAATATTCTGCAGGGTTTGGAAAAACCAGACAGCGGAAAAATAAATCTTGGTGATACAGTAATATTTGGGAATTATTCCCAACAGGGTTTACAGATAAAAGAGGATGTAAGAGTAATTGAATATGTAAAATCGATAGCAGAAAATTTTCCGTTGGCTAAAGGCGGTTCACTAAGTGCTGCACAGTTCCTTGAATTATTTCTTTTTCCACCCGATAAGCAATACACCTATTTATCCATGCTAAGTGGTGGCGAAAAGAAACGACTGCAATTATTAACTATCCTATTCCGCAATCCTAATTTTTTAATTCTTGATGAGCCTACTAATGATCTTGATCTGCCGACATTAGGTGTGCTTGAAAATTTCCTGGCCGAATTCCAGGGATGCTTGGTGTTAGTTTCACATGACCGGTATTTCATGGATCGCCTAGTTGATCACCTTTTCGTTTTTGAAGGTGATGGGATCGTAAAAGATTTTCCGGGAAATTATTCGCAATACAGGGAGTCGATTATCAATAGCCAACGACAAACTGAAAAGATCCCTGAAAAGAAACAGTCAGTTATTAACAATGTATCGCCGATTGTGGACAAAAAACGCCAACTTACTTTCAAAGAAAGAAGAGAGTTCGAAATACTCGAAAAAGAAATTGCCGAGCTAACCAAAGAAAAAGAATTAGTAGATCTACGTTTAAACGCCGACGATACTCCATTTGAAGAGCTACAAAAACTTTCAAACCGGATTGGAGAGGTTGCTAAGCTGCTTGATGAAAAAGAATTGCGCTGGTTAGAGTTAAGTGAACTGGCACAATAAAAATTTACTTTTGCATAATCTTGCAAAATCGGTTAAGTGCATCTACATTTGCGACCGAATCCCCCCTATTTAATTCCCAGAGTTTTAGTACCGCACCCTCACATTTGTTAATCTTTAAAAGTTTGCGTATGAAAAAACTCAACACTTATTTGCACAAACCTGATGTTCAGGGAGCTATTATTATCAGTTTTATTTTTCTTGCAATTGCAGTTGTTACATTAGTAACCTGGGGTAAATAAGATCTTCCTTTATCTTATTTTAAAAATTGTCTTGCTGTTTCAACTACAGCATCCATGGATATTTGTCTCATACACTTAAAATGTCCACGGGGGCATTTAGCATAACCTATTTTACTACAAGGCCGGCAACGAAGCCCGTTGATTTCAAATTTGAAATTTGGAATCTGATCTTTTCCATAATAAGGATACATTCCAAATTCAGGAACTGTATTTCCCCAAACAGAAATGATCTTTTTCTTAGAAGTTGCTGCTATATGCATCAGGCCAGTGTCATGTGTTATTATAAGTTTTGATTTGCGGACAAGATCAGCGCTTTCATTTAAATTAAATTTTCCGCATGCATTGTAGATCTTGATTGGATCGACAGATGCAATTTGCTTTGCATTTTCATTGTCTTCCTTTCCCCCTAATAAAATAATAGGGTGAGCAATTTTACTGCATAGCTCTTTTAATTTCTCAACCGGTAACTTTTTTGTGTTATGCGCTGCCCCGATCACCAAACCAATATACCCCAGGTGATGTGACACAGGAATATCTCCTTGCTTTACTTCATCTTTTTCGGGAATAAAATAATCAAGTCCCTCGCCATCATTTATTACCCCAAACGATTCAACAGTTTTCATATAACGATCAACTATATGAACATCGGGCATCATATTCCATTTAAGATTTGTGTATATCCATTTTTTAATATTTAATTTATTGAATGGAAACGATTTTATTCCAAGATCCTTTTTCAATCGCAATGTGCGCAGATTATGATGCAGATCGATGATATAATCATAGTTCTCCTGTTTCAACTCATGTACAACTGTTTCCCAACTATGAGCCAACAAATGCACTTTATCTATGTAAGGATTGTTTTCAACAATAGTTCCGAAAGATTCTTTTGTCAGGAAGTGAATCTCGGAATCAGGTAATTGTTTTTTTAAACAACGCACAACAGGAGTTGTAAGCACTATATCGCCAATGGAGGAAAATCTTATTATCAGAAATTTAAACCCTTTCTGCTCCCTGGAAGGAGGGACTGAAGCAGATTTATCGTTTTCAACTTCACTCATTGGTATAATATTTTTTATTCCCGTTAGAGATTAGGGCATCAATTCTTCCGGTTCCACATAATTCAGATCCTTATGAAAAGTTTCTTCTGTAAAATAAGCCGCGATTAGTGTAATAGCCATTACAATTATACCAGTTACAATTGCGCTGTTGACAAATGACCATCCATTAATATTCTGAAACCAGTTTACAAACATTAGATTAATTAATGGCAATGAGCCCCGAACCATATTAGGAATTGTCGTAGCCGCTGTAGCTCTCAGGTTTGTACCAAATTGCTCCGCCCCCATTGTTACAAAAATTGCCCAGAATCCTGTGCTGAAACCAAGAGCTGCACAAGCTGCATACATCGTTGCATCATTTTTTATGTTGCCACTGAAAAAATAAATTCCGGAAATGATCGCGAAAAAGTAGAACAGGTATAATGCTTTTTTCCTGCTTTTGAAATATTGACTGATCAAACCAACAAGTATATCACCAATAGCTATTGCCGCATACGCATACATGATAGCCCGACCAGATTCAATTTTATTTTCCCCATAAAAATCTTTGGCAAACTGGTTACTTAAGTTTACAAGCACTCCAATTACAAACCAGGTGGGTAAGCCAATTAGAATAGCAAGTACATATTTTCTGAAACGTTTTGCATCCTGGAAAAACATAAAAAAATTTCCCCGAACAATAGTTGATTTCTGTTGCACATGTTTGAACATTCCACTTTCCGCAACAGAAATTCTTAAGAACAATAACAACACACCAAGGCCGGCGCCAATTTTATAGCATAATCTCCAATCACCTGAAATTTTATAAGTAAAGTAGGCAGCTACTGCACCAAATAATCCAATACCTGCTACCATTGAAGTGCCGACGCCACGTTTATTCTTTGGCAATAGTTCACTAACCAAAGTAATTCCGGCACCTAGCTCTCCCGCTAAACCAACACCTGCAACAAATCTTGCCAATGCATATTGTTGAACGTCCTGAACAAAACCAGTCAAGAAATTTGCGACTGAATAAAGAATTATTGAACCAAATAAAACACTAAGTCTTCCTTTTTTGTCGCCCATGATTCCCCAGATAATTCCACCTATCAGCATACCCCACATTTGCCAATTGATAACTTTTGTGCTTGCAGCAATTACCAATGCTCTGTTAGTTATATCTACATTTAAACCCTGTAAGCTTGGCACCCGAACGATAGTAAAAAGTAAAAGATCATAGATGTCAACAAAATAACCAAGAGCAGCAACAATAACCGGGAGGGAGAATATGCCGAATTGTTTTTTTTCCATAGTTAAGAATTGGGAATAGGACCTTTATCTTTTTTTCTGCCTGTAAACATTTTAATAATAACAGGAGCCGTCGTCACCAATACAATTCCGAGTACTATCAATTCAAGATGATCTTTGAGATCAAATCCAAATTGCTTGTATATCCATTTTTGTAAAAAATATCCAGAAAACATCATACTGAAAACCCAGGCAATAGAACCTATCACATTAAAAAAATGAAATTTCTTTCTGTCCATTTGCACAATTCCCGCAACGATTGGTGCAAATGTCCTTATGAACGGAAGAAACCTTGCTCCGATAATTGCAACGCCACCATGCTTATCATAAAATTCTTTTGCCTGGTATAAATAACGCTTCTTAAATAAAAAACGATCCCGCCAATTGAACATTGCGGGCCCAACCTTTCGGCCCGTCCAATAGCCTACTGCATTACCAAGAATACCAAATACTGAGATCAGTCCCCATAAAACAAAAAGATCGACCCATTGATTACTGAAACTTCCCAATCCTATTATGTCAAGAAATTGGTAAGCAAGACCAGGTTTTACTTCACCACTTTTTGTAGTTATCTCATGAGCATAAATACCGGCGACAAATAACAATGAATCACCAGGTAAAAAGAATCCAATAAATAAACCTGTTTCTGCAAATATCACAAACAACAACACCCATAATCCTCCGTTTTCAACATACCACTGTGGTTGCAATAAATCTGTCCAATGAAAAACATCTAATAAAAACATGTGGGTGATTGGTTTTCTTAATGATGATTATGTGTCTCGTGAGAATGATGATGATTAATATTCAAGGCGCCTTCCCATTTACTAACAACTGAAGTAGCAATACTGTTGCCTACAACATTGGTAGCTGTTCTGAACATGTCGCAAAAATGATCGATCGGTAATATCAATGCAATTCCTTCCGGCGGAATTTTAAACATGGCACAAGTTGCAATGATAACAACCAATGAAGCTCTTGGCACTCCTGCCACTCCTTTACTTGTAAGCATTAATACAAGCAACATGGTGATCTGCGTTCCAATATCTAAATGAACGCCATATGCCTGAGCAATTGTAATACTGGCAAACGTCATATACATCATGCTGCCATCAAGATTGAAACTATAGCCAAGCGGTAATACAAAGGAAACGATCTTGTCTTTGCAACCAAACCGTTCCAATTCTTCGGTAAGCTTCGGGAATACAGCTTCGCTGCTCGTTGTACTAAAGGCGATCAATAATGGCTGAGAAATTCTTTTTAATAAATGAGGCAGGCTGTTTTTTAAAACAAGATAGCCGACGCCTATCAGTATTATCCAAAGCAACGCAATGCCTATAAGGAAATAAAAAAAATACTGGGCATAAAAATTAAATACCTGTAATCCCTTAGTTGCAATGACTGCCGCAATGGCGCCAAAAACTCCAAGAGGCGCAAAATTCATTACATAGCCCACTACTTTTAAAATTATATGCGATGCTACATCCAACGCATGAATTACTGGTTTGGCATACTCGCCTAACGCAGTAGCAGCAACGCCAAAGAAAATACTGAACACAACGAGCTGCAATATCTCATTTGTTGCCATGGCCTCAATAAAACTTTTGGGGAAGACATGCTCAACAAATTTTTGTAAAGAAAATTCCTGTGTTTTACTCACCAGGTCTTTTGCAGCTGCAGTATCTGCATTGCTCAGATCAATGACTGTACCCGGATGAAAGAAATTTACCAATACTAATCCCAATAATAAACTCACAAGTGATGCTGAGATAAACCAAAGCATTGCTTTGCCACCCACTCTTCCAACTGATTTCAGATCGCCAAGTTTTGCAATGCCTACAACTAATGTAGTAAACACCAGCGGCGCAATGATCATTTGCACCAACCGAAGGAACATCGTAGTAAGAAGCTTGATATTAGTTGAAAACTTTTGAATTGATTCAGGTGAACTTTTTTCATGTACAATATAACCGGTCAATACACCCAACACCATTGCAAGCAATATAAAAATCGTGAGCCTGTTACCTTTCATATCCGGGTTTTAAAGATTGCCGAAAATCGGGAAAAAAACCGATTCATAAGCTATTAATCCACTAAATCTGCACTCTCAAAAAAGATTTACAGGTGTTTTCGATTAATTCTTTATTTTACGAGCTTTAATTCGAAAATTAAAAACTCAACTACCAATTTATGAGCTTGTTTGTTAGAAAACCAATGGATACGTTGTTAAACGAAGCCAAAGAAACAGGAACGCATACTTTAAAAAGAACGCTTGGAGCCGGTGGGCTGGTCGCATTAGGAATCGGCGCTATTATCGGAGCAGGTTTATTTTCCATAACAGGGGGAGCTGCAGCAAATCATGCAGGTCCTGCTATTACAATTTCTTTTGTTGTAGCTGCATTGGGTTGTCTTTTTGCAGGATTATGTTATGCAGAATTTGCATCCATGATCCCGGTGGCTGGTAGTGCCTATACTTATTCATATGCTACAATGGGTGAGTTCATTGCCTGGATCATTGGATGGGATCTTGTATTGGAATATGCAGTAGGTGCTGCAACAGTTGGTATAAGCTGGAGTCGCTACCTGGTTAAATTTTTTGAAGGATTTGATATTCATCTCCCGCCTGCATTAGTAACCGGACCCTGGGATGGTGGTATCATAAATCTTCCCGCCGTTTTTATTATTGTATTGATGAGTTTGCTATTGATAAAAGGAACAAGTGAGAGTGCTAAAGTCAATGCTTTCATTGTTGCCCTTAAAGTTGCGGTAGTGCTTGTATTTATTTTTCTTGGTTGGAAATATATAAACAATGATAATTATAGTCCATACATTCCGGATAATACCGGAACTTTTGGTGAATTTGGTTTTAGCGGAATTATTCGAGCGGCGGCTATAGTCTTTTTTGCATATATAGGTTTTGATGCGGTAAGTACCGCAGCCCAGGAAGCAAAGAACCCAAAAAGAGATATGCCGATCGGTATTCTTGGTTCATTAGCTATATGTACTGTATTATATATTGTTTTTGCTCACGTTATGACAGGTGTTACCAGTTATACAACATTCAGGGGTCAGGATGGTATTGCCCCTGTAGCGGTAGCTATCGAACATATGGGTAAAGAGGTATCACCCGGAGTATGGGCCCCTGATTATCCCTGGTTGAACCGTGCCATTGTTATAGCCATTCTTGGTGGTTATGCCTCTGTAATTCTGGTAATGCTTATGGGGCAATCAAGAGTATTCTTTAGTATGAGTAAAGATGGTTTGATACCTAAGATGTTCTCTACTGTTAATCCAAAAACACAAACGCCTGCAAAAAATAATTTGTTATTCATGGTTGTAGTAAGTGCATTTGCAGCGTTTGTGCCCGCCCGGGTAGTGGGTGAAATGACAAGTATCGGAACCTTGTTTGCGTTCATTCTTGTTTGCATTGGCGTATGGGTGATGCGTAAAAAAATGCCTGAACTTCCCCGTGCTTTTAAAACACCGATGGTACCTCTTATTCCTATATTGGGAATAGGAACATGTTTATTCATGATGGTATTCCTTCCAATGGATACATGGATCCGTTTGCTTTTATGGATGATTATTGGTTTAGATATTTATTTAGTATACGGTGCTAAACACAGTCATTTAGGCAACGGAACAGACAACAGGAAAGGAATGAAGATAGCCCGCTATACAGGCTTAGGGCTTTGTGGACTGTTGATCATTGCAGGCTTATTATATCAATATACTATCGGCTTTAATGGAGACAGAACTCTCCTTTATATATCGCTTGCATTTGCAGTTATTCATCTCGTTGTTTTCGGCAGAAAGCTGGGAAGAAAAGATGCTATAAACTGATAGCGAATCATTTTTTTAAAAACCATCTCTTTCTATGAGATGGTTTTTCTTTTTAACGCATTACCTTAATTTTGCCGCCCAAAGCGGGGTTGAATAGAATTGTTGAAGTACAAGAGTGCGACCCTTCGCTTCGCTCTGGGTAAACTGCGACGCTTTTTGTTTATAAGCGAACGGAACCTTAAACGGAGCGTCGCAACAGAAGCTTAATAGTAGTATAAGAGCCAGATAACAAAAAATTAAAAACATAAACTCAGTTCATGGGAAGAATATTTGAAGTAAGAAAATCCAGCATGTTTGCCCGCTGGGATAAGATGGCAAAAAACTTTACCCGTATCGGTAAAGAAATAATCATTGCAGTAAAAGCAGGCGGCCCCGATCCAAAAGATAATGCAGCTCTTCGTCGATGCTTTCAGAATGCAAGAAGTGTGGGAATGCCTAAAGACCGTGTAGAAGCAGCCATAAAAAGAGCACAGGGTAAAGAGTTGGTTAACTATGATGAAATTCTTTATGAAGGTTACGGACCTCATGGCGTTGCTATATTAGCAGAGACGGCTACCGATAATCATGTAAGAACTGTGGCGAATGTAAAATCAATTTTTAATAAAGGTGGTGGCGTAATGGGCAACAGTGGCAGTGTGAGTTTTCAATTTAAAAAAATGGGAACATTCAAATTAAAACCCCAGGGATTGAATGCTGATGAACTGGAATTAGAATTAATTGATTTTGGTTTAGAAGAACTCGGCGATAGTACAGCGGAAAGTGGTGAAGAAATTTTGGTAGTACGTTGCGGCCTCACTGATTTTGGCAATATGCAAAAAGCATTGGAGGAAAAAAATATCACTCCTATCAGCGCTGAGTTGGAATGGGTACCTTCAACTACTGTACCTCTTACAGATGAGCAGGCTGAAGATGTAAGTAAGTTAATAGAAAAATTAGAGCAGGATGAGGATGTGCAGAAAGTGTTTCATAATATGGGATAACATTATACTCTGCGTGGATCACCCTGTAAAAATTTACCAGTAGATCTTTGATAAGCATCGGACGTATTTGTTCCCGCTTTTCCATCCTCAAGTAAATGTGCACCCGCCAGGTTCAACATCTTTTGTAACTCTCTTGCCTTTTCAACAACACGGGTTGGGGCAAATGTTACAGTTTCTCCTAGTTGCAGTATCAATATTTGCCTGTCAACGTTCTCAACGGGAGCTGCTTGTGTTTCTGTAAGTCTTCTTAATAAGATGGCAGCTCCGCATTGTTTTGAAACAGCTGTTGGACTATAAACATTATCTGCAACAAACTTTCCTTTTGTATAATGATTACTGAAACTCCACAAGTATGGAGAATTAATCCCTTTTGAATGATAACCATAACCATTGTAACCTTCGAGCTTAAAAAGCATACCCGGTACTGTCCAGTCATTCCAGTTTACAAGATCCGAAAGAGCATCTTCAGCGCTGAACTCCCATGCAAATGGTGGCATTCCTGTTTTCGGTCTGTTCTTTGGCACTTGTATAGTTCTTGCTGTTAATGGATCACCGTTGTGCAAGTGTTTATTGAAATCACATCCTGCTTCAAGGCTATGGGTGATGCCGATAAAATGCCAGGGTATGCCAATTTTATTTTCCAGAGCTTCATACCTGCTTTTTCCATTAAGAATTTTATTAACGATAGGTTTTATTTCCGGGAGTTTATCCAGGTTGATAACACAAGTATCAAAAAGACGCTGGTATTCCGCAGCAGCTTGTGGTGAAAATGAGAATGCCATAAACAATGCTTTTAATTGTAAACAATTCGTTTAAAAAAATTTGCTGCTACTAAACTGAATCTGAACAAGGGGGTTTCAAGAGTGCAGGTATAATTACAAACTTCTGCTTTTGGAGATGAAGCTTGCTCTATGCAATTTATCATTTAAAATGACAAGAAAAAAAATTTAATAGACGAATGGTATTAAAAAAATCAATAAAGATCACAATCTGTATTTTTATAAAGTGAATAACAAACCGATAATCCTTTTTGATGGTGTCTGTAACTTATGTTCTGGCAGTGTCCAATTTATTTTAAAAAGGGATAAAGAAAAAAAGTTCTTATTTGCTTCACTTCAATCCAGTTATGGGCAAGATCTTTTAAAACAATTCGATCTTCCCACTGATACCTTCAATTCCTTTATTCTTTATAAAGATGGAAAAATCTTTACCCGGTCTACTGCTGCCTTGAAAATGTTTTCGCAATTAAAAGGCTGGGGCTGGGTAAGAATATTCTGGGTCGTTCCAAAATTTCTTCGTGATGCTGTTTATAATCTGATCGCAAAGAATCGTTACAGATGGTTTGGTAAAAAAGAAGAATGCTGGTTGCCAACGCCTGATCTGAAAGCAAGATTTATAGACTAAGAAAATAAAAGTGCTCCTCGATTAAATGGAAGCACATTTTAGCAAAAATGAAAGCGTATTATAAATTTTAGATCGTGATCTCTCCCTGCATATAGAAAACGCATTGTCCCGACATGGTAACTCTATCTCCCCACCATTTACATTCAAGTTCACCAGCACGTTGTGATATCTGTTTTGCAAACATTTTCTTTTTATTCAATTTCTCGGCCCAAAAAGGAATGAGTTGTGAATGAGCAGAGCCAGTTACAGGATCTTCATCAATACCAGCTGTGGGAGCAAAAAATCTTGAAACAAAATCAACGCCATCTGTTCCCGGTGCAGTAATAATTACTTTATAACCGGTATTTTTTAGTGCTGAGAAATCAGGAGAACATTTTTTTACGGCTTCTTCATTCAGTAATTCTACAAGTAAGTCGCGGTTCTTATAAACTCCCACTATTTCATCAACTTTCAATATATACTTTAAGTCTTCGGGATATTCAGAAAAACGTTCTGGTTTCCATAAAGGGAAGTCCATATGCAATACATCGCCGCGTTTCTCGACAGATAATTTGCCGCTTTTGCAATTGAAATGGATTGTGTCTTTTTCAAAACCAATTTTATTAAAAATGATCCAGGCAGAACCTAATGTAGCATGGCCGCAAAGATTTATTTCGATGCCTGGCGTGAACCAGCGAAGATCAAAATCAACTCCTTCTTCTGTGGAAGGAACAAAGAAAGCTGTTTCGCTTAAATTATTTTCCATCGCAATTTTTTGCATCAGTTCTGTATCGAGCCATTTTTCCAATGGGATCACCGCAGCGGGGTTACCTTGAAATAATTTATTGGTAAAAGCGTCAAGCTGGTAAATTGTTAATTGCACTTTGGTTTATTTTTTTTTTTAAAACAATTGGTGGGTAGAATAGTAATTTCATGGCAGGGTATTGAATTTGCATTTAATGTAAAGTTGATGATCGTATTAAAGTTTGCGGCAACAAATTCTTGTTTGGAAAATTCAGATCTCCAGGCACTAAGCTGTGGCGAGTGATCTGTTTGCGAAATAGAAGCAATAGATATGGAAGAAAATAAAAGAATAGTTATTATACGAAGCATACTGATGGGCCTATAAAAGGCTTATTTGGTTTAATGGTACCACTAATCTAAAAAAACTCCGGCTGACTACAAACAAATTTTGGAAACTTTTAGGATTCTTTATTCTTTCATCATTTTTTTAATGGCAGTTTCAATTTCCTCAACATTGGGTTTGCTGAAATAATCACCATCGCTGCCATAAGAGGGTCGGTGTTCTTTTCCTGTTAAAGTTCTTGGAGCTACGTCAAGGTATCGATACCCGCCCTGCTCTTCCATTACTTTATTAAACATGTATGCAGCCGCTCCACCAGGAACATCTTCATCTATAAATATGATACGGTTCGTCTTTTTAAGAGATTCAAGAATTTTATGGTTTATGTCGAAAGGCAGTAAGGTCTGCACATCAATTATTTCACAACTAATGCCCTGTACTTCTAACGTATCGGCAGCCTCTTGAATGATACGCAATATGGATCCATAAGAAACAATAGTAATATCAGAACCTTCTCTTATTACTTCAGGGACACCTAAGGCAACAGTAAATTGAAGAAGATTTGTTATCAATTTTTCTTTTAAACGATAGCCATTCAGACATTCAATAATAATTCCCGGATCATTACTTTTCAATAAAGTATTATACATGCCAACAGCCTGTGTCATGTTTCTTGGTACACAAACATACATTCCTCTTAATGCATTTATCACCATTCCCAGGGGAGACCCGCTGTGCCAGATCCCTTCTAGTCTGTGCCCCCTGGTTCTTACGATAATGGGGCAACTTTGTTTTCCTTTTGTACGGAAATGAAGAGTTGCTGCATCATCACTTAATGGTTCAAGTCCATATAATAAATAATCGAGGTACTGAATTTCTGCAATAGGTCTTAAACCACGCATTGCAATACCAATGCCCTGGCCCATAATTGTAAGCTCACGAATACCGCAATCAAAAATTCTTGCTTCCCCATATTTTGCTTGTAAACCACTGAACCCCTGGTTAACGTCACCGATCTTACCAACATCTTCTCCAAAGGCAACTACAAGTGGATTGCTTGAGAACAATGCATCAAAATATTTATTCAATACTTCAAACCCATTTATCATTGGTGCATCAGCAGCGATCACCGCTTTTGTTTCAATAACTTTTAACGCACTTTTTTCACCGACATTATATAAATGAGAATTGTAAAGCAGTTCATTCTCTTTTAAAAGATCATTGTAATAATCTTTTGCCCAGAATGCAGCATCATTATCTCCTGCAGCCCGCAATATCGAATGCAATGATCTCATTACCTCCCGGCGCATTGGTTCACGATTAGATGAAAGCTCTTTACTGAGCTTTTCAATTGTTTGGGCCTTATTGGGAATATTCGTTGCCAGTGATGTAGCTAATTCCGTTATCTTTTTTACCTGTTCTTTTATCGGTGTCTGATATTTCTCCCATGCTTTTGTCCTTTCATCTTTCACATGGTTCTTTGCTTTTGATTCAAGACGATTTAATTCTTCATCACTCGCTAAAGAAGAATCAATGACCCATTCACGCATTTTTTTGAGGCAATCATGTTCTCTCTCCCACTCAAGTCGTTCCGGTGTTTTATAACGTTCATGACTGCCGGAAGTAGAGTGACCTTGTGGTTGTGTTAGTTCTTCTACATGAAATAATGCAGGAGTATGTGTTTCCCTTGCAAGACGAATTCCTTCTTCAAAAGCTTCGCACATACCAGCGTAATCCCAGCCTCTTATTTTATAAATATGAAAGCCATTTGAATCATCTTTTTTCTGAAAACCACTTAATGCTTCGGAAATAGACCCTTTTGTTGTTTGTAATTTTTTGGGAACTGAAATTCCATAGCCATCATCCCAAACAAA
>DATHDP010000019.1:0-6576 GCA_035318985.1 Chitinophagaceae bacterium
ACTTGCGATCAATTCATTCATTTTTATACGTATGGCAGTAGTGGTTTTGTTTACGGCCCTTTGAATAATAAAAAAGCTAAGAAACGTAATTGAAAGAATAATGTCGCGGACGAGATCCTGGAGATTAGCGTAGTTTTTTACGCTTTGTACAAGGAAAAAGATCACTAATAAAAGTGCAACAACAAATGTAAATGGATGCCCATATATTTTTAATGTGGTACCAACCATACTTTCGAACCATTGTTCAATGCGCTGGTAAGTTGTTTTTTCTTTCATGAATAAGGGTATAGAAAATTCGTGCCATTGCTTTATTGCAAATATTCAAATCATTTCTTTGCTTTTGCCATCGCTTGCCCAATTAATCCATTGTGCCGATTAGGATGTTGTTTCAAATCCTTTTCAAATTCAGTAAGTGCTAAAGCAGGTTGATCCATTTCTAAAAGCAGTTCACCCAACAATTCACGGGCGGGAATAACAGGGCCTGGTGTGACGGGATGTTTTTCTGTTGCATCTTCTGCATCAGCTGCTGCTTTCATGAGTGCTAAAGCTTTTTCATCATTCCCTTTTTTGTATTCGATCCAGGCTTCAGAAGCATTGATTTGAACAGCAACCTGTGCTACTTCCAATGCTTTATTTTTTTGATCTTTCAGTTTTTCATATGCTGCTTTCAATGTGTCAAGTTCTTTTTCCGCAGCATTTATATTACCCAGGTGTACATGACCTAATACTCTCGTAAAATGAATAATAGCATTCTGCCACGGAAATTTATCCCATGGGAAATTAAATGGGTGTATTTTTAATTCTGCAGCCTGTTTCCAATCTTTTCTTTCTAATGCGTATCGGGCCGGTATAGCTGCAAATGCATAAGCCACTTTAAAATTTACAGGATATACTTCATTCATCGTTTGCAAATAATCCAATTGTTGTTTAGCAAGTGCATTTTCTTCTTTTTGCAAGTAAGCATATACCAGGTAATCCATGCCATGAAGCTCCTCATCCCAATGACCTTTGATCATTGCTTTTTCTGCATAGCATTTAGCAGCAGAAACAGACACAAGGTTTGACTTTATACATTCATCCCAAAGCCCAAGATTGGTGAAAATATGTGATGGCATATGTTGTGCATGAGCAGAAGCAGGTGCAATGCTTGCATATTTTCTTGCGGCTGGCAGAGCAAGCGCTGATAATTCGGGATAGTCATAACTATGAATGAGATAATGAACAATGCCTGGATGTAATGGCTCCTCCTGGAAAATTGGACTTAATATCGCAAAAGCTTTTCGCTGTTTTGTATATGATTTATCAGTAGGATCTGCAGCAGCATTTAAGGACAGTGCATAAAAAATTGCCGCTTCTTTATCATCGGGATAGGTTTTATAAATTGACTCCATTGCTTTTTCAAACTTCAAAACACGGGTGCGATGATCTGATTGTTCAGTATTCTCATAGAATTGACCCATGGCTTCAATATAATCTGTCTCTCTTTTGGTTTTGTTTTTAATTGAACGGGCTATTTGTATAGCCTGCATTCCTTTTAGTAATTCTGGTTGACTTGGTGGCATCCAAAGCGGATGAAAATTACTCATAGCCACTCCCCAATAAGCCATGGCACAATCCGGAGCTGCATCAATAACCTTTGCAAACATTTTTTCAGCTTCATCATATTCAAATGAATGAAGTAATGCGATCGCAGTATTAAGATCTTTTTGCAGGCTTGCAGGAACAGTTGAAGCGAAAGAAACAGTTCCAAATATTTCCCCTTCCTGCGGACCACAGGAAATAACTTCGCCTTTTTTTAGATCCAACGAATTAATAGCTGAGTCTGTGTTGTTTTTACTTTTGCAGGAAAGTAATAGTATAATAAAGAAAGCAATTGATCTCATAGAAAAAAGATATATACAAATTTAAGTTTTTTGTAACCGCTGTCAGTCAATTATAGTGATAGCTTAGTGTTTTGCAGTCGACAAACGAATCAGGAATGTATTCCCCCAAAATTATTCGCATAACTTTATTGCTTTTTATACCTATATCATATGAATAAAATTTTGATCATCATTTCCTGCTGCATAACGATTGGTTGTAGCTCTGTACCAAAACTTTCCCATACTGATAAACCGGTCACCGCTGCGGATGATGTGTGGAGCACCGGGAATATTACTGCATTTGAAAAAAAACTGGAAGAGTTACGCAATCACTATCACATTCCTTCAATTGCTATAGGTATCGTTAATGAAAAAAAGTTGGTGGTAAGAGGTGGATTAGGTTTTGCGGATATAAAAAAACAAATTAAGCCGGATGAGAATACAGTTTATCACCTTGCATCGATCACTAAGACTTTTGGATCTATTATCCTCATGCAATTAGTGGAACAAGGAAAACTAAGTCTTGATGACCCGATCGACAAATACGGCATCAATTTAGGAGGAAGATGGGGGAGTGATCCCCGTATAAAAGTAAAACACCTGTTAACGCATACTGCAATGGGTAACTGGCGTAATGGTTTTAAACCCGGTTATAAATTCAGATACAATGGCGACTGGTATGGACGGTTGGGTAAAGTGATTGAACAAGCATCAGGAGAAAGTTTTGGAGAACTGGTGATGAAAAATATCATTACCCCAATGGGAATGATAAATACCGTACCAAGTACAGATGACAGTGTAAATTTTAAATTGAGGGGGTATAACAAAGATTCTTTTTTGACAAAGGTGGCGCCCCCTTATAATTGGCAGGGAAAGCAAATAGCCCCAATACAAATGAAATATAGTTTTGGTCCGGCAGCAGGCATCATGAGCAGCGTAGCTGACCTGGCTAAATATTCCGTCGCTATTGATGAGAAAAAGTTTTTAAAATCCGAAACATGGCAAGAGGTTTTCACTCCTTATGTAACACCAAAAGGAAAAAAGATACAGTATGGTCTCGGCTGGTTTGTGAAAGAATATAAAGGATTAAAGATTATATGGCATACTGGTTGGTGGTATGGTTATTCAACTTTGCTGATAAAGATCCCGCAAAAAGATCTTTGTTTTATTATACTCGCTAACTCTCAGGACCTGAGCCGCCCCTTTTATCTTACGCATTACCCTGTGCCTTTGCCAGATCCCTTCAGTAAAAGTTTGAATAAAGATTTATTGGCCTCCGAGTTTGCATCACTGTTCATTCAATATTTCGTGGAGTGATTGTGTATTGAGTTTTGAACTATATTTTTATTGCCCACTCATTCAGCATTGGTCTTCCCAACAAAGCATTTGCTTCCGCATCACCTTTAAATTTTTCTTTTTTGGGATCCCATTTTAATGGCCGTTTTACCTCGTAGGCGATATTGCCGATGTTACAAACTGTCGCAGTGCGATGTCCTATCTCCACATCACATATTGGTTTAGTACGTTTACGCATGGCATTTAAGAAATCTTTGTAATGGTTCTCACTCTTGTACACATGCTTTTGCGTATCAGCAATTGGTTTATCTTTTATTGATGCAGGGGTTGTTTCAAGTTTGCCACGGGCTATGCGTAATTCGCCTTCAGTTCCTGTAAATAACACGGCATTGTTCCATTCCCATTTTTCATGGGTCATAATGATACCGTTGTTATACTTATAAGTTAGAAATGGATGGTCTGCATCCGGCGCAAAGATTTCTGTAGGACCGCTATCATCCATGTCCAGTGCCCATTGAGCAATGTCAAACATATGTGCACCCCAATCTGTTACCTGGCCACCACCAAATTCTTTGTATTTTCTCCAGTTAGGATAAACGTCTTTTGTAATAGGTGGCGCCAGTTCAGCATTAAAATGTTTAAATTCATTTGGTCCCAGCCATTTTTTCCAATCCAATCCATCTGGTATCGGTTCTTCAGCCAGGTCATAAACAATTGGAGGCGGACCAACATTTACTTTTATATTTTTTATATCACCAATAAATCCATTGCGAATAATTTCAACCGCCTGGCGAAACTCCGGCCATGAACGTTGCATGCTTCCTGTTTGAAAAACACGGTTGTGTTTCCGTGCAGCATTCACCATTGCCCTTCCTTCTTTTACAGTAAGTGCCAATGGTTTTTCACAATAAATATCTTTTCCTGCTTCAGCCGCCCGAACCGCTACTGCAGCATGCCAATGGTCCGGTGTAGCAATAACTACAGCATCAATATCTTTCCTGGCAAGCAATTCTCTAAAATCATTATAAACCCCAATGTCATTATTAGGAGCTTGTTTGTTTTTTTCCTGGTTAGTTTTTATGGTCTTCAGCATCAGCTCGGCCTTATCTTTATACACTTCGCTTATTGCAAGGATGCGGATCTCATTCGTTGTTAAAAAATAATTGCTGAGTATTTTTCCTTGCTTTCCGCAACCGATAAAACCGAGAGAGATCATGTCGCTTGGAGGAATGTATTTGGAACCATCATGCCGAACTCCTCCAAGTACAAAACGTGGTACAATCATATATCCTGCAAGTGCCGTTGCAGAATACTTTATAAAATTTCTTCTGCTGTTGTCAACGGGTGTTTTCTTTTTTTTATCCGTCATTATAATTCATTTATTATTGATAAAATGATCATTTTTTTAAAGCCCATTGGATGCCTCCGGCAAGATGCTGAAGAAATAAAGGTTCGGTAAAAGCTTCCGGGTGATGACCCCACTCCGTATAAAAGGCCCTGCCGCCATCGTAAGTATGATACCATGCTATCGGATGATAGTCTGGCATTTTACCACCAGTATAGGTTTTTTCATCTATGGTGATCAATACAGTTACTGATTCTTTTTTAAAAGATTTAAAGTTGTAGATCTCTTCCATCCTGCTCAATGTATCAGGCATAAAACTAACGGAAGGGTGATCTTTTTTTACAACATTATATAAGGCTACCTGTGGCTTTGGATGGCTCTCAAAGTAAGCACCTACCAAATTATTATACCATGGCCAATCATACTCTGTATCTGTAGCTGCATGAATCCCTACAAAACCCCCGCCGCTATTTATATATTTCTGAAAAGCCATTTGTTGCTCATCATTTAAAATATTACCTGTTGTACTTAAAAATACAACCGCACCATATTGCTTAAGGTTTGATTCAGTAAACACCGTTGCGTCTTCGGTTGTATCTACAACCCAGTTTTTTTCAGAACCCATTTTTATTAACGCTGGTTTACCGGCCTCTATCGATTTATGACGATAACCCTTTGTAGAACTGAATACTAATATTTTTTCTGGCTGCATTATTTTTTTGGTTGAAGAACAACTGAAAAAAATAACAATAAGAAAGAGAGAAATTAGTTTAAATGAATTGCTCATAATATAGATGATTGCATAAGAGTTGGTGATTAATTGTTTTGTTTATGAAGTTAAGAACTTTTGTCTGGCTTTATTCCTCAGCTGAACCGTCGCCAATATTAGATGAGGGGGAGATTCGACCTTAGCGGATAGGAAAATTAAATTGTTAGATATTTGCTTGTTAAGTGAATCAATAAATTATTAGCATGAAAAAAACTGCCTTATTGCTTTTATCACATCTTGCCTGCATTATAGTTTTATATGGCCAGGATATAAAAGTAAACGACAAGCTACAAAAAGCGATCATCTCTTTAATTGACCAATATTCACAAGCAAGAGAAAAAAGAGATACAGCATTATTAAAAGCCATTTTAACACAAAATGTGGATCAATTGGTTTCTACTGGTGAGTGGAGGGCAGGAATAAATGCGGCTGTAGAAGGCATGATGAAAAGTTCTGCCAATAGCCCCGGAAAAAGAACACTTCATGTCGAAAAAATTCAAACTATTACTTCTTCATCTGCCATTGTAGATTGCCGGTATGAAATACAAAATACAGATGGTACTGTACGAAAGATGTGGAGCACCTTTATTGTTATTGCTGATAAAAAAATATGGAAGATCATGGCAATAAGAAATATGCTCCCAGCGCCGAATAATTAGCATGTTTATAGAATTGCGTTGTCTTGCGTGCCAAGGGGAAATTAAGACTTGTTCCAAGTGATATTCTTTTTCTAAATTAACAACAGAAATGGATCACATCCTGGATAATATGATCTGGAATGCTTTTACCACGGGTAACAAGGATATAGCTATTATAAATGGGGATGTTGGTTGTTATTTGCCGGATATTGCTCCGTTTGCGGGGATGAAAGTGTTTAATGATGCTAATCTTAAAAAATTGTATGAATTTATTCCGGTTAATCGAAGTGTGGCTATTTCATCGTTAAATAAAATGGATCATGACGAATGCAAATGGAAGTTGCTGCAACCTATGGATGTGACCCAAATGGTATATGAGCATTCCATGAAAACATTCACTACTAAGAATAGTTCATTAATTGTTCCTCTATCAGAAGAACATGTTCTGCGAATGATGGAATTAACTGCACTCACAAGACCCGGTCCTTTTTTACAACAAACCATCAAATTCAAAAATTATTTTGGCATTTTTATCGAAGGCAGGTTGGCTGCTATGACCGGACAACGCATGCACCCCAAACCATATATGGAAGTAAGCGCTGTATGCACCCATCCCGATTTTCGCGGTATGGGTTATGCAAAAGCCTTGATGCTGCATGTAATGAA
>DATHDP010000020.1:0-64956 GCA_035318985.1 Chitinophagaceae bacterium
TCTTCGTGAGATCATCGGAGATATTTTGAAGATCACAAACATTCCAAAGACAGTTAAATTCCTTGATGACATTAAACAACTTGGATTCCGTACAGCGTTCCAGGGTGGATTGTCATTCAATATTCTTGACCTTGTAATTCCTGAATCAAAAGAGAAATTGCTTGACCAGGCGAAAGTTGAAGTAGATGAAGTGTGGGATAGCTACAACATGGGTCTTATCACAAACAACGAACGTTATAACCAGATTGTTGACATTTGGAGCCGTGTTGATACCCGTATCACTGAAACATTGATCCGTGAAATGAGTGCCGATAAGCAGGGCTTCAACTCTGTTTATATGATGCTTGATTCAGGTGCCCGTGGTAGTAAGCAACAGGTAAAACAGCTTGCTGGTATGAGAGGTTTGATGGCTAAGCCAAGAAAATCAGGCTCAACAGGAAGTGAGATCATTGAGAATCCAATTCTTTCCAACTTCAAAGGCGGATTGAATGTATTGGATTACTTTATCTCCACACATGGTGCCCGTAAAGGTCTTGCCGATACGGCGTTGAAAACAGCTGATGCTGGTTACCTGACACGTCGTTTGGTTGACGTAGCACAGGATGTGGTAATAACTGAAGAAGATTGCGGTACACTTCGTGGTATTGCTATCAGTGCATTAAAAGATAATGAAGATGTTATTGAACCACTGAGTGATCGTATTGAAGGACGTACATCATTGCATGATGTATATGACCCTCTGAATGATGAGCTCATTATTCATGCAGGCCAGGAAGTAACATCAGAAATAGCAAAACGTATTGAGGAATGCGGTATAGAATCAGTTGAGATACGTTCAGTCCTTACCTGCGAAAGCAGGCGCGGATGCTGTGTTAAATGTTATTGTAAGAATCTTGCTACCGGTAATCTTGCACAGAAAGGTGATGCTGTTGGTATCATCGCTGCACAATCAATTGGTGAGCCGGGTACACAGCTTACACTTCGTACATTCCACGTAGGTGGTGTGGCAGGTTCTGCATCTGTTGAATCTACATTACTTGCGAAATTCGAAGGCGTTGTTCAGTTTGACGGTTTGAGAACTGTTATGATCGAGAACAACGAAGGAGGAAAGAACCAGGTAGTAATCGGTCGTACAGGTGAGTTGAGAATTATGGATGTAAAGAATGATCGTTTATTAATTACGAATAACATCCCTTACGGTGCTACATTGAATGTAAAAGATGGTCAGAAAGTAACTAAAGGCGATATAATCTGTACATGGGATCCGTTCAATAACGTTATCATGGCAGAGATCAACGGTACTATCAAATTCGATAATGTTATCGAAGGTGTTACCTACCGCGAAGAATCTGATGAGCAGACTGGTCACCGCGAGAAAGTGGTAATTGAAACAAGAGATAAAACTAAGATCCCACAGTTAGTTGTTGAAGGAAAAGAACACAAATCATACAACTTACCTACAGGAAGTCATATCGTGATCGAAGAAGGCGATGTAGTAAAAGCCGGACAGGTAATTGTGAAGATTCCAAGGATCCTTGGTAAGCTTCGTGATATCACGGGTGGTCTTCCAAGAGTTACGGAATTGTTTGAAGCAAGAAATCCGGGTAATCCTGCTATCGTTTCTGAAATTGATGGTGTGGTTTCTATGGGAGCTATCAAACGTGGTAACCGTGAGATCATCATTGAAGCAAAAGATGGTGTACAGAAAAAATATCTTGTTCCATTGACAAGACAGATCCTTGCACAGGATGGCGACTTCGTAAAAGCTGGTTCGTCTTTATCAGATGGTCAGACCTCGCCACAGGATATTCTTTCAATACAAGGGCCATTTGCGGTACAACAGTATGTTGTGAATGAGATCCAGGAAGTTTATCGTTTACAAGGGGTAAGAATCAATGACAAGCATATTGAAGTTATCGTTCGCCAGATGATGCGTAAAGTAAGCATCGTTGATCCGGGTGATACTAAATTCCTTGAAGAAGATCTTGTAGACAAATTTGAATTCCTCGAAGAGAATGATTGGGTATATGATAAAAAGATCGTGACTGAAATAGGTGAGTCAGGCAAGCTTCGTGCAGGCCAGATAGTAAGTTTAAGAGAAGTAAGAGAAGAAAATTCAATTCTTCGCAGAAATGATAAAAAGCTTGTTGAATTCCGTGATGCAAGTCCTGCTACATCGGCTCCAACATTGCTTGGTATCACTAAAGCATCTCTTGGTGTACAAAGCTGGATATCTGCAGCATCGTTCCAGGAAACAACTAAAGTTCTTTCTTCAGCAGCTATTCATGGTAAAACTGATGATATGCTCGGATTGAAAGAGAATGTTATTACTGGTCACCCGATCCCTGCTGGAACGGGTTTGCGTGAATTTGAGAACATGATCGTTGGTAGCAAAGAAGAATATGAATTGCTGCAATCAACCAGGGAAGCGATGACTTTTGATGAAGATGAATAAATAACTCAGTTCAATAAATAATCGAGGAGTAGGAGAGATCTTACTCCTTTTTTTATTTAAAACTGGCAAGCTTTTAACGCTGAATTTTTAACTCAGAATTCTGAACACATATCCTGTTAACTGTTTCCTAAAGTGACCCGAATGAGTATATTTGCCCTGAAGGCTTTAATTAACTTGCCAAAAAACTTGCATGAATAAAGGTTTACTAGCTCTCAACATTGTCTTACTAATCGGTGTAGCGATCTTGTTTTTTCTTTTTTTTAATAAGAAGGATAATGCATCCGCTGTAATACCTACCCGAAATAATCATGATACTGCTGCTCAAAAACAACAAACACCCGTAGCCTATTTTGATATGGATTCCATAGAAGCAAATTTCTTTTTATGGAAACAAGTACAGGCTGAAGTTGTGAAAAGAGAAGCAGGTATTAATGATACTATTAACCAGATGAAAATGGGTTTTCAAAATTATTACCAGAAGTTACAGGCGCAGAGTGCAAATTTATCTCCCCGGCAAAAGGATTCACTTGGCAATGAATTAGCTCAAATGGATGCGGAGATCAAGAACAGAACTGCTGAACTTAATCAGAAATATCAAACTTACTTTATGAGCAGGCAACAGGAGATAGTAAGTAAAATAAAAAACTATTGTAAGGAATTCAATAAAGATAAAAAGTACTCTTATATCATTGCAAGAGAACCCGGATTGTTTTATTATACTGATACAGCTTACAATGTGACATCAGAGTTATTGAAAGGGCTGAATACATTTTATACGAAAAAGAAATAAGCCCTGTGAGTTATTAGCTAATTATTGTGCTCCTTTCATAATTGAAAGGAGTTTTTCTTTCTATAAGCTGAAATACTTATCTTGAAAACCAAACCAACGCTATGTCAGAACAACAACCCGCCTTCAAAAAATCATTCGGTCTATTAGATGCAACAATGATCGTTGCAGGGTCTATGATAGGTTCAGGTATTTTTATTGTAAGCGCCGATATTACCCGCAATGTGGGTTCGGCAGGCTGGCTGATAGTAGTATGGCTGATAACAGGGTTTATGACTATTTCAGCTGCGGTAAGTTACGGTGAGCTGAGTGGTATGTATCCAAAAGCAGGAGGTCAGTATGTTTATTTAAAAGAAGCTTATAACCCATTAGCCGGGTTTCTATATGGGTGGAGTTTTTTTGCAGTGATACAAACAGCTACCATTGCAGCGGTCGGTGTGGCCTTTTCGAAATTCCTTGCATACCTCTTGCCACAAGTAAGCGAAGACCTTGTTGCCTTTACGATTGGCGGTCTTAAAATTTCACCAGCACAGCTGGTGTCAATTGGATTGATCATCTTTCTCACTTTTATAAATACGTTGGGAGTAAAAGGAGGTAAGTTAATTCAAACAACGTTTACTGTAACTAAACTACTAAGCTTATTCGGGCTTATCATTTTTGGTTTGATCATGATGAAGGGAGATGTGTGGGATGCAAACTGGGCAGATGCATGGCAAATAAGAAATCTTTCTGTAACAGATGGGCAGGCATCTTTTACTCCATTGATCGGAACTGCTATTCTTGGTGCTATTGCTGCAGCTATGGTCGGCTCCATTTTTAGTAGTGATGCATGGAATAACGTAACCTTTATTGCGGGTGAAATAAAAAACCCAAAACGAAATATTGGTTTAGCTCTTTTCCTCGGCACTTTGATCGTTACTATAATTTATGTAACAACAAATGTTATGTACACGGCTGTATTGCCGTTAAATGAAATTGCATCAGCAGAAAAAGACAGGGTAGCCGTAGCAGCATCACAGGTTATATTTGGCAACATTGGAACTGTTGTGATCGCTTTAATGATCATGATCTCAACATTCGGATGTAATAACGGATTGATATTAGCAGGAGCAAGAGTTTATTACACTATGGCAAAAGATGGATTATTTTTTAAGCCTGCAAGTACTCTTAACAAATTTGCCGTGCCACAGTGGGCTTTATGGGTCCAATGTTTAATTGCCTGTGCATGGAGTGTAAGTGGTAAATATGGTCAGCTATTGGATATGATATCTTTTGTTGTCGTCATTTTTTATGTGATGACTATCCTTGGGATTTTTATTCTTAGAAAAAAACGACCTGATGCAGAACGCCCATATAAATCATTTGGGTATCCTGTTCTGCCGGCACTTTATATTATTATGGGCATTACGTTTTGTGTTCTACTAATATTTTATAAACCTCAGTTTACCTGGCCGGGATTAATTATTGCATTGGCAGGGATCCCTCTTTATTATATTGCAGTAGCCACGAGGAAAAAAAGAAACGAAGGAGAAGAACTTATTGAGAAATTGCCTTGATGATTGAAGTTGTTGAAAAGCCATCCAGGATCGGGTTGATGACTACTTTTCCGCCATTGGCAATTACTTCTTTTGCTCCGGCAATTTCATCAATTGTGTAATCGCCACCTTTAACTAAAATATCGGGTAAAATAGAAGTAATAAGTTTGAGAGGAGTGTCTTCTTCAAAGATCACAACTGCATCAACCATGAATAAAGCGGCAAGTAACAATGCCCGTGAATCCTGGTCATTGACCGGACGACTATCTCCCTTCAATCTTTTTACAGAGCTATCGGAGTTTAACCCGATAACTAAAACATCTCCTTCTTTAGCAGCTTGCGTAAGAGAAAAAATATGTCCTTTGTGCAGAAGATCAAAAACGCCATTGGTAAAAACAATTTTCTTTCCTTCCTTTCTCCATTGGTTTGCTTTTTCAATGATGCCGGTTAGAGAATAGATCTTTTCTAAAATTGATGCTGGAGCCATAATATCTTTATGCTTTGTAAACAAATGTATAAATAATTATTTGCCGGCTCAGTCAGGAAAATAATGTTAGTTTAACCCGTAATTTTATGGGGTAGGAAATAAAAGCAGGATATTTAATAAATAACTAAAGGAAATGACAGAGTGTGAAGAATTATTTAATGATTTTAATTCATTAAAAATTGGTGTGATCGGAGATGTGATGCTGGATACCTATATATGGGGGAAAGTGGACAGGATCTCGCCGGAAGCTCCTGTACCTATAGTTTCATTGCATCATAAAGAACAGCGTATAGGAGGAGCAGGTAATGTTGCCATTAACTGCAGCAACCTTGGCGCAAAAGTTTTTATACTCGGTGTTACCGGTGATGATGATGAAGCCTCCCAGTTAGAACAGTTACTGAAAGAAAACCTGATCGATACAACGGGTTTAATAAAAAGCGTTAAAAGAAAAACTACAAATAAAACAAGGATCATCAGCCGTAATCAGCAAATGCTGAGATTTGATGCCGAGATGACTGATGATCTCAACAAGGAAGAGGAAACAGCGTTACTAAAACAGATCTCTAATTTTATTGAACATGAGGATCCGAATATTTTGATATTCGAAGATTATAATAAAGGAGTGTTGACAGAAAAAGTAATTGAACAGGCAATTGCTTTATGCAGAGCTTCGGGTGTAATCACCGCCGTTGATCCAAAAAGAAAGAATTTTTTCAGCTATCAGCATGTCGACATTTTTAAACCAAACATGAAAGAGGTCGAGGAAGGATTGAATCTTATGTTTGAAACCTCAGATATTTATCAGCTTAGAAATATTCATGAACAACTTCAGAAACAATTGCAGCATAAAGTTTCATTGATCACTTTATCTGAGAAAGGAATTTTTTACCAGCAATTACAGAATGCAGCGATTATTCCAAGTCATTTGCGTAATGTAGCCGATGTATCAGGCGCCGGCGATACAGTAATAGCTGTTGCTGCAATGGTATATGCTGCCACAAAAAATGCACACATGATGGCAGAGATCGCCAATATAGCTGGTGGTTTGGTTTGTGAAGAAGTGGGAACAGCTACAGTTGAAAGAGAAAAGCTTTTAAGAGAATGTGAATTACTCCTCTCCTAAACCCCGAAACACTAAGAGGGCTTAGCTTATACACTGATCAACTTTATTCAATTAGTTTTTTCTTCATCAGGTTTCAACTCACCTTTTGCAGCTTTCTTCATCAGCAAGTCAAAGTTTAAAAATATTTCGAAGAATATTTTTATCAAAGCAAAAACAAGAATAAAAACTTTACCTCCTCCAAGTGAAAGAAACATACTGCCAAGTATTACGGTTACCTGTTGAATAAAAATCCTTCCATAAGGCTGGAACATGAGATAGCCTAATGGTGATGTTTTATAATCTCCTGTTAAAATATAATCAGTAGTAAAACGAAAACTATAGCTCACGATAAAAACTCCAAGCATTATATATGCTTCGTTAGTTAATAACGATGGCCATTTTGAAAAGAAATTAAAGAAAGTGATTCCGTTTTCATCACCAATACCTGAAGCGCCAAAGAATATACCCATTTGGATAGCTACGAACATTCCATAATGCACTAAAAAGAAAAGCATGAAGAACCAGAAAGGTTGTTTCATTTTGGAGCCACCTTGTGTTTCCCATGTATCGGTTGACTTACCGGAAATTCCAGTAATGAATAATTTTATCAAAGTAAAACAACCGATGATGATCGTTTCAAGACAGTAAACAAGGAAAACTTCCTTTGCACTCCAGTTAAAAAACCAAACGCCAACTACTGGTAATAGATTAGCAACAAGCAGCGACCAATCGCTCTGTGTGAGTTTCTTTTTGGTGATGTCTTTCCAGGTGGTGGCCATATCAAAAGGTAAAATAACTAATTTCGAAGCATCACCCCTCGTTCCCCTCTCTTTCAGAGAGGGGAGGTCTGGCGGCAGAATAAAAATAAGCATTTGGATGAACCCCTCAACTATTTCTATATTTCAACTTAATAACATACGATGTCAAAATTCACAATAGCAATTCATGGCGGGGCAGGAACGATCTCGAAAAAAAGCATGACCCCGGAAAAGGAAATCGCTTACATCAAAGCATTAAATGAAGCTTTAGATGCCGGATACAGGATACTGGAAAAGAATGGTGATGCATTGGATGCTGTTAAAGCTGCTGTGATACAGCTAGAGAATAATATTTTATTCAACGCTGGAAAAGGATCTGTATTCACAAATACGGGCACACATGAAATGGATGCTTCAATAATGGATGGAAAGGACCTGTCTGCCGGAGCTGTTGCAGCAATCTGTAATGTCAAAAACCCGATTGAACTTGCTCACACAATAATGAAAAAAAGCGAACATGTTTTTTTGATTGGAAAAGGAGCGGAGGAGTTTGCAGAACAAAATGGAATAGTCTTTGAATCCGATGAATATTTTTATTCTGAATTCAGATACAAACAATTGCTTAAAACCAAACAGAGTAACGAGATAGCTTTGGATCATAGTGTTGATCCGGACGATAAAAAATTTGGAACGGTAGGGGCCGTTGCTTGTGATGTAAATGGAAATTTGGCTGCTGCTACAAGCACAGGAGGTATGACGAATAAGCAATTTGGACGAGTTGGTGACAGCCCGATCATTGGTATCGGCACGTATGCAAACAATAAAACCTGTGCGATCAGTTGCACAGGTCATGGAGAACCTTTTATTAAAGCGGTAGCTGCCTATGATGTTAGTTGTTTAATGGAGTATAAAGGATTTTCACTCGAGAAAGCAATGAATAAAGTGGTGATGAAAAAATTAGTAAAGATCGATGGTGAAGGAGGAATGATCGGTGTGGATGCAAAAGGAAATGCTTCACTTATTTTTAATTCTAAAGGAATGTATCGGGGAATGAAGTGCAGTAATGGGAAAACAACAGTGGAAATTTATAAATAACTCTTTTTCTTAAGCAATTTCGAATATAAGGATCTGCGCTTAACAACTCATTTGCCCCAAACAATTTAAATATATTCTAATCTTTAGGTTCCCACAATTGAATTTTATTTCCTTCAAGGTCTAAAATATGAACGAATTTTCCGTAATCATATGATTCAATTTTGTCTACGATAGTTACGTTTTCCTTTTTTAATTCTTCAACCAACGCTTCTAAATTCTCTACTCTATAGTTTATCATAAAGTCCTTTGTTGAAGGCTCAAAGTATTTTGTGTCTTCTTTAAAAGGATTCCACTGGGTAAGTCCCTTTTTAGTACTGTCGTCAATGTCCCGCCATTCAAAGCTTGTTCCATATGGGGTTGTGTCAAATCCAAGATGTGTTTTATACCATTCATTAACTGCTTTTGTGTCTTTACATTTGAAGAAAATACCTCCTATTCCTGTTACCTTTTTCATTTTTGTATTTTTTTTGTTAGATATAGTTGTCTTAAAAGCGAAACCTAATAGAAACGAAGCAGCAATTAGTGTTATCGTCAATGATATTCTTTTCATTGTCTATAAAATTAAATATTTGTTGTGATTATTTTTCGAGAATGTTTTTCAAGGTGGACAAACTAGCATCCATGTCTTTTGGGAATTTTTTTTCAGCCATTGGTATCATTATGTTCAAAGGATATTTCAATGTACCAGTATTGATCAGGTTTACTTTGGTTTGGTTTTCGGACAAAGATTCTGTCTCAAAAATAACACCGGCAGAGACCCGCATTGGTTTTACAAAACGAATTTCTGTTTCAATTCTTTCCCCTTCAATAATTTTCTTAATTTCTTTTTCTCCCTGGCCGGCACTTTTATCTCCGCTCCAGGAATAAATAAATCCCTCTGTTCCGTCTGTTCCTTTGAATTCTTCTTTCCTGTTTATTTTGTCAGCCGTTGCCCATTTGTTGAATTGATCCTGGTTTTTAAGTAGTTTTAAAAAGTCAAATACTTTTTGTCGGGGCACATTGATAATGATTTCACGATTGACATAATGTTCCTTCTTCATGAAAAGCGCAATGATCAACAATAAGGCAATAATGCCTACCACTACAAGTAGAATTGTAATTACGGTATTCATTTTATTTTTATGGGTGACTTCACAAACTTAAGTTACGCAATTTCTTCTTTGCATTTATCTTATTGGATATAATTTCAGCTCACTCATCCAAAACTCTGGAACGTTAAGGGGTCGTCGCTTGTGATGTAGTAAAGATCGATGGGAAGGAGGCATGATTGGTGTGGATGCAAAAGGAAATGTTTCACCAATTTTTAATTCTAAAGGAATGTATCGGGGATTTTGTTCGAGTGATGGAAGGAGAGAAGTAGCTATTTATAAATAATGCTTTCTTAAGTTTTTCAAATGTTTGCCCGGGGGTCTTTTGCAAAATATCCTGGGCGGCCTTAAATTTTGTAAAAAATTATTTAACCCAATTTTTGGCTTTCTTCTCCGATTTTTTTTGATATATATTTACATTCAAAAAATCCATGTTTAAAACCTTCCTGGTACTAACGAGTACTCTAATGCTGACTTTGCAGGCTTCCTCTCAAAAAACTGTTTTCTCCTTCCAACCTGTTAGCACTCCTGATCTAAAAAAAAGCTTTCCTTATCAATCTTATATAGCATCTGATAATAAAACAGGTAAGACATCAATAATTCTTAAAAATTCAACACTGGCTGAATATCTTTTATTAGATAACAGTCTTAGAGTAGAGGAAAAATTCCAGGCTCCCGGGGGATTAATGAATACTATTTTTAAGGTTGAGTCTTACAAATACCTTGATGCTAATATTAATAACCTTGGAGCCTGCTATTATTTTGGAGTTAAGGATAAAACCTTGAATGGAGGAAATGGTCACATCCGCATGGAAGTGGTTGATTTTAAAAATAAAACAGTTAGCAATAAAATGATTTTTCGCGTTCCTGACGGGCAGATTACAATTGACTGGTTTACGAGTGAAGGCAATTTTTTCCTGGTGAGTGTAAACGATAAAACAAACCAAATTTTCTTTCATGTTGTGGATAATAATGGAAATTATTTTAGTAAAATGATTCTCGCGGATTTTGAGTGGATTAATCAGTATAAAAAAAAGAAGCTTACACTTTCGGAATACTTTTCATATAGTTATGTTTTCCGCTCTGATGAAGAAACAGAATTGATCGCTTCGACAGATCTCACAAAATTTTATGTTTATCCGGGTGAACTTGTGATAGTAGTTGCCAACTATAAAGAGCCTCCTCATATATGGAGATTTGATACCCGCAACTTCACACTTACCTCAAAAATGAGGCTTGATATGAATGGCTTTGTGGGATTTGGTGAAAAGGAATATTTTTATGCAAACGCTTCCGTGTATGAGAATAATCTCTATTTATTAAACACCTCTAAGAAAAAAATTGAGATTGGCATCTTCGAGTTAGCATCCGGAAAGCTTTTGAAAAAACATGAGCTAAATGAATCTTCAACACTATCTCTAGCCGAAACACCTGTCGAAATTATTTCGAGGGGAAGGACTTCAAAAAAAAATACAATAAGCAGCAATAAAGAACTTCTTAAAGAACTAAATGCTGGTTCATCTGGAATATCGCTGGCCCAAAATAGTCAGGGACAAATGATTCTTACATGTGGTGTTTATGACAAAGAGGAAAGAACTTCTGGCGGTTATTATGCCGGAGGGTTTTCGCAATCCTCCATATCTACAGGTGCAACACATGCCGGGTCAAATATACCAGTAACGAGAACGTATTCAAATTTTAATTCAATGTCTAATTATAAAAATGGGAAGGCTTATATGTACACCAGGACTGTAAATTTTAAAGTTACAATAGATGCTACAACATTGAATATTATTGAAAGCAAAGAAAAGTTTTCATCAATTGATAAGGTCAATAAGTTATTAGAAACGATTGATCAAAAAAGTCAGGCAGAGAATTCTTTTAAGAAAGGAGGTAAGTATTATATATGCTATTATAATTCGGATAATATAACTTTTTCAATTCAGGAAGTTGAATGATAAAGAAGGCATTGATTTGAAAATCCTTTTTCACGCTGTTGTTGAATAGAAATCCAGAACGTACAAGTGAGTGACACAACGAAAGCTTAATAGTAGCAATCAAGCCTACTCAATAAAATCTCAAATTTTAAATTTAAAATCTGCAATCTCAATAATGCCATCTCACAAATGCTTCCATTGCCGCATAATGTGTAAGGCCAAGATCAGCGTAAAGATTTGCAGTGCCTTCGTTTCTTGCTTCGGCACGTTGCCAGAATTCTCTTGAATCACTTCCCTGGAACGGCACCATATCTTTTTGTGATTGATGTATAAAGATGCCAAAGCGTTTTTTCATTACCTGGTCAGGGCTCATTGGGATGGCCATTTCAATTTCTTCAATGTTCCATTCCTGCCATGCGCCTTTGTATAACCAAAGCCAGCAATCGTTGAGCCATGCATCACCGGCAGTTTTAATTCTTTTGAGCGATTCAAGTACTACATTGAAACAAACGATATGCGTACCATGCGGATCAGCAAAATCACCGGCGCAATAAACCTGCTGTGGTTTTATTTCCCTCAACAATTCCATCGTGATCTTTACATCTTTTTCACTCATCGGTTTTTTCTCAATGGAACCGGTTTCATAAAAAGGAAGATTTTGAAAATGTATGTTCTCATCTTTGATGCCGACATAACGACAAGTTGCTTTTGCTTCGCATCTTCTTATCAAACCTTTGATGGCACGAATAGCTGGTGTATCCGTTTGATTGGCTTTTTTCCGTGCAATAAATTTCCTGGCATCTTCTAATATCTTTCCTGAAGTCTTTGTATCGATACCTGCGATCTCTTCAAAGCCAACAGCGAAATCAAGGAACCTTGTAACGAACTCATCAGTGACCGCAATGTTGCCGGAAGTTTGATAGGCCACATGTACATCATGGCCCTGGTCATGCAATCGCTGAAAGGTGCCGCCCATGCTGATGATATCATCATCAGGGTGAGGAGAGAAGATGACAATACGTTTTGGATAAGGTTCACTGCGTTCAGGGTGTGTAGGTAAATTCACATTTGGTTTACCACCGGGCCAGCCTGTGATCGAATCACGTAGCATATAATAAACCTTTAGATTTATTTCATATGCATCGCCTTCTTCAACCAGCAGATCACTTAATCCATATTCGTTGTAATCAGTATTAGTTAAGCTTAAAACTGGTTTTTTCAATTTCAGGGCCATGTTCACCACTGCTTTCTTGATCATCTTTGGTGTCCAATCGCAGTCGCCGGTAAGCCATGGTGATTTGAACCTTGTAAGTTCAGCGGCGGCCGCTTCATCAACAACAAAAGTTACGTCATCATGATTTTGCAATAACGAGGCAGGCACATGATCTGTATGATCTTCTTCTACCGCTTCCTTTATTACGGGAGCTTTTGAGGGTCCCCAAGCCATCAGGATTATCTTTTTTGCTTTCAGTATTTCACCGATGCCCATAGTGATAGCGAGACGGGGAACTTCGGAAATATTGGCAAACTCATATGCATTTGCAATTCGTGTTGAGTTATCAAGACTGATCAGTCTTGTTTTAGAATGAATGCTGGAACCAGGTTCATTAAAACCGATATGACCATTAATTCCAATGCCAAGGATCTGCAGATCTATACCACCGGCATCTTCTACCATTTTTTCATATTGCCTGCAATGTTCTTTGATGTCTTCTTTTTTTATCTCGCCATTTGGGATATGAGTATTCTTTGGATCAATGTCAATGTGATTGAAAAGATTCACCTTCATAAAACGCTGATAACTTTGCAGCGCATCATTGCTGATAGGATAGTATTGGTCAAGATTAAAAGCGATGACGTTTTTAAAGCTCAGCTTTTCTTCTTTATGCATTCTTACCAGCTCAGCATATAAAGTTTTAGGAGTAGATCCTGTGGCAAGACCCAGCACACATTTTTCTTTTTTCTTTTGTTTCTCACGAATAAAATCGGCTATCTGTTTTGCAACTGCTTTAGATCCGGACTTAAGATCTGGATAAATTTTTACGGAGATCTTTTCAAATGAATCAACCATTGTCATGTTGGCAAGGGGTTTTAGCGAAAATAAAGAATAAAACCCAACCCCTGTCCCCTAAAGGGGGACTTAGATTGAATTGTTCTTCGGATCATCAACAGTATCGTTCTCGTATTGTAATAATAGAAACGTTCAATCCTCAATGTTCAATTCTAAACTGTTTGAGACTTCAAAAGCCCCCTTTAGGGGGTTGGGGGTTTAGTTAATTTCTATCTCATCAACAAATAACCATGCTTTACTTCCTTCGCCAGGATTGCCAGATGGAATATCGCCCCAATTCTTTACAACAACTTTTACATAACGACTATTCTTTTCAGCGAATTCAACTTTCATAGCCCCTGTTTCAAGCCCCTTGGTTTTAATTTTGAAATCATCAGTAAGCCCGACAGAAGTAAAATCAGTTCCATTTGAAGAAATAAAAACTTCTACAGTTAATGGCTGATATATCCAGCTTCCGGTTTCTCTTAAGCAATGTACAATGACATTGGAAATCTTTTCTTCTTTGCCAAGATCAATGACTGCTTCGCAATCTGTGCCGGAGAAGCCAAGAAATTGTTTGCTTTTTGAAAGCCCGTTTTCATTTTGAATGCCGTTCACCAATGTAAATGCGCCATCGCCTTTATAGGTTGGGGAAGGTTGTGTAGTGAGTGTAATTTTCTTACCGGTTGCTTTATTAAATAGTATGTTTTGTGAGATGGGGTTACTTATTGCTTTTCCATCCACCATGGATATAGCTGCAAGTAATTGTGTTGTTTTAATAGAGATCGGTGCCGTATAAGTAACTCCTTCGTTAAATCTTAATTCATAAGACCGGCCAGCAAAATGTGAAACGGTTTTGATCTGTGCTGATGGATTTTTCGTTTCCAATTTCCATAATACACCATCAAAATTTTCAGTGGGAATTACAGTTGCTTTAAGATCATAGTATGCTCTGCTATAATTTGCTTTCCAAAGATCATAGCGTTTGAATTGCACTTGTAATCTTTTTTCAAAATTATCCCAGTTCTTCTTTTCGTTCTGGCTCCAAAGAACTTCGCTTACTGCACTAAGGCGGGGAAAGATCATATATTCTACTTTGCGTGGATTGTTCATGTATTCACTCCACACATTTGCCTGGGCTCCCATTATATATTTTGCTTGTTCTTCATTTAATTCTTTCGGAACAGGATCATAACTGTAAACTTTTTCAACCGGAAGATTGCCACCAATAACCACACTGTCTTCATTTTCGCTTTGCGAATAATCCAAATAAACATAAGTTGTCGGTGTCATGATCACTTGATGTTTTTGTTTAGCAGCTTCAATGCCGCCAGCTTCGCCGCGCCAGCTCATTACCACTGCATTTGGTGCAAGTCCGCCTTCAAGTATTTCATCCCAACCGATCAATGTTTTTCCTTTGCTGTTGATATATTTTTCCATGCGTTGTACAAAATAGCTTTGTAACTCATGCTCATCTTTCAGGTTGTTATCCTTAATTATTTTCTGACAATTAGGGCAGCGTTTCCAATTTGATTTTGGACATTCATCTGCACCGACATGAATATATTTTGCAGGGAATAGCTGAACCACTTCATCGATCACATCCTGTAAAAATTTAAATGTTTCTTCTTTGCCTGCACAAAAAACATCACTGTATACGCCCCATGCCTGCTGCACTTGTTTACCGGTTGAATCACCTGCCCATTTTCCATTTTTAGGAAAATAATTTTTAGTAGGTTCATCTGGAAAACAACTTAAAGAAGGATAAGCTGCAATAGCAGCGCTGCCATGCCCCGGCATTTCTATTTCAGGAATAACGGTGATATAACGATCAGATGCATATTTTACGATCTCTTTTATTTGATCTTGTGTATAATAACCACCGGCTTTTTTATTGTCATTTCCCATACCAGGATGACGGCCAATGATCGTTCCATTTCTCCATGCACCAACTTCAGTAAGTCGAGGATATTTTTTTATTTCAATACGCCAGCCCTGGTCTTCTGTTAAATGCCAATGGAAATAATTCATTTTATGAAAAGCGAGATAGTCAATATATTTTTTGATAAAATCTACTGCCATAAAATTGCGGCCACAATCGAGATGCATGCCCCGATAACCAAAACGAGGATAATCTTTGATCGTTACATAAGGAAATTCGACCTGGTTATTTGAGACGTGAGGAGGTAACATCTGAATCAAGGTTTGCACTCCATAAAAAATACCTTCTTCATCTCCAGAAATAGATAAACGTTTATCTACTTTAAGTTCATATTCGCCTTTTCTGCTGGTAACGCTTGTCTTGAGTGTGATATAATATGCGTCACGACCTGATCCCGCAGAGGGGGTCAATTTGCTGGTTACTTTATAAAATCGTTTTAAATAGTCAGCTAAAAATTCTGCAGACCTTTTTGCAGGTTCATCATACACTATTTGTAAAGGAGTTTTAAAACTATGCGTTCCTTTTCCGTAATTCATTTCAGCAGGCTGAGGAATAATATTTAACTGTGAATAAAGAGCTTGGCTAAATAGTACGCAAAGCGTTAATACAATTGTTCTCATCAATAATAGTTTTTGCAATGATACAAAAAGTCCCGCCCCTAGGCGGAACGATAATTTTACGCAAACGTTTTACTTCATCACTGGTAGTATAATATTGCTGCTATTGCTTGCGTCATGGTAGATCCTTATGATTGCTTTCTGGTAATCAGTTTCCTTTGCTTCCGGGATTCGTACAAATTTTTGCGGGTTACGGTCTATCAATGGGAACCAACTGCTTTGAACCTGGATCATGACCCTGTGCCCCTTTTTAAATGTATGCAATGCATCATTCAATCTAAATTTTACTTCGGCAATTTTACCGGGTACAAATGGTATCGGTTTAGAAAGGTCATTCCTGAATTTTCCCCGCATTACTTCTGCTCTTACTAATCTCTGCATACCTGCCATAGTTTTACCCGGTTGGTTGTTGATGTCTTTTTCATATTCTGGTAATACATCAATTAGTTTAACAATAAAATCTGCATCAGTACCTGTAATGCTGACAAAAAGATCTGCAACGATAGATCCTGCAATTGTCATATCTTCTGTAAGTGTATCACTCTGGAAGACGAGAACATCTGGCCTTGTTGCTGCGAAACGCTGATCCTCTATCATGTATTCATTATTCCGGTCGCTATAGACGCCATTTGTATAAGGTACAGGTTTGGCAGGATCACTAATGTATTCAGAAAAACTTTTTGCCGCTATAGGTTTATCATGTAAAAGTTTATTGTTTGATCCCAAATAAAAATTCGTTGCTTTTGTGTTAACAGGAGGCCATTGATCAAAATGTCTCCATTGATTGGTGCCTGTTTCAAACATTGTAGCTTCTGAGGCACTGAAATTTCCTTTGTCCTTGAGATAATATTTGAAGAATGCAGCTTCGATCGAATCCTGGAAATATTGATTGACGTTAGCTCCAAATTGATGGGTTCCGAATTCTTTCCATTCTGCTGCACCCCACGCACCGTGTGTCCATGGCCCCATTACCAAAAAATTTTTATTAGATGGGCTTTGCTTTTCTATTGCTCCATACGTATTCAAAGCACCAAAAAGATCTTCGGCATCAAACCATCCACCAACTACCAATGTAGGAATGGTAATATTTTTTAAATGCTGACGTATGTTGCGTGAACGCCAATAATCATCGTATGTATCATGTGCAAGGTATTCCTGCCAGTATTTTCCTTTTCCATTAAAATATTTTGAACCATTGCTTTCTTTGATCGTCTTCATGTCAAGAAAAAACTTATAGGCGTCTGAATAATTAGTAGGAGAGAACAACGGCCATTTATAGCCAATGACCGTACCACCAGGTCTTGGCCGGTCATAGCCTTCCATGAAGCTAAAATTATCCAACAGAAAAAAAGCCCCGTTATGGTTTGCATCATCACCGGCGAACTCGTCTGTTACCGGTGCTTGCGGGCTAACTGCTTTGATAGCAGGATGTGCACCTGGTAAACTTGCGGTAGCATAAAAACCCGGATAAGAAATTCCCCAAAGACCAACTCTGCCATTATGATTTTTCAGGAATTTAAGTAACCATTCGATCGTGTCATATGTGTCGCTGCTTTCATCCACATCTTTATTCGATTTTTTATCGGGAATGTAAGGAGTCACTTCTTCATTAATGCCTTCGCTCATATGCCGTCCCCGTACATCTTGTTTGACATAGATATATTTTTCTTCCATCATTTTACCGGGCATAATGCCGGGAGGATAGTTGGAAGACCCATATGGCCATACGCTATATGGAGTACGTTGCATCAGGATGGGATATCGTTGCGACGAATCCTTGGGGACATAAATGATGGTATATAGTTTGATCCCATCACGCATAGTGATCGTCGTATCGATCTTAGTATAGTTTTCTTTTACGTAGTTTTCATTTTGTGCAAATGAAACGGTAGTATAAAAAATAAAAAGGCAAAACAAATAACGCTTCATATTTATTTCATTACTGGTAAAACTATATTACTGCTGTTAGCAGCATCATGATGAATTCTTATCGTTGCTTTTTGAAAATCTGTAATGTCAGCCTCATAAATATTTACAAATTTCTGCGGATTGCGATCTGCTAAAGGGAACCAACTGCTTTGTATCTGTATCATTAAGCGATGGCCTTTCTTAAATGTATGGGCAACATCAGGCAGATCGAATTTTACTTTCTCAATTTTATTGGGAGTAAATGGGACAGGGGTTTCAAAACTGTTTCTGAATTTACCTCTCATGATCTCGCCTCTAACGAGCATTTGATAACCACCCATTGGATAACTGCCACCACCAGCACGGCCTTGCTGCGCTGCAGAGTTAGGATAACTAAAATCATCAGGAAACACATCAATGATCTTTACAACAAAATCTGCATCCGTTCCTGTAATGCTAACTGCAAGATCTGCAACAACAGGTCCGGCAAGGGTTAGGTCTTCATTTAAAACATCCGTTTGAAAAGTCAATACATCTGTTCTTCTTGAAGCAAAACGCTGGTCATCGTCCATATAAGCAGCAGTGCGATCGAAATGAACATCCTCAGTATAAGGAACAGGATGTGCAGGATCGCTGATATATTCACTTGCACTTTTAGAAGCAGTTGGCTTATTCCACGATAAATTTCCGTTTGGTTGAAAATAAATTGGTTGATTAGAAATATTTGCCGGTGGCCATTGATTTAAATTATGCCATTGATTTTCGCCACTGAAGAAAATTGTTGCTTCTGATAAATTAGGATCAGTTCCCTTTCCTTTTAAATAATAATTAAAGAAAGGTATCTCGATATTATTCTGATACCACAATGCAGTGTTTGAACCAAACTGGATATTTCCCATTTTTGTACCATCACGACCGCTCCATTGACCATGACTCCACGGCCCCATCACTAATTTATTATGAATACCGGGATTTTGTTTTTCAATTGCCTTGTATAAATTCCATGCGCCGTAACAATCCTCCGCATCAAACAAACCGCCAACAGTAAGCATAGCAGGTTTTATATTATACATTGCATTTCTTGCATTGCGTGCCTTCCACCATTCATCATAGTTAGGATGTGCATATAGTTCTTTCCAGAATTTTATACTGTCTCCCATCATTTTCGCAAGATTTTTTAATGTACCGGCCTGTAAATAAAATTCATAATTGTCCCTGACCTTAAAATCAAATCCGGAGGGGCCAATTGTTGTTGGTTTCGGTCTTGGTTTGCCAAAGCCAGAATAAAAACTAAATCCATCCATTTGAAAAAATGCACCGTTATGATGAAAATCATCTCCCAAAAACCATTCGGTAACCGGTGCCTGCGGACTTACTGCTTTTAATGCCGGATGTCCCGAAGCTGCAGCCATTGTTGAATAAAAACCGGGATATGAAATTCCAAATACTCCCACATTGCCATTATTGTTCGGTAAATTTTTTATGAGCCAATCGATCGCATCATAAGTATCGCTTGCTTCATCAATATCATTATTTGTTTTTTTGTCTTTGATAAATGGACGAACATCCACAAACTCACCTTCACTCATCCATCTTCCTCTTACATCCTGGATCACGATAATATAATTTTCACGGCAATAATATTTCCAGTGACTAAGTAAAAGCCGACCAGAAAAGTCAGCACCATAAGGCGCACATGAATAAGGAGTGCGGTTCATTAATATCGGGTGTTTCTCACTCATATCTTTTGGTGTATAAACTGCAGTGAAAAGCTTTACACCGTCCCGCATGGAGATGTAGATCTCTTTCTTTGTATAATTCTCACGAACCCAAAGACTATCCTGGTCATTTTGTGCCGTGGTAAATAAAAAGGAAAATAAAAACGAAAGAAGAAACAGTTTGCGTAGCATGATGATTTAGATTTGTCCGAAGGACCCCTTCGGGGGAGTATAAATTTAGGTATTCTCTACTTACATTAATCAATATTTTATGAGTGATAATAAGCAAGTCATTGAAAGGTTTTATTCTGCTTTTCAAAGATTGGACTATAAAAATATGAATGATTGCTATAGTGATGATATAATTTTCAGCGATCCTGTTTTCCTGACATTAAAAGCGGAGGAAGTAAAATGTATGTGGGAAATGTTATGCAAGAACGCAAAAGATCTTTCGCTGACATTTTCCGATATTGAATTGATCGATGAAGAATATGCCACTTGTAAGTGGGTGGCTAAATATACTTTTTCTAAAACAGGAAATAAAGTAACGAATAACATCAAAGCCTTTATGCGTATAAAAGATGGAAAGATCAATGAGCATAGTGATGCATTTCGACTAAGTACATGGATCGGCCAGGCTCTTGGATGGAAAGGAATATGGTTTGGCTGGACCGGATTTATGAAAAGAGCAATTCAGAATAATGCAAGAAAAAATCTCTTGAAGTTTATGGAAAAGAAAAACGCCAGCTAAAGCTGACGTTTCAATTGTTTTCCATAGATAATATTTTTAATCTGCTAAGACCCCAAACTTCCCCGCATTCACATCATCCACTGCCTGTTCTATTTCTTCCCATGTATTCATCACAAATGGTCCATAGGCAACGATCGGCTCGTTGATCGGCTCACCGGATAGAATTAATATGATCGAATCTTCTGTTGTTTCAATAGAAAGATCTTCTCCATCATTTTTTAAGAGAACAAAATGATCTGCATGGGCATTGATGCCATTCACTTTTACATTTCCTTCAATTACCAGCAATCCGGTATTGTATTCTTTTGGAAAACTTAGATCAAGTTTTGCATCTTTTTTCAATCTTGCATTATAAGCTTGAATAGGAGTGAATGTAGTGGCTGGGCCTTTTATTCCACCATATTCGCCAGTGACCACTTCAACAAAACCTTTTTCACCAGGCAAATTATACCTGCCCATTTTACTATTGGTGATCTCCTGGTATTTCGGTTTTGTTTTTTTATCCTTTGCAGGAAGATTCACCCACAACTGCACCATTTGAAAAGGGCCGCCTTTCTTGCTGAATTCTTCTTCATGGTACTCTTTATGCAAAATACCTGAACCTGCGGTCATCCATTGTACATCACCTTCGCCAATGATGCCGCTGTTACCTGCGCTATCATGATGCGCCACTTTACCGTGATAGGCTATTGTCACTGTTTCAAATCCGGCATGCGGATGCACGCCAACACCACGTGGTTCATCTTTCGGACTGAAATCAATTTTAGAACCATAGTCAAGCATAAAGAAAGGACTCATCCTTGTTTTCCCGATCTGTTTTGTACCGGGAAAAAAATTATGCACCCTGAAACCATCACCAACCATATGTGGTGGTGGCGGTGCAATTACTGCTTCAACTGATCTTTGATTGCTCATGATTTTTTCTTTTTGGAATTAGGAATTTGTAATTAGTAATTGGGCCTAATTCCAAACTCCCAATTACTAATTCCTTATATAGGTACTTCCATTAATAGAATTTCCGCATTACTGTCGGCATTAATTTTCAATGCATCTGTTTCAGAAATTGCCAATCCATCTCTCTTCTCCAGTTTTTCACCATTGATAGAAACCGAACCTTCGATCACAAATGCATAAACACCGTTCTTATTATTTTTTAATTTATAGTCTGTATTGAAATCTTTATCCAACTTTCCCAAACTAAACCATGCATCCTGGTGTATTTGTACGCCACCGTCATTTGTACCAATTGGTGAAACAACTGTCAAAAGCTTATTGTGTTTATCTGCATCAGAAAAATTCTTCTGATCATACCGCGGTTCCACATTTTTTTTATTTGGGAAAACCCATATCTGGAAAAACTTAACCGGCTTATCAGAATTCTTGTTCTTTTCGCCGTGCTGAATGCCAGTTCCTGCACTCATTGCTTGCACATCACCTTGCTTTATCACTTGAGCATTGCCCATACTATCCTTATGCTCAAGGTCACCACTTGTAGGAATAGAAATGATCTCCATATTATCATGCGGATGTGTACCGAAACCCATACCGCCGGCGACGGTATCATCATTCAAAACTCTTAGGGCACCAAAATGAACTCTTTCGGGATCGTGGTAACCGGCAAAACTAAAAGTGTGATAACTATCGAGCCAGCCATGATTCGCATGACCTCTCGTATTTGCTTTATGAAGAATTGTCTTCATGATATATCCTTTTTATTTTTTTACAAACTGAATTACTACTATTAAACTTTTGTTGTACAGTTTACCCAGAGCGAAGCGAAGGGCACTCTTGTACTTCCAGAAATTTCTTCAGCACTTATACGACCAACTTGTTGCATAGCGAAGAGAAACCTGAACGGAGCGTCGCAACAAAAGCTAAATAGAATTACTTATGCTGACAACCCAATCAAATAACTCATCGATATTAAACTTACAATGTTATAAGAACTGTGCCACCTAAGTCACCCCTAAGGGGGACAGGGGGTTTATACAACAGCCTTTTCTTTCACGATTCTTTCTGCTAACCACAAAAGCTCAGTGATAAAATTGTGCACACTTTTTTCAAAGCTACTATCAAGCAAATTTCCTTGTTCGTCAAATTTTTTATCAACTGCGGGCACGATCAACAAGTAAGGTGATGCGATACCAAACAAAGAAGGTATTAACAGAAGCAGTTGTTGCGAAGCCCTGATGCCACCAAATCCGCCCGGAGATGCTGTTACAATTCCAAATGGTATATGATGCTGTTTTGGAAAATGATCAAGCAAGTTCTTCATCGCCGGTGAGTAACTTCCATTGTATTCCGGTGTAGCAAGAATAAACGCATCAGCTTCAAAAATCCTTTTAGCAAGCGGCTTAAATTCATCAGGTGTTCTGTCAACCGATACAAAAACTGATTGCACCGGTGGCAAATTCCAGTCCTTCATATCTATGATCCCAGTTTCATGTTCTGTATTGCTATCCAACCATTTTTTTAGATGTAAGGCCACTCTTCTTGTTACACTATTCACTCTCGGACTTCCTGATATTATTTCTATTTTCATAATGAATGTATTTTGTCAAAATCTGTTCCTGTTTGTTTTAAATCAAATCTATGGCAAAGTTCAGGCTTTATGGCAGAGTTGGAATTGATGTATGATAATTGAAACATCGTTTTGTCAGTTTTTACTGGTGAATCCTTTAATTTCGACTTCCTAATATCTAAGCAATGATCAACAGGAGAAAGTTTATTCATACTTCGGCTTTTACTTCTTTCGCTGCTTTCTTGACGAATAAAGTACAAGCTATGCCATCACAGGAAATAATCACAGGAAAACCAGTTGTCATTTCCACATGGGATGCGGGTATAGCAGCTAATAAAGCTGCCTGGGAGGTGTTGAGTAAAAATGGGAAAGCTATAGATGCAGTGGAAAAAGGCGTAATGGTTACGGAGGATTCGCAAAACTGCTGTGTTGGTCTTGGCGCCAATCCTGACCGGGATGGTTTTGTTACACTTGATGCCAGTATTATGGATGATAAATTCAATTGCGGCAGTGTTGCTTTTTTAGAAAGAATAAAACATCCGATCTCTGTTGCAAGAAGAGTAATGGAAAAAACACCGCATGTAATGCTTGTGGGAGCCGGTGCTCAACAATTTGCAGTTGCTGAAGGTTTTCCTTTGGAAGAACAAAAGCTTTCAGAGGATGCAAAGAAGGCATACGAAAACTGGTTAAAAAAATCCGAATACAAACCGCCGGCTATTAATGTAGAAAATAAACAAGGACATGGACCATTTGCGCCAACTAAATTGGAGAACGGAGAATGGAATCATGATACAATTGGAATGGTAGCAATGGATTCATTTGGAAATTTAAGTGGTAGCTGTACAACCAGTGGTGCAGGATTTAAAATGCGTGGAAGAGTAGGAGACTCACCAATTATCGGTGCGGGATTATTTGTGGATAACGAAGTGGGAGCATGCACCTCAACAGGACAAGGTGAAGATGTGATTCGTGTTGCCGGTTCACATTCCGTTATTGAAATGATGAGACAAGGATTATCACCCGAAGCAGCCTGTAAAAAAATTGTAGAACGTATTGTAAAGATCAAAGGAGATAAAGTGAAAGAAATTCAGGTTGCTTTTCTCGCAGTAAATAAAAAGGCACAGGTTGGAAGTTTTGCCATTCACCCGGGATTTGAATATGCAATAAGAACAAATGAAATGGAGAAACTTGTAAAATCTAAAAGCTGGTTTAACCCGACAAAAAAATAAATGAAGTATTTAATTGAGATCGCTACCTCCGATTTTCTGACTACTAAATCCGCTGTTGAAGGCGGCGCTGATCGAATTGAACTTTGTGCAAATCTTGCAGAAGGCGGCACTACTCCCTCTTATGCCCATATAAAAAAATGCAGAGAAGCTTTTGATATCTCTTTATTCCCGATCATTCGTCCAAGAGGAGGTGACTTTCTTTATACTAAGGATGAGTTTGAAATAATGAAGAATGATATCAAGCTGTGTAAAGAATTAGGATGCGAAGGAATAGTAATTGGTTTGCTGAATATGGACGGAACAATTGATATGACAAGAACTTCCGAACTGATCGAGCTTGCTTATCCATTAGAAGTTACTTTTCATCGTGCATTCGATCGTTGTAAAGATCCATTTGCAGCATTGGAAGAACTAATTGAGATCGGTTGCCAGCGAATTCTTACTTCCGGACAAAAACCAACAGTAAGTGAAGGCGTTGATCTTATTGCAGGGTTAAATAAAAAAGCGGATGACCGCATCATCATTCTGCCTGGCAGTGGTGTAAGAAAAGATAATATCAAAATGCTGGCAGAAAAAACCGGATGCATAGAATTTCATTCTTCACTTCGCGGAAAAGCAAAAAGCCCCATGCAGTTTATTCATCCTGCTTTTGCAGATTCTGCAGAGAGTTATTATAATAATGAAATAAGCCCCGACGAGGTCAGGGCCTTGAGAAATGCATTGATATAGTGCAAGGTTAAAAAGCTTTAAGGGCTGTTTCAGTTGAAGCCATTTCAATCATTGCAGTTAACTCAGTCATTAGTTTATCATCGCTGCCATCAAAACCTACTGCTTTAAAACGTACCATTCCATTTTTGTCTATCACAAACTTCGTAGGAATTCCCTCAACTTTAAATTCTGCAACCACTTTATCATCATTATCCATTAAAACATGGAATGAATACTTATTGTTTGCAATAAATTCAGCAGCATTCTTTTGTTTTTCATCACCTCTTTCCCATGTGTCAATGAAAACAAATTTCACATTCGGATCATCTTTATATTTATTTACCATCTTTTGCATACCGGGAAAACTTGCTTTACATGGACCGCACCAGGTTGCCCAAAAATCCACGATCACAACTTTTCCTTTTAATTCTCCTAAATCTATTCTTTTACCGTTTAAATCTACTAACGCAAATACAGGTGCTTTTTCGTTTATCATTGATTTACGCAGATCTTCCAGCATCTTTATTGTTGCTTCTTTCTGCAATGCAGTAATATAATCATCAAAACCTCCTTCTGATTTTTTGTCTTTTACATAGGCTCTTTTAAGTATGTCTTTTATCTCTGAGGTAGATTTGCCATCTTTTACGAACTGCTCCAACTCTTTTACATATTGTTTTTTGGGAAGAGTTTTTTCGGCCAGCAATGCATAAGTATTATTTTGATCGGGATCTTTTCCTTTGTTCACAACCATAGCTGCGTCTTTTGCATAGCCCAATCCTTTTTTATATTCACTTTTGCGATACATAACCATGCCATAAGTATCAGCAAACATAGCATACATGTATTTATTGTTTTCTTCCCACTGCTTTTGAGTCGAATAGTCAGGTTTTTTTGCCGTTGGGTTTTTCCATTCATTCTTATAATAATTCGTAGCAAAAGCTGAGAACTCTTCAGCCAATTCAAGATGATCACTTGTTTTTTGCATTTCCCAGGCTGCGCTATTATATAAAGAAGCTAATTCTGCTTTATCAGTAATGTTTAATTCCGTTATTGATTTTTTGAAATTCTCATAATCTTTATTCGCCAAGTAGGCTCGTGGGATCTGAGTTTTAAAAAATCCTAAATTTTGTTTTATACTTTTCCAATTCTCATCTGTTTCTGTTTTAGCAATGATATCATTAAGCATCGCTTTTTTCTTATCAACATCTTTTTGCTGGCTGTATTTCTGAAGTGTTTCATTGATTGCCCATCTTCCATTAGGAAATTTTTCTTTTTTTACGCTTGTAACAAATTTTTGTTGCTCGGGTAACTTGGCAAGCATATAAAAATTCTCAAGATTGCTATAATCGACTTCTTCTTTTAAGCCTGTTTTCAAAAGTGACTCTATCTCTTTTTGAATGATCTTTTGCGCATCATCCTTTTTGGTCTGCGTTAGCAACCTTATATAACTGTACGAATAAGTTTTTTTATTATCGGGAAATGACTCAAATTCTTTGTCATAAGCCTCAAGAGCCTTTTCATTGTTTACATCTATACCAACCTGTCGGCCCGCATATTGATATAAACTTGCCTTTGACAAATAACTTCCATCACGTGGTTTATCATTCTCGTAAAGTTGAATGTAGTATCCTTCATTAAAATTGTTATCAAATTTTTTATCTGCAGTGAATCCAAAGTAGAGAAAGTTCATTGCTGTATCAGTTGTAATTGTACCAGTATATTTCCCTCCATTTTTTTCTAGTACTATATCGTCAGCCTTGTTGCCCCGCTTGCCCATCTGGTACATTACTCCTTCAATAGGTTTTATTGTGTTAGCTATATCACCTGCCGGTTCATAAGTGAAAGTGACCTTGTCACCCGGCTTGGGTTTCTCAGGTGTGTAAGTGAAATTTTTCTGGGATTTTGCTGTTACTGTGATTATCAATAACAGGGCTAAGATGAATTTCCTGGTAAACATGGTTTGTGGTTTTAGTAAAAGAAAGGTAGGATAATTTAAAATATATCCAAGCGACTTAAAAGTTAAAATAAAAGCCCCGACGAGGTCAGGGCTTTGAGAAATGCTTTATTGTAAATTTCTTAAATAGAAAGTGTTTTCATGTAAACAGCATCAGCCTGCGCAGCTTGCATTGGAGTTGTCCCTTCCCACTTTTCTTGCTCGATTATATAGTATTCCATTCCATATTTTTTTGCAGTCTTCAGGATCTTTGGATAGTTTATACTTCCGGTACCAACTACAACGCTTTCATCTTTATCAGTTAATGGTGCTCCTTTTTTACGATCTTTTACATGGCATAAGCGGAAACGCTTCGGGTATTTTTTTAGCCATGTTTCAATATCCTGCCCGGCAGCAACTACCCAGTACATATCCAATTCAAAATCGACAAGACTTGCATCCGTATTTTTCATCATTACATCCTGACCCATTTCACCATTCAGTGTAGCAAATGAATAATCGTGATTATGATAGGCAAAACGAATCCCGTTCTTTTTACATATCTCACCTTTCTGGTTGAACTCATCGGCAAATTTTTTAAATGCATCGAGGTCTTTTTGTGGTCCTTTATATGGACAGATCAAATATTTCATTCCAATAGCTGCTGCATCAGCTGCTTTCTTTTCAAAATCTTTACTGATATCGCAATGACTGGAAATTATTTTCATCCCGAGGTTATCCATCTCAGCTTTAAATTCTGTATTGCTCATCCCCCAAAACATTCCTTTGCCACCTTCAAAGCTTTCTATTTGTTTATAACCATACGTTGATAATTGCTTTAACACTCCTTTCGGATCTTTTGCAAGATCATCACGAACACTCCATAGTTGTATCCCAAAGTTTTTCAGTTTAGCTGCTTCTCCGGCAAGCGAAGCAAAACCTGATTTTGATGCAAGCCCTGCCAACGCAAGTCCGCCACTTAATTTCAAAAACTCATTTCTTTTCATATGTATATTGATTAAATATTAAACAAATAATTTATCTCCTTTTTTATAAGGTACAGCTCCATCATATTTACCCGGCACTTGCTGATAGTTGAAGTTTTGCTCCAATCCAGGTTTTGAAGTAAAGTAACCCATTAAAGTAAGTTGCTTCATCATTAAAAAATAATGATTAGGATCTTCTTTCTTTTTAGTTTTCATGTATTCTTTTGCTTCCTTATCAAGCGAGGTCAATAATTCTTTACGATGAGCTGGTTCAGCTTTCATAAAACTATGACCGTGCATTTTATTACAAGCCTCGTCCAATTTCTTCATTCCTTCATGAAATGTTTTTTGATCGGCTTCTTCATAGCAATCATTTACCATAACAGTCATGAACTTACCAACCTCTGCTTCTTTAGCACCTGCCGTCGTGGTTTTCGGTATGATCGTTTCTGCTACTTCGTCAAGAAATGCAATGTTATCTGCTGAAAAAACAGTTCCTGCTACTTCAGCATCTTTGCTTTTACATCCTGCAAGAAAAAATTCACCGCCAATTACAACGCCACCTGTAGCGAGTGCGACCATTTTTAAGAGTTCTCTTCTTTCCATTTGGTTGTATTTAATATATTAAAGATTTTGTTTTTTTAGTTCATTGACCGCATGATCTGCGGCTCTTGCTGTATATGCCATATAAGTTAGCGACGGATTTACGCAAGAAGCACTCGCCATACAAGCTCCATCTGTTACAAACACATTCATTGCATCCCAAACCTGGTTGTGTTTATTCAAGACACTTGTCTTTGGATCTTTTCCCATTCTTGCTGTTCCCATTTCATGAATCCCATGCCCGATAGCATGCCCGCTATCATAGGTGCTTAGATTCTTAACACCTGCCGCATCTAGCATTTCTTTAAGCTCTTCTTTAATAGCTACCCGCATCTTCATTTCATTATCTTTTATTTCAGCATCCATTGCGAGAACAGGCAAGCCCCATTTATCTTTTCTATTTTTATCTAAATAAATTTTGTTTTCATGATAGGGAAGAATTTCACCAAAACCAGTTGCGCCCATCCGCCATTTTCCCGGCTCGCATAATGCATCTTTAAATTCGCTGCCAACATTTAATTCTGCAATTTCACGTCCCCAACCAGTCCTGCTTGCACTGCCCTGGTATCCGAACCCTCTTACAAAATCTCTTTTCTTTGTATCGCCAATAAAATTTGCAAACCGTGGAATATAAAATCCGCAGGGACGACGACCTTGTTCCTCGATATCAGTAAAGCCCTCTATTTCTCCCGACACACCAAGGTTATAATGATGGTCCATAACATTATGACCTAATTCACCGCTGCTGCTTCCTAACCCTTCCGGAAAAACATCAGTAGCCGAATTAAACAATAACCAAGTTGAATTCAATGTGGACGCACAAACAAAAACGATCTTTGATTTGAATTCATAAGTTTTGTTATCACTTGCATCAAGCACTTCAACCCCAGTTGCTTTCTTTTTATCCTTATCGTATAAAATTTTTGTAACAATAGATAAAGGTCTTACTGTAAGATTATTTGTTTTCATTGCAGCAGGAAGGGTAGAAGATTGTGTGCTGAAATATCCACCAAAAGGACAACCTTCCCAGCAACGATTCCGAAACTGGCAATTCGTTCTTTCGTTAAGCGGTTCTGTAATATTTGCAGTACGACTATGGATCATGTGTCGCTGGCCCTTATAAAAATTCTTTATTTTTTCAGCAACATCTTTTTCTACCATATTTAATGGTATTGGAGGCATAAATTTTCCATCAGGCAATTGTGGCAAGCCTTCCAATGAACCGCTAATACCTGCAAATTTTTCAACATGATCATACCACGGTGCAAGATCATTATAACGAATCGGCCAATCAACACCATGACCATCTTTTGCATTTGCTTCAAAGTCCGTATCGCTCCAGCGATAACTTTGGCGACCCCATAAAGTAGAACGACCGCCCATTCGATATACACGCCACCAGGTAAAAGGTTTTATTTCTGTATAGGGAGATTCAATTTCATTCACCCATGCATCCATTATTCTGTCATATGCAGCCCATCCGCGATGAATCACCGGGTAGTCTTTTTTCTGTTGTGCAGTAGTCGCACCGCGGTGTGTAAATTCCCACGGATCTTTATTGGCGGTCTTATAATCTTTTATATGCTCGTAAGGACCGCCCCGTTCGAGCATCAGCACTTTCAAACCCTTTTCACAAAGTTCTTTTGCAGCCCAGCCACCGGAAATTCCAGAGCCTACTACGATTGCATCAAATGTGTTGTTGTCTGCCATTAAAGATTTCCTTTTTTAAGTTCATTTACCGCATGGTCAGTTGCCCTTGCCGTCAATGCCATATAGGTGATTGAAGGATTTTGACAAGCTGATGATGTCATGCATGCGCCATCAGTATTAAATACATTTTTTACTTCGTGCAACTGGTTCCATTTGTTCAGTACAGATGTTTTAGGATCATTTCCCATCCTGGCTGTTCCCATTTCATGAATGCACAATCCGGGATAAGCTTTTTCATCATTGAATGTATAAATATCTTTTATACCTCCTGACTCAAGCATCTCAGCTGCACTATTCATCATGTCTTTTCGCATAGCAATTTCATTTCCCTTCCACTCACAATCAATTTCAAGCTGGGGCAATCCCCATTTATCTTTTTCCGTTTTGCTAAGTGTAACCTTGTTATCAGGATGTGGTAATTGTTCACCCCAGCTTCCTAACCAAAAACTCCAATCACCTGGTTCGGTCGTTTGTTCTTTTAATTCCGATCCAATACCATCACCATTCCAATTCATACCTCTTGATGCACCACCCTGGTAACCAAAACCACGGAGATAATCAGAACGTTTTGTCTTTTCATTTATATTTCTGAAACGGGCCACATAAATACCATTGGGCCTGCGCCCCGAAATAACCTTGTCTTTTAAGCCATCATAATTTCCTCCTGCGCCTACATGGTAATGATGATCCATAAGGTTTCGTCCTAATTGATCACTTGAATTGCCCATACCATTTGGAAAAACATCGGATACAGAATTTAATAAAATACTTGTTGAACCTAATGTAGATGCATTTAAAAAAATAATTTTTGCAAAGTATTCTATTGATTCATTTGTATTCTCATCAATGATACGTACTCCTTTGGCTTTCTTCTTTTCCTTATCATACATCACTTCCATTACAATTGAATGAGGACGCAGTGTTAAATTGCCTGTGCTTGCTGCAACAGGTAATGTAGCGGAATTGCTGCTGAAATACCCGCCAAAGGGACAACCTCTGTCACAAAGATTGCGGTACTGGCAAGGACCGCGGCCATTCCAACCTTTAGTTAAATTGGCAACTCGCCCAATGATCATTCTTCTGCCATCAGTAAATTTTTGGTTGATGTTTTCAGAAACATGTGTTTCGAGAGCATTCATTTCCATTGGAGGTAAAAAATCACCGTCTGGTAATTGGGGCAATCCTTCTTTACTGCCACTGATCCCCGCAAACTGTTCTACATAACTATACCATGGGGCTATATCTTTATATCGGATCGGCCAATCAACACCATGACCGTCTTTTGCATTCGCTTCAAAATCGAGATCACTCCAGCGATAACATTGTCTTCCCCACATCAGGCTTCTTCCACCAACATGATAACCTCTTATCCAGTCGTAGGGTTTTTTTTGTACATAAGGATGTTCTTTATCATTTACAAAAAAGTGACTGTTGGCTTCATTACAAAAACCACGAACCTGTATATGTTGATCTTCTTTAATTTTTTTTGTGTTTTGATTTCGATGTAATAATTCCCAGGGAGCAAGATTGGTGGTAGGATAATCTTTAATATGTTCAACCTGCCGGCCTCTTTCAAGAACTATTGTTTTTAATCCTTTTTTGCATAATTCCATGGCTGCCCAACCACCACTAATACCAGAGCCAACTACTATTGCGTCGTATGTATTAGTGTCAGTCATTAAAAATTAATACTTGGTTTAAAGATTTCCTTTTTTAAATTCTTCCGCTGCATGATTTGCCGCTCTTGCTGTTATTGCCATAAACGTCAATGATGGATTTTGTGTTCCTGTTGATGCCATACAAGCTCCATCCGTTACAAATACGTTCGGACAATTATGAAACTGGTTCCATTTATTAAGCATTGATGTCTTTGGATCTTTTCCCATTCTTACTCCACCCATTTCATGAATATCCAAGCCGGGAGCTTGCTTACTATCCCGTGGATAAATGTTTTTACATCCCGCTTTTGTAAGCATTTCAACTCCCTGATCATGAAAATCCTTTACTAGCAGCTCATCATTTTCATCATAATCAACGGAAGTTATCAATTGAGGTATTCCCCAATCATCTTTTTTATCTGTACTCAGGCGAACATGATTTGTTTCTTTTGGGATCGTTTCACCTTGCATCATCATATAAATTCCCCATGGACCAGCTTGTGTCATCGAATCTTTTAATTCAGCGCCGATGCCATCATACCCAGATCCCTGGTACCTGTTTGCTGTAAACGCAACAAGATAGCCACGCTTAAATGGCATTTCCTGTTTGCGTACATTTCTGAATGATGGCATGATGATCATCGTTGGTCTGCGGCCATAGGTTTGAAAATTTTCAAATCCATCATAAGTGGCACTAATGCTGCCGCGATAATTATGAAAGCAAATAAATTTTCCCAAAAGACCATTATCATTTCCAAGCCCGTTAGGAAAACGTTCTGATCTTGAGTTTAATAAAATAAGATTTGTGTTTATGCAAGCAGCATTTACAAAAATTATTCTTGCAGAATATTCAGTTGCTTCTTTTGTTTTTGCATCGATCACTTTTACACCAGTCGCTTTTTTCTGCTTGTCATCATAAATAATTGAATGAACAACTGAATTTGTTTTCAAAGTAAGATTGCCTGACTTCTGCGCCCATGGAATAGTTGATGCATTGCTACTGAAATAACCACCAAAAGGACAACCACGTTCGCATAAGCTCCTTGCCTGGCATTGTTGTCTTCCTTGTTGGATATGTATATCCTGTGGCTGAGTTAAATGTGCACAACGACCAATGATGGCCGGCCTGTCTGGATAATTTGTTTTTATTTGTTCAACAAGATGTTTCTCCACGACATTCATATCCCATGGCGGTAAAAATTCACCATCGGGTAAATTTTCCAATCCATCTTTATTGCCACTGATGCCGGCAAATTTTTCAACATGACTATACCATGGCGCCATATCATCATAATTGACTGGCCATGGAGTTGCATAGCCATCTCTTGCAGGCGCATCAAATTCGAATTTGCTCCAGCGTTGTACTTGTCTTGCCCATAGCAAGGACTTGCCGCCAACCTGGTAAGCCCTGATCCAGTCGAAAGGTTTTTCCTGTATGTATGGATGCTCTTTATCTTTTACAAAGAAATGTTCAGTGGCTTCACCAAATGCATAACATTTTGCAACGGTGGGGTTTTCTTTTAAAACAGAAGGAGGCATTTCACCACGATGTGCTAATTGCCACGGATCTTTTGTTGCAGTGGGATAATCTTTGAGATGGACAACATCACGACCACGTTCAAGCAATAAAACTTTTAATCCTTTATCACAAAGTTCTTTTGCGGCCCATCCGCCGGATATGCCGGAACCAATTACGATCGCATCAAATTGTTCTTCCATAAGAAAACCTAACTCCCTAAAGGAGATTTTAATTAAGCCCGGTAAAAATTTTATCTCCTTTTTTATAATCCAGGTCACCAATATATTTTCCTGGTACGGGTTCGTATCTTGTTGCACCCGTTCTCCCTTCTTTAGAAGTGAAATAACCAAAAATGGTTAATTGCTTCATCATGGTGAAGTAATGATCAGGCATTGTTTTCTTTTCAAAATTTGTATCACCATTTGCCTGTGCCTTTTTTTCCAGGTCATCTTGCTCTTTACTAAATTCTTTTCTTTTTGCCTGGTATTCTTTCACCTCTGGGTCAAGGGAGACCAAAACAGCTTTTTTATTTTCAGGAGTCGCTTTCATAAAATCATGTCCATGCATTTTTTTGCATGCTGCATTTATAGCTGCTTGCCCTTCGTGAAATGCTTTCTGATTTTCTTCTGTGTAACAATCATTCACCATTACGGTCATGAACTGGCCAACTTTTGCTTCTTTAGCGCCAGGTGTTGATGTTTTTGGAAAGATTGTTTCAGCAACTTCATCCAAAAAAGCAATATCTGATTCTCCAAATTCTTTTCCTGCACCTGCATCAGGATTTTTACAACCAGCAAGAAAAAATTCTCCGCCAATAACAACACCGCCAGTAGCAGCGGCAACCATTTTTAATAATTCACGTCTGTCCATTATAAAAAATTTAATAAGATTAATTAAACATTCATTTTTTTCAATTCATCAACTGCAAATGCAGCAGCTCTTGCAGTTAATGCCATATATGTGAGTGACGGATTTACACAAGACGCACTTACCATGCAGGCACCGTCTGTTACGAATACATTTTTACAATCCCAAACCTGGTTATTGCCATTCAATACTGATGTTTTTGGATCACGACCCATTCTAGCTGCACCCATTTCATGTATACCCATACCAGGAGCATTGTCGTTATCATATTCCTGTACATTTTTTACACCGGCTATTTCCAGCATTTCTTTCATGTCAGCCTTCATATCCCCCCGCATCTTTTTTTCATTCTCTTTAAACTCGACATCGAAATTTAGTACCGGAAGTCCCCATTTATCTTTCATGTTCTTATCCAGTGTGATCTTATTGTCATGATGAGGAAGAGTCTCACCAAATGCCGTTGCGCCGATTCTCCATCCGCCAGGTTCACTCAACGCATCTTTCAGGTCAGCGCCGACACTTAGTTCTGCAACTTCGCGACCCCAACCATTTCTGCTTGCACCACCCTGGTATCCGAATCCACGTAAATAATCTCTCTTATCACCGCCAAAATTTCTGAATCGTGGAATATAAAAACCGGTTGGCCGGTTACCGAAATAATATTTGTTCTCATATCCTTCTACTTCACCACTTGCTCCCACCCGGAAATGATGATCCATAACATTATGTCCCAATTCGCCACTAGCACTTCCTAATCCATCAGGCCAAATATCAGTGGCTGAGTTCATCAATATCCACGCTGAGTTAAGTGCCGAAGCACAGAGGAAAACAATTTTTGAAAAATATTCTTTCACCTGCATTGTTTCCGCATCAATTACTCTTACACCTTTCGCTTTTTTAGTTTCCTTATCATAAATAATTTCTTTAACAATGGAATTGATGCCCAATGTAAGTTTGCCGGTTGCCATTGCGGCAGGCAATGTGGAAGATTGTGTACTGAAATAAGCACCGAAAGGACAACCGTTCCAGCACATATCACGATACTGGCAATTTGTTCTTTGTGGGCTATGACCTAGTGGCCCTGTTATATGTGCAGTACGACCAATGATCAGTGTACGTTTATTATTATAATGTGCTTTGATCTTCGCAGCTACATCTTTTTCTACCACGTTTAATTCCATCGCAGGTAAAAAATGACTATCAGGCAATTGAGGAAGATTTTCATATGAACCCTGTATGCCGGCAAATTTTTCGACATGAGTATACCATGGCTCTAGATCTTTATACCTGATAGGCCAATCAACAGCAACACCTTCTTTTCCGTTGGCTTCAAAATCCGTTTCGCTCCAGCGGTAACTCTGGCGTCCCCACATTAATGAACGACCACCCACATGATAACCACGGAACCAGTCAAAGCGTTTTGTTTCAGTATAAGGATTGTCTTTATCACTTGCCCAATAATGAAGATTTCTTTCATTCAACGGGTAGTCTCTTTTAAGATGCGGATAATCTGCGATCATCTGTTGTGTTTTGCCTCCGCGATGCGGATATTCCCACACAGGCCTGTTGCTTTTCTCATAATCTTTTCCATGTTCTATATTGAAGCCTCTTTCAAGCATGATTGTGTTGAGACCTCGTTCGGTAAGTTCTTTAGCCGCCCAGCCGCCACTAATGCCGGAGCCAACCACGATCGCATCAAATGTGTTATTGTCTGCCATGTTTTACTTGGTATTTAAAATTGAATATTGATTTAGAATACAAATTTTATTATGAGCCTTGCTGCAGTGCTACTATTAAACTTATGTTGCGTCGCACTATTGTACCGTAACAATTCTATTCAACAATTGAATGATGAACCCCTGGTAACATCTTTAATCTAAGTCACTCCGCCATAGGCGGAGGACAGGCGTTACACATCGCATCTTCTCACAGCATCTTTCAATGCTGCTATTTTTTCATCATTGGTTTTACCTGTCGGCATGAACTCCTGCGCCACATAATCTTTAAAACCTGTTTTTACAATCGCATCCATGATCGCAGGATAATACAATTCCTGGCTTTCATTTATTTCATGACGACCCGGTACACCCGCAGTATGATAATGGCCGATATATTGGTAATTGTCAGTAATAGTTCTTATAACATCACCTTCATCGATCTGCATGTGATAAATATCATAAAGCAATTTAAAATTGGGTGAACCAATTCTTTTTACCAATTCCACACCCCACGGTGTTCTATCACACATATAATCTTTGTGATTGATCTTACTGTTCAATAATTCCATTTGGATCATCACACCATTCTTTTCTGCAAGACCCATTATTTGTTTCAAGCCTTCTGCGCTATTATTCAGACCGGTTTCATCATCCATTCCGTTACGATTACCGCTAAAACAGATCAAGTTTTTATAACCGGCTTCTTTTACAAGAGGAATAGTTTCGCTAAAATCTTTGATCAGTTGTGGATGAAAGGTCTTGTTATTCCAACCTTCGGTAAGACTTACTTTACCTGCGATATAACACATGGAAGAGTAAAGTCCATATTTTTTAAGCATTGGCCAATCTTTTGGAGCTATCAGGTCAATAGCGCTAATGCCTATTTTTTTTACTTCAACACAAAGTTCCTCCAATGGAATATGATTATAGGTCCATTGGCAAACAGAGTGATTGATATTGCCTTTCAATTTTAATTTTTTTGAATTTATATCTTCGGTAGCAAAGGAACTTATAAAAGGAGCGACTGTGGCTGCCGCAGTTCCTGCTGCAATTTTTTTCAAGACATCACGACGGTTTGATTTTTTCATATTTACAAGCGGATTCTAAAGTTACAATAGTCCCTGCTTCAAACTTCAGGAGCTGCGATATTTTCTGACACACCGGCAAACTGTATTTGTCTTTTTTCTCTAAAAAATAAAATAAAATATAAAAGCACACCTAGTGCGATATAAGCCGGAACAAACCAAATGCTTTTCCAGTCATGACCTCCGGATGACATTACATATTTATCCACTACTTTACCTGATATCAAAGTACCAATGAACATTCCAACTCCATAAGTAGCGAACGTGAATAATCCCTGGGCAGCATTCTTAATTTTTTCCCCAGCTTTCTTTTCAGTGTACATGTAGCCGGTTACAAAAAAGAAATCATAACATACACCGTGCAAAATAATACCGGCATAAAGCATCCACATATTTCCATCCGTATTGCCATATGCAAAGCATACATAACGGAGTATCCACGCAGTCATTCCCATTAGCAACATTTTTTTAACTCCAATGCGATTAAACAGGAATGGTATTGCCAGGATAAATATCGCTTCTGAAAATTGCCCCATGGTCATTTTAGCTGCAGCTTTATCAATATTAAGTTCATTTAAAAAGCCATTTGCAAATCCATAATAAAATGATAGTGGGATGCAAACCAATATGGCGGCAATAAAAAATATCAGGTAGGGTTTGCTTTTAAATAACACAAATGATTCAGAGCCTAAAGCCTTTGATGCAGAGGAAACTGCTTTTCCTTTTGGCGGTGTATTAGGTAATATAAAACTGAATAACCCCAATGCAGCCGAAACACCAGCAGCGATAAGGAATGTATAAATGGAAGGTTCTATTTTTAAACTCCCGATTATTAAACCAGCAACGATCCATCCCAATGTTCCAAATACTCTTATCCATGGAAATTGTTTTCCCGGATCGGACATTTGATGAAATGCAATGCTGTTCGATAAAGCGATCGTGGGCATATAGAGTAAGGAGTAAAATAATATTATCCAATAGAACGCAGAACTATTATCAACTTTTGTTGCTAAGAATAATAATACAGCTCCAATTAAATGAAGCACACCCATGATCCGTTGCGCTGAAAAAAACCTGTCAGCGATCATTCCAACGAAAAAAGGTGAGATCATGGTTGCGATCGCTAGTGCAGAATATGCTTGACCTATACTGTTATCAATTCCCGTTTCTTTGAAATGCTCTCCCATATATGTCACCATAGTTACATACCATGAACCCCAAATAAAGTATTGGAGAAACATCATGATTGAAAGCTGGACTCCTGTTTTAAGGTTCATGATTTTTAGAATTCAATATTTATGCGTGAGCTGCTTTCTGTTGCTTGTAAACATTTCGTCTTACTATATATATAACTATGAAAATTACAAGAACTATGGCCGGCATAATGGCAACTTTCATAAATGTTTCTGAACCTGCCGCGGCTTCAGCTTGTGCTGTTTGCATTCCTTCTGAAATTGCTTTTGCCTTTGCCTGGTCCAGCCACTTTCCCATAACTGGTAAGATCAATGAAACTGAAAACATACCTGCTCCGCCCATTAATGATAAACCTAATGCACCAGTTTTTGGTAAATATTCTGCAACAAATCCAAGCATAGTTGGCCAGAAGAAACAGATACCTACTGCATAAACTGCTGCAGCTCCAAATGCTGCATACCCGCTAATCTTACTTAATAATACAAGACCAATACCAGCAAATATTGCAGAGAATATCAGCATTCCATTTGGATTAAGTCTATGAACAACCGGGCCTGCAAAGGATCGCCCTAATGCCATTATTCCAAATATGAAGACGAGGACCAAAATACCTGAAACATTTGTTCCCTGAAGAAGAGCCAGAATCCAGGTTGTTGTTCCAAGTTCTGTAGCGGCAGTTAAAAACATGCAGATGATCATTATAAGGAACAAAGGATTTAAACAGGCTTTGAACATATCACCAGTTGAAACGCCACTTGTAACTCTCTCTGTTTCCGGGAATTTCAATTTTAAAAACATAAAACCATAAATCACAACGGCGATAAATAATGGGATCATTAATAACCGCCAATCAAGATTCAGTTGTGTTAGCACTATATAGGCAAGTAGTCCACCAATCACATTCCCTCCTGGAAACCACACATGAAATCGATTTAACATGGTTGTTTTATTGTTAGGATATAATGATACAACAAGAGGATTGCAAGCTGCTTCTACCATTCCATTTCCAATACCAATGCAAAGAGTTCCTATAAATAGCATGGTGGCATCCTTTGCAATGATATAAATTACTGCTCCTGCAATATGCCCAACAAATGCAAAACCAACCAGGCGTTTCATGCCAAGTACATCACAAAGGGGGCCGCCAATTACCATTGCAAGTGTGAATCCCCAGAATGCGGGACTAAAAACCCAGCCTACTTGTTCTTTATTAATATTAAACTCTGATCCCCATACTCCTTCAAGCGATGCCCTGAAGGCAAAAGTGAGAGATGTAAATATCAGTGCGATACAACTTGCTAAGAAAAGTTGATTTTTGTTTACGGCTTGCATATCGTTGGTTTTTATGAAAAAAATTTTGGAAAGGCTAAATGTACTATTTTTAAAAACACATTTACCTTCAATGTTCACGAATTTAATTTATATCAAACCACAAACAACTGTTTGAAATATGGAAAATAGGAAACTCAGAATGGGAATGATCGGTGGCGGCAAGGATGCATTCATCGGCGCCATTCATCGTTTTGCATTTAATATGGATGCACAAATTGAAATTGTTGCCGGCGCATTAAGTATTAATCCGGAGATCGCGGTTGATTCAGGAAAAAGTTTATTTCTTGATGAATCCCGCATTTATACAGATTATAAAGTGATGCTGGAAAAAGAAGCTGCAATGCCAAAAGATAAACGAATTGATTTTGTCAGCATTGTTACTCCAAACTTCGTGCATTTTGATCCGGCTATGATGGCTCTCGATAAAGGGTTTAATGTAGCAATTGAAAAGCCAATTACTTTTTCATTGGAGCAAGCAAAACAATTAAAAGAAAAAGTAGCACAAACGGGATTGACTCTTTTACTTACTCATACCTATACCGGCTATCCAATGATAAAGCAGGCAAAACAAATGCTGAAGAGTGGATTGCTTGGTAAGATCAGGAAAGTATATGTTGAATATCCGCAAGGATGGTTGAGCACATTGAAAGAGAGTGAAGGAAATGCGCAAGCTTCATGGAGAACAGATCCAAAGCGTAGTGGCATAGCAGGAGCGATGGGAGATATCGGAACACATGCATTTAATATGGCCGAGTACGTAACTGGTTTGCAGGCTACTCATTTATGCGCTAACCTGAATATAGTAGTAGATGGAAGAATGCTTGACGATGACGGCGCAACATTTATGAAATTTAATAATGGAGCAACTGGTGTATTAATGGCGACACAAATTGCCGCGGGTGAAGAAAACTGTATTAAGATAAGAGTATATGGAGAGAAAGGAGGTCTTGAATGGAAACAGGAAGATGCAAATACTTTATTAGTTAAGTGGCTTGATAAACCTGCAGAGATATATCGTGCGGGTACGGGCTATGTAAGTTCTTATGCATCGCATAACTCAAGAACACCTGCTGGTCATCCTGAAGGATATCTTGAAGCATTTGCAAATCTTTACCGAAATTTTTCTTTGACCGTTCGTGCAAAGTCGAATGGAGAAAAACCAAAAGATGAATGGCTTGATTTTCCAGGTGTTGATGAAGGCATAAGAGGAATGGCATTTATTGAAAATGTGGTTGCTTCGGGTAAGTCAGATGCAAAATGGACTGAATTCAAAGTTTGATCTCACGCAAAGGCGCTACGGCGCAAAGATGAAAATGTGAAATCAGTTAGCTTTATGACTATAAATGAAATATCAAAAATCATTCTTGATGCTGCCTTTGAGATACATAAGAAATTAGGACCAGGTTTACTTGAATCAGTTTATGAAACAATAATGGAGTATGAGTTAATTCACACGTACAGATTGAAAGTTTCAAGGCAAAGAGGGATCCCAGTCGTTTGGAAGGAGATGAAACTTGATCTTGGCTTCCGATCCGATTTAATTGTTGAAGATATGGTTCTGGTAGAGTTAAAATCAATAGAAGCATTAGCACCGGTTCATTATAAACAAGTTCTTACACATTTAAAGTTGACAGGATTGAAACTTGGATTACTTATCAATTTTAATGAGGAATTATTAAAGACCGGCATAAAAAGAATTGTAAATAATTTATAAAATCTAAACGTGGCGCCGTAGCGCCTTTGCGTGGAATATGCGAACAATTAAAGGGCCTGCAATATTTCTTGCACAGTTCATGGGGGACAAGCCACCATTTAATAATATGAAGACAATTTGCCAATGGGCAAAGAGTCTTGGTTTTGTTGGCGTGCAAATTCCTACATGGGATTCAAGATGTATCGATCTGCAAAAAGCAGCGGAGAGTAAAACCTATGCTGATGAATTAAAAGGATTAGTAAATGAAGCAGGATTAGAAATTACAGAACTATCTACACACTTGCAGGGACAATTAGTTGCCGTGCATCCCACTTATGATGATCTGTTTGATGGATTTGCGCCTGACAGTGTAAAGAAAAATCCTAAAAAAAGAACTGAGTGGGCAGTACAACAATTAAAATATGCAGCAAAGGCTTCGCAAAATTTAGGTTTGAATGCTCATGCTACATTTAGCGGTGCATTATTATGGCCAACAATTTATCCATGGCCGCAACGTCCTGCAGGATTGGTTGAATCAGGATTTAAAGAATTAGCGAATCGATGGATGCCGATCTTAAATCATTTTGATGAATGTGGTGTAGATGTTTGTTATGAAATTCATCCGGGAGAAGACTTGCACGATGGCATTTCTTATGAAATGTTTTTAGAACAAGTAAATAATCATAAAAGAGCTTGCCTGCTTTACGATCCTTCTCATTTTGTTTTGCAATGTCTCGATTACAAATCATACATCGATATTTATCATGAAAGGATAAAAGCATTTCATGTAAAAGATGCTGAATTTAATCCGACAGGTAAACAAGGTGTATATGGAGGGTTCCAAAGTTGGATTGATCGGGCAGGTCGTTTCCGTTCATTGGGTGATGGACAAGTTGATTTCAAAACTATCTTTAGCAAATTGACACAATATGATTACAGTGGCTGGGCCGTGATGGAGTGGGAGTGTTGTATTAAACATCCTGAAGATGGCGCCAGGGAAGGAGCTCATTTTATTAAAAAGAATATCATCCGGGTTACAGAAAAAGCCTTTGATGATTTTGCCGGGCAATCAAGTGATGAAAAATTTAACCGAAAAGTTTTAGGATTGGAATAATAAATACCTTTACGAACTTTAAAAAAATCAACGATATGAAAAAAACAGTTTTTATGATCATGGTAGTTGCTGTACTTACTTCGTGTGGGGGAGGTGGCAAAACCGAAGAGAAACCTAAAGTGGTTGATATTACTGAAGATCCGGTTTACCAAAAAGGAGTTGAAATTGTTGCAAACAGTGATTGCAAAACTTGTCATATGATCGATGAAAAAAATGTTGGACCTGCATGGAGAGATGTTGCTAATAAATATGCCGACTCAGCTAACGCCGTAGCGTATCTTTCTCATAAAATTATAAATGGTGGTTCTGGTGTTTGGGGGCAAGTGCCGATGGCGGCTCATCCGACTATGTCCCAGGAAGACGCAGAGACCTTGGCTAAATATGTTCTACTATTAAAAAAATAAATTATAATGAGACTAATTCTTGCTTTTGCAATAGCAATTTCTTTTGTTGCCTGCAATGATAATTCTGCAGAAAAAAAAGAAGAAACAAAGATCGAACCCGTGACAAATAATAATCCTTTACTTACTGACGAAGAACAAAAAGATGGCTGGCAATTATTGTTTGATGGAACTACTATAGCTGGTTGGCATAACTATGGTGGTGGCGCGGTTAGTAACTTATGGAAAGTGGAAGATGGTACTCTTAAATTTGCGGGTGCAGAAAAAAAAGATACTATAGGTCATGATATAATTACCGACAATGAGTATGAGAACTTCGATCTGAAACTTGAATGGAAGATCGATACTGCTGGAAATAGCGGTATCCTGTTTTATGTACAGGAAGATGCTGCACATCCTAAGCCATACTGGACAGGACCAGAAATGCAGATACTCGATAATGAAAGGCATGACGATAGAAAATATCCTAAGCACCGTGCTGGTGATCTGTATGACCTGATCAGTTGCAGTAAAGAAACAGTAAAGCCAGCTTTGGAGTGGAACCAGGTAGAAATAAAAAGTGTGAATGGCAAACTTGATTTTTTCTTAAATGGAGAGAATGTGGTTTCTACAACTATGTGGGATGATAAATGGAATAAAATGATCGCCGCAAGTAAATTTAAACAATGGCCGGGCTTTGGTACATTTAAAAAAGGAAAGATCTGTTTGCAGGATCATGACTGCAATGTTTGGTTTAGAAATATAAAAATTAAAAAGATGTAATTTAAATTTGTAAGAATTAAAAGCCCCGCTATCGGCGGGGCTTTTTTGTTTATAAAAGCAGTTTTTGAAAATCCGTTTATTGTTTATAGCTTTTACATCCAAACCAAAACTAACTAACATGAACACTGCATTTTTTTCACATCTTAACTGGTGGGCAATTTTAGTAGCAGCAATTGCCTATTTTATACTTGGCGCTGCCTGGTACTCAAAAGCTCTTTTTGGTACTAAATGGGCACAGCTTATAAAACTTGATACGAATAATCCCGATCTTAAAAATGGAATGGGGAAAATGATGGCTTCTACTTTCATATTGATTTTAATTGTCTGTTTTGCTCTTTCTGTGCTCATTCGCATGATCGGGTTTGAAGATAATTTATTGTATGGAATAAAACTTGGCTTGCTTACAGGTTTTGCTTTTGCCTCTACAGCAGTAAGTATTAATTATGTTTATGAAAACAAACCTTCAAATCTATACCTGATCAATAATGGTTACCATGTAATAGGTCATGTGCTTGCTGCAACCATTCTTGTTTTGTGGCGATAAAATATAATGGAAGAAAAAGCGTCATTGAAAATTCAATGACGCTTTTTTATTTAATCAAGTTTGGTGATCTTGAGTGTATTGGTTGGTAAATGAAGATGTACAGGTGTGCTTCCTGTACTAACTGCAACATCGCCGGATTTTAAAAATCCTCTTTCTTTTAGTATTTCTATCTGGTCAAAGATAATATCATCAAGGCTTTCTTCTTCATCATAAAAGAAAGCTCTTACACCCCAGCTAAGACTCAGTTGATTTACAAGAGTTCTTTCTTTTGTAAAAATAAATAATGGCGCTTTGGGGCGATAACTGCTAAGCATAAAAGCAGTATATCCACTTTGTGTCATACCAATAAGGGCCTGTGATTCGACATCTTTTGCAAGTTTACATGCATTATAGCAAACTGCATCACTTAAGAAAGATGGTGAATGAGGTTGCGGCGCCAATTCATCTTCAAGGCTGTAATGATAATCTGTTTTTTCTACTTCTTCAATGATCTTTACCATGGTTTCTACTACTAATGTCGGATGTGCACCTGTTGCTGTTTCGCCACTCAACATTACAGCATCTGCGCCTTCCAGCACAGCATTAGCAACATCGGTGATCTCGCTACGATTTGGTTTTGTTCTTTCGATCATGCTTTCCATCATTTGTGTAGCAACGATCACTGGCTTAGCACGATGAAGACATTTTTTGATAATTTGTTTTTGGATCAAAGGGACTTTTTCAATTGGTAATTCTACACCGAGATCGCCGCGGGCAACCATGATGCCATCAGATTCTACAATGATGTCTCGGATATTTTCTACTGCTTCTGGCTTCTCGATCTTGGCAATGATCTTTGTTTTACTTTTCTTTTCTTCCAGTTTATTACGAAGAATGATAAGATCCTTTACATTTCTTACAAACGAAAGTGCTACCCAGTCTAATTTTTGTTCAATGATGAAATCAAGATCCACAAGGTCTTTATCTGTCAACGCTGGTAAGGTGATCTTTGTATCGGGTAAATTAATCCCTTTTTTAGACGAAAGAGCTCCGCCAAGCGTTACCACCACTTTTACATCGTTATTTTTTTCAATGCTTAAAACCCTAACTTCTAATTTTCCATCATCTATTAAAATGATGTTTCCAATTTTTACATCACTGTGAAAATTGGGATAGGAGACATAGATCTTCTCTTTATTGCCAATTACTTTTTCATTGGTAAATGTGAGAATATCACCCTCAACAACTTCGATATGACCATTTTCAATTTCTCCTACTCTTAATTTAGGTCCCTGCAGATCGCCGAGTATGGCAATGTTGTAAGGTTCTTTTTTATTTATATTACGAATATGTTCAATGATCTTTCCTTTGTCTTCATGCGAACCATGAGAAAAATTCAAACGAAATACATTTACTCCTGCTCTCACAAGAGCGAGCAATTTATCGTAAGTATCGCAAGCCGGGCCAACAGTCGCTACAATTTTTGTGCGATGATTCGTATGCTGAACACCCGCTTCTTTGTTCATTGATTTCTGAAAATACTTTTCTACTTTTTTACTCATGAGATTTTTTATTTCTAAATTTCTTGTTTCAAGATTTTCTATCCTTAAATTTTAGCCCTTTTTGATCACTCGTGTTTAGATACTTTATAAAATTTGCAATGTGTGATGCAAGATTTTTATATTCTTCATTTAGCTCATTCAATTCCGATTCATTCCAATAATCACTTTCAAACCCTCTGAATAGCTGTGATCTGACTTCTCCCGTTGACCCCTTTGAATAGCTTAACGCATTTACAAACTCAAGCCTGCTGTCTCTTTCGAAACCTTCCGCAATATTATCCATTACTGAACCAGCTGCTTCTTTAAAATTATTTTTAAACCGAAAGTCTTTTGCAACCTCTTCTCTCTTTATCAGGTCGAGAATCTTTTTGTATAATCTTCTTGCTTCTTTCCAAATTTCAAGTTCTTCAAAGGATGTTATGGTGGCCATTTAATTTTGAAATTTAGAAATCAGAAATACAAAATTTAACTCGCTAATATCTTTACGATCCTCAACCATTCTTCGCTGATCCTTACTTTATTTTTTACAGCATTCTCCAGCGGTATATAATGCATTTTATTATTCATGATCCCTACAAAAACATTGTGTCTTCCTTCCATTAAAGATTCTACTGCATGAAAGCCCATACGGCTGGCTATTAACCTGTCAAGACATGAAGGAGAACCGCCTCTTTGAATATGACCAAGTATGCACACCCTTATTTCCGCCTGAGGTAATTTTTCTTTCAGGATCTTATGCACCTCATTGGCGCCACCAAATTCATCACCTTCTGCAACAACGATAAGGTTTACTAACTTTTTCCTTCTTTCTTTTTCCTGTAGTGATGATACAATATCATTGATATCAGTTTTTCTTTCTGGTATCAAAATATTCTCAGCACCGGTGGCGATACCACTATGTAAAGCAATATATCCTGCATCACGCCCCATTACTTCAATAATAAAAATGCGGTCATGTGCATCCATCGTATCCCTTACTTTATCGATCGCTTCTACGGCTGTATTCACTGCTGTATCAAACCCGATGGTAAAATCAGTTCCATAGATGTCTTTATCAATTGTACCTGCAATACCAATGCAGGGGATATCAAACTCCTGGCTAAATTTTACAGCGCCGCGAAAAGAGCCATCGCCACCAATAATAATGAGACCATTAATACCCCGCTCTTTTAAATTATCGTATGCTCTTTGTCTTCCTTCGTACTCGAAAAAATCTTTACATCGGGCAGTTTTTAAAATAGTACCTCCACGCTGGATAATATTTGCAACAGAACGTGTTTCCATTTTCATAATATCATCATCGATCATACCCTGGTAGCCACGCAAGATCCCATATACTTCCAATCCATGATAGATCCCTGTTCTTACAACGGCACGAATAGCTGCATTCATACCGGGTGCATCTCCGCCAGATGTAAGAACTCCAATTTTTGTTACTTTATTTATCATAGCAGTTTTAAAGGTTAAACGAAAAAACAAACAACTGTTTGAATTTTATTAGGTTAACCGGCCGCCAAAAATAATGTTTTGTTTTTTTATCGTGTTTTTTTTACACAGGACTTATCCCCTCTGTTTACCCTTTATCAGTAAATCAACTTTTTGCAATTGGTTATCCCTAATTTTATTCACTACAAAACAATAAAAAGTATACATATGAAAAGGGTTTTTCTATCGCTTATCTATTTCTTGCCGGTTTTTTTGGTTGCACAGTTTAACTATCCTGTTACAAAAAAAGTGGATACCGTAACTAACTATCATGGTACAATGGTTGCCGATCCCTACCGTTGGTTGGAAGATGACCGAAGTGAAGAAACCAAACAATGGGTGACGGAAGAGAATAAAGTGACATTCGGTTTTCTTGATAAGATCCCTTACCGTGCACAATGGTTAAAAAGATTGGAGGAAATAAATAATTATCCCAAGTATGGTTCACCATCAAGAAAGAACGAATATTACTATTTTTCAAAAAATGATGGCTTACAAAATCAAAATGTATTGTATCGCCAGAAAGGATTAAATGGCGAGCCAGAGTTGGTTTTAGATCCTAATAAATTTTCTGCCGATGGAACAAGTGGACTTGGCGCTTTTGCTCTTTCGAAAGATGGCAAGTATGCGGTAATTGGAAAAACAATAGGCGGAAGTGACTGGCGTACTTTTTTTGTAATGGATATGGCAACACTTAAATATTTACCGGATTCACTGGCATGGGTAAAAGTTTCAGGAGCATCATGGAAAGGAAATGGTTTTTATTATAGCCGTTATCCAACCCCGGAAAAAGGAACAGAGCTGTCAACTAAAAATGAAAATCACCAGGTGTATTATCACAAGGTAGGTACATCACAAAGCGAAGATGTATTAGTTTATGAAGATGCTGTCAATCCACAACGTTTTCATGGCGTATTCACAAGCGAAGACGAACGTTATGTGTTTTTGAATATATCTGACCGCGGAAAAGCAAAAGACGGGAATGCACTTTGGTATTTTGACAGTAAAAGCGATGACAAAACTTTTAAGCCAATTATTAAAGAAGCAGGGGATTATAATTATAATTTTTTAGAGGAAGTTGATGGAAGATTTTTAATACTGACAAATGACGGCGCATTGAACCGGCGCATTGTTTCTGTTGATCCAAAAAACCCTGATCTTGCGAATTGGAAAACAGTGATCGCTGAAAAGCCAGAAAATATTTCTTCAGCTGCTACAGCGGGAGGTAAATTATTTCTCACTTATTTAAAAGATGTAACAAGCAGAGTTTATGTATATGATTATAATGGCAAATTAGAAAGAGAAGTTAAGTTGCCGGCATTAGGAACTGCAGGTGGTTTTGGCGGAGAAAAAGACGACAAGTTTGTTTTCTACACATTTACATCAATTACATTCCCCCCGACAATTTATCGTTATGATATTGCCAGTGGAAAAAGTACAGTTTTCAGAAAACCTGAAGTGAAATTTAACCCGGAAGAATATACAATGGAGCAAGTTTTTTATCCGGGCAAGGATGGAACAAAAGTTCCGATGTTCATTGTATATAAAAAAGGAACACAAAAGAACGGTAAGAATCCAACGATACTTTATGGATATGGTGGATTTAATATCAGCAGCAATCCCTCTTTTTCTTCAACAAGAATTGCGTGGCTGGAACAAGGTGGAATATTTTGTATAGCTAATTTGAGAGGCGGAAGTGAATATGGTGAAAAATGGCATGAAGCAGGTATGCGATTAAAAAAACAAACTGTATTTGATGATTTTATTGCTGCTGGCGAATATTTGATATCTGAAAAGTATACTTCAAAGGATTATCTCGCATTGCAGGGAGGATCAAATGGCGGGTTGTTGGTTGGAACTGTTATTAATCAACGTCCGGATCTGTGTAAGGTGGCAATACCGCAAGTGGGAGTGATGGATATGTTACGTTTTCATAAGTTCACGATCGGCTGGAATTGGATAGCAGAGTATGGAAGCAGTGATAATGCAAGTGATTTTAAAAACTTATATGCTTATTCACCGATCCATAATATTAAAGAAGGAGCGAATTATCCTGCGACATTGATCACAACAGCGGATCATGACGACAGGGTAGTGCCGGCACATTCATTTAAGTATGCTGCTACTTTGCAGGAAAAATATAAAGGCAACAATCCGGCTTTGATCCGGATAGATGTAAACTCAGGGCACGGTGCCAGCAACCTGAGAAAAGGATTAGAAACAACGGCAGATATTTATTCATTTATTTTTTATAACATGAAGCTGACGCCAAAATTTGAAGGCGTAAAATTCCAGGAAGCAAAAAAACCATTCTAGTATATTTGATACATATTTTCTCACAAGTTACCGCCTTCAACGGCGGTAATTTATTTTTGCAAAGACATGGGCAAGAAGATTATTATAGCAATTGATGGATGGAGCAGTTGTGGAAAAAGCACTTTGGCAAAAGAGCTTGCAAAGGAGTTGGGATATTTATATGTTGATAGTGGCGCTATGTATCGTGCCATTACACTTTATTTTTTACGCAATCATGTTGACTGGACCGATAAGTCGGAAGTAAAAAAAGCATTAAATGAAATTTCTCTTGAGTTTATATATAACGAGAAAAGCCAGCAAAGTGAAATGCATCTGAATGAAGAGAATGTGGAATATGTGATCCGTGACCTGGTTGTTGCAGAAAAAGTAAGTGATGTGGCCGCTATTAAAGAAGTAAGAAAATTTGCTGTTGAACAACAGCAATTAATGGGTAAAAAGAAAGGAATAATAATGGATGGTCGTGATATTGGAACTGTAGTGTTTCCCAAAGCCGAGCTTAAGATCTTTCTTACCGCGGATAATGCGGTGAGGGTAGAAAGACGGTTTAAAGAGCTTTTTGAGAAAAATCCTAATGTTACGATCGAGGAGATCAAAGCAAATCTTGAAATGCGGGATTATATTGACAGCAACCGCGAAGAAAGTCCGCTTAGAAAGGCCGATGACGCCATTTTAGTGGATAATACGAATATGACAGCTAAAGAAACTATCCAGAAAGTGGCAAAGCTGGCAAAACAGATCATAACGACGTGAACTTAAACGAGGCTGTTTCTATTTTTTAAAGCCACCACTCAGGTGCTAATGATTGACCATGGTTATTTTTTTAAAGAAAATTGGTAATAGTATTTGTATTTCTAAAAACCTTGTTTATTTTCGCATTTCGATTGAGTAGAATCAATCTCCCCAAAATTTCACTCTCCTATCTAAAAAGCCGTTGGTTAAAAAATCCGATTCGTTTGAACTCTGCGTGTAGCTGCAATGTTTATTGCTTTGCAATAGCCATTAAAGCACAAAGGTTTTTCCAATACTTCTGAAATATCAACCACCAATTTTCCATTGAGCTAACCCAAGCCATGTCTGCCGTAGGCATGATAAGTCCCTTCCTATTCTGAATGCCAAGGTTTCCAAATTCCTGATGGATCACCACATTAATTGTGGATGAAATAACTCATCATATACGCTACCCTGAAAAAAAGCCGAAGGGTAGTATTCGTTAACTGTAAAAACTATTTATTTAAAAACGGGTCCATAAAACGGCCCACAAAACCTTGAAGCATGAAAAAGATTTTACTTTCATTGATGTTAGTCGGTGCTTTCGCGATAGTGCGAGCACAACTTTGCGGCGCCGGTGCCATTAGAACCTGGGTTGGAACTGTACAGCCCTGGAATCCTGGTGGATCATCGCAAGCCCCAATTGTAATTAATGGATCATCTACTGCAGATTGGGACGCGAATATTTCTGGTCCATTTGCTTACTCCGGGTCTCCAAAAAATACCTATGAGACGAATCCTTATCTAGCCCCTATTGCTCCTGCAAATATTCAGAAAGACGGCTTAAAAGCCGGAACAGGAGCTGACTTTGATCTGGACGCTGTAGGTCAGGATCATAGAGATCTCCGTTATTTTGCTTTTACTTATGATAAAGCAAACGTTTATTTCTTCTTTAGAAGACCAGCCAATAATACAGCCCAGGTTGCATTGTATTATTTTATTGACAAAAACGTTGATGGATGGATGAAGACTGGTGAACCTGTAATTAAGGTTACATTTAATAATAGCGGTTCGAGTATTGAGATGGGATACTATACGGCAGTAAACTCTAATGGAACTGCAGCCGGCTCTTACGATGCTGTTAAAGGTAATATTATGACCGCTCCAATTGCACGGGCAAAATCCGGTAACACTTCTGGTTGGGCAGTAGGAATAGCAGATGGCTGGAGCATGCCCGGAGAATATCATACAGGGACAGGCTTACCTGCTTTAGCAGTGACAAATGGAGTTCAGGAAATTTTTAATGCAGCATCACTGACTGATAATTTTTCTGATGGTACTGCTGGAGGATTTGGAGTGGAGTTTGCAGTTCCCTGGAGATATTTTGCAATGTTTAGTGCTGCTGGTGTTTATCAAGGTGGAACAGCACTTAATTATACCAGTATATTTACGTGGCACGTATCATTAGTAAATGGTAACAGTGGTGTCGATGGTGCAGAAGATAATGCAGGTGGTTGCTGCTCTGGTCTTGGTGTGTCTGGTACTGCTGAAGTCTCTAAAAGTGGATTTTGGGAGAAAACAACACCTGGTAATCCGTATCTTTATAGATTAAATCTTAGTTTTACAAATCTTAAAGCTTACCAAACGAATGTAGTAATTGGTGGAATCAAGATAATTGATCCAAAAGATGCTTTAGGTAATCCTCTACCTGCAAGCGCTATAGCAAACTGGACATTGACAGGGTTTAAAAATCCAGATTGTATTGTAGGAAATGGAGATGATGCTGCTGCTGTAACTTTTACTTATAATGGCTCGGTTGGCACAACTCACTCTTTTGTAAGTTCTGATCTAATAAAATCTACAGCGACTGTGGCCGCGGCACCCGGACCTTTAGCAACAGCATGTTATTATATAAATTTTAATGCTTTTTCATTCCCTCCTGTTAAATCGGCTGATGTTGAATTTGATTATACAACTGTATTTGATATTAGCTCAGGCACATGTGACGATCTGCAAAGCGGTGTCTCAAGTGGAACCTTCTCAGTTCTTCCTGTTAAGATAACTTACTTTAATGCTGCAAGAAGCGGCCAAAATGTAAATCTTACATGGCAAACATCCATCGAAGAGAACAGTAAAGGTTTCGAAGTACAAAGATTTATTGGTACTGCTGGCTGGGAAACCATCGGCTTTACTCCTACACAGGCTGTTAACGGAAGCAGCAGCTCAGCATTGAATTACCAATTCGCTGATTTGAATAATACAACAAAGGGTATTACTCAATACAGGCTTAAAGAGGTTGACAGGGATAATCATGCAGCTTACAGTGTTATCCGTTCAGTTCGTGGAGAAGGTCAAAAGAGCAACACAATTATTTATCCTAATCCGAGTGGTGATGGTAAAGTAAATATAGTCTTTGACGGCACGAGTACAGTGCGTGATCTATCGTTAATGGATGTAAGCGGCAAAACTTTAAAACAATGGAAAGGCGTTACTAATAATAACATCCATATTGATAATCTCAATGCAGGATTCTATACTGTACGAATTGTGAATGTGGAAACAGGTGAGCAGGTGGTAGAGAAATTCATTGTAAACAAGCGTTAAAGCTCAAGGTTTTAACCAACGGCGGGGGTGGTCTTCGTGCCACCCCTTTTTTTTATAAAATTATTTTCTAACTCCAGGAGTTGCCCAAATATTAAAGGCAACAGTAATTCAACATTCAGTTCTAGCCTGATTCACTACAGATGGCATCTGCCAGAAAAATCAAAGCGATTATTTTTCGGTGGTGGCAAAGTAAATGTTCATGTTTAAGAATAAGCATGCGTCTTGAATCGTATCATTAATAGATGTGAATAGAAGGTGATCAGATAATTGAAAAAGTAATAATTGACATTTTATAAATAGAAAATTCTGTTTCTGATGTTCGCACTCTGTGTGTTGTTAATTGAAACAAGAAAACAGGAATGAAAAAATTGTAATTAAAGATCGTTAAGGCTTCAAGGGTTTTAACCAACGGTGGGGTGGCTTCGTGCCACCCTTTTTTATTTTATTGGATCAAAGTATAATTGAAGAACACCATTCATTGAAAAAAATCTTTAAGGTCTTTTAATGTGTTTAAAATATTCCCCACTTTTTGAAAGATCCATTCTCATTTTTCCACAGTTTAATAATTGTAAGCTTTAAAAAAAACAATCTAAACATGAAATCTGCTGACGCAGATAATGGATAGGTTTTTGCAAATGCAATTCTAATATCTATTCCTATGCATTGATCCGGGCAGTCTCTGTGCCCGTAGAAATATTATTCATTATTTAAATTTTGTACCATGAAACAGTTTTTACTTTCTATTTTTCTTCTTAGCAGTGCGTTGATCTCTTTTAAAAATGTTAATGCGCAATGTGATCTTAAATTTCCAAATCTTGCCCGGGTTTTTTCTGCAGATATTGTGAGCTTAGGGCCGAATAAATGCCAATATACTGTTGGTGTTGGATTTGAGATCGTGACTAACTCTGGTTTCAAAAATCTTTTCTTTCATTCCTGGTTAAGCCAGGATTATCCTAATCCTTCCATTTTTGATTGTTCAGGAGGTACACCTGCCAGGGATCCGGGAACAAGCCTTCAGCTAGGTACCGCTATAGATGATCCAGGTAAATCATTTAACGATATTGGATTTGTAGGGCTTAACGAACTAACTTTTGCACCCGGGGTGCCTGTAGATGTTACGGCAAATTTTGCCACGGTGTATCCTCATGATCACAGTGTTGTTTTGAATTCTCCACTAAATTCACCCGGTTTGACAGCAACAGTTACAAGAATTGGTAATTCAGATACATTGCATTTTGAGATCACTAACTTAAAAGTGATCGTAAACGCTCCATGTGGTAGTCCTTTAAGTATTAAAACTGATATTTGGGGTTCCAACTCGAATGCGCCTGATCCTAAAGCGCAATGCTATATTTGCGGACTAAGTCAATCATTCGGAGAAGTGAGTATTTCACTTCAAAAATCTTGTGCAACAGTTCCGTTCCAATATGCTTTGACGCTTAATTCATCAGCCCAATTCCATGTAGTTTTTAGACTTTATGCTGACGACCTTGATGGTGTCAGGGAACCAGGTGGAGACGATTCACTTTTATTTGTTTCAGATACAGTTGTGCTTACACCTGGGTCTTTTAGTACGGGGTTGACTAATCTGCCCGGTATCTTCTGTTGTACTGAACCCTTTTCCTTGTGGGGTCTATATGTGCAGGTAGCTGCAAGAGAATTCAGCAATGTCATAACCTCTGCTATTATTGAAGAACCATGTGCGACGATATTACCTGTGTCATTAAGATCGTTCACAGCTGTACGAAATAATTCAACAGTGCTTTTGAAATGGGAAACTGTAACAGAAGAAAACAGCCGGGGATTTTATATAGAACGAAACCTTGGCAATAATACCTGGCAAACATTAGGATTTGTTTCCACTAAGGCGATTCGTGGCAATAGCACTTCTTCTCTCGATTATGAATATTCGGATATTAGTAATACTGCGAAAGGAATAACGCAATATCGGTTGAGACAAGTTGATATTGATGGTAAACATGCCTATAGCCCGATACGTGCTATAAGAGCAGGAAGTCAAAAAGGCAAAACGATCGTTTATCCAAACCCAAGCAGTGATGGCAGAGTAAATGTTGTGTTCGCAGATGTAAATACTATTCGTGATGTATCATTAATGGATATGAATGGTCGTGTGATGAAACAATGGAAAGGAGTTGGTAACAATAACATTCAAATAGATAATTTAATGGCTGGGTTCTACACTATTCGGATAATCGATACGAATACAGGAGAACAAACAGTAGAAAAAATAGTAGTGAAAAAACGTTAAGACTTCAAGGTTTTAACCAACGGCGGGGGCGGTCTTCGAGCCGCTCCTTTTTTTTATTTTAGTGAATACAGAACTTTAAAAGGAGATCAGGTATCCTGTAATTGGAGATGGTAAAAGAAACCAGACCATCATTGATCAATTATTTTCAATTGCAAGCAGATCTATTTCAAATATCAAAGCAGATCCACCGGGTATTGCCTGATATTGTCCCGGGCCATACCCTAATGTATAAGGGACATATAATTTCCATTTTGAACCGACTGGCATCATTTGCAAGGCTTCTGTCCAACCTTTTATCACACCAGTTACGGCAAAAGAAATAGGTCCTCCCATTTTATATGAATTATTAAATTCGGTACCATCAATATAAGCTCCGGTATAGTTACAAGATACTTTATCTTTTTTTGTGGGTTTTTTTCCTGTTCCTACTGTAATGATCTCGTATTGCAAGCCGCTTGGTGTGATTTTTACTCCCGGTCTTTTTTTGTTTTCAGCAAGGAATTTTTTACCTGCATCAATAATGCTTTTATTTTTTACTTCCTGAAGTTTATATTGATAACGCATTACAACCATATTAGCAAGGCTGTCATTTAGCAACGGCTTTTTTTGACTTTGCAGATCGCTGATAGCCCTTGCTACGATCTCGGGATTAAAATTGGTGATATCAAAATCACGAAAGAAGTTTATAAGATATATGCCGGCTGCATAGCTGGCTGAATCTCTCGCATCATTTAGTGCAATGCCTGTTGTAGTCGGTGTAACGGTCGTGTTGGGATTTGTCATCAATTTATTTTGATAAGCTGACACCGCATTATCGGCATCACTATTACTTATGAGTTGAGGTTTTCCCGTTTGCAGATCATTTATGCATTTTCCTACAACTGCGCTGTTAAAATTGTAAACATTTGCAGAACGATATTTATTTACAATGTGAATGCCTGCTGTATAGCTGGCAGAGTCACGCAGATCTTTAAGTATTTTGGGTGCTGCTGGTTTTGGGGCAGGTGGTTTTTGAGAAGTTGCTGTAACCTTTTTTGTGCTTTGAGAGAAGGTGGTAATTGAAATGAGTACGAACACGTTCAAACAAACAATTCTTAGCATAGGAAAAATTTTGGGAATCAAATATAGTTTATAAGTTCAAGTATTTTGTTTCTGTTTTTTATCGTTTGTTCCGGAAAGATCGATGATGGCAGTGGGAAATTTTTCTTTATGGCCAGTGAGCAGGTTTCGGATATAATTATTCCCCCGGTAAGAGATTAAATATCCTTTTATATCATCAATGTTTGATAATTTATATTCTGATGGTAAATAACCCATTCCAAAAAACTTTCCATTGTCAACAAGTATGCAGGAAAGTTCGGTTTCTTCAAGACCTTTATCTAAGATGGCATAAGATGATTCGTCACTCATTTCAGCAATTGCTTTTTTCACTCGTTTATTATAAGCAGAATGGCTTTCTTGTTTTATACAGGCTCCTTTACATGTTTTGTTTTCTACGCCTGTGCATTCGCCATTTCCTTTTTCTAAAAAACATAATTTGGGGCAAAGATTATATTCTTCAATAACCGTCCTTAACCAAGTATAGCCTTCTGTTAAATTGTGAAAGCTTTGAACCGGTTTGAGATTCTTTTTATTTTTTTCAATGATAAGGCGAAGGAAACCATTCCTGTCCTCGTATGTATAAATGCCAAAAACATCTTCCCAATGTTTTTGTGAGTAATTGAACTTTGGCCAGTATTTTTTTATTTCAACTGATTCAAGAATGCTCGCCATCAATTCAGTAGCGCAGCTTTTAAAACTAATGGAATGAATATGGGTAATAAAATTTTGCTTTTGTCTTGTTTCGGAGTTATTGCTGAAATGACTGTTAACGCGGCTGCGAATATTGATCGCTTTTCCTACATAAATTATTTTTCCCTTCGCATCATGAAAGTAATACACACCTGGTGTAGTTGGCAACAATTCAAAATTTTGTTTCGGGACATTGGGGGGTAACGATTGCTCTTTTGAATTTCGCAAAAGGCTTGTTGAAATAAAATCCTCTTTATCATTTTCCAATAGCTTGCTAAAAACTTTTACCGTTGCTTCGGCATCTCCGCCAGCCCGGTGACGGTTATTGATCTCAATTTCAAGTGAGCGGCAAAGATTTCCCAGGCTATAGGATGGGAAACCCGGGAATATTTTTCTGCTTAATCTAACTGTACAAAGCTTTTTTGATCTCAGATCATGCCCCGCTCTTAATAAATGACTTTTTAAAAAACTGTAGTCAAAATTTACATTATGAGCGATAAAAATATTTTCATTTAAAATATTGAAAACATCTTCTGCCACATCATCAAATTGCGGTGCATTCGCAACCATTTCATCTGTAATACCTGTAAAAGATTGTATATATCTTGGGATCGGCTGCAGCGGATTGATCAGCGATTCAAATTTTTTTACAACCTTGCTGCCATCAAAAACATAAATAGCAATTTCGGTAATTCCGTTAGCCGATGCGTAACTTCCTGTTGTCTCTATGTCTACAATAGCGTACATGATTATTGCTATATGATCAGGTTACAAAAAAGCAGACTAAGTTCGCAAAATATTTGCTATGAAGGAAGATAAATTTTTAATGTTCCGAAACAGGCTGAAAAAGGTGTACCGGCATCTTGGCAAGCAGGCAAAACGGATGGGAATTACGTGTTACCGGCTTTATGATCATGATCTGCCAGAGTTTCCTTTTTGCATTGAGATATATGAGCAAAACATTTATGTTGCTGAATACAAACGCCGGCATGGAATGGAGGAGGATGAACACGATGAGTGGATGAAACAGAGCATATTCGTTATTTGTGAAATTTTGAAAGTAAGTGATGAAAACATTTTTCTTAAGCTTCGGCAAAAAAAACCTGGTCGCCTCGGGCAATACCAGAAAACGGCCGGCAAGCAATCAGAATTTATTGTGGAAGAAAATAAGCTGAAGTTTATCGTCAATCTCAGCGATTATCTTGATACGGGTTTGTTCTTAGATCATCGGTTAACCAGAGAAAAAATTAGAGGAGAAGCAAGGGATAAAAAAGTGTTGAACTTATTTTGTTATACAGGTTCTTTTTCTGTGTATACAGCCGCTGGGGAAGCGAATGAAATAATAACGGTTGATCTTTCTAAAACTTATCTTGGCTGGGCTCAAAGTAATATGAAACTTAATGAGTTTACTGATCCTTCAAAGTATAAATTCATTCATGCTGATGTGCTGCAATATTTACATACAATTCCGGAAAATTATTTTGACCTGGTAATACTTGATCCGCCAACATTCAGTAATAGTAAGAGAATGGAAGATATTCTGGATATTCAGCGGGATCATGTAAAACTGATCAATGACTGTTTAAGGGCATTAAAACCAGAAGGGAAAATTTATTTCAGCACGAACTATAAAAGATTTGTTTTGGAGACTGCATCCATTCAATCATCATTAATAAATGATATAACAAAGCAAACTACTCCATTTGATTTTGAAGGAAGGATAAACCGGGTCTGCTATCTTATAGAAAAATAAAAGCCGTCCTGATACATTGGGACGGCTTATTAATGATCAATCAGTTTTTAATATAAATAATTTAAAGCTGTTTTATCGTTATTATTAAATGGACGGTTTGTTGTTGCACTCAGGCAGGCAAGCATCCATGAACCAGAATCCGGTCCAGATGGTGTACCGGGAATAAGGACTGCGCCTACACCTGAAGCTCCTTCATTGGTTGGTGAACCTCCACAACTATAACTCCTATCCATATAATCAGTATGACGGAAACCGATGCAATGACCAACTTCATGAGCAATAACCGTTGTCATAAATCCGGAACTGTAATTCTGATATGCCTTATTGTATTTTACTGTACTATAAGGGGCGCCAGAGTTAGTAGGAAATCCGGATGAAGCGATATAATTAGCGCCGTTAACAAGTCTAATTACGATGTCTCCGCCAGAAGCAACTCTCGACATTGTTATCCTTAAATTTTGTGCATTGTAACGTGCAATAGCGGCATCAATTGCGGAAGAAAGACCAGCACTTATATTACCGCTGCTGCTAATTGTAATATTTCGTGGTAACCCTGTAACAAGCAATGTAGTACGATACTGCTCATTATTTGCAATTCGCAGATAATTGCCACCAGGCGTTGAATTCAGGTAATCTTCCGTAAGAATAATATCACCTTCAACTAGATATCCTTCTTCAACTTTTTGGACATCTGAAGTACCAAATCCATGATCATTGATCTTAGTAAGAGTTTCAGGTGAAATTTGTCCTTGTGCCGGATCTTTCACTTCCTTTTTGCAAGATGTAATTGCAAAGCCGGCAATAAGCAGAAAGGCCAATGGTTTCAACATTTGTCTCATGTGAGTTTGTTTTAGCGTTATTAAATAAGGTGCTTAGAAAATACAGGTGGGTATTTCAGTCTGAAAAGGTAAATGTTTTTTTTAAATACTAACAAATGTTTTGGTCAGTTTTTTTGAGAAATCTGAAGTTTCAACGAGGGTTAAACTCAGAAATGACGACTATCGGGAAATCAATATTTTTAATAAATGAAAACTACCTGTTGGAAGGAGGGTCATATTTATATAGCGAGGTTTTCGATCGTTTTACTTAGTGTACTTATTACGCACTATTCTTTTGCGCAGGCAAATGATAATAAAAAGCTTTCCCCGACTTTATCAAATGAAATAAAGAATGCGAAAGCAACAGGGCGGCTTTTGCTGGAGATCACAATAACAAATGAAAAGATCCCCTCCGAAATTTGGAGACCTGCTTTTCAAGCTAAAAAAGTATTTGAATCTTCATCCTTTTCGGTTTTTAAATTAGTTGCGACTGCTGAAGAAATAAATACAATTTTGTTACCGCTACCTGGAATAATTTTTATTGAGAAAGGAAATAGGATACCAAAAGAGGAATTGCTGATCAGTAATCTTGATCTATCAGTAAATAGAATAAATCTTGCACGTCGGAATTTTCCATCAGTAAATGGCGATGGAATAACGGTATCTGTAAAAGAAAATAAGCCGGATACTACAGATATTGATTTCAAAGGAAGATTTCTTTCGACGAATCTTTCATCAACTACTATTAGCTCCCATGCTTCTATTATGTCAACAATGATCGCAGGTGGCGCCAATAGCTGGCATTTGGGAAAAGGAGTTGCGTGGGGAAGTACTATTAGTTCTTCAAGCTTTGATGTTTTATTGCCAGATGCAAACAATGTTTATCAGCAATACAATATTTCCGTTCAAAATCATTCTTATGGTGTTGGTGTTGAAAATTATTACGGTGCAGATGCAGCTGCTTATGATGCAAGTGCTATCAGTAACGGGTCTTTGCTACATATTTTTTCTTCAGGTAATTCAGGAACCTCTTCTGCAAGTACGGGAGTTTATACAGGACTAAATGGTTTTGCAAATCTTACGGGTAGTTTTAAAATGGCTAAGAATATTTTAACTGTTGGGGCAACAGATTCTTTTTCTGTTGTTGCTGCATTAAGCTCAAAAGGTCCAGCCCATGATGGTAGAATAAAACCGGAATTAGTTGCTTTTGGTGAAGATGGAAGCTCGGGAGCGGCTGCGTTGGTTTCAGGTACCGCCTTACTTCTTCAACAGTTATATAAGCAAATAACAGGAGTGTTACCACCAAATTCAATGATAAAGGCAATTCTTATTAACAGTGCTGATGATGTTGGCAATGCTGAAGTTGACTATAAAAATGGATTTGGAAGCTTGAATACAAATAATGCTTTGAAAACTTTGCAGACAAATAGATTTTTTGTTGGCAGTGTTACCAATTTATCAAGTCAAGCTTTTATTATTGCTGTACCGGAAGGAATAAAAAAACTAAAAGCAACACTGGTTTGGAGTGACCCTCCTGCTAGTCCGAATGCGACAAAAGCTTTGATAAATGATCTTGATCTTGAGCTGAAAGAAATTTCATCTGGTCAAACATGGCAACCATGGGTCTTAAATTCTTTTCCTCATGTTGATTCGTTATTACAAATAGCAAAAAGGAAAAGAGATAGTTTGAATAATGTTGAACAAATAACTATTGATAATCCTGCTGCAGGAAATTACCAGCTTAAGGTAGCAGGATCTAATATTAGTACTGCTTCACAAAATTTTCATATTGCCTGGCAGTTAGATTCCGCTGATAAATTTGAATGGCAATTTCCAACGGCTAATGATTTTATTTTTCCATCAATAACCAATACGATCAGGTGGCAATCATCGTTTGCAGCTTCAAATGGAAATCTGGAATATAGCACAGGAGGAAATATATGGCAACCGGTACAAGTTGCTGTGGATTTAAATAATGGTCATTATAATTGGAGTGTTCCCAATATAACAAACATTGGTCTGCTTCGCATGACCATTGGCTCAAATGTTTTTGTCAGCGATACGTTTACGATAGCAAACAGAACCAACACAGGTGTAGGATTCAATTGCCCGGATTCTTTTTTATTTTATTGGAATAAATTACCTGGTATTACAAATTACAGGGTTTATAAACTTGGAACTAAATACCTGGAACCAATAGCTGTAACCCCAGATAGTTTTATGCTGCTTGCAAAAACCACAAATCCTTCATTGCATTATGCAGTTGCACCGATCATAGAAAATAAAGAAGGAGTGAAGAGCTATACATTTAATTATACAGTACAGGGTGTTGAATGTTATTTTCGTTCTTTTCTTGCTTTGCTGGTTGGTAATTCTGCGCAACTTACTATTTCGCTTGGTACTTTTTATAATATCAATAAGATCGTTTTGGAAAAATTTAATGGAACTGAGTATGTAGCTATTCAGCAAATTGTTAATCCATCTTCTTTATTGTATAATCTTATTGATGCATCATTAAAGAAAGGTTCAAATATTTATAGGGTCAAGCTTGAATTGGCAGGTGGCAAAGTGATTTATTCTTCCCTTGAAACAGTTTATTATTTTAATGGCACTGAATTCATAGTTTATCCAAATCCTGCATCTCAATATGAACCGATCACTATACTTTCTGATAACATGTTTGAACCGGCAACATTACAGGTGATCAATATGCAGGGACAAAAGATCTATGAAATGAAATTAGATAATGTCAGTAGCCAATTGCCGCCCGGAAGATTAAGTAAAGGATTGAATCTTTTATTGATAATCAGAAAAGATCAAAAGGATGTTGTGTTGAAATTATTTGTACAATAGTTATTTTGCTTCTGCTGTACTTAATTTTTTTGCAATTGTTCTTCCGGGATATTCTTCCAATGCTTTTTCCAAACAATCCATTGCAGCATTAAGCGCATCAAGATTTAATACATAAGCGAGCCTCACTTCATTTTTTCCCAGACCCTCAGTTCCATAAAATCCTGTTGCAGGTGCAAGCATTACTGTTTGATCTTTATAAGAAAAACTTTCCAGTAGCCATTGACAAAATTTATCTGAATCATCAATAGGCAGTTTTGCAATAGCATAAAATGCACCGCCGGGATTTGGGCAAAACACACCTGGCATTTTATTTAACCTGTTAACCATTAAGTTTCTTCTTGATAAATATTCAGCTTTGGGTGCATCGAAATAAGAATCGGGAAGATCAACAGCAGCTTCACCCATTATTTGTGCAAGGCCGGGAGGTGAAAGTCTTGCCTGAGCAAATTTCATAGCAGCGTTATATACTTCCTTATTTTTTGTAACAAACGCTCCTAGTCTTGCGCCACATGCACTATATCTTTTTGAAATGGTGTCCATCAGCACCACGTGCTGGTCCAATCCTGAAAGATGCATGGCACTTACATATTCGCCATCATAGCAAAACTCACGATAAGCTTCATCGCTGAATAAATACAGATCATATTTGATGCATATTTTTTTCAATGCCTCCATTTCAGAACGACTATATAGATAACCTGTCGGATTATTTGGACTACAAATAATGATCGCTTTAGTTTTTGGAGTAATCATTTTTTCAAAATCTTCGATAGGAGGCAGGGCAAAGCCGGTTTCAATAGTAGATGTGATCGGAACAACGTTTACACCTGCTGCACAAGCAAAGCCATTATAGTTTGCATAAAACGGCTCAGGGATAATTACTTCATCACCTGCATTCAGACAACAAAAAAAACCAAACATGATAGCTTCACTGCCGCCTGTGGTAATGATGATCTGTTCGTGAGTAACATCAATGCCAACCTTTTTATAATACTGCACAAGCTTTCTGCGGTAGCTTTCATTACCGGCGCTGTGACTATATTCAAGCACTTTGATATCTGCATTGCGAACAGCGTCAAGTATTGCGGGCGGTGTCTCTATATCTGGCTGGCCGATATTAAGATGATAAACTTTAATTCCTTTTTTCTTTGCAGTCTCTGCATAAGGCACCAGTTTTCGAATTGGCGAAGCGGGCATATTCTGACCGCGGGTTGAAATATTTAACATGCCTCAAAGGTAATTATCATTAGTTAAGTAAACTTCCGGTAATAAAAAATCCCCATCCAAAGACGGGGACTTAAATATTAAAACAAGCCTTTATTATTTGCCTGATTTGTTTTTTCCTTTAGATTTTGATTTAGTAGTTTTCTCTTTTTCAGCTGCTGCTTTTGCTGCTTCTGCTTTTGTTGCTTCTTCTTTAGCCCATGTATCAAACGCCTCTGCCGGTAATACTTCACCCGTAATGCCAAGAGACTTTTCTTCATCAACGCCTGCAAATTTTACAAAAACAGTCTTATCAAACTGACCACCATTAGCGGCATTGTATTGTACTTTGATCTTTGCTGTTTTGCCAGGTAAGATCGGATCCTTTTGATATTCAGGAACAGTGCAACCACATGTGGCATGCGCATTTTCTATCACCAATGGTTTGTCAGATGTATTGGTGATCTCAAATGAATAAACAGCAGGAACGCTTTGTTTTACTTTTCCAAAATCATACTTGTTAGTATTGAATTTGGCAACATCATCCGGTTTTGTTGTTTGTGCCATTGCCCCGGCAGTTACTATGAATGCAGCGGCGATAAAAAATAATTTCTTCATGATCTTAATTGTTTTTTTGTTTTAATAAGCTGATTGATGAGTTTTCTGGTGCTGAACCTGCTGGAGATTTCCATACGGTTCCCATTATCTTGATCTGTTTTGACAGATTTTGGTTGTACATTATCGTAATAAACTTTTCAAAATGACCTTCACCGGCCGCATTATATCCTACTCTTACTTTTGCAGTACCACCGGGAGTGATCGGATCTTTACTCCATTCCGGAGTTGTACATCCGCAGCTTGTTTGAACATTTGAAATTACCATCGGATCTTTTCCAGTATTGGTAACTTCAAAAAAATGGTAAACTGGTTTGCCTTGTGGAATTGTTCCAAAATCAAACGCAACTTCCTTTACAGAAAGAACTTCTTCTGTGGTTGTTGTTTGCGCATTCAATACAACTGTTATTGCAATTGCAGAAAAGAGGGTAAAGAGTTTTTTCATTTTAAATGATTCAGGTTTCAAAATTAAGACTTCAACTTCAAATACCATAGCCCAAAAGCACAGAAATTCAGTATTTTTTAACATGCCAAAAACGGGGTAGGGTTTCCTATATCTTTGTCTCATGGATACCCCTCATCCTTCAATGCTTGCCGCTGATAAACTTTCGTTCGAAAGTTTTCGTAACGAGGTGTTAAATGATTTTTTTGTTGCTTGCTTAAGCCGTGAGGCCAGTCTTTTAGGCCGCAAGGAGGTATTGACTGGTAAGGCCAAATTTGGAATTTTTGGGGATGGTAAAGAAGTAGCGCAGGTGGCTATGGCAAAGTTTTTCAAAGAAGGGGATTTCCGCAGTGGTTATTACCGTGATCAAACCTTTCAATTCGCTATTGCCCAGACAAGTGTTGAACAATTTTTTGCTCAATTATATGCCGATCCTGACGATAAGAATGATCCAAATAGTGCAGGCCGACAAATGGTTTCGCATTTCTGTACTTCATTAACTGATGAGAATGGGAACTGGGTTGACCTTGCCAATCGAAAAAATACGATTGCTGATCTTGCTCCAACTGCCGGTCAAATGCCTAGAGGTCTGGGTGTTGCTCTTGCTTCAAAATGTTTTCGTGCTATAAAAGAGTTAAAACAATTTGCTCATCTTTCTGATAATGGCAATGAAGTTTGTTTTGTAACAATTGGTGATGCCGCAACATCAGAAGGTCATTTTTGGGAAACGGTAAATGCTGCTGGTGTAATG
>DATHDP010000021.1:0-10571 GCA_035318985.1 Chitinophagaceae bacterium
TGCATCGGGCAATATAAGTGTAACCACGCCGGGAGGTATTGTATCAATAACTGGATTTACATATAACGCTGTGACAGGGCTATTCGGGCCATCGAATAATAATTCAATCGAATTAAGAATATTTCCAAACCCCGTCATTGATATTGTTCTCATTAAGCATCCTTCAACGAATAAAGATGCTAAGATCAAGTTTGTAGATATTTCCGGAAGAACTGTTAAAGTATTCATTCCTGTAAAAAATACAGGACAAACTCAACTTGATTTAAAACTTCTGCCTAGCGGAGTATATAATCTAATTTGGTCTGATGGATTCAGAATACTTAGCAGAACTCTATTAAAAAATAAATATTAAACTTACTATAAGCTGAATGTGAGTTTAAATAATTGATCAATTAATATTAGAAGTCGGTTTTGAAACCGGCTTTTTTATTTATTTTTAAGCAACCCAAACTCCGTTTATGAAAAAATTGTTCTTTATTCTTTTCATTACTACTCTTTTTTTTAATTCATATAGCCAAGCCCCGGGAATAAGATGGCAGAGAAATCTGGGTGGTACTTTGAATGATGTTCCCGTTTTTTCGTTCAAAACAAATGATAATGGTTTCATTACAGTGACGGAAACTTCTTCTAATAACGGCGATATCTCCGGCAATCATGGCGGTTCTGATATCTGGATTGTAAAAATGAATATACTTGGACAAACACAGTGGACCAGGACAATTGGAGGAACTTTAAGTGAAACACCTATATCCTATTATTACAATACAGATGGTAGTTTTTTGATAGTGTCTAATACTACTTCAAATAATGGTGATGTATCGGGTAATCACGGCGGTAATGATATTTGGGTTAGCAAGCTGGCAGCTGATGGCACTTCGTTATGGCATAAATGTTTTGGAGGATCAAGTGAGGAATATGTATCGAATATTATAAAAGCAATTGATGGGAGTTATGTAATTAACGGGCTAACAATGTCCAATAATGGGAATGTTTCAGGAAATCATGGAGGCCAGGATCTATGGGTTTTTAATATTGACGAATCAGGAACATTGCAATGGCAGGCTGCCTTAGGTGGAACATTCAACGAGGTAGTTTCGAATGCAAAAGCAATTCAGGCACTTGATGGCTCTTACTATATTGGAACAGAAACAATCTCTAATGATGGAAATGTAACCGGAAATGCAGGCAGTGAGGATATTTGGTTGGCCAAATTAAATAGTACAGGTGTTTTTCAATGGCAAAAATGTATGGGTGGAACTTCCATGGAAAGGTTTACTGATCTTAAAGAGGGACAAAATGGAGAAATATATGTTTTAGGCTATACCAATTCACCAGGCCTGCCAAATTTCCACGGCAGTAACACAGATTATTCCGATATATTCCTTTGCAGAGTATCATCTGCAGGAACATTACTTTCACAAAAATGTTTTGGAGGAACATTAAGTGATGTTTCAAACCAGCTTGTTTCAACTTATGTTGATGGTAGTTGTGTAGTTAATTCAACTATTCATAATGGCGGAGGTGATGTTGTTGGATATCCTGGATCTGCAAATGGAGACGAAGTATGGATTTTTAAAATAAAAAATGACTTAACTATCGAATGGCAGAATGCTCTTGGAGGAATTGGTTTTGATGGAATGATAGGGATTGTGTATGATGGATTTGGTGGTACTGGCAAAGTTATTCAAACTTCAGATCTGGGATTTCTCATACCTGCGTATACTGAATCTGGAAATGGAGATGTAACAGGATATCATACTCCTCCAGGTTTTGACTCATCCAGGGCAGATATTTGGATGATTAAATTAAATAATGCTGGTATACTCGAATGGCAAAGATGTCTTGGTGGTTATAGTGGTGAATGGGCAAGAGGTAGTGTTATTGAAATGGCGGCAGGCGATTATATAGTTACTGGTTATACCAAATCAACATATGGTGATGTACAAACCAATAATGGTTTACTGGATGCTTGGGTTGTAAGATTAACTTCCGTCAATACAGTTACGGGATTACTTTATTATGATCAAAACTCAAATGGCATTAAAGATCCTGGCGAACATACGTTCTCCAATGCCACTGTAAAAACTGAAAAGTCTGGTGATACCAGAATTGCTGTTCCTGTCGATGGTCTTTTCAAAAACGAAACGGATTTAGGTGATTATACAACTACTGTACAATTATCATTACCTTATTATTCAGTTATTCCTCTTTCTCATTTAAGTTCATTCACAACATACTTTAATAAAGATTCATTCAGTTTTGCAATTCAACCGCTTCCCGGTATTAGGGATCTTGTTATTAATACCATACCACTGACAAATGCCAGGCCTGGGTTTAATGTTAGCTATAAAATATTATACAAGAATATTGGTACTGATCAGATAACAAGCGGCGAAATACTTTTTAAAAAAGATTCACGTATGGATTATGTTTCCTCCGATCCTCCAATTAGTTCATCTAATGGCGATACTTTAAAATGGGCTTACACAAATTTTGACCCATTAGACTCGGCTTCAATTACTGTAAAATTTCTTGTTCAGGCACCACCGGCTGTAAATATTGGAGATACTTTAGTATCTATTGCTATTATAACACCAACGGCCAGTGATCAAACTCCTTTGGATGATACTGCCGTTGTAAAACAGATCGTTCGTGGATCTTTTGATCCAAATGATAAATATGAAAACAATGAAGGGAAAATCCCTCCAGCGTATGTAACAAGTGGAAAATACCTTGATTACCTCGTTCGGTTCCAAAATCTTGGAACTGATACCGCTTTTAATATCGAAATACTAGACACATTAAGCCCCAAACTTGATCTCGCTACCTTACAGGTAATTGCAACTAGCCATAGCTATAAGGTAAGCTTGACTGATAATATACTTAAATGGACATTCTATGATATAAGGCTTCCTCATAGTTCTATCAATGAACCAGCCAGCCATGGTTTTGTTTCTTATCGTATTAAACCAATTAGCTCACTTGCAGTAGGGGATACAATTCATAACACTGCATCAATTTATTTTGATTTCAATTTACCGGTTCAAACGAATAATGCATTTACTGTTGTTGTAGTTGCAGAAGATGTTGTGTTACCATTAAAATTGCTCAGCTTCAGTGGTGTTTATAGAAATGAAAAATCAACATTGTATTGGAAAACTTCTGATGAATTTAGTATTGATAAGTTTGAAATTCAGCGCAGCTTTACAGGAACGAATTTTATTTCTGTTGGCAATGTTTTGCCACAAGGTAGAATGAATAGCGCTGTTCAATATGAATTTGTTGATGACCTTGCGAATGTTTCGACGAATACAATTTTTTACCGTTTGATGATCAAAGAAAAAGATGGTAAGACCAGTTATAGCCAGGTGTTATTATTCCGCAAAAAAACTGATGGAACGCATAGTATATCAGTAAATCCGAATCCCGTAAGAGGAAATGCTGTTGTGAATATAAATTATTCTAAGCAGGATGATATTGAACTACGTGTTATAGATGTCAATGGTAAGATATTGATGAAGCAAAAAAACCAACTTTCTCAGGGGAATAATTCGATTGTTATTAGCGGAATGGATAAACTGCAAGCGGGATTTTATATTGTTCAGGCCTTGGTTGATAACGATAAATTAACAACATCATTTGTACTGACGAAATAAAGTGTTTCTAACTATTTATTCGCAACAATCCCGGCAATAGCTGGGATTGTTGCTTTCGTAGTATTACCTGCATCGGATGTTCTCGAATGATCAGGGTCAAGAAGATGAACTGATAAGCGCTATTTACAAGTACGCAAAAATGTTTTTCATTTGTTATCATTCATTGATAATCTGAAGAATGAAACAAACTTTAATTGATTTTTTTTATTTGGCATTAATCTTGATTTATGCGTACTACTAAAAACAAAAAATGAGAACTACATCGATCATTTCCGTACTAATCCTATCCCTTGTTTCGCTAACCGTACTTAATTCATGCAAAAAAAATAGCACTAATGATGGTAACGCCAGGCTCCAGGTTTTTTTGACTGATGATCCCGGCGATTACGAAGCTGTTTACATTGATGTAAAAGATGTACAGATCAATGTAACAGGTGACAGTTCAAACGGATGGCAAAGTTTGCAAAATGTGCATGCAGCTGCTTACGATCTATTAAAACTGGTAAATGATGATGATACTTTGCTTGCTGATGCAAACATCCCTTCAGGAAAATTGCATCAGATGAGACTGATCCTCGGCACTGAAAATTATGTAAAGATCCAGGGAACTTCACAATTAATAAAACTCGAAACTCCCAGTGCACAACAAAGCGGTTTAAAATTAAATATACAGCAGGATGTGTTGGATGGAATTCTTTATACCATCACACTTGATTTTGATGTGGCAAAATCTATTGTAAAGACAGGAAATGGTAAGTACATTCTTAAACCAACGATCAGAACTATTCTAAATGCAGCTGGTGGAAGTATTAAAGGTGTGGTGATACCTAAGGATTTTCAATCTGCAGTTTACGCGGTTCAGGGCGTTGATACAGTTGCGAGCACATTTACTGATTCAGATGGTGGTTACCTCCTTCGTGGATTATCTGCAGGTACTTACGGTGTATTTTATAAACCATCTGATGTTACTTACAAAGATTCACTCAGAACAAACATCAATGTTTTGGTGAATACGATAACAAAAATTGATACTACTTTCCTTCATCAATAAATTGATCTATGAAAATTCATAAGCCATTCCATTAGGGGTGGCTTTTTAGTTTTAATTAATAGCTTTCCTGATTCGTATTAATTTTTCCAGGAGTGGCGCAAGCAGATCAAGTTTGAGCATATTAGCTCCATCGCTTTTTGCTACTGCTGGGTTTGGATGTGTTTCAATAAATAATCCATCGGCGCCTGTGGCAATTGCGGCTTTTGCAATTGTTTCTATCATTTGTGGATTACCACCAGTGACCCCGGCGGATTGATTTGGTTGTTGAAGACTATGAGTGCAATCCATCACAACCGGAACGCCGTGTGATCGCATAATGGGGATACTTCTGTAATCAACAACAAGATCCTGGTAACCGAATGTGGTTCCTCTTTCAGTCAAGATGATCTTATCGTTTCCTGCTTTTCTAATTTTATCAACCGCGAACTTCATCGCTTCACCACTTACAAATTGACCCTTCTTTACATTTACGATCTTGCCTGTTTTTGCTGCGGCTTCCAACAGATCTGTTTGACGACATAAAAAAGCAGGTATCTGTAAAATGTCAACATGCTGTGCAGCCAATACCGCTTCTTCTTTTGCATGTATATCAGTAGTTGCAGGTAAAAGAAATTTTTTCTTTACATGATTGATCATTCCCAATGCAAGATCATCTCCAAGACCGGTAAATGAAATGCCGCTTGTACGGTTCGCTTTTCTGTATGATGCTTTGAATATATACGGAATACCAAGATTTTTGCAAATAGAATAGACCTTGTCAGCCACTTCCATTATCAATTCTTCGCTTTCCACAACGCAAGGTCCAGCTATCAGGAAGAAATTCTTTTCATCATAAGATTGATTCGTGAACAGATCCTTCAAAAATTTTTCCATATCGACAAAGGTAGGAGTGGAATTTGGTATTTGTTATTTGGAATTTGGATGATGGAGTTTGACATTTGTTGATTAATAGACTGTTTATGGTAAAAGAAAAGATCCTCGTCATAGGGGCATCGGGACAAATAGGAGTAGAGTTAACATTAGCACTCAGAAAAATCTATGGCAATAGCAATGTAGTTGCCTCCGATCTGCGAGAGCAGAATCCTTTGCTTGAAGGTACAGGGCCCTATGTTTCATTAGATGTTATGAATAAGGAAATGTTGCATGTGCAAGTTATCCGTCAAAACTTTACACAGATCTATTTACTTGCGGCTATCCTTTCTGCAACTGGTGAAAAAAATCCGAATCTCGCCTGGCATTTGAATATGCAGGGTTTATTGAATGTTCTTGATATTGCAAGAGAAGAAAAACTGCATAAAGTTTACTGGCCTTCGTCTATTGCAGTATTTGGTCCTACAAGTCCGAAGAAAAATTGCCCTCAGCAAACCATTATTGAACCAACCACTGTTTATGGTATTAGCAAATATGCAGGAGAATTTTGGTGCAATTATTTTTATCAGCGTTTTGGTGTTGATGTTCGCAGTTTACGTTACCCGGGTTTGATCTCTTATAAATCACCTCCCGGCGGTGGCACTACTGATTATGCGATCGAGATCTTTCATGAAGCATTAGAGGAAAAAAAGTATGAATGTTTTTTAGATGAGAATACGTATCTGCCAATGATGTACATGCCTGATGCAATTCGTGCCACTATAGAATTGATGGAAGCACCTGCAGACAAAATTTCAATTAGAACTTCTTATAATATTTCAGGAATGAGTTTTTCACCAAAAGAAATAGGAGCTGAAGTAAAAAAACATGTTCCTGATTTTAAGATCTCATATAAACCCGATTACCGACAGACTATTGCCAACAGTTGGCCGCAAAGTATAGATGATTCTGTGGCAAGAAAAGATTGGGGCTGGAAGGAAGAGTACGATCTTTCAGCTATGACATCAGATATGTTCGCCAATCTTTAAATGATCTTTATTTCTTCAATGACTTGTAAACAGACTGTACAAAAAATACTTTATCAAAACCTGTTTTAAACTCTTTGGTTGGATCTGAACTTATGATCTGATCCACCGTTTTGCCTGCTTTAATTCCCTCCGCGATCCTGTTCCTTATTGTTTGTAACTTGTTTTTATAATCCTGCAGATCTTTTTTGCTGCTGATCTGTCCATGCCCGGGGATGATCTTTGTCTCATCATTGATCATTTTCAACATTTGATCAGCTCCTTTTATCATACCATCTAATGTTCCTCCTCCGCCATCATCAATAAATGGTAAACCATACCTGACAAACGCATCGCCAGTATGCAGCACATTTGATTCTTTGAAATAAATAGCGGCATCACCATCGGTATGTGCATTTTTAATATGGATCACCTGTACCGTTTCCCCATTCATATTGAATGTAAGTGATTCAGCAAAGGTTATTTTTGGCAACCCCTCATAGCTTAACGCCTTTTGTTCCTGCTTAAAAGCTTCGAAAATGTAATCTGTACTCAATCTTTTCCGCACATTTTCATGGGCAACAATGATAGAACCTTCACTGCCGAATACTTTATTTCCATCAGAGTGATCTCCGTGAAAATGGGTGTTGATGATAAACCTGATCGGTTTGTCGCTGATTGCAGCTATTGCCTTCTTTATTTTTTCTGATAAAGGAGCAAATTGATCATCTATAAGTATGACACCGTCATTCCCAACTAAAACGCCAATGTTTCCACCTGACCCTTCAAGCATATATACTGAGCCAGCTACTTTAGTTGTTTTTATGGTTATGGTATCGAAATTTTGGGCTGTAACAGCTAAGCAAGATGCAAAAAGTAGAACTACTAAAATGATATTTCTCATAACAGTTTTTTAGAGATGATATTAAAGCTAAGGTTTTTTAGTAATTTGTATCCAGTAAAATGAGACAGAAGTTATCAGCCATATTAATTCTTGTAGTTTTTTTTAGTCTGCAGTACGGAAAAGTCGCTTCTTATCTCTATTGTAAATGGCAGGCTGAAATAGTACAAAACAAACCTGATTGCGGTTGCCAGACTCATCTTACTTCTATGTTCGATCATAATGATGAGTCTTCTGCTAATTCATTATCAAAAAATACTTTGACAGAAAAGCTGAATGAGTTTACACCCAAAACAATAATTGAAGTTCCGCAGATCATTCTTTCATCTCCTGATGACTTTACAGAATACAATTCCGATCTGACTAAAAGCTTTGCAGGCACTCCCTTTCATCCGCCTATTGTTTAAGCAAATTTTGACGACGGACGATGGTCAACAGACCACGGTGACTCTTCTTGGTTTTTTGTAATCAAAACTAATTGTGCTACCGATTATCTTCTATGGTCTGTCGTCTGTGGTCTATTGACCTTCATTACATTATTTCATTTTAAAACTTTCAATCATGAAAACATATTTCATTATAATAATTATTTCAATAATTACAATTTCATCCTGTTCTGTTTCCAGGAGCTCTTCATCACCGGTTTTACTAAATCAAACAAGCAAAGACTCTCACGGTAATGATATGCTATTGGGTAAATGCACAAGAGCTGCATTATTGCAATCGCCATTTGCTGATTGGTTCAAGCCAAATTATGATTCTTATGTTGTTGATTCTTTTACATGCAACTTCATCAGGCCACTGCTTGCAGGTAAATCCTTAACCATTTTTATGGGCACGTGGTGCGGTGATAGCAGGAGAGAAGTGCCAAGAGTATTGAAGATGCTTGATTGCTGCGGATTCCCGATGAATGATCTTACATTGGTACTGGTAGGCAATAGTGACAATCTTTATAAAAAGAGCCCACAACATGAAGAAGCGGCTAAAAACATAGTCAGGGTGCCAACAGTAATTGTTGAACAAAAAGGTGCTGAGATCGGCCGAATCATCGAATTTCCAATAACAAGTTTGGAAAAAGACTTACTTACAATACTTCGAAAAGAAAAATATCAGCCTAATTATTATCAATTAAAGGCTGGTATAAGATAAAGATCTGTTATTCTGTAAAGTATTTAACGGACCTGCCAACTTTTTGGCAGGTTTTTTTGTCTTTTACCGATATTGCATGTTGAAAAATATTTAAATGAAAGCACTTGTATTGATAGGTAGTTTGGCGCTTAGTTTTTTATCGGTCGTTGGGCAAAAAGAATTGGCGACTAATTACAGGGCTTATGTTGTAAGGTCTGACAGTAATACTGTGGTCTTTAATATGCTAGTGAGTAAGGAAAAGACCGGAACTTATTTTTATATAATAAATGCAGATGAAAAAATAAAAGTAGGCCCTGTTTCTCTCACAAATGATTCAGTGAATTTTGCTATGCCTGTTTTTGAATCATCTTTTAAAACTAAAAGAAACGCTGACGGAAGTTTCCAGGGTATCTGGAACAAGGGAACAACCGGTGAATTTCAGAACTGGCCGTTTTATGCATATCCCAACCAGATCTATCGGTTCGCAAAAAACCAGGGAAGTGCTAAATATAATATCAGCGGCAAATGGGATGTTACGATCACAAGACCAAACGGCACACCAAGAAAAGCATTAGCAGAATTTGAACAATCGGGCGATAAACTTACAGGCAGTTTTTTAACTCCTACCGGTGATTATCGTTTTTTGGAAGGGATCGTTACCGGCGATTCGTTGAAGCTATCAACTTTTGATGGTTCACATGCTTATACCTTTTATGCAAGGATCGCAAGTGCTGAAAAGATCACCGGAGGTGTTTATTTAGCTGGCTATAGCGGTAAAGAAACATGGACTGCCGTGAAAGATAATAATGTAAAAGAACCAGAGCAGGAACAGCCAACCAAATTAAAGCCAGGTGAAAGCAAACTGAATTTTACTTTCAATGATCTTGAAGGAAAACCCGTTTCCATAAACGATGAAAGATTCAAAAACAAAGTTGTGGTTGTACAATTGATGGGCAGCTGGTGCCCTAACTGTATGGATGAAACAAAATTCCTGAGTGATTTTTATAATAAATACCGCAGTAAAGGCGTAGAAATTGTTTCGCTTGCTTATGAATATTCAACAGATATTGAACGTTCGAGAAAAAGCCTGGCTAAATTTCAGAAACTATTTAATGTACAGTACCCGATGCTGATAACCGGTGTTACTTCAACTGATGAACTAAAAACAGAAAAGACATTACCTCAACTTACTCCAATACGTTCATTCCCTACAAGTATTTTTCTTGACCGGAATGGAAATGTAAAAGAAGTTCACAGTGTATTTTATGGTCCGGGTACAAAGCAATACTTTGAGGAATACAAAAAGATCTTCACAAATATTGTGGAAGGGTTGTTAAAGGAAAAGAATTGAGTTGTGAATAGTGAGTTGTGAATGGTCAATACTTGTAAACATCACTCACAATTCACCATTGACAATTCACGAAAGCTCAAAAGGATTCTTACAGCACAAAAGTGTCCCGATATTCATCGGGGTTTCGCTTCGCTCAACGACAGATGCCATGAAAACAGAACGATAAACTGAGCGTAGCAACAGACGATCAATAGAATTACAATAGCTGGCTAAAAAAATTACAACTCCCTTATCCAGATATTCCTAAAACTGGTAAGATGAGAATGATCCTGTAACATTAGAGGTTCTTTTGCATCATGCTTCTCATAAAAGGGTGACCCAATATATTCGGTATTGCCCCAGATGGTTGTGTTGTTTTGAACCAACACTCCATTTTGTATTACAGTAATGTGGGCGGGTATGACCACCGAACCATTATCACTGAATCGTGGTGCAGTAAATACAATATCATAGGTCTGCCATTCGCCGGGAGCTTTACACACATTTACCAACGGCGGAGTTTGTTTATACATACTGCCTGCCTGGCCGTTTACATACGTTTTATTTATGTTATTGTAGTTGTCGAGCACCTGTAATTCGTAACGGCCCATCAGGAAGATGCCGCTGTTGC
>DATHDP010000022.1:0-6586 GCA_035318985.1 Chitinophagaceae bacterium
TTCGAAGCAACGGTTAAGCATAGGAATATTTTTTGGAATTATTTTTTTGCCATCACTTTTTCTGCAGCTGCAATAATATCCGGTACATCTAATCCATATTTCTTTAATAACTGAGCAGGAGTTCCGCTTTCACCAAACGTATCTTTTGTTCCAACATATTCGATCGGCACTGGAAAATTCTTTGCTGCACACTGTGCAATAGCATCACCTAATCCGCCAATGATATTGTGTTCTTCGGCAGTTACTGCACATTTTGTTTTGCGGATTGAATTAATAACAGCAGCTTCATCCAATGGTTTTACTGTATGAATATTTATTACTTCAACACTGATACCTTTTTCTTGTAAAATAACACCGGCTTGAATTGCGTTCCACACCAAATGACCACAAGCAAAAATTGAAACATCAGTTCCTTCCGAAAATATTTGTGCTTTACCAATTTTAAAATCTTCTTGCCTGGTGAATATCGGCCACACGGGTCTTCCAAACCGTAAATAAACCGGCCCTACATAATCTGCGATAGCTAATGTTGCAGCCTTCGTTTGATTATAATCACAGGGAACAATTACTGTCATGCCCGGCAACATTTTCATCAAACCAATATCTTCAAGTATCTGGTGTGTTGCACCGTCTTCTCCCAAAGTAACACCTGCATGCGAAGCACATATTTTTACATTCTTTCCGGAATATGCAATTGACTGGCGAATTTGATCATACACACGACCAGTTGAAAAATTTGCAAACGTAGTTGTGTATGGAATTTTTCCACCAATAGTAAATCCTGCTGCGATTCCCATCATGTTTGCTTCAGCAATACCACATTGAAAAAATCTGTCAGGAAATTCTTTTATAAATTGATTCAACTTTAATGAACCTGCAAGATCTGCAGTAAGTGCAACGATATTTGAATTTTTTCTTGCAGCTTCAACAATACCATCACCAAAGCCACTGCGTGTATCTTTATTACCAGTTGATTGAATTTCTTTGAGCATGTTTGATTTTTGTTCCAGTACTTCCATGATTAATAAAATAAGTTGGCGCAAAAGTAAGGGTTGCACAGAAATTGCCAGTTGTCAATTCAATTCTCCCGGTTTACCAGCAAATACTGTCTCATCAGCCTTAAGTCGTTGTTCCCATTTCCAGGCTGTAGCTACCATATCATCAAGACTATATTTTAGTTCCCAGCCTAGTGCATTTCTTGCAAGATCATTGCTTGCATAAATTGATATTACATCTCCGGGTCTTCTTGGCCCGATCGTATAATTCAGTTTGACATCGTTTACTCTTTCAAAAGCCTTGATTGCCTCGAGTACTGTTACACCATTTCCTGAACCAAGATTAAATACTTCACATGAGGACTTATTCTTTCCTTCCGCAACATAATCCAATGCAAGAGTATGAGCATGGGCAATATCACAAACATGAATAAAATCTCTTACACAACTGCCATCACGGGTATTATAATCATTTCCATAAACGATCATTCCTGGTAATTTACCAATCGCTGTTTGTGTAATGGCTGGGAAAAGATTTTGTGGTTTACCCACCGGCATCTCACCAATGATTGCTGATGGATGTGCCCCAACCGGGTTGAAGTATCTCAATAAAATGCATTTAGTAACTGCTGCACTTTTTGCAAATTCATTTACAATTTGTTCGCCCATTTGTTTTGTATAACCATAAGGCGATTCAGCGGGCTTAGGTAATGTGGCTTCCGTAACAGGACTACTATCGGGAGTGCCATAAACTGTACATGATGATGAAAAAACAAACCAGGGGATCTCAAAATCCTGCACACATTTTAAAAGATTGATCAGCGAGTATAGGTTGTTTTCAAAATACATTAGTGGCTGTTCCACAGATTCACCCACCGCCTTATATGCTGCAAAATGAATGACGCCTCTTATATCAGTATTTTCCTGGAAGATGGCAAATGTGTCATCAAAATTGCAAAGATCAACTTTATAGTTTTTTACAGGTTGCCCTGTGATCTTTTCCACTCTTTCGAGCATGCTGGCATGTGATCTTGAATTGTTATCAACAGAAATAACATCATAGCCATTCTCAATTAGGTCGACCAGAGTATGAGAGCCAATATATCCGCAACCGCCTGTAACAAGGATCTTCACCATGAATAACAAAGTTTATCATGCAAAAATCGGAAAAAGAGAAGAGATAAGCTTAGAAAAAAAGTTTAACTATTGAATAAACACCGGCTGCAAGTAATCCGCTTACAGGTATAGTTAAGATCCATGCCCAAAGAAGATTAACTGTTACACCCCAACGAACAGCGGATAAGCGTTTTGTAGCACCAACCCCCATGATCGCCCCGGTAATTGTATGTGTAGTGCTAACAGGAATTTTTAATGCTTCTGTAACAAATAAAGTTATTGCACCTGCAGTCTCTGCAGCTACGCCTTCAAATGGAGTAACCTTAGTGATTTTTGTACCCATTGTTTTTACAATTTTCCATCCCCCACTCATTGTTCCGGCGCCAATGGCTACATAGCAAGCTATAGGTACCCATACAGGCATGTGCTTAAAATCAGGTATCGTTCCACCTGCAATCAATGCTGCGGAAATAATGCCCATTACTTTCTGTGCATCATTACCCCCATGACCAATACTAAAAGCGGCTGATGAAACAAGTTGTAATCTTCTAAACCATTGATTAGATCTGTTGGCATTTAATGTATTCAGGTAAAATGTAAAGACTGCCATGATAACTAAAATAAATGCTAATAATATCCACTTAAAGTTTTTTGAATAAAAGATCACCTTCATTACATAGGATTCATAGTGCGTCGTTAATTTGGCGGCATCAAACTCAAGATTTTTGTAAAGGAACAGACCGACCAATAGCAGGATGATAATTGAGATAAGTTTAGGAATATAGCCTTTTCTAAATGAATTTAAAAACCATAATGAGATTATTAAGGCCATTATCATTCCCACAACAGGTGCAAGAAAAATAAAGCTTGCTGTTTTTAAAATTATTGCAGTATTAATTGTACCAAATCCGCCTTGAGCAATCGCTGCTCCTGCAAATCCCCCGATCAAGGTGTGGGACGATGATGATGGGATACCAAACCACCACGTAAGTAAATTCCATGCAATAGCAGCGATCAAACCTGAAAAAATAACCACCATCATGTTTGATTGCGGTATCATATTACTGTTTACCGTTTTGGCAACAGTATCGGCCACGCCATGATCTTTAAAAATAAAAAAGGCAACAGAGTTAAACAATGCAGCCCACAATACTGCCTGAAAAGGAGTCAACACTTTGGTAGATACAATAGTTGCTATTGAATTTGCAGCATCATGAAAACCATTAATAAAATCAAAGATCAATGCCAGCGCTATGATAACTATCAAAAAGGTGGTCATAGAAATTATTTAAAGATTTCAGGATTTCTAAATTTCATTTAAGTCATAAACAGAAATTATAGAAACAAGAAATTTTGAAATTAATTAAGCGTATTTAATAATGATTGACTCAATCACGTTTGCAGCATCTTCACATTTATCGGTGGCTATTTCCATCACAGTATAGATCTCTCTTTTTTTGATCACTTCTTTTGCATCGGGTTCAGTTTCAAATAAACGTTCAATACTCATGTCAAATACATCGTCTGCCTGGTTCTCAAGACTATTGATCTTGACAAGCGATTCAGTCATTTGGCGCAGATTTTTCATATCCCTGAGAGATGTGACTGCATTCTTAACCAGAGTAGCACTCTGATCGATGATCTCTGCCAATTTTTGTATACCCAGGTCATTAGGGTTGACCTTATAAAAATTGATCTTTTTGGCAGCTGCATAAATCGTATCAGCAATATCATCAAGCGAAGTGGCGAGGTAATGAATATCCTCCCTGTCAAACGGAGTGATGAAATTTCTTCCTAACTCGGTAAAAATATTATGTGTCAGTTCATCATTGGCGTGTTCAAGATCTTCTATCTGGTTAATGATTGCAGTCCTTTTGTCAAAGTCGGGCTCTGATACTAAGGCCCTGAGTTTATTTCCCATTAAAGCCGAGTTAGTGGCGACTTTTTCAAAAAGATCATAGAATACTTTGTTTTTAGGAACAAATATTTGCATTATTGAATTTAACCCTGCCATAATAATTTTTTTATTGTTTACGAAGATACCCGGTCGGGTAAAGGTTGATCAATTAAAGACCAGAATTAATATAAACTTAATATAGAGGTAACGATTTATTAAAGAACCGATAACAGGAAATTACTAAAGGTATTATTTAATTTGTGGCACTTTATAGCCCAGTATTAAAAAATTATTACTTCATGATTAAGATAAGGTTAAGAGTCCAGTTCTTGGTTTTAGCAGTAATTCTATTTTGTTCTTCATCGCAGGCCCAGCGCTACCTTTCAGATATAGATTCTTCATTTTTAAAAGATACAGTTCGGCCTCTTATTAAAAGATTTGAAAATATAAATATATCAGGCTACATGCAGCCACAGTTCCAGGTAGCAGAATCAGACGGTGCCCCTTCCTTTGCCGGGGGAAATTTTTCTCAATATTCCAGCAGCAGGTTCATGCTGCGTAGGGCCAGGATTAAGATCGATTATTTATTAAGAACCGAGGAGCGAATGCCTAAAGTTTTATTTACTTTTCAAATTGACGCGACAGAAAGAGGAGTGATCGTAAGAGATATGTTCATAAGACTTTTTGAAACAAGAAGAAATACTCTTGCAATGACAGCGGGTTTTTTTGCAAGGCCGTTTGGGTTTGAGGTTAATCTTGGTTCATCTTATCGTGAGACTCCTGAACGGGGACGAATGTCACAAACATTAATGCCGGGCGAAAGAGATCTTGGTGTCATGCTTTCATTTGAACCACAAAAAAAGAATCATAAGCTATATCATTTAAAATTAGATGGAGGTTTTTTTAATGGCCAGGGACAATCAGGAACAACCGATTTTGATAGTCACAAAGATTTTATCAGCAGGCTAACACTAAAACCTTACTCATTTAAAAAAATGGAACTGGGTGCCGGTCTTTCCTTTTTAAGAGGTGGATGGAAAAATGGAACTAAATATGTTTATGAATCGGGAACATCTCCCGGTGGTGATAAAATATTTGTAGTTGACTCATCTGAATCAAATCTTGGAAATTCAGCGCCTCGTCATTATTACGGTGGTGATATACAGTATAAAATTCATCATGGCTGGGGTGAAACTGAATGGAGAGCCGAATATTGGTTTGGCACCCAGCCAGGCAGTTCAACTAGTACTACGAATCCCGGTACACTGCCCGGTGTTGGTGGGCTGGCTGCTCCTACTTACGTAAGGAATTTCAATGGCGCTTTTTTTTATTTTCTACAAAATATTTTTAATGCCAAACATCAAGTGGTTTTAAAATACGACTGGTATGATCCGAATACGAAAGCCAGCAAAACCGAAATTGGCAAACCGGGCACTAATTTAACTGCTGCAGATATTAAATTTTCTACAATTGGTATCGGTTATGTATTTTATTTTAATTCGCAAACCAAGATCACTTTTTACTATGACATTGTAGAAAATGAAAAAACACAATTAGCAGGATTTACTTCCGATATTAAGGATAATATTTTCACTTGTCGCCTGCAATTCAGGTTCTAACGCCGCTTAACATTAAGTTAATACTGGGGTCACAATTCCATAACCGGCCATTAACACGGGCATAATGGTTCGGTCTTTCTTTTGCATCGTAATAAGATGCAAATGAAAAGATTCCTCCTCACTTTTATCGCACTGTTAGGGTTAGTTTTTATAAGCTTTTCACAAAATGAAAAACTTTCTGGTAAAGTCTTGAATAGCAAGAACGAACCTGTTGTTGGCGCTTCCATAAAATTTGAAGGATCAAACACCGGTGCTATTTCTGGTGTCGATGGCAGTTTTATCCTCACACTTGCGATCGGAAAAAAATATACTCTTATTATTTCTTCAGTTGGATATGAAACAAAAACCATCCAGGATGTAGAAGTAGCAACAGGCCAGGCAAACGAACTGCAAGTATTAATGGTTGAATCGGCAAAGAATACATTAGGTGGAGTTACTGTAACTGCAACCGCTTCTTCTGCCAGGAAAGAAACATCCGCAGCCTTAATACAATTTCAAAAAAATACAAATACAGTTGCTTCTGTTATTTCTGCAGAACAAATAAGACGTTCTCCTGATAAAACTACCGGTGAAGTTTTGAAACGTGTACCCGGTACGAGTATTATGGAAGGAAGATTTATTGTGGTAAGAGGATTGGCAGACAGGTATAACCAGGCAATGATCAATGGAATTTTATTAACCAGTACAGAACCTGATCGTAAAACATTTTCTTTTGATCTTATTCCAGCTAAGATGATCGATAATATTATTGTCAATAAAGCATTTGTTCCCGAATATCCCGGTGAATGGGCTGGTGGGTTGATACAAGTAAATACAAAAGATATTCCCGCAAAAAACTTTTTCAATATTGAAATAGGTACTGGTTACAATACACAATCAACAGGGAAAAGTTTTTTTAAAACTCCCGGTGGAGACCTGGATTGGCTGGGAATTGATGATGGCACAAGAGGATTTCCCGC
>DATHDP010000023.1:0-5822 GCA_035318985.1 Chitinophagaceae bacterium
AACGATTCGCAATGGAGCCGCCTGGATACAGACCTATGATCAGTGCAGGAATTTAAAGATAGACAGTATTACTGTTGACAGCCGTGCTTTCTGGAACAATGATGGAATTGATATTGTCGATTGCGATAGTGTGGCGATAACTAATTCTTATATTGATTCAGACGATGATGGTGTTTGTTTGAAGTCGCATGACTCAACTAAAATTTGCCAAAATATACTTGTGAGAAATTGTGCTATTCGTTCAAGTGCAAATGCTATCAAGTTCGGCACGGCTTCATTCGGAGGTTTTAAAAATGTAAAACTGGTAAATATTAAAGTATTCGACACTTATCGTTCTGCAATTGCTCTCGAGGCTGTAGATGGAGGGTTTATTGAAAATGTAGAAGCAGATAGCTTCCAGGTCTTAAATACTGGTCATGCTGTTTTTCTTAGAATTGGCGAACGTCGTACGGGTAAAAAAGGAAGATTAGAGAATATAAGAATAAAAAACTTCACTGTTGAAATAGCAGCAACAAAACCAGATGCAGGTTACGAATACGAAGGGCCGATAGAAGATATGCCAAGAAATATTTCACCACCGATCGTTATCGCAGGTTTGATGGATGCAGTTATCTCAAATGTCTCTTTCACTAACATTGAAATAAAACATCCGGGTGGTGGTAATCCCCAGTTTGCAAAAGTTTCATTGAATGAATTAGATAAAGTTCCCGAGATGGCAGCATCTTATCCTGAATTCTCAAAGTTCCTTGAATTACCTGCATGGGGTGTTTATATTCGGCATGCAAGCGATATAAAGTTTAATAACATAAAATTATCCTGCGGAAAGAAAGATTATCGGACAGCGATTGTGCTGGACGATGTACATAGTTCTGGATTCATATCCACAACTATTAAAGAGCCTGATAAGAAAAAATCATTACACCAATACAAATCTTCAGAGATCGTTTTCAAATAGTCTTTGTTAAGTTCTCCAATACATAATAAGTGATCGGACAAAAACTTGAATTCTTTAAGGTCAGCTCTTTTCGTTTAATAATTACATCTTCATCAGTGTAAGGAAATCGGCGGCAGTCCGAAGGCCGGTCTTCATAAATAGAACAGAAATTATCAGAGCCTAAAAAAGGACATGGCTTTTCATTTACTACAAAATCTCCATCCTCATCTACTCTCAGGTATTTGTCAATAAAATCGGATTCACGCAGACCCAAAACCTTGCTGATCCTTTTTATATCAGGCGTTTTAAAGCGGGGTGAATAATTTTTGCAGCAATTGGCACATTGAAGACAATCAATTTTGGAAAAAGCCTCTTCATGCAGGTCTGGCAGGGCTTTCAGCACTTTGTTTTTATCCGCCCGGTGAAGAAATTGCTTGTACTTCTTCTGGTTATCAGCCGATTTCTTCTCCCAGTTTTTCAAAATATCCTCTGCCATGGCACAAAGTAACAACCTGTTTTCCACAGTTGAACAATCAGCATTTTATTAGGCTTCGCAACCTTAACTTTGCGGCGCTGAATTATCAATAACAGACAAGGAGAAAACTATGGATCTTTTTGAAAAACAATCTTGCGAATTTATATCCCGTCACATCGGACCCGATGAACACTCAACAAAACAAATGCTGAAAACCATCGGTGTGCCAGATCTTGACACATTGATCAGCAGAACTGTTCCGCCTGCCATCCGCATGCAGCACGAATTGAATTTGCCTGCGGCCATGAGTGAGCACCAGTACCTCCAGCATATCAAAGAAGTTTCATTGCAGAATAAAGTTTATAAAAATTATATCGGCCAGGGTTATTATGATACCATCATTCCTTCTGTTATTCTCCGGAATGTATTTGAGAATCCAGGCTGGTACACACAGTACACCCCGTACCAGGCTGAAATATCGCAGGGTCGTTTGGAAAGCTTATTGAATTTTCAAACAATGGTAAGTGACCTGACTGCATTGCCAATTGCAAATGCAAGTTTGCTTGATGAAGCAACAGCTGCTGCAGAAGCAATGACAATGTTCTTTAATACGCTCAACAAACATGACCACATCACGCATCCAAAGTTTTTTGTTGATAATGAGATCTTCCCTCAAACAAAAGATGTTTTACATACAAGAGCAAAACCGATCGGGATCGAGATCGTAACGGGTGACTACAAAAAAGCAAACATCGATTCCACTTATTGCGGAGCTATTGTTCAATACCCCAATGATAAAGGTTCAATAGAAGATTATCGTGAGTTTATCAATGGTGTTCATGGCGCAGGGGCATTTGTTGTAATGGCTACAGATCTGTTGGCTCTAACATTACTCACTGCTCCCGGCGAACTTGGCGCTGATTGTGCAATTGGTTCTGCACAACGATTCGGTGTTCCTCTTGGTTACGGCGGACCTCATGCAGCTTTTTTTGCCGCTAAAGATGATTTTAAAAGAAGTATACCCGGTCGTATCATCGGTATAAGCGTTGATGCAAATAATAACCGTGCATTGCGCATGGCATTGCAGACAAGAGAACAACATATCAAAAGAGAAAAAGCTACTTCAAATATTTGTACGGCACAGGCATTATTGGCAAATATGGCTGCTATGTACGCAGTGTTTCATGGCCCTGATGGTTTAAAAAATATTGCAAAGAGGGTTGCTGTATTGGCACAAACTGTTGCCGATGCAATTGAAGAATTAGGATTTGAACTGGTATCTACAAATTTCTTTGATACCATTACTGTTAAAGCTGATAATATTTCATCAATAAAAGAAAAGGCAGAAAGACAGCAGATCAATCTCCGTTATATTGACAATAAATATATCAGCATTTCAATTGATGAAACAACGCTTACCGAAGACCTTTATGATCTTATCAATTGTTTCGAAGATGATAAGAACCCTGTGACATTCGATATTCATCATGATGATGAACCGGATCATATTCCTCAAAGTTTAACAAGAACATCATTATTCTTAACGCATCCCGTATTCAACACCCATCGCAGCGAAAGCCAGATGATGCGTTATATAAAATCACTGGAGAACAAAGACCTTTCTTTGAATACTTCAATGATCACATTGGGAAGTTGTACCATGAAATTGAATGCAGCTTCTGAAATGATCCCATTGAGCTGGGTGCATTGGAGTAAAATGCATCCGTTTGCTCCTGCAGATCAAACAGAAGGTTACAAGCAAATTGTTGATGATCTATCAAAATATCTATGTGAGATCACGGCACTTGATGCATGCAGTTTACAACCAAACAGCGGCGCACAGGGAGAATATGCTGGTTTGTTAGCCATTCGTGATTATCATGAAGCAAATAATCATGGTCATCGTAATGTTATGCTGATCCCAATTTCTGCACACGGCACAAACCCTGCTAGTGCAGTAATGGCGGGCATGAAAGTAGTTGTAGTAAAAGCATTGGAGCATGGATACATTGACGTTGAAGATCTGAAAGCAAAAGCAGCTGAGCATTCAGCAAACCTTTCGGGCATTATGATCACTTACCCAAGTACGTATGGTGTATATGAAGAGACAGTTAAAGAAATTACAGATATCATTCACCAACACGGCGGACAAGTGTATATGGATGGTGCAAATATGAATGCACAGGTTGGATTAACTGCTCCGGGATTGATCGGTGCTGATGTTTGTCATTTGAATTTGCATAAAACATTTGCAATACCGCATGGTGGTGGAGGCCCGGGCATGGGACCTATCTGTGTGAAGAAACATCTTGCAAAACATTTACCTGGACATGTGTCAGTGGTGAGTGGTCAGTGGTCAGTAAGTAATACTCACAACTCACAACTCACCATTCACGGGGCTGTTTCTGCCGCTCCTTATGGCTCTGCAAGTATTTTACTGATCTCTTATGCCTATATCCGTATGCTTGGAAATATAGGTGTAAAGAATGCAACTGAATATGCTATCCTGAATGCAAACTATATGCGTGCAAGATTGCAGGGACAATTTGAAATTCTTTATACAAATCATAATGGCCAGTGTGCTCACGAATTTATAGTTGACCTGAGACCATTTAAAAAATCTGCAGAGATAGAAGCAGAGGATGTTGCTAAACGTTTAATGGACTATGGTTTTCATGCACCGACAATGAGCTTTCCTGTTCCGGGAACGATCATGATCGAACCAACAGAAAGTGAAGACAAAGCTGAGCTTGATCGTTTCTGTGATGCATTACTTAGCATTCGCCAGGAAATAAGAGATATTGAAGAGGGAAAAATGGATAAGAAGAATAATGCATTAAAGAATGCACCTCATACACAAGCAATGGTTGTAACGAGTGAATGGAACAAACCTTATACAAGAGAACAAGCCGCTTTCCCAATGTATTATGTTACACAAAATAAATTCTGGCCTTCTGTTGCAAGAGTAAATAATACTTATGGTGACCGGAATTTGATCTGCACATGTGAACCGATAGAATCATACATGGAAGCCGAAGCATAATTGTCATCCTGAGCGACGCGAAGGATGGAAGCGGAAGCATAGTTGAAGTAAAACTTAATTGCGATTAAATAATAAAAATAGCCCCAACAATAAGGGGCTATTTTTATTATCTTCAGAGAATAGAATTTATTATGCCACCTACACGCCAGCTCGCAGCTATTATGTTCGCCGATATTGTTGGCTATACTGCTATGATGCAGGAGGATGAGGTTTTGGCACTCAGTTGGCGGCAAAAATTAAAGAGAAAACTTGAAGATGAAGTAAGGGCTCATCAAGGGAGAATACTCGAGTTCCGTGGCGATGGCGCTATGTGCAGCTTTATCAGCACTATTGAAGGAGTAAGAGCAGCAGTTGCATTGCAATTATATATGCGATCAGAACCTGTAGTACCTCTTCGAATCGGTATGCATACAGGCGATGTGATCTTTGAAGAAAATAATATCTATGGCGACGGCGTCAATATTGCATCAAGACTGGAATCTTTTGCTTTGCCGGGTAGCATTTTTATTTCAGGGAAAGCCTATGATGACATTAAAAATCAAAAAGATATTCAAACCATTTCCCTTGGCAAGTTTGCATTAAAAAACGTAAAAGAACAAGTAGAAATTTTCGCAATCAGTAACCCGGGTATCAAAATTCCTGAAAGTAATGCGCTTGAAGGAAAGGGCGAAAAGGTCACTGAAAAAAAAGGGATTGAAAAATCAATAGCTGTTTTGCCATTTCTGAATATGAGCAATGATCCTGAACAGGAATATTTCAGCGATGGAATAACAGAAGAGATCGTCAACTTACTCACCCATATAAAAGACTTGAGGGTTGCTGGCCGCACTTCCTCTTTTCATTTCAAAGGCAGAGATATTGACATACGATTAGTAGGACAAAAATTGAATGTGCGTACGCTATTGGAAGGAAGCATACGCAAGCATAACTTAAGACTCAGGATCACTGCACAGTTGATCAATGCTGAAGATGGAATTCAAATATGGTCCGAACGATATGATCGTGACCTGCATGATATTTTCGCCATCCAGGATGAGATCGCTTTAGCCATTACTGAAGAACTAAAAATGACCTTGCTTGAAAAAGATAAGATCCTCATCAATGAAAAGCGGACATCAAATAAAGAAGCATACGATCTTTATTTGAAAGGAAGATTCTTTTTGAACAAACGCGGGAGCGGGATCAAAAAAGCACTTCAATATTTTCAAGAAGCATCGGAAATAGATCCGGAATTTTCCCTGGCTTATTCAGGAATGTCTGATGCATATTCCCTTTTATCTTTCTATGGGGCAATACCTCCAAAAGAAGCCATGCCTATGGCAAGACAAAATGCTGAAAAGGCCATTCAATCAGATCCTTCTAATGCAGAG
>DATHDP010000024.1:0-21203 GCA_035318985.1 Chitinophagaceae bacterium
AGTCACTCACCAGTCGGCAGTCGGCAGTTAGCAGTAATGCCGATTCAAAACTGCAGACTGCGAACTGCATACTGATTTATTGTTGGCGCGGCGGTATGCGTAGCGGAGCTGTTAGCTGGCTGCTTGATGTATACGGGTTTAAGGTGCATACCCTTGTTGGCGGTTATAAGAAATTCAGAACCCGTGTCCTTGATACTTTCAAACTTCCTTTTGATCTAAAAATTATTGGCGGCTACACTGGTGCGGGAAAAACAGAAGTGATCAAAGAATTAGAAAGAGTGGGGGAACATGTGATCGATCTTGAAGATATTGCCAAACATAAGGGCTCCGCATTTGGAAGTATCGGACTGCCAGCCCAGCCGACGCAGGAAATGTTTGAAAATTTATTGAGCATCCGTCTACGAACTCTGCGATATGAATCAAACAGTACTCCTAATTCAAACCCGCAATTAATTATTGATCATTCGCCGATCTGGCTAGAAGACGAAAGCCAACGAATTGGTCTTATTAATATTCCTAATGAGTTATGGCAAACCATGCGGCGATCACCCCTTCACTTCCTGGATATTCCTTTTGAAGAAAGGCTTAAACATATTGTTGAGGAATATGGCTGCTTCGATAAAGAAAAAATGATCGAGGCCATCTTGAGAATAAAAGAAAGATTGGGTGGTCTTGAAGCCAAAAAAGCCATTGAGTTTTTAAACGAGGATAATACAATAGAAAGTTTCCGCATTTTGCTGAAATATTACGATAAATGGTACACAAAGGGCCTGCACAATCGGGAGAACATAATTTCGTTATTACAAATAGTGAAATGTAGTTCCGTTACTTCTGAAAATGCAAAAAAATTAGTCCAACAGCCTGTGTATCATGAAAAACCTTAACTCTTTACTGCTTCTCTTTTTTATTCCCATTTTTGGATTTGCTCAATCATTAAATGGCGTTTATACCGGTGTTCTGTCAAACGACAGTACAACGATCCGGAAGGACCAATCATTTGAAATGGCACTGACCGAATATAATGGCAAAGTGTATGGCTATGCCTATTCAACTTTCATTATAAACGATACTCTGTATTACATTATTAAAAGGGTAAAAGGAAAAATTAACGGCGACATCTGCGAAGTAGAAGACGATGAAGTGATCTCTCACAACTTTCCTCAGAAACCAGAAAAGAAAGTTTTTGTTACTTATACTTTAAGAAGAAATGCTTCAGACAGCGTCTGGCGATTGGATGGAAACTGGAAAACAAATCTTACAAAAAGATATTATGCGATCTCGGGAAAGGTGGAAGCACAAGAGGAAAAAGACCTTAGTAAGTCAAAGCTCTATGAACACCTTGGTGATCTTGATCTGCAAAAAACGCTTGCCCTTAATAAACCAAAAGAAAAAACTCCTGAAAAAGCTAAAGAAGATAAAAATGATGTTGCTAAAAATATAGTAAAGAAAGAGGAGAAGAAAAGTGCTCAACCAGTTGAATCAAAACCGGTCGAGAAGAATACCCAGCTAACTTTTATTATAACAGATACGAAAGTTCCAGATACTAAGATCCCAGATAATAAAACAACTTCAGTTGCTGTAAACCTGCCTGACCGGCAGGCAGGCAACCAACCGAACCAGGTTGAAAAGAAAGATGTTGGTGTAGCAAACACAAATACTATTGAGAAAAAACCTGAAACCAACACTGTAAAGACAGAAACTAAACTTCCCGATAATAAAACAGCTTCTACAGCCATTAGTAACCAAACCGATCCTAATGAAAAGAAAAATGTTGTTGCTACTAATTCAACCACGGTTGATAAAAAGCCGGAGCCACCTGTTGTTAAACAAGAAACCAAACTTCCCGATAACAAACCTGTTGTTGCCGTTAATAATCAGTCGAATCAGAATGAAAAGAAAGATGTAGCAGCAACTGATAAAAAACCGACAGAGAATAAAGCTGATGGACAATATGAATTCCAGGAATTAAGAAGCAGAAGGAAATTAAAACCCGCAGCTTCTTTGGTTGATGGAAGAGTATCTATTCCTTCGGAAACCATTTATTTCAAATCTGATAGCCTGTCGATCGCTTTGTATGATAACGGAGAGGTAGACGGCGATACGGTAACTGTGATCATAAATGATGAAGTGTTCATAGAAAAACAGGGATTGAAATCTTCGGCTTTCAGAAAAACATTTTATGTTCCGGAAAACGAAAGTGATTCTCTGCTTGTAGTATTATTTGCAAATAATCTTGGAAAATATCCACCTAATACCGGGCTGTTACAAATAAAAGACGGCGAAGATATTTTTTATGTTCGTTTCAAAGCTGACCTTGACAAGAATGCGGCAATAGTGTTGCGCAGAAAATACAAATAATAAATCCCGTCTATCCCCGAGATTTGCGGAATGATTGAACAAACAAATTCTGCCACTAACCCAGCTTTAGGGAATGAGGGCATCAAGCTTACACAATATTCTCACGGCGCCGGCTGCGGCTGTAAGATCGCTCCAAAAGTGTTAGATGAAATTTTAAAAACTAATATTTCAGTTCCTGATAATAAAAATCTTCTTGTTGGTAACAGCAGTAAGGATGATGCCGCTGTTTATGACCTTGAAAATGGCATGGCTTTAATTTCCACTACGGATTTCTTTATGCCGATCGTTGATGATGCTTTTGATTTTGGAAGAATTGCAGCTGCTAATTCTATCAGCGATGTTTATGCTATGGGTGGAAAACCACTTCTTGCAATTGCCATACTCGGATGGCCCGTAGAAAAGCTTCCTGTTGAACTTGCACAAAAGATCATTGATGGAGGAAGAACGATCTGCAATGAAGCGGGGATCCCATTGGCCGGCGGGCACAGCATTGATTCACCCGAACCCATTTTTGGTTTGGCCGTTACAGGTATTGTCAATAAAGAAAACTTGAAAAAAAATAACAGCGCAGAAGAAGGTGACCTGATCTTTCTTACAAAACCCCTGGGCGTTGGCATTTTATCTACCGCACAAAAAAGAGGATTGCTGAAAGATGAACATTTACAAATGATGATAAACCAAATGACCACATTGAATAAAATCGGTGAGGAGTTGGGAAAAATAAAAGGAGTGACAGCAATGACGGATGTAACAGGCTTCGGCTTGTTTGGTCACTTAATTGAAATGGCTGAAGGCAGTGGCTTAAGTGCAGAAGTTTATTATGATAAAATCCCGGTAGCTGATGGAGTTAAAGAATATATCAGTCAACGAATTTTTCCGGATGCCACTACCAGGAACTGGAGCAGCTATAGCGATAAAATAAAATTTGAGAAGGGGGTGAATGTAATGGAAGCATTTACTTTATTACCCGACCCGCAAACAAATGGCGGATTGCTGATCAGTGTAAAAGAAAATGCAAAGGATGAAGTGATCGGTTTATTTAAAAAAGAAGGATTAGAAAAATTTATTGAGCCAATAGGCAAATTTATTTCGAAAGGGGAGAAGATGATAGAAGTAAAAAAGTAGCCATGCAAATACACGACAAGCCACAGATCATTTCAGCATTGAATGAAAATGTAGATGCATTCAATAATTACATTGCTCCATTGACCAAAGAGCAATTTGAAACTTCGCCAGGTGCTAAGTGGAGTGCCGGGCAAAATCTTGATCATCTTATTCGTGCTATAAAACCATTGCAGCTTGCTTATGGTTTACCAAAGTTTGCTTTGCGAATCCTGTTTGGTAAAACCAATCGCCCATCAAAAACCTATGATGAACTGGTGGCAAAATATAAGGCTAAGCTTGCTGCAGGAGGTCGTGCAAGTGGTCCGTTTATTCCACCATTTATTGGTTTTGAAAAAAAGGATTCATTAATAAAAAATTATGCTGAGCAAAAACAAAAACTGATCTCTAAAATTGAAAAGCAAAACGAAAAAGATCTTGATGTTTATATCCTGCCACATCCTTTATTGGGAAAAGTAACTTTGAGAGAGATGCTTTATTTTACTGTTCATCATAATGAGCATCATTTGGAGACGGTGAGAAGTCGTACTGCATAAAGCAAACCAAGTCAATACGGAGTTTGGCCATTAAAAGTTCATATATTTATGCGTATGAGTAATTTTAAAACCCAAACCAAATAAAAATATGGAAATTGAAGTTTGGCATATTTGGATAATCATAGCGATTTTACTTTTCATATTAGAGGTTTTCGCACCAACATTTTTAATGGCTTGTCTTGCTCTTGGTTGCATTGCTGCTGGAATTTCATCATACCTTGATTATGGAATAAAAATTCAACTGCTTTCTTTTTCTATCGGGACACTCATCGGTTTTTTTGGTGTACGACCTTTTATGCTTAAATATGCTCACAGAAACAGCAACAAAGTAAAAACTAATATAGAGGCTCTTGTGGGTAAAGTTGGCAAAGTAACTGTAACAATAGACAGTTCCCAATATCAAGGAAGAGTAATAGTTGAAGGAGAAGACTGGAGAGCTGAAACAAAAAACAATGAGATTATTAATGAAGGAGAAAGAATTGAAGTGCTAAAGATAAATAGCACAATTTTAATTGTTAAACGAACTAATAAAAACCAATAATATGGGCGTTACAATCATTTTAGGATTAATTGCATTATTTGTAATTGTCTTCGCTCTTATGGGCTTCAAGATTATTCAGCAAGCCGAGACAATGGTAATTGAACGACTTGGTAAATACAACCGAACGTTACCAGCTGGTATAAATATCATTTGGCCTATCATTGATAGACCGCGTTCAACAGTTTGGAGAGACGGTGTAAGAGGAGCCCTTTCTTATAAAAGCACAATAGATTTGAGAGAAACTGTTTATGAATTTCCTAAACAAAATGTAATTACTAAGGATAATGTTGCTACCGAAATCAATGCTATTATTTATTTTCAAATTACTGACCCTGTCAAAGCAGTATATGAAATTTCAAATCTGCCTGAGGCAATTGAGAAACTCACTCAGACAACATTGAGGAATGTAATTGGCGAAATGGATTTAGACCAAACTCTTACATCAAGAGATACAATAAACGGAAAACTTCGCAGTGTCCTCGATGAAGCCTCTCATAAATGGGGCGTGAAAGTAAGTAGAGTAGAATTGCAAGACATTAATCCCCCTAAACACATAAGAGATGCAATGGAAAAACAAATGCAAGCAGAACGTTCAAAGCGAGCCTCAATTCTTGAATCAGAAGGAAAGAAAGCATCGCAAGTATTAGAATCAGAAGGATTGAAAACAGCAGAAATAAATAAAGCAGATGGCGAAAAACAAGCAATGATATTAATAGCAGAAGGGCAAGCCCAAGCTAGGATAAGAACCGCACAAGGAGAAGCAGAAGCAATTCAAAAAATTACACACGCAATTGGTTCAACAAAAAGCGACCCAGTAAATTATCTTATTGCAGTTCGTTACATTGACAAATTAGGTGAAATGGTAAGTGGAAAAGACAATAAAGTAATTTATATTCCATACGAAGCAACTGGAATTTTAAGTTCAATTGGCGGAATTAAAGAGTTGCTGACAACTTCTAACAAGTAAAAACTACGCATAACATTAGGTTATACGTCAGTGGGGTTTGCCATCTAACTATTGTATTTTTAGATTGTTTTTCATTTCCTCACCAAAAAGATCTCCGCTATCATACATCGTACACTTCCGCCTTCTGTTTTTTCAATTACTGGGATCGGTATTGATAATAGTTTACTTCTTGCGGCCAGTTCTTCTTTTTGTTCTTCAGTCAATGAGTCAAAAGCAGTTTGGCTCATCAATAAAAACTTTTCTCCTTTACTGTTCTTTACCTGCAACATATTACCCGCAAAAGAATGCATTTGATCTTTTGTGATCCTTATCGCCTCATGGCCGGAGCTTTCCAATAATTGTCTTACTGCTATTAACTCCCATTCTTCTTCAATTGCTTCTTCACATAAGATCGCAAAGTTCTCGCCCAATGTCATCATAACATTAGTATGATACACCGGGTGCCCGTTGTTGTCTACTGCAAAAAAAATAATGGCTCTGTATTTATTTGCATTGGCAAATTTTTCCAGCACTGAAATATCTGTTCTTGGTGAATAGCAAGTATAGATCACTTTATTCTCATGATCCATCACCATGCTGCCGGTGCCTTCCAAAAATTTTCCTTCTACTTCAAATTCACTCCAATCCTGCAGGTCTTTTACCACAAACTTTTCAGCAAGCATTTTTAAAATATCATCTCTCTTCTCAGAACGACGATTGGGTGCATACATTGGAAAAACAGAAATAATTCCTTCGGGTGAAGTGCTCAACCAGTTATTAGGGAAAACAGCCGATGGCTTTACGGGTGTCGGTGTATCATCGATAACCAAAACATTTATATCCTGCTGCCGCAGTAGTTCAACCATATTGTCAAACTCTTTCAGCGCCGCTTGCTGAATAAACCGGGGATCTGTTTTCGTATCAGTCGATTGAAAAAAATTTGTTGCGGCAGTTTCTTCGTTTGCCCTGAATGAAGCAGGACGGACCATAAGTATTGTGTCGGTGATCTGCATGTGTGTAGTGTGCGATAAAATTAATGATTACGGTGCATCATTCTTGACCTCTGCAAAATATGTTTTACATTAGAAGGAAGTTTCTCCGGGAAATGCAAAACCAAACTCGTCATCTTGCAGCAATTCTTTTTACCGACATTATAGGCTATACGGCCATGATGCAGCAAAACGAAGCATTTGCCGTATCAATTATGAAACGCTACACATCTGTTTTGCAAAAAACAGTATCAGCTCATGCAGGGCAAATACTAAACGATTATGGCGATGGTAGTCTTTGTTCTTTTCCAAGTGCCACCGAAGCTGTAAAATGTGCGGCCGAATTGCAACTGCAATTACAAAGTGATCCTATTGTGCCTTTGCGTATCGGGCTTCATGTTGGTGAACTATTTTTTGAAGAAGGAAAAGTGATGGGTGATGGGGTAAATGTTGCCTCACGTATACAATCACTTGGCCAGGCAAACTCAATTCTTTTTTCCGGTGAAATAAATAATAAGCTCAAAAATCATCCTGAATTCAAAACTGTTTCTGTTGGTCGTTTTGAATTTAAAAATGTAGATGATCCTGTTGAAGTATTTGCGTTGGCGAATGAAGGTTTTATTGTTCCAAAAAAAGAACAACTAAGCGGCAAGCTGAAGGAGGCACAGAAAAGATCTTCTTCCAAAAAAATGATCCTCGCTACAGCTATTGTCTTGCTATTGATCGCGGCCGGATTCTTTTATAAGAATTTTTCCCGTAATGCGGGGGTTATAAACAAGGAAAAAACTATTGCGATCCTACCTTTTAAAAACATAAGTGTAAACAAAGAAGAGAACGAACCCTTTTGTGTTGGGGTAGCATTAGAACTCCAGAAAAAAATTGAGTTACTTGGTGCTTTGATCCCTATTGCACCGCAGTCAGTTGAAAGGTTTCGGGATACCAAATTGTCGATCGCAGATATTGCAAAGGACCTGGGTGGCATCAGTTATATTTTGCAAGGAAATGTTCTCCGGGATAAAAATAAGATCAAAGTCTTTGTTTCATTAATAGATGCCCTTTCCGGAAAAGAGAAGTGGAGTAAAGATTATTCCGGCGAAGTGGAAGATGTTTTTACGTTACAAGAAAACATTGCACAACAGATCGCCTCCGAATTACAAGTGAAAATTACACCTGATGAGCAAAGCCGTATAGCAAGGATAGCAACAAAAAACACAAAAGCATTGGATGCATATAATGAAGCTCAATTAAATTTTGTTAAATATGCTTTTGCCGTATATCCAGATGAAAAAGATTATATAAAAATTCAGGCACTATGCGACAAGGCTATTTTAATTGATTCGAATCTTGCTGAAGCATATGTATTAAAAGCCCGGGCATACTGGATCGCCAACGGCATAAAGCAATTCTTCAGCGAAAATTTTATGGATACGGTTAAGCTTCTTTGTCTTAAGGCACTAAAGATCGACAACAATTCCGTAGATGCACTTGTTCAGCTTAGTGAATATTATACACATACTGGAAGAAAGGGTCTTGCTCTCGAAGATCTTCAAAAGGCGATTGCCATTAGCCCAAACAGCTTTGCCGCCAACCTAGCATTTGGAAAAGGAAACCCCGATTTGTATTATGATCCGATAAGATCAATTCAGTGCTTGCGTAAAGCTTTAAAGCTCGACCCTTTATCGGTATGGACACCCGAAGTTTATAATGCAATTGCGTACCAATATCTTTTTATTTGCGATTATAACAAGTCCCAACTTTATTCAAATAGAGTATTGGAATTAGAACAAACCACTGTTGCAGCCAGCAAGGCATATTGGTGCCTGGTGGTTTCAAATAACCGATTGGGTAATGGCGATAAATGCATTGAGCTGGCTGAAAAATGGAATAAAATTGACAGCAGCGAAGCATTTTATCATATGGCAGAAGCATATTGTTATTTAAAAAAAGATTATGTCAAGGGGATCCAGGTATATGAACATTATTTTAAAATAAGTCCTTTGCACATTAATTCACACAGATGGGCTATTGCGTTATATAAAACCGGAAAACAAAAAGAAGCGTTAGCGCTTTTTAATAAATCTCTGGAACAATATAAAAAACTAAGCTCTTTGGGGAGGTTTGATTCGGCACAATATGATGTAGCGGGTGTTTATGCTTTTATGGGAGATAAAAAAAGAGCATATAATATTCTTAAGCTCTGGGGAGCGAAAGAACATTGGCCGTGGGGCTCTCCAAACTTTATTAAGTTCGATCCATTATTTGAAAATTTGTGGCCTGAGAAAGAATTTAAGGACCTGGTACAATCAGCCCTTGATGAAAAAACAAAACTGAAAGAAAAAATTCAAAAGATGGAAGAACGAGGAGAATTATAAAGCATCGATCTTCTTTGCCAGTTGCCTGTCTTTTTCAGTTACAATATCTCCTGCGCTGTGAGTGTTTAGCCAGATCTCTACCTCGTTGTAAACATTGGTCCAAAGGGGATGATGATCCATCTTTTCTGCTTCGATGGCAACCCGTGTCATAAATGCAAATGCTTCGCTGAAATTTTTGAAGGTAAATTTCTTGTACAGCTTATTGTTTTCTTCTTTCCACATAAAGATTGATTTGATGATGTGATAATATGCCGATGTGCCAATTTTTGTCATTTTATCATCAAATTATCTCATTGGCTAATCGGCATATTTAAAATACGAGATGTTCCTTATTCTTTATTTTTTCATTCGTCAGCTCCATTACTAACTGCACTCCGTTAAGCGATCGAATGTTTTCTGTTTGTTGCTGCAACATTTCATCTGTAACAATATCTCCTTTCATCAACCATAAAAAATCAAGATGCTTGAATTCCGGTAAAAGATATTCACCGTCAAATTGATTATTGTATATATAATGCTCCAACGCTGTGGAAGGTTCATGATACTCATACAAGCCAAAAAAATAATTCCTTTTCTTTTTCTTTAGCTGGATTTCTATATCATGGTTTACACGAAAATCAACTCCGAGCATATTGTTAAGTTGCCAGCAAAACTGGTAATCTTTCATTGGCGCCATAATTCCAAGCAGCCGGGTATCTTCAAAAAAATCATTGGTAATATCCTGTGTATCTAAAATAAGTTTGTTGCTCATGGTGGTTTTGGTTTCTGTTTTTTATTTTAAAACTGAACCTCTGTTTCCATTTCTTCGTTGCCTCTTTTGAATTTTACTTTCGCTTTGTCTCCCTTTTGAAATTTTCCAAGCATTTGCATATAACTGTCCATTGAGCTAATATTGTAATCGCCAACCTTAATAATAATATCGCCAGCCTTCAATCCCGCTTTTTGTGCGGGTCTTCCATCGGAAACCCCGTCACAACGTAAGCCTGCACCAGAATAGGTATAATCTGGCATTACTCCCATTGTTACGCTGCCGCTGCGTAACGAAGAAGTGCTTTGTGTTTCCCTCGTTTTTGTAAATGCCAGCTTTTGACTTGTTGTAGTTGGAGAAAGCACAATACTGCTGATATAGTTAATGATCTTTGTTTCACCAATGTAGTTTATTTTATCAGCGTCGTCGCTTGGTTTATGATAATCTGAGTGCAAGCCTGTAAAGAAAAATAAAACAGGAATGTCTTTGCGATAAAAAGATGTATGATCACTTGGACCGGTTCCGCTGCTATCAATTCTAATTACAAAGGGATTCTTTTTATTATTAATATCGATCAAAGTACCCCATTGTGGTGAAGTGCCATAACCACCGATCGTTACAACCTCGCTGCTGTCGTTCAGTCTTCCCACCATATCCATATTGATCATATAATTTACTTTGGTAAAATCGATGGTCGGGTGTTCCGTAAAAAATTTTGACCCGTTTAATCCAAGCTCTTCTGCAGAGAAAGCAATAAACAGGTAGTTGCTATTTTTCTGTTTTGTATTTTTTAGAATTCTTGCCAGTTCGATCAATGCAGCCGTACCGCTTGCATTATCATCGGCGCCATTGTGAATTGCTTTTTCTCCTGTACGCAACATAGAATTGTTGTCTTCGCCATATCCTAAATGATCATAATGTGCGCCGAGTATAACTGTTCTTGCAGCTCCATTATCCAAATATCCGATAACATTGTGGCCGGTTCTTTTCCTATCGCCAATATCAACTTTAAATTTAATATCAATTGTAGCTGTTTGATCGCCGAAATATTTTTTTGCTGCCGCTTTAGTAACATATAAAACCGGTACGTCCAATTTTTCTGTTCTGTCTTTGCTATCAAACTTCAGTTGATCATCAATAGATGAGGTGTTATAAAGTATAACTGCTGATGCACCACGGGTCTTTGCTTTTTTTGCATTGTTGCGGATGTACTCATTCAAATCGAAATGTGGATTATTTTTATTTTCTTCCAGGGTTTCCTTTAGATCGTAGAACCAGGGCATATCAGCTTCCTGCACAGCAATAGATGGCATTGCTTCAATGCTTGCGTTTTGAGAAAAGGGAAAAGGGAAAAAATCTTTGTCAACAGTAAGGTTGTTTTCATTGATGACAAAATGTGTGGGGCTGTTTATTTGTTTGCCATCATAAATTTCAAATGGCTGATAAAACCCATCGGTACCTTTTGGTTGCAAACCTGCGGCCTGGAATTTTTGACTGATAAATTCACTTGCCAGTTTTTCTCCGTTTGTGCCAGCTCTTCTTCCTTCGAGCTTATCACTGGCAAGATAGCTGATACTTACTTGCAGGTTCGTTACTGTTGTATTGTCCGCTTTACTGAGTTTGGGAGATTTCTTTTTTTGAGCAAAAGAAATTTGAACAAGAAAAAAAGAAATAAATAAATAAACCGCACGGATGCTATTCATAAGAATTTGAAATTAATTAAGGCAAAGTTATTAAATAGCTCAAATCGAATAAGGTTAAAGTTTTGTATAGTCAATGGGCAATGGTGAATGGTCAATTTTGGGAAAGTCATATTCACAATGGGCCATTGGCAATTAACGAAATTGCTCAATGAAGAACAGAAGATGAACACTTCGCTTTTGCTCAGTGCAGGCTGTGCGTCGCAACAAAAGCTTAATAGTAGTAACCAAAGCTGGCTATATGACTAAAATCATGCTTCAAAAACCCGATTTCGTAAATATCAACGAGGTCTATCTTCTACATTTGTAGGTTACAGTGGGCGGAAAAAAATTACATATCGGTTTAGTGGGAAATCCCAATAGCGGCAAGAGTTCATTGTTTAACTGCCTGACCGGTTTAAATCAAAAAGTTGGCAATTTTCCTGGCGTAACTGTTGAGTTGAAAGTTGGTGATGCAAAAATTGATGATAAACTCTGGGCTGAATTTATTGACCTGCCGGGAACTTATAGTCTTTATCCGCGCCGCCATGATGAACAAGTGACCTACGATGTTTTATTAAACGAGGATCACGAGGAACATCCTGATATATTGGTGGTGATCGTTGATGCATCGAACCTGAAAAGAAATTTATTATTTGCTTCGCAGATCATTGATCTGAAGATCCCCACTGTTATTGCACTAACAATGATGGACCTTGCCCGAAAAAAAGGAGTAGAAATAGATGTGGCAGGATTGGAAAGAGAATTAGGCGTAGCAGTGATCCCCATAAATCCGAGAAAGAACAAAGGGATTTCTCAATTAAAAAAAACACTGTCGCAGATAACAACAACGCCTGCTTCAACTAACATAAGAAATTTTGTACCCGATGCATTATGGGGAAGAGGAACGGTGCAGGCAATAAAAGAGCAGCTCCCACAATTGAGTGATTACAAAGCTTTGCATCTTGCCTTTAATTATAAAGAACTTGGCATTAGTTCTTCTGTAAAAAAGATCGTTGAGAATTCAATAAAAGATATTCCATTAAACAAAACACTATCGCAGGCTGAAGAAATAACGGAGCGTTATGCACGGATTAAAACCATCATGCACCAAACAGTGGTGGAGCCCGATCCTTTGCAAAGAACTTTGTTTACGGACAAGCTTGATAATGTTCTTCTTCATCGTCGCTGGGGGTATTTGATCCTGCTGGCGGTTTTATTTTTACTTTTTCAATGTGTGTTTCTGATTGCGCAATTTCCAATGGACTGGATCGAGCTCGGTTTTGCAAAATTGGGCTCTGGCTTATCTGGTGCATTGCCTGATACATGGTGGAGTGATCTTCTTATAAACGGAGTTGTAGCAGGATTAAGCGGCATTCTTGTTTTTGTACCACAGATCATGATATTGTTTGGCCTGATCACTGTACTTGAAGACAGCGGTTATATGGCCCGTATTAGTTTTCTTTCTGATCGCTTGATGCGAAGCGTCGGGCTGAATGGAAAAAGTGTGATGCCCATGATCAGCGGATTTGCCTGCGCCGTGCCAGCGATCATGAGTGCAAGAAGTATTGAAAACAAAAAAGAAAGATTGCTGACTATCCTGATAACGCCGCTAATGAGTTGCTCGGCAAGATTGCCAGTATTTACAATTTTGATCGGCCTGGTTATTCCTAACAATTACCTGCTTGGGTTTTTGAGTGTCCAGGGTTTGGTGATGATGGGACTTTATTTACTTGGATTAGTAATGGCTTTGATCGTTTCATCTATTGCCAGGTGGTTTATTAAATCAAAAGAAAGAAGTTTTTTTATACTTGAATTACCAACTTACCGATCGCCACGCTGGGGTAATGTGGTACAAACGATGATCAATAAGGCGAAGATCTTTGTTTTTGATGCCGGCAAGGTTATCATGATAATAAGTTTGATTCTTTGGGCATTGAGTTCATTCGGTCCGGGAAACAGAATGAAATATGTGACGCAGCATTATGAGGTGCTAAAGCAACTACCCAATGTAAATAGAGAAGAATTAGATAAAGAGTATGGTGCAGCCAAGCTGGAAAATTCTTATGCCGGTATTTTAGGAAAGTCAATTGAGCCGGCAATTAAACCATTGGGTTATGATTGGAAGATCGGTATTGCCCTAATTACTTCATTTGCTGCAAGAGAAGTGTTTGTTGGTACTATGGCAACACTTTACAGTGTCGGCGACCAGGATAAAAATGATCTGCGATTACGTGATAAAATGAAAGCTGCAAAAAAAGAAGATGGCACTCCTGTTTATACACTTGCCTCGGGTCTATCACTAATGATCTTTTATGTATTTGCCATGCAATGCATGAGTACATTAGCCGTGGTAAAGCGTGAAACAAAAACCTGGAAGTGGCCGATCATACAACTCATTTATATGACGGGCCTGGCTTATATAATGAGTTTAATAGTTTTCCAGATATTCAAGTAGTCTATTTCGCTGGCGGTTCCCATTTATCTTTTGGTTCAAAATACCTCCAGAGCATCAATGAAATTTTTCTTGCCATTGTCCATGCTTCATTATTGTGTGTCCATTGCATGTCTTTATTATTCTTTGTAAAAATGCAAAAGATATAAGGGTTATCCGGAGCGTTTACTAACAATACTTCGCTACGGACGGCATTTACACATCCGTTCTTGCTGAATACTTCAATGTAAGGTGGTACTTGTGAGATCGCTTCATTCAGATCCCAATAGTTTCTTCCAAGAGACCGCATCATACGATCGCAGGCTGCAGCAGAAAAAATTTCATTACGATAAATTTTTTCAAAGATGATCCCCATCTCCTTTGGAGTTGTTTGTCCCCAACCATACTGTGTTCTGTTATCTTCTCTTCCCGGAGTTCTTGAATTTACTCTTGTATAAATCAGTCCGAGACTATCGAGTATCTCATTTATTCTTGTTCCTTTCCCTGCAAGGCTTTGTAGCCATAAGCTTGCCGTGTTATCGCTTGTTGTAAGCATTAGCATCATTACTTTCTTAAGTAATATTTTTTCATCGTTTTTAAATGAGCCCAGAATATCTTCTCCTTCATATAATAAGGAATCTTTGTAAACCAATGTTGAATCATAAGCCAATTCTCCTTTTTGAATTTTGTCCATAATGCTCAATAGTATGGGCACCTTTACAATGCTGGCAGTTGGGAAAACAGTATCAGCATTTATTGAAACCGTTTTTCCTGTACGAAGATTCTTTACATAAATACCGATATCACCATTGAATCCTTGAATTGCTTCTTCAAGTTTATTTTGAAGCTTGCTATCAATTTTTTGGGCAAATAAAACTGCGATGCTATGAAGACACAGAAATAATAAAAACAGTTTTTTCATTCTTAAAATGACTTCTTTGTTTGGGAAGATTGATTAGTGGTTGACGGCATATTCATATAATCAAATACAATATTGCAGAATGCTTTGATCCCTGTCTTCATACCAGATTCATCAATAAAGAAATCAGCAGTGTGATGTGCAGGTGCTTTTTGTGGATCATTTCCCTTTGGCATTCCGCCAAGATTTAAAAACACAGAGGGAGCTTTTAATCCATAATAAGAAAAATCTTCTGATCCTGTTACCCAGTTTCTTTCAATTACATTTTCTTTTGATGCGGATTTTTCAAGTGATGGAATGATTTTCTTAAGCAGTTCCGGGTCATTATAAGTAACCAATGTTTTTTCATCAATAGTTATTTCAGCTGTTGCGCCATTTGCCTCTGCTATATTAGTCGCAACTCTTTTGAGCCTTTCATGAACGTCTAGTCGCATTTTACTATCGAGAGTCCGGATAGTACCATACATGATGCTTTCTTCGGGCATGATATTATTTCTTATGCCGCTCTCTATTCTACCAACAGTTATTACAACTGGTGCTTTTGTTAAATCGGATTGACGGCTGACAATATTTTGTATTCCTTGAATAATTTGTGCAGAAACAACAATTGGATCAATTCCATGCCAGGGTTGTGAACCGTGGCTTCCTTTTCCTTTTACCTTAATAACAAACCAATCAGATGAGGCCATAAAGGCTCCTGATTTGTATTCAATTTTACCCACTTCAATATCTGATTCAATGTGAAAGCCAACCATTGCATCGACTTTAGGATCTTCCATTATGCCTTCTTTGATCATTAATGGCGCACCGCCTTCTTCACCCTCAGGCGGACCTTCTTCTGCTGGCTGAAAAATAAACTTTACGGTACCTTTCAATTCATTTTTCATACCAGCTAGAATTTCTGCAACACTCATCAACATTGCAACGTGTGTATCATGTCCGCAAGCATGCATCACTCCTACTTCTTTTCCATTGTAAGTCGATTTTACTTTTGATGCAAATGGCAGATCAACTCTTTCAACTATAGGCAATCCATCCATATCGGCCCTAAGCGCAATACAGGGGCCCGGTTTGGTTCCTTTAAGAATTCCAACTACACCCGTTTTTCCGACTCCTTCTTTTACCTCTATTCCGAGGGAACGAAGATGATCAGCAATTAGCTTAGCTGTTCTGTGTTCATTGTTTCCTAATTCGGGATGTTCATGAATATCTCTTCGCCAGGCAATGGATTTCGATTCTATTTTATCTGCAGCGGCGTTGATCTTACTTGTTTGATCAATACTCGATTTTTTACTTGTTTGATCAATACTCGATTTTTTTTGTGCGCAAAGAAAAAGAGAAGAAGAAACAAATAGTAAAGTCAAAAAGAGTAGTTTCATGATGCAAAAATTTCATGAATGTAATGGAAATAATTTTTCATCAAAGCATATTAATTGCTTCATATAATTTTTTTTATTTTTAGTCAACCATGCTGCTGCGCCATGTTCCATTTTTAAAAGCCGTTTTCATCCATAGCTTTACTGCTTTTGGTGGTCCGCAAGCACATATTGGAATGATGTTAAAAACATTTGTGCATCGTACACCATATGTAACCGAACAAGAATTGATGGAGTACACTGCTTTTTGTCAACTTCTTCCCGGTGCATCGTCTACTCAAACACTTACATTAATTGGCTATAAAAGAGGAGGAGTCGTTCTTGCAGTTCTTACTTTAATAATCTGGATCTTGCCGGCAAGTATTTTAATGGGAGCACTTTCTTTTCTTTTACATTATATAGACAAGAGAGCATTAAATAATGTAGACATTTTCAAATTCATTCCTCCAATGGCTGTTGGTTTTCTTGTGTATGCCACAGTAACGGCATTCAATATTTCTATTAAAAATACTATTACATGGATCATAATGGGTTTTTGCGCTGTAGCAACATTTCTTTTATTCAAACAACCATGGATATTTCCGTCGCTGATTTTATTAGGGGGAATAACAACTAATCTTAGTCGCAAACGTATTCCTCAAATAGAACAAAAGCCAAGGAAAATTAAATGGTGGAATTTCTGGTTGTTTGGAATAATATTTATGACTGCAGGATTTTTTAGTGAAGTAGCCAGGAAAGATAATTGGCCAAACCGAACCCCAATTAATCTTTTTGAAAATACATATCGAATGGGTAGCCTGGTATTTGGCGGTGGGCAAGTATTAATGCCAATGATGTATGAACAATTTTGTGTTCGCCCTGATGCGATAAAAGAAAAAGATCCTGAAGTAGTGAGAATAGATAAGAATGATATGTATACGGGTATGGGCATTGTAAGAGCCTTCCCCGGGCCAGTGTTTTCAATTGCATCTTTTACAGGAGGAATGGCTTTGAAAGATTATGGAAAAACTCCCGAAGAAAAAAGTATTATGCAAGTGCTGGGATGCGTAATTGGAACTGTTGCAATTTTTTTACCAAGTGCATTGCTGGTTTTGTTCTTTTTCCCAATTTGGCATAATCTAAGAAAATACGCGGCCGTTTATCGATCGCTGGAAGGTATTAATGCAGTTGTTGTTGGGATAATGATCGCTTCTACATTTTATTTAATGAAAGACATTTCGCTATTAGATGTTAGACTTGGAAGCTTGATAAATGCGATCGTCATTGCGGGAACATTTACTTTATTACAGTATACAAAAATTCCGCCTCCATTTGTGGTTATTGCCTGCGTACTTCTTGGATATATATTTTAATCCTTTTGCTTATAAAATTTTCGGGATTCAATTTCTTCTCTCACAATTTCTGGAACAAGATATCGTATCGATTTTGCTGATCTCATATGTTCTCTAATTTGCGATGCCGAGATCTGAATTATAGGAGCACTAAGAATTACAGCTTCTTTATCAAAAGCTTTTTTAATATCATACCCCTCTCTTTTATAAACATACACGGGGTAATTATTAATTATCGTTTCATAATTTTTCCATTTATCAAGATTTTGATAGCTATCACTTCCCATTATTATGGAGAATTGATGTTCGGGATATTTTTCGGACAAAAACGCTAATGTATTTGAAGTGTACGACGGCTTGGGAAGATTGAATTCTATATCAGAACATTTAAGTCGGTTATCATCTTGCGTTGCAAGGCGCACTAAATGCAATCGATCGAATTCGTTTAATAATGTTTTACTCTCTTTAAGCGGGTTTTGTGGTGAAACTATAAACCAGATCTTATTTATAGGTGTTTCATTCAAAACATGGTTAGCAATGATAAGGTGGCCAATGTGAATGGGATTAAATGAACCGAAGTAAAGACCGATATTCATTTAAATTATTGATAATCAATTAATTAATTCTACTTGAATGTGTTCTGCCTCATTTAATCTAAGGCTGAGAGAGTATCCAGATATCTTGATAGAAATTGGATCTCCCAATGGAGCAACCTGTTCTAGGAAAATTCTTTCCCCTGGAACACATCCCATTTCCATAAGTTTCAGGAATATATCATTGCTATCAAATTCACTAATGATTGCTTCCTGTCCCGGCTTTAAATCTGATAATTTCATACTAATAGAATGGTTACAAAGCTAAATTCACTGAATTACATTTGCTTACGAATTCTGAAATAATGGCTACCTCAAAAAAAACAAAAGTTCATTTCTTTTCACATGATATTCCAACGAGATTAAAAAATACAACTAAACTTAAGCAGTTCATTGAGTCAGTTTTTAAAAAGGAATTACAAAGCCTTGACTCTATCAACTATATCTTTTGTAGTGATAAGGCGATTCTGAAGATCAATAAAAAATACCTTAATCACGATTTTTATACCGACGTAATCACTTTTGATCTTTCCTCAAATAATAAGGCCATATCCGCGGAAGTGTACATAAGTATTGAACGAATAAGGGATAACGCAAAAAAATTGGGACTCACTATAAAATCGGAGCTCCATCGAGTGCTATTTCATGCCGCCCTTCATCTTTGTGGTTACAAAGACAAGAAAAAAAAGGATCAAGAAATAATGAGAATAAAGGAGAACGAGCTGCTCGCTAAGTATTTTATTAAATAGCCAGGTTTCACGGGAAACGCTGTCTACTGTTCCACGTGAAATAATAAGATTCTCATCTGTTCCAAATGGGCTTCAAAATCGCCTTACCTTTGCGACCCATGTTTCAAAAATATGATGTGATAGTTGTTGGGGCAGGCCACGCTGGTTGTGAAGCTGCTGCTGCTGCTGCAAATCTTGGTTCAAAGACTCTTTTGATAACCATGAATATGCAGACTATTGCTCAAATGAGTTGTAACCCTGCCATGGGTGGAATTGCAAAGGGGCAAATTGTAAAAGAAATTGATGCGTTAGGCGGATACTCTGGAATTGTAACCGACCTCTCAATGATTCAATTTCGGATGCTTAACAGATCTAAGGGGCCAGCAATGTGGAGCCCCAGAGCTCAAAATGATAGGATGCTTTTTGCAGCTAAGTGGAGAGAGATGCTTGAAAAAACTATTAACCTCGACTTTTATCAGGACACCGTAGTTGGTTTATTAGTTAACTCTAATAAAGCCATTGGAGTAAAGACAGGCTTGGGTCATGATATATACGCTGATTCTATAGTACTGACCAACGGAACTTTTCTAAATGGGAAAGTGCATATAGGAGATAAGAATTTTGGAGGAGGTCGTATATCAGAGAAAGCTGCCTTTGGAATAACCGAGCAATTGGTTTCTCTTGGCTTCGAAAGCGATCGGCTGAAAACAGGTACACCTCCAAGAGTTGATGGAAGAAGTTTGAATTATGCAAAAATGGAGGAGCAGCCAGGAGATGACAATGTTGTTGGATTTTCATTTCTTGATACAGAAAAACCCAAGAAGCAACTGAGTTGTTGGATCACCTATACTGATAAAAGGGTTCACGATATTTTAAAAACCGGTTTTGATAGAAGCCCTATGTTTAGCGGCAGGATTGAAGGGATAGGACCCAGGTATTGTCCATCCATAGAAGATAAAATAAATCGATTTGCTGAAAGGGAAAGACATCAGCTCTTTGTTGAACCTGAAGGATGGAATACAGTAGAAGTATATATCAACGGGTTCTCTACATCATTACCAGAAGAAGTACAATACGAAGCACTTCGTAGTATTGTTGGTTTTGAAAATGCTAAAATGTTCCGACCCGGTTATGCAATAGAGTATGACTACTTCCCTCCGACACAATTAAAATATTCCCTTGAAACAAAACTTATTGAAGGATTATTTTTTGCGGGCCAGATAAATGGAACTACCGGATACGAAGAGGCCGCTTGCCAGGGTTTGATGGCAGGAATAAATGCTCATCAGAAAACAAAAAACCTTGAACCTTTAATTCTGAAAAGAAGTGATGCCTACATTGGAGTACTGATTGATGATCTAATTAGTAAGGGCACTAATGAACCATACAGAATGTTTACTTCCCGAGCAGAATTCAGAACACTTTTAAGACAAGACAATGCTGATCTCCGATTAACAGAATTAAGTTACCGGCTTGGCTTGGCATCTCAAGAGAGAATGGAAAAAGTAAAAGAAAAAAGAGATGGCGTCGAAAAAATAAAGGCTATTCTAAATACTCTTTCAGTTACTCCGGATGATATCAATCCTTATTTTGAAAAAATATCGTCTTCGTTGATAACCGAAAAACAAAAGGCTTGTAATTTATTATTGCGTCCCGAAATTGAATTGAAAGATTTGATGGACAGCTTACCTGTATTGAAAAAAGAATTAAATGATTTTTCAAATGATGCTCTTGAGCAAGCCTCCATTCAAATCAAGTATGATGTTTATATAGAAAAAGAAAAGGAGCTTGTTGAAAGAATGAGTCAGCTTGAGAGCCTAATAATCCCTGAAACATTTGATTATAGAAAAATTTCTTCCCTCGGTAATGAAGCAAGAGAAAAGCTTTCAAAAATAAAACCCTCTACTCTTGGTCAGGCAAGTCGAATATCTGGAATAAACCCGAGCGATGTTCAAATACTCATGGTTTATATGGGCAGATAAAAAATCCGTTCATTATTTCCTTCATTGGTGTTTTTCCTTATGACACTAAGTTTTTCTAAAATCGGTGTCCTTTCTTTTATCTAAACTCTATATTGCTAACACTTTACTTTTATCCCTCACTTACAATAAAGAAATAATCTCATGACAAGAGTTTCTTTCGATGAAATGAAATCAACCGTAAAAAAAGCTTTTATAATAGCTGGTATGTCTGAAAGAAAAGCAGATGTGTGTGCAAGAGTTCATACAGAGTCAAGCAGGGATGGCGTTTATTCGCATGGACTCAACCGTGTTGAAAGATTCGTTGAATATTTGAATACAGGGCTTGTTGATGCCAATGCCGAACCATCATTGATCTCGAATCTTGGAACAATGGAAGTTTACAATGGAAATATGGGTCCGGGAATCCTGAATGCAATATTTGCTATGAACAGAGCTTCAGAAATAGCGAAAAAAAATGGACTTGGATTAGTAAGCCTTAATAATACAACGCACTGGATGCGTGGCGGTGCTTACGGATGGCAAGCTGCCGAAAATGGTTATATAGCAATT
>DATHDP010000025.1:0-2307 GCA_035318985.1 Chitinophagaceae bacterium
ATCCCTGAGAACACATGTGGAAAGTGTGTACCGCTATCTTCAAAAATATAATCCGTTAAATACGATAACGGTTTTGAGAAAGAAAGGGCAAATGGAAGATCTTATCAAAACATATCTGGATGATTATAGTAAGTCAACCGCATCGGTTCCTTTGAGATTAAAGTATGTTGATCTTATAGACAGTTTTACTGTAAAGCAATTACGTTCGATGCTTGACAGCAATCGCCAGAATACTTTTATAGCAGCAAGTCTTGATGATAATTTTAACCGACGCCTGATCACTCAACTGGCATTGGCCGGAAGATCATACAAAACAAGCATTATCGGGATGCCAACACTCGACAATCTTGAAAAAGAATTCTCAAAAAATGAATTTAAAGGACCGGAAATAATTTATGGCAATCCTTTTTACAATGCAAAAACAGATAAGATAAGTACGGATATCAATAATCATTTCAATTCAAAAATGTATGCCCGCCCCAGCGATATGATTTTTCGCGGCTATGAAGTGATGTGGAAATATTCAAAGCTGCTGGCTGAATACAAAACAGATCTCTCTTCCAACCTCAATAATAAAAGCAATAAGGTTTTTACTGACTTTGATATCCAACCCGTGCTGAACAAGCAAACAATGACAATGGAATATTTTGAGAACAAAAAATTATACTTCATTAAATGGCAGGATGGAGTGGTGAAGGGAGTGAATTAGTTTCTTTGCCCCTAAATCCCCTAAAGGGGACTTTGACTGCATCTCATCTTTAAGCTTAGTTCCCAACTTCAACTTCACAATTTGATTCAGCAATGTCTGCAAGCATGCATTATGGAGGGCTTGCCCCTAAATCCCCTAAAGGGGGCTTTGACTGCATCTCATATTTCATCTTAGTTCCTACCTTCAACTTCACATTTTTACTCAGCAATGTCCACAAGCATGCATTACGGAGCGACTATGGAAATCTTTCAAATTGCTGAAAGATTGAGAAGGGATATGACCGCTACTGAAAAAATTATTTGGGATAGAGTTTGTAAAAACCAACTTGGTGTCCGGATAAGAAGGCAACATCCTGTCTGGAAATTTATTGCTGATTTTTATTGTCATGAAGTAAAGCTGGTAATAGAAATTGATGGTGCAATTCATTTACATCATGAAAACAAAGAATATGATATTAGCCGGGATATTATACTCAAAGAATTTAAAATTGAAATTCTTCGCTTCACCAATGATGAAGTGATCAATGAACCAGATCTTGTTATTGAAAAAATTAAAAGAACAATAGAAGCATTAAAGCAGAAGTTGGTACAAAAGCCAGATCATTGAGCCCCTAAATCCCCTGAAGGGGACTTTGGTTTCCTATAATAAAATAAGTGCTTTTCTTTTCGAATCTTTTGCATTTCGATAAGTCCGACCCGAAAACTTTATACGCTATTTCTGTTGCCAAAAACTATTCTTTACCATTTCTTGTAAATGCACAATAGGATTGAAAAGTAATTCACTAGCACAAATGTCAAATCAGGGTTCAATTGCTCGTTAAGTCCCCTTTAGGGGATTTAGGGGCATACGCTTAAATAAAAAAAGCCACCCCGATAAAATCGGGATGGCTTTGTAGGAACCGTCCTTATGGAAATTTAGTTTTGCTTTATCAGCTTGAGCGTTTTATGGTTTTCACCCTGGCGAACTTCGACAAAGTATGCACCTCCTCTCAGATCTCTTCCGAAAATGACCGGGATATTGCCACCTTCTTTTTCAAACTTCTTCACTTCTCTGCCTATCGCATCATAGACCACAATATGAACTTTATCATTGCTGGCACCTTCCAGATAAAGAGAGAATTGATCCTGGCTTGGATTCGGGAATACTTTCACATTGAATGGAGCAACTCCGGGCACAGTTTCAATTTGTCTTGCTGATGTGATGCTGGACGAAATTATCGGATCAGTTATTCTAATTATACTACCTGGACAAGTAACGGCAGTTGGCAGATCTGCATCACCGGCACCCGGCATATTATCATACATAACCTGTCCGGAATTCTTATTGTAGATCTTCATCCGGACTTTATCTACACCACCGCCATTTGGAGCATCGCCATCGATAACTGTCATGATGAAATTATAGCCACTTTGATCTCCGATTATCTTACCCGAGCCTTTGAATTGTGCATATGAACCATTAACAACCAGGTATTCAAAATTGAGTGCATTAAATTCGAAGTTACCAGTTCTGAAATCAAACTGTGTTTCTCCTTTAGGATTAGTAGCACCTTTATAGTAATTGGTTTGGAATCCGAAACTAACCGGACCAGTAGCGGT
>DATHDP010000026.1:0-15007 GCA_035318985.1 Chitinophagaceae bacterium
TATCGTGAAGGCGCAGGCTCAACTCCTGCTTTTCCGCGGTGGCGGATCATAGCTCAGAAATAATAGTCATTGTTTGTTTGTTGCTCATTCATTTTTAAAATAAATAAAATGATCAGCGTGTCGTAAAACAAGGCTACTTCGTCTGGAAAAACAAAAGACCTTGTTTGGCTGTTACCGCTGAATTTAAAATATTACAGGTGTCGTAGATAAGAGTTACTTCGGTGATCATTGTGTCGCAGGTTCGAGCCCTGCCCGGTTACCAATATATTTTTTTCATGTGACCGGTAGCTCAGTTGGTAGAGCAAATGAATAAGTCTCTTTTCAAATTGTTACCCTGTAAAACTTATCCGGGTGTCGTAGATAAAAGTTACTTCGTCTAAAAACGACAGGTCGCAGGTTCGAATCCTGTCAGGTCCACTAATAAATTTATTGGGCCTGTAGCTCAGTGGGTAGAGCGGTACAGTCTTTTATTGTTTGTTACCCCGGAAATTTTTATGTGCCAGGCAATAGTACTATTATTAAGCTTCTGTTGCGTCGCACACTTGTACGTTCGGTAACTTTATTGAGTAAAATAAATACAAAAGTAAAAGATGGAAAGGTTGAAAATTTTTAGCGACAAAATCAACTCACTTTTAGATGGCGGCAAATATTTAGAAGCTAAAAAGGTATTGATAAAAGAACTTGAAAATTCGAATAAAGATGATTCTTCTTATCCTTTGTTGTTTGCGGAAATTGCAGGATTCTTAATTGATATTGGTTCCGAGTCTTTGGATAAAGAAGCAACGCAATTGGGTTTAGAAATGTTAGAAAAGAATGAGAATTTTTTTAAAGATTTTATTTCTGAGCAGAGCTATAACTATTGCTTTGCAAATGGAAAAAATGCAATGTATAAAATTGAAAATAAGAGAAATGGACTACCTTCTTTGGAAAGTATAATGCCATTCTTATCCGAAGCAAAAAATTATTATTTCAAGGCGTTTAAGGTTATAGATCTAAATGGTATCAACGACATAGATTTAAAAATCCTAACAAATCTAGCAAACAACTTATACGAATCTGGCAGAGTTATAGAGGCAATTCGTCTTTATGATTCAGTTTTAAAAATAAATTCGAAATTTCCTCAGGCTTTAATTGGAATGGCAAGAAGCATTGACCACTGGATTAAAATATCCGCTTGTCCTCAATCCATTTCTTTGTTTGTAACAATTTATAATTTATATAAAGAAGGACTTATTCATGGAGTTTTACCGCCAGAGCAAAAGGAAGATGTTGAGAGAAGCTTTCAATTTTTTGAAAATGTTTTGAAAGAAAGAAAATTTGATTTCTCAACAATTGAACATGAAATGCAGACAAACAAGATCGAGTATTGCAATCATAGCGTTTTCAGGAAATTTTGTCTTGATAACTTTTTAACACTTAATGAGCATTCTTTATTTTGTAAATGCTCTGGTTCATCCCAAGACGATTTGAGTATTGTTCACACAGGAATAAGTTTGTATGGAGATAAGGTGGGCAAGATGGAATTACTCCTAAATAGGATAAAATCAGAGTTTCATCTAGCTCGAAAATTGTATTTTGAAAGTACAGAACAGAATGATGAGGATGCTCAAGAAGTTTTATATAGCGACTTAATGGAAGGAGAAGCTATTGGAACTTCTGTAGAAAAGATTCGAACATCTTTTAGGTTGTGTTTCGGTATTTTAGACAAAATCGCAAATGGCGTTTGTTATTTTTTTGATTTACCAAAGAGAAAGCACCCGAAAGAATATATCTACTTTCAAGATTTTTGGAAAAATCAAAAATGCCCTGAACGATGGGAGTTAATCAAGAATGTTAGAAATCCTCATTTGGTTGCCCTCTTTTGTATAGCCAACGATTTAAATTATTCAAAGGGAGAGTTTGGCTTTTATAAAAACTGGAGAAATAAATTAGAACACAATAATTTAATAATAATTGAGAATGAAGAAAGCTTAGATATTCTTGACATATTTAAGGACAATTTTGTATCAAAGATTTCATTATCAATTTTTGAAAAAGAAGCACTTCATCTATTACAGATTTGTTGTGCGACAATTTATAGTTATGTGTATACAATTAGGACTTCAAGTATGAGTAATGCGGATGGAAAACCTACACTTCCATTTATTATTCAACCGAAGATTAAATAAGGAATAAAGTGTTATGAAATTAAAAATACAAGGAAAAGAGATCAGGACATTAGGTTATCCGGAAGGACCAGTGATCAGTATTGCAATGAATGTAATGGAAAAGAATTTCAAACATCATTCAAAAGAAAAAGCATTTGAAATACTGAAAGAAGTGTTGCAGTCACCACATGATTATGCAAGCGATGAAATATTGGGTTTAATTGCAAAACAACTGTTGCCAAAGCCAGAAGCTGAAGGACAAAATATTTCATTGAATCAAAACGGAATTCAATTCAATGTGTTTGGGCAGGAACATATTGAAGAAGGAGCCATGCACCAGATGTACCAGGCAGCTAAATTACCGATCAGTGTTGCAGGTGCATTAATGCCCGATGCACATAGCGGTTATGGTTTGCCAATCGGTGGCGTATTGGCAACAGAGAATGCTGTTATCCCTTATGGCGTTGGTGTTGATATTGGTTGCAGAATGTGTTTGAGTGTATTCGATATCGATCCAAAAGAGTTGATACAGAAGGAAAATTATTTTACAAGAGAATTATTGGAAGCAACATTATTTGGAAGCGGGCAACAGTTTGACCAGGCAGAAGATCATGAAGTAATGGAGAATGAATTGTTTTATCAATTACCATTATTAAAAAACTTACATGGAAGAGCATGGAAACAATTAGGTTCTTCAGGTTCAGGTAATCACTTTGTTGAATTTGGAACTGTTGAGATCAATGAAAAGGATAATGTATTGAATGTTGAGCTGGGAAATTATGTTGGCTTATTGTCACATTCAGGCTCAAGGGCATTAGGTGCAAATATTGCTAATCACTATACAAAGATCGCTATCAGTAAAAGACGTTTGCCTGGCGAAGCAAAAAATTTGGCCTGGTTAAGTTTAGATGAAGGAGAAGGGATTGAATACTGGAATGCGATGAATCTTGCTGGTGATTATGCATCTGCCTGTCATCATGTAATTCATGAAAAGATCGCAAAGCAGTTAGGAAGAAAGCCAATGAAGATGGTAGAAAACCATCACAACTTTGCATGGAAAGAAAAATGGAAAGGAAAAGATCTGATCGTTCATCGTAAAGGTGCAACACCTGCAGGCAAAGATGTATTGGGAATTATTCCGGGTTCAATGACTGCAGCAGGTTTTATTGTAAAAGGCAAAGGCGAAACGGCATCCATTAATTCAGCTGCGCACGGTGCAGGAAGAAAGATGAGTCGTACAAGAGCAATGGAATCGGTAACTGATAAACAATTCAAAGAAGAATTGCAAAAGCATAATGTAAAATTGCTGGGTGGTGGATTAGATGAATCACCTTTTGCATACAAGGATATTGAGATGGTGATGCAATCGCAAAAGGCATTGGTAGATGTCGTAGGTAAGTTCACTCCTAAAATTGTAAAGATGGATGGAGCAAAGCATAAGAGTTGGTCCAAAAGGAGTCCTTCGGAGAAAAAGAAGGGAAGAGATGAAGTGATGGGAGAGTGATAATAATTGATGATCAATACTCAAACTCCTGCTACAAAAGTAGTGGGAGTTTTTTATGTAATACTGAGAATAGCCGCATCAATAGTTCAAACCACAGCTTATGCGGAAACTGCTCTACACAACAGTTATCATTTTGTTATTGACAAATGAATCAAGATCTCAATTACCTGACGAGCCGATCAAAATAAGATCCTTTTCCGTCAATATTAGAGCAAGCTTATTTACAGCAACAACAACAATTAATATCGAGCTATTTAATCCTAATAATAAAGTGCTTGATGGAGAATATAGTTTTTCATTGAACAGCGGACAGGTGATCACCGGTTTTGCATTGGATATAAATGGAAATATGCGTGAAGGAGTAATTGTAGATAAACAAAGAGGAAGAGTGGCCTATGAAAATACGACCCGCAGACGCATTGATCCCGGACTTCTGGAAATGACAACCAGCGATAATTATCGTATTCGTGTTTATCCAATGCCGGCAAAGGGTACAAGAAAAATTAGAATAATTATCACCGAGCAATTGTCAATAAAAAATAATTCCCTGGTGTATACTCTTCCATTGGATGTAAAAGAATCAGTTTTGAATTTTGATTTGGCTATAAATGTTTTTCAAGCACGGGAACAGCCACTGGCGAATGAAGGAATTATTCACCAAAGATCTTTTCTAAAGCAGGATACGATCCATACACTTAATTTTAATGATAAAGATCTTGAATTGAAAAAACCAATTTCATTCAGGATCCCTATTAAAGAAAATAAAGTTTGCTTTTTTAATATTGGAGCAAATAAATATTTTGCGGCGCATATTAAACCAACTATCGAGCATGGCAAGAATATTATTTTTTCAACTGTAACAGTCTTTTGGGATTTGTCCGCCTCTGGTTCTAAAAGAAATATTTTAAAGGACATATCATTTCTTGATGCTTTCTGTAAAGAGGAAAATGTCGGGCAACTCATTATAGTAACATTCAGCAATTCGGTACAGGAGATAAGGGAATTCAATTTGAATAAAAAACTAAGTGAAGCTGCAAAACGGTTCCTTGAGAAAAATATTTTTGATGGGGGCACACAACTAGGAATTCTTGATTGCGCAAAATATAATTCAGACGCATATTTATTGTTCAGTGACGGCCTCAGTAATTATGGTGATGAAATGCTTAAAACAAATGCCAAACCGGTCTATTGTATTTCCTCATCTGCTTCAGCAAATCATACATTGCTTAAAAAAATAAGCAATAAGACAAACGGACGCTATATTAATTTAAATGCAGAGACCGTAAACGAATCAATAGTTTCTCTATCTAAAGCGGAGAATAGATTATTATCAGCGGTTATAGGTGATATTATTTTAAATGTGAATTCACAACTTCCTGCTTCGTTTACAGAATGGATAACTATATCGGGTAAAACAGGAAGAGAAATGCAAAGCTTTGATCTTGATTTTGGTGATATGGGGGCCGTGCTCCGAAAAGAAAATGTACCTTTTAATTCATCCGGCCATTGTGATTCAACTGACATAGCCCGGTTGATATTGATGCAACAATTTGCCATGCTGCAAAATGAAGCCAATATGGAAATTGCTGTAGCAGCTTTTGCATCCAGGAATAAGTTTGTTAGCAACACTACTTCTTTTATTGTTCTTGATAACCTGGAAGATTATATTCAATATGGCATAGAACCCCCTGTTGATCTTGAAGAGAAGTATCTTAAAAGAATGGGTGAGATCACGCAACGAAAAGAACAGCAACAAAGAGATGAAGCGAATGCGATGATCAATAATCTAAAAACTTCTGTGACTCAATATAACGAGAGAGTTTCGTGGTGGAATAAAAGTGAGTCGCTAATAGTCTTTGATGATGTAATAAAAAAGAATAACGAAATAAAGACGATGATAAGCCAGCGGAGCGAAGAAATAAAAACAAATAATAGCAATGGTAATGATGGAAATTTTGACAATTTTAAAGGATTTGGTAATGGTACGTTAAATGAAGTGGTTGTAACAGGATATGGAATTCAAAGGAGAAGAGATATGACAGGAGCGGTAAGTATTATCAGTTCTTCACAGCTTTCAGGACTAGGCAGCATGAACGTGGCACAGGCATTAGCTGGTCGTGTGGCAGGAGTGCAGGTAATTGAACATAGTGCGCCGGGTGGTGCATCGCAGATTTTTATTCGTGGTGGATTGACATCACCGGGTGGCGGTCAACCTCTATATATTGTTGATGGTGTGCCAATGGAAGGAGATATTGCTACATTGATCACTGTAAATGAAATTGAGAGTATTTCAGTGTTAAAAGGCGTGCAAGCATCGTCGCTGTATGGAAGTCGTGCATCAAATGGTGCAATTGTTATTATACGAAAAAGAGCATTTGGAAATAATGCAAAAAGCCAGATCGTAAAATATAAAGACCTTGAAGATGTTGATTATGTTTCAGAATTAAAAGATGCAGGTAAAGATGAAATGTATCGACACTATTTGAACATGAAAAATAGTTTAGGGGAAGAACCTTCTTTTTATTTTGATGCTGCAGAAGTAATGTATCAAAACGGGGATAAAGAGAAAGCATTAGGAATACTTACCAATTTATTGGAAATAGATTATGAGAACCACCAGTTATTGCGGGCTGTCGGGTATATGTTTGAAAATTGGGGAATGTATGAAGAAGCTGTGTCTGTCTATCAAAAAGTACTTGCTATAAAAGAAGAAGAACCACAATCATACCGTGATCTCGCATTGGCCTATGAAAAGAGCGGAGATCTTCAGGCAGCAGTTGAACTTTTGTACATATCACTTACAAAAAATTGGTATCAATATGAAAACCGGTACAGGGGCTTACGTTCAATATTGCTAACTGAAATGAATTCTATAATAGCCAGGAATAAGAAAGAAATTGATCTTTCAGAAATAAATACGTCAATCATAAAACCATTGCCAGTTGATCTGAGAATCGTTGTTGATTGGAACAAAGATGAAACGGATATTGATCTGCATATTGTGGAGCCGGGTGGCGAAGAATGCTATTACAACCATCGTCAATCAAAAGCTGGGGGAAGAATGGCAGAAGATTTTACACAGGGATATGGACCCGAGGAATACCAAATCAAGAATGCAGTAAAAGGAAAATATTCGATACTGGTAAATTATTATGGAGACAGGTATCAGAAAAAGCAGGTTCCCTCATTTATTAAACTCACGATCTATAAAAATTACGGAAAGTCAAATCAGACAGTCACAACACAAACACTTATCATGGATAATCAAACCGGTAAAATTGAAATAGGAGAACTGAAATGGTAAGCTTAGAATTTATTATATAAATAAAAAAACCTCTGTAGAAACAGAGGTCGCAACCAAAACTAACTGCTTATGAGAAAATATTTATGTAGTAACTGTTTTAAAATTATATTTTCCAAAATAACCACCTTCCCTTTCTTCTTGTTCTGTTATCACGAATTCTTCTTTATAATCCGAGAAACTTGACTTTTTATTTTGTGTTTGTCTTTTCTGTTTCTTCTTTTGAATATTCTTTTTCATAACACTGGTTTTTGGTATTGTATTATACTATTTTTCAATTACCGTGCCAGTTGAAATAAGAATAATAACAAGTGTTTGCGGAGACACAACACAGGCTGCTAAAAATCAGTATCTTGAATTGATGGATTTTTTTTAATAAACTATACTTTCACATAGATCTTCTTTTTGTCCATCCACCAGCAGATGAACCACATGAAAGTAATAACACAAATGGCATATGCAAGAGAACCATTCTCTGGTGCACCGGGAATATGAATGAGAATCTTTTTGTAGAGCCAATTCCATGGATTTACACCATCACCCAATTTTATTAATGCAAGAGTTCGTGGCAAAAAGGCACTGAGAGCAAAAACAAATAATGCGTTTTTACCAAACACATCAAAAAATTTGCTGAGCCAACCTTTCATATTATTATATTCTATTAGATAGATCATGGTGGCAATAGTAATAATGGCAAGACCGGAAGTGTAGATCGTGTAAGAGCTGGTCCATATCTTTTTATTAATAGGAAAAACCATGTCCCAACAAAAGCCAGTAACAAGCATTGCAACACCAGTAGCAAATAATCCACTTAGCATTTGATAAGGATTAGGTGAGGCAAATGTTGATTTCTCAAATTCAAATTGAGAAATTTCTTCCCCTTTGTTTTTCTTTTGAATATAGTCACCAACAAGGTACCCGAATATTACCTGTACGATGGCTGGTATAGTACTCATTAATCCTTCGGGATCAAAAGCGATCCCTTCTCCTTTATACATATGTGTCTCGCTAAGAATAGCTTTATCTATACCAGTTCCAAACCAACCCTGCAAGCTATAAGGATCTGCGGGATTTGCAACATAGCAAAGCACCCAATAAATGAGAAGTAAAATAAGCCCGGCTAAAAAAGCCTTTCTCACTTTTAGATAATATATAATAACAGAAGCGAAAAAGTAACACAATGCAATTCGCTGCAAGACGCCCAAGACCCTGATACCTTTTACAACTTCCACTATTTCACCAGCTTTGTTTTTTGTGTAGTCAACCCAGGTAAAACCCTTAAATATTGTTTCCTTTTGAAATTCATTTGTTCCGTCAATGACCCTATTGACCTCCGTAACAAAAGGCCACCAGTTCAAAAAGAGACCAATCAAAAAAATCAGCACAGTTCTTTTTAAGACTTTTTTCCAAAACATCGCATCGCCACCTATTTCCAGCTTTGGCATTATAAATGCAAGAGCATTGCCCACAGCAAATAAGAAAAATGGGAAAACGAGATCGGTTGGGGTTAATCCATGCCATGGAGCATGTTCAAGTGGGCTATAAATGTGGGCCCAGGTGCCGGGATTATTTACTAATATCATCAGGCATACAGTTGCACCACGAAATACATCCAGAGAATAAAAACGTTGGTTCAATGCATTTGGTTTTGCGCTAAAGGTAATTTAAAAGACGAAAGGCGTTAAACTACAATTTCAGGGTTAGGTAACCGAATTATAGTTATTAACTCGTGGGAACAAATCATTCAGAATCCGACGGGTTTGCTATATCCTCAGTCACATTTCACCCTATATTTGCAACCGAATCGTAACTACCTGTTTCGATTCAAAAGTCATCTTTTAACCAGTCGTATGAAAACTTATCATGTGACTGAGATGGCGAAGCTGTCAAAAAAAGTTCTTGTGAGCTTAAGGAAATGGTTAGCCGTATACACACGGCCAAGATGGGAAAAAAAAGTAAACCAGCTGCTGGCAGATAAAGGCGTAGAAAGATATTGCCCACTTAATAAAGTAAGAAGAAAATGGAGTGACCGTGTGAAAGTGGTAGAAGAGCCCCTGTTCAAATCTTATGTTTTTGTGAAAGTGAATGATGAAGACAAGACAGAAGTAAGAATGACCCCCGGAGTTATCAATTTTGTATACTGGCAGGGAAAACCGGCGGTGATAAAAGAAAAGGAGATCAATGCCATTAAAAGATTTTTGGATGAATATGAAAATGTAGAGGTAAAATCAATTGATATAAAAGTGAATCAGAGGGTGAAAATCACAACGGGACCTTTAATGGACCAGGAAGGACAAGTGTTAGAAGTAAAACATAAAAAAGCAACAGTGGCAATTGATAGTCTTGGCTATATGCTGGTAGCAACTATTGAAAAAACAAAGCTGGCTTCGATAAAAATAAAATAAAACAAACGCTATATTTGAAAAAGCAAATCCACTAAAACCAATATTGCCTTCATGAAAATCCTTTCTTTCCTGCTTTTCTCCATTTTTGTGGTTATCATATTTTCCTCCTGTAGATCACAAAAACCACTCGGCTATGTTGAAGATTTTACAGATACATCAGCGAAAGTGCATGTGAAGTATCCGGAGCCATTAATCCAGAAAGGTGATGTGTTGTCTATTGTTGTTTATAGTGAAGCAATCGATGAGGGTAAAACGGATGCGATGTACAATCTTGCCAATGCGGGAACCAGTGGTGAAGCTTCTACACAAGGATTCCTGGTAGATTTGGATGGCAATATCCAATATCCAAGATTAGGGAAAATAAAAGCAGATGGACTAACAAAAGTTCAACTTTCTGAAGAAATAAGGAAAAAACTCACCGGGCCATTGCAAAACCCTTCTGTACTGGTTCACCTGCTTAATTTTAAAATTACAATGCTTGGTGAAGTATCAAGGGCAGGTCCCATAACCATACCCTCTGAAAAAATAACAATATTGGAAGCGATTGGCCTGGCAGGGGATATAACAATTTATGGTAAAAAAGAAGATATTGTAATTCTGCGGCCAACGGATTCAACTATTGAGCATGGCACTATTGATCTTTCATCCAAAAAAGTTTTTGAATCTCCATATTATTTTCTCCGGCAAAACGATGTGGTGCTTGTGAATCCTAATAAAAATAAAGCAAGATTAAGCGAACAGGTATTCAATCAACGCCTGGGTATCGCTTTCAGCCTTATTAACATGATCGCATTATTGTATAATATATTTCAAAATTAAAACAAACACCATTAATTAATGGAGGGTCATCAACCTGCTAACAAAGATCTTGGTACTCTTTCGATAAAAGATCTTTTTTTTAAGTACGTCAGGTTTCTCCCGGTATTCCTGGTATCTGTTGCGCTTTGCCTTCTTGGCGCTTATTTATACCTACGCTATACTACACCAATTTATAGGGTATCGGGTACGCTCATTTTTAAACAGGAGGAGCAAAATCATGGTGGCAGCAAATTCAACGACATTTTTAATGCAAAAAATGTAAGTGATGTACAATCAGAGATCGAGATCCTGAAGTCGCAGGCTTTGATGGAACGGGTGATTGATTCAGTACAATTGCAGGTAAGTTATTTTGCAGTTGGTAAGATCAAAACACTTAATATATATACTGATTGTCCTTTCAGATTAAATATTATTAAGCTGACCGATTCTTCTAGTTCCTTTAAAATGAATTTTACTTTTCCCACTGAAAATGAATTTAGAATAAATAAAGAATCAGAGAAGTTCAAGTTTGATGATGTTTTTGGAAATTCTTATGGACTCTTTTCGCTTACCAAGGTATATAACGGAGTAAAAGGCAAGGAATTTAATGTTGAATGGAAGTCTACACAAGAACAAGCCTCAATGTATGCCCCTATTGTTCGGGTAGCTCCAAAAATTCCTGGTTCAAGTATTTATAATATCCAGATAGATTATACAAATTCTGCGTTGGCCGCGGATATTGTAAATAACCTGATGTTGCGGTATAAAGATGCAAGTATTGATGATAAGAATGCTACAATTATACAACGCCTTGAGTATATCATTAAGCAACTAGTAAGAATTGACCGCGACCTTGATAGTATTGAAGCAAAAAGAATAATATATGTCAATGAAAATAACCTATCGGGATATGAGGCGCAATCAGCTTCTCTTTTTGAAATACAAACCCGGTCGGATGAGGAAATTCAAAACCAAAAACAACAGTTGGTTATTATCGATATAATGACAGCATATCTTAAGGATTCGATGAATAATTTTGAAAAAACCCCTTCAGCACTTAGTGTATCTGATCAGACCTTAGGTACGATGGTGGGTGGATATAATCAAATGCAACTTGAAAGAAAAAGGATGCTTGAGCAAAAGATACCAGAGGAAAACGTACAGATCCAGGCTAAAAATGCAGAATTGGAAAAGCTGAGAAAGAGTATTCTTGAAGCTTTTAAAAATCTCAAAGTTGCTTATAATTCATCAATTAATGATTTCTATAAAAGAGGATCGACTGCTCAATTTAAACAAAAGGAAATGCCGGCAAAGATCCAACGGTTGCTGGAAATGGAAAGAGAAAGGGATAGCAAACTTGCCCTTTATAAATTTTTGCAGGAACAACGTGAAGAAACAGCAATGCAGCAAGCAGCTACAGTATCTAACTCCAAGATCCTGTCAGTTGCATATCCGACAAATACACCAATAAAACCTAACAGAAGAGCCATACAATTATTGGCGATTATTCTTGGCCTCGGTTTACCTGCCATGTATATATTCTTCCAGGAAATTATTAATGATAAAGTAAATACCCGCTATGATATTGAAAAATTAACGGACGCTTCCGTTCTTGGCGAGGTGGGTCATTCATACAGCAGCACCTCAATGATCGTAAGTAAAACAAATCGATCAATGGTTTCTGAACAATTCAGAATTATACGTTCCAATCTTCAATATGTCTTAAATAAAGTAGAGAAGCCCGTGATCATGATCACCTCTTCGTTTAGTGCAGAAGGTAAATCATTTATTACAACAAACCTGGGGGGTGTGATGGCGTTGGCAGGAAAGAAAACGGTAATGCTTGAGTTTGATATTCGAAAGCCAAAACTTTTTTCCGGTATGAAATTGAACAGTAAGCAAGGCATCACTAATTTTCTTGTTGGTAAGGCTGAGATGGCAGATCTGCCCGTAAAGATCCCCGGTTATGACAATCTTTATGGAATAAGTTGCGGGCCAGTTCCTCCAAACCCCGCAGAGCTTTTACTTGATTCACGAGTTGAAGAAATGTTTAATTGGTTAAAAGAAAACTTTGACGTGATAATTATTGATACCGCACCCGTCGGAATGGTAAGTGACGCAATGACACTTGGAAGTTTTGCTAATACCACGCTTTATATAGTTCGGCAAGGATATACTTATAAAAAACAAATTTCATTAATTGATGAATTTTATCATGAGAATAAGTTGCCGAAAATCTCTATTATTATTAATGATGTTAAATTAAAACCAGGATACGGCTACTATGGGTACGGTAGATACGGCTATGGTTATGGTTATGGAGGAGGTTATTATGAAATTGAACAAGGCCAGGACACGCCTAAGAGAATTTTTACCCTCGGCAGGTTGAAAAATTTATTCAAAAGAAAATAATCTAAAGTCCGCGGATATAATGAAGATATTGGTTACAGGCGGTGCAGGATTTATAGGTTCAAACCTTGTGCTTAGATTAATGAACGATGACCGGATCACTTCGGTTAAAGTGCTTGATAATCTTGAAACAGGAAGATCTGCTAATATATCAACGTTTAAAGATCATGATAAGTTTGAATTTATCGAAGGTGATATCAGGAACTATGCAATTTGTCTCGGAGCTACCGAAGGAATAGATGTTGTTTCACACCAGGCAGCACTTGGTTCGGTGCCACGTTCGGTCAAAGACCCTATTACCACACATGAAGTAAATGCAACAGGAACATTAAACATTTTTAATGCAGCACGGGAAAATAAAGTAAAAAGAGTTGTGTATGCGGCATCATCCTCTACATATGGCGATCATCCCGGTCTTCCAAAAGTAGAAGATAAGATCGGTTCTCCTATTTCACCTTATGGTGTTACTAAACTGGTAAATGAGCTTTATGCAAAAGTGTTTGCAGAATTGTATGACATGGAGTTTGTAGGCCTTCGATATTTTAATGTGTATGGTCCGCAACAAAATCCTGCAGGTGCTTATGCAGCAGTAATACCTTTATTTATTAAAGCATTGCTTGACGAAAAATCACCCATAATAAATGGATCAGGTGATAGCAGCCGTGACTTTACATTTGTAGAAGATGTAGTGCAGGCAAATCTTTTGGCAATGTTCACTGATAACCCCTCTTCACTAAACCAGGTATATAATATTGCAAAAGGAGAACAAACGACTTTAAATGAACTGTTTGATATGTTAAGAGAAATTTCGGGCAAGAATATAAAACCTGTACATGGCCTCGAAAGGAATGGTGATATAAAGCACAGTCTTGCAGATGTTTCAAAAGCAAAAAGATTATTGGGATATGATCCGGCCACATCACCTGTTGAAGGATTAAGAAAAACTTTTGATTGGTATAAGAAAAATTCGCTCATTTTCGCAGAATGAATTTTGAAAGAAATATTTTAATTACCGGCGGTGCCGGCTTTATCGGCAATCATGTCGTTCGGTTATTTGTAAATAAATACCCATCTTATCGCATCGTAAATCTTGATGCATTAACCTATGCAGGCAATCTTGAGAACCTGCGTGATGTAGAAGACAAGCCGAATTATTTTTTTGAAAAAGCAAATATTTTAGAAGTAAACGACCTGGAAAGGATATTTAGTGAATATAAGATCGATGGGGTTATTCATATGGCGGCCGAATCGCATGTAGACCGTTCAATTCTTTCACCGCTTGATTTTGTTTACACCAATATCATCGGTACGGTCAATTTATTAAACACTGCTAAAAAATATTGGAAAGATCTTTCAGGAAAATTATTTTATCATATTTCAACTGATGAAGTATTTGGGAGCTTGGGGGAAAAAGGGTTTTTTACGGAAACAACGGCATATGCGCCTAACTCTCCTTATTCTGCATCGAAAGCCTCGTCCGATCATTTTGTAAGAGCTTATGGTGAAACGTTTAATTTACCTGTCATTATTTCTAACTGCTCAAATAATTATGGTCCCTATCATTTTCCTGAAAAACTGATCCCGCTTTTTATAAATAATATCATTCAAAAAAGACCATTGCCGGTTTATGGAGATGGCAAATATACCCGTGACTGGCTCTATGTAAAAGATCATGCAAGAGCGATCGATACTATTTTTCATAAAGGAAAAGTTTTTGATACATATAATATTGGTGGTTTCAATGAATGGCAGAATATTGAATTAGTGAAGCTGCTTTGCAAAATGATGGATGAAAAATTGGGGAATGCCCCAGGTACAAGTGACGTGCAGATCACTTATGTTAAGGACAGACCAGGTCATGATAAGCGTTATGCAATTGATGCAACGAAACTTAGCAAAGAACTTGGTTGGAAACCATCTGTAACTTTTGAACAAGGTTTAAGTGAAACAATAGACTGGTATTTGGAAAACAAGGAGTGGTTAAATAATGTCACTTCAGGCGAATACAAAAAGTATTATGATCTGCAATATCATAAAAGAGACTAAGGTTAAAATTCACTGTTAAAATGAAAGGAATTATACTGGCAGGAGGATCGGGCACAAGACTATACCCAATTACAAAAGCTATTTCAAAACAGCTTATGCCGGTTTATGATAAGCCGATGATCTATTATCCGCTTTCAGTTTTAATGCTGGCAGGTATAAAAGATATTCTAATTATTACTACACCCGAGGATAATGCACAGTTCAAAAGATTATTAGGTGATGGCAACCAGGTTGGTTGCAATTTTCAATATGCAATACAGGAGGTTCCAAATGGACTGGCGCAGGCCTTTGTGATCGGCGAATCGTTTATCGGTAATGATAAAGTGGCACTTATATTAGGCGACAATATTTTTTACAGTGCCGGTTTTTCAGCCTTGCTATCTTCCTTAATAAATAT
>DATHDP010000027.1:0-12491 GCA_035318985.1 Chitinophagaceae bacterium
TCTTCGTCCAATAAGTTTAACAAAAGAAAATATTACAGACTCTGCTATTCGCCGGTTGTTATTTGATGCTGGCGAGGATTTTGATGCACTGATGATGCTTTGCGATGCTGACATTACTTCTAAGAATAAATGGAAGGTGAAGAAGTACATGGAAAATTTTAAGTTGGTGAGGAAACGTTGCGAAGAAGTGGAAGAGAAAGATCGCATTCGCAGTTGGCAACCGCCGATCAACGGAGAAATGATCATGAAAATATTCGGATTAGGCCCTTCAAAACCTGTTGGAATTATCAAGGATGCAATAAAAGATGCGATACTTGATGGTGTAATACCAAATAATTATGATGATGCATACGAATTCATGCTGACAAAAGCAGCTGAGTTAAATTTAAAACCCGTAAAATCCGGTTTTCGTTCCTGATAGATATCGCGACTTGATTCATAAATCGTATTTTTGACATATGACAATATTAAAATTCAGGATCTATTTTGAAGATGATGATAGTATTTATCGTGATGTAGTTATACGGCATACACAATCTTTTTTTGAATTGCATGAAGCAATATTAAAAGCCTATGAGTTTGATAGCAAGCACAAGGCTACATTTTTTCGCAGCAATGATCATTGGCAAAGAGGAAGGGAGATATCACTGGAAGTATATGAAAAGGATTACAAAGCTGCACCGTTACTGATGAAAGACACTACCGTTGGCAGTGAAATAAAAAACCCCGGGCAAAAGTTTATTTATAATTATGATTTCAATAAGAACTGGAGCTTCATGGTTGAATTGATAAATGTCTCTAAAGAAGAGAATGCAAAATTGAGTTACCCGGCTACGGTCCGGACGGAAGGCATAGCTCCAAGTCAATATGGTACCAAAGGCTTACTGGGAGCAAAATTTGCAGATGTGGAAGAGAAGTATGATCTCACCCAAGGCGCAGAGGGGTTTATTGAAAAAAGTGACGAAGGAGAAGACCTGGGGGTGACAGAGGAGGGTGAAAGTGATGAAGATGCAAGTGACGGAGGTACAGTTGACGAGGAAGTAGCATAACGACCTTTACATTTTACTTTCGAAAATAGGTTTCAATGATCATTGAACATTGAGCGTTTCTTGAAAAATCCAAAAGATAAGACTGTAGTTATTATTTGCGGACCAACTGCTGTTGGTAAAACGGCTGTTGCTATTTCAATTGCTAAACAGTTTCAAACTGAAATAATTTCTGCAGATAGCCGTCAATGCTTCAAAGAATTAAAAATTGGTGTGGCAAGGCCATCCGATGAAGAATTAAAAGAAATACCACATCATTTCATTGCTTCCCATTCTATCAAGGAAAATATTAACGCCGCTTTTTTTGAGAACTTTGCTCTACAAAAAACAGCAAAGCTTTTTAAAACTCATGATACAATTATTATGGTCGGGGGAACAGGGCTTTATATCAAAGCTTTTTGTGAGGGCCTGGATGAAATTCCTCCAATCGATGAAACAATTCGAAAAAATATCGTTTCAAACTATGAACTGTATGGATTATCCTGGTTGCAAGAGCAAGTAAAGATAAAGGACCCAGAATTTTATAAAATTGGCGAAATACAAAACCCGCAAAGATTGATGAGGGCATTAGAAGTTGTGGCGTCTACTGGACAATCTATTCTTTCATTCAGAAAAAATAAAAAGACGGATCGGCCATTTAAAATAATTAAGTTCGGTTTGGAATTGCCGAAAGAAGAATTACATAGAAACATAAATTCACGGGTTGATAAGATGTTACAGGAAGGTCTTCTTGAAGAAGTAGGTTCATTGAATGGTTATCGTGATGTTAATGCATTACAGACAGTAGGTTATTCAGAAATATTTCAACACCTTGATGGCAAGATGTCTTTAGCAAATGCTATTGAGGAAATAAAAATGAACACTAGACAATATGCCAAGCGTCAAATGACATGGTTTAAAAAGGATAAGGAAATAAATTGGGTCAATGCAAAACAAACAGGAGATATCCTTAGCATGGCACAAAAATTGGTTTAGGCTGAACGAGAATAAAAATTTATCAGATGAGAATACTTTATTTGTTAAGATCGCTGGTGCTGATAACTGGTTTATTGTTTCATAATTCCTGTAACAATAAGGCAGAAAGCAAAAAAGAAGAAGAAGGCCCAAAACCTGTTTCACTTCAATCTACTAATTATGATCTATTAAAGCCTGTAAAAAGTTGGGCTCTTTCAGATAGTCTTGCTGAAATATCTGGTATTACTTTTTTGAAAAATGAAAGATTAATTGGGATAGAAGATATACACCCGATCTTATACGAGATCAAACTTGGTGACAGCATGGGCAGTATTATTAATAAACTTGAATTCAGGGAAACGGATAAAGAGAAATTTGACTTTGAAGATCTTGCTGCGGTTGGTGATACTGTTTATGCTTTATGGAGTCATGGCGCCATATTTAAAATTACAAAGAAACAAAAAGGGTTTACTTCAGAAAGAATGAAAACATGGCTTAAGAAAGAAAACAATACGGAAGGCCTTGCTTTTGATCCAGTGTCAGGAAATTTATTGGTTGCATGTAAGGACGATGCAGGATTGGAAGATGTGAAAAAAACGACAAGAGCTATTTATGAATTTGATATAAAAGCAGATTCATTGAGGCCAGATCCATTTATGCTGGTAAAGAAAGGTGATTTTGAAAATGTAGCAGGGGAGAAGATCGATTTTTACCCGGCTGCAATCGCTGTTCACCCGGTTTCTCATGATATATTCATAATCTCAACCAAGGATACAAAATGTATTGCACAATTTTCTCATGATGGCAAATTAAAAGCATTTGATTACCTCGAAAAAGAAATGCTGCCACAACCAGAAGGAATTTGTTTTGATACAAAAGGGGATCTATATATCAGCACGCAAGCAAGACATGGTAAGCCGCCTTATATTTATAAGTTTAGTTTGAAGGCTAACTAGATCAATTTTTGAGTTTATCCTGTAATATCTTTTTCAAAACATACACTGTTTTCCATCTCAACATATTTGCCGTAGTTAGGGATGGATTTATATCCATTCTTTTGATATAGCCAAATCGCATCGGGTTGTCGTTTGCCTGTTTCCAAAACACACTTTTGATAAGCTAATTCAAAAGCCCATTTTTCTAATTCATTCAAAACTTTTGTGGCAATGCCTTTGCCCCTGCTTTCGGGTATCGTGTACATCCGTTTAACTTCCATTATCGCTGGAGAGTATTCTCTTATTGCGCCGCAACTTATTGGATTTTCGTTTTCATAGGCAACGATCACATGTTTGATCTTATCTGTTTTATTGAGCTGTGCATAAAATGCATGTTCTTCGCCATCCAATATTGCTAATTCTGCATCAAGCTGTTTAACGAGTTGGATAAAATTTTTGTTATCTGAATCAGTTCGGACCAATTTGATCATCAAGTTTCTTTTTAACTGTTAGTAAGCCTTTTTAAAATGCTGAATCCTTCTTTCCACTCTTTATGACCGGAAGCTGCGTTAATGTGCCCGGCTTTTCCAATATTTATAAACTCACTTCCCCAACTATCTGCAAAATACTTTGCTCTTTCTAAAGAAACCCAGGGATCATCTTCACTTGCAACAACTATTGTTCTGAAATTTATTTTTTCTGTTGGCGTTGGTGAAAATCCTTTTGCAGGAAAAGTATATCCCTGTGCATCAACATCACTTGGTGCCACTAATAAGGCCCCTTTTATATTTTTCTTGTATTGATTTGCCCAATGCGCAATTGTTATGCAACCTAAACTATGTCCTATCAAGACAACTGCAGCAGCATCGTATTTAGAAACTGCTTTATCAATAGCGGTAACCCAATCGCTACAAACAGGAGCATCCCATTCTTGCTGGATAATTCTTTTAAAATTATCGCCGGAGTTTTCAAAAAATGTTTGCCAATGTTCGGGCCCGGAATTACCAAGACCAGGTACTATTAAATAATTCGTCATAATGATTAGATCTGCGGCTTGTTATAAAAACTAATTTAAGCTTTTGTCCTAAAATATCTTCTTGCTAACAATACAATCGGTATTCCAACACAGACAACAATAATTGCGGCAGCAATTGCAGCATTCTTGATCGCTTCTTGTCCTACAATGGGTTTTGGATTCAAACGAGATATATAAGGAAGAATAATAAATCGCATAGTGCCCCATACTAATACTCCATACAGAATGCCAATGACAATTGGATATTTAACTAAAGAAGGAATTTGTTTTGCCAAAAAGAAAAAGAAAAATGTAAACGAGATGGCAATTATGAAATGAACAAGCAGCCCAATGGCAGCCAGCATTGTATCATTTGAAAAAGTTTTTGGATCAACTGCGCCGCTTGCTACATATTTCAAAACTTGTGACGGAGTGGTGCCTGTTTTCAAATAAGCTTGTATACACGCTGCAGTAATATCCAATGTGCCGGCAACTAAACCAGCGGTTAATGCACTGGCAAAAAATGATCGTTTCATAAACAGTTAGCGGTTTCTTTACAGATAGTAAATCACGGCAATTTGCTGCCGGGATCCTAAAAATAATTCATTTAATTTTTCTTTGATATTTAAAAGCATATAGTAATCTGTGGTTGCTTCCTGCATATCTTCTTTAATTCACCTGGATAAAAAAGGCACATGTCTGTCCGCCAAGCGGATGCGGACCAACGATCTCAGGAGCAAATGTGAAATTGCCACGGGTAAGAGGCGTTCCAGTTCCATATAGTATCACATCCATCGAACCAGTTGTTGAAAAAACACCTGTATAAGAAAACGTCATTCCATTTACAGAATTTGTCGCAATAGTAAAGTTGCCCTTCTCAGCAACATATACACGTATGCTGACCATATTGGAGTTTGCTAATGGAATACCTGCTGTATAGGTTCCGGAAATTGTTTGAATACATGGATTAGGATTACCATAGCCTGATTCTAAAACATAGACAGCTAATGGTGCGGGATCCCGAATGGTAACTTTAAAATTGCAGCCCGAACCACCTGTTAAAGGAGTAAATATTAAATTTCTTGCAAACTCGGGTGTGCCATTCCCGTTCAGGGTGATAATTTGATTACCTGTGCTTGTAAATGTTCCTGATCCTGAAAACCAAACTCCATTAATTGTGTCAGTTGTTAAACTATAATTTCCAATTGCAGTTACGTTTACATTTATGTCCACAGTATTTGCATTTGACAAAAAAACGCCGGAAACATAGGTCCCATTTACATAAGCATTAAAGCAATTATTTGGTGCTCCTGTAAGTGTAAAACTTGCATTGACAACAGTTGGTGGTGGTGGTGGCGGAGGAGGTGGTGGTGTTGGGGAACCCCCGCCTTCATAACTATATTCTTTTTTACAGGTAATAAAGAATATAAAACAAGACAGCAATAGTATCGATGAGATAAAAAATGTAAACCGCCTGTTCATATTCAAAGTTACCGATTCAATGAGGAAGAGTTATTGTTAATTCTTACAACATTTATTCTTCGTGAATTCTGAAGATCTTTTTTACTAACGATACAATCGTTGTTGCAATAATGGCCCCGCAAAAAGCAACGAAGATGTCTTTTTGTGCATCCCATATGTCACCTTGAGTTCCCAAATAGGCATCTCCATGTTCTGTAAAAAACAGATCAGCAACGGCCCATTCTATTAATTCATAAAAGGCGCTGATGGAAAGTGTTATTTCTATTGGCAGTAACCAGGCTACCCATCTAGGATACTTCAACCATTTTAAAAACATTTCCCGCATAGGGTAGGCAAGAAGAAAACCAAAACAAAAATGCACAATACGATCATAATGATTTCTTGATAGATGAAGTGTATCCTTGAGCCAGTATCCAAATGGATTTTCGGCATAGGTATACTTAGATCCATAGACATGCAGGCATAAATAGATGCAAATAAGCAAATAGCTGAGATCACTGAATTGATGTTTCCTAAATGTTATAATTATAAAACCTACAAAAATAAAAGACAAGGTGTTTTCAAGTAGCCAATTAGCAGTATCGGTAGTACCTATAAGAGAATTGGCCCATGCAAAAGCAAACACTGCTATAAATGCAAATAACCAAATGTTCTTTTTAAATGGAACTCTGTCTTTTGATATGGCAATTGTAAAACTCATAGAAAATATTTTTTTGAATGGTGGAATTTAAATATACGGAAATAAAAAATCCCGATCGTAAGCGATCGGGATCTAAAGAATTAATTATAGTCGAATAGATTATCGGGTTTTCTCACAAGTAATCCTGGAAATGTTCTTTTAGGATTTCTGACATGATTTCTTTGCTTAGAGGTTTTGTTTCAAAGCCAGTTACTTCCTGTATTTTTTTTGCCTTTTTTATATCATCAGGATTTGCGGAAGTCGTGAGGATCACAATTGTTACTCTTGCCTTTTGTTTAGCATCCAGATGTTTGTATTGCTCCAGGAATTCCCAGCCATTCATTTTTGGCATATTAATGTCCAGGAAGATAAGTTCAGGCGGAACCTGGCCTTCTTTTTTAAGGTAGGTAATCGCTTCTACTCCGTTTACAACGATGTCAATTTTGTCCACAATGTCCATTTCTTCAAGAATGATCTGGTGAAACATATTATCATCGGGATCATCATCGACTAATAGTATGCGGTTTAATTTTCTTTTCATATCCCGTCTTTTAATTTTTTGGTATTGTAAAAATAAATGTGCTTCCTTTTCCCGGCTCTGATTCAACCCATATTTTTCCGCCATGAAGTTCAACTATTTTTTTGCATTGCGAGAGCCCAATTCCTGTGCCTTCATATTCTGCACGGGAATGCAACCGCTGGAAAATTATGAAGATTCTTTCGTGATATATCTTTTCCATTCCAATACCGTTATCCTTTATTGTGAATTGAAATTCTGATCCCTTGTCTATTGCTGAAATTTGAATGACCGGATGAGTTTCTGCTTTATGGAATTTGATCGCATTGCTCAATAAGTTTTGGAATAGGGATTTCAGGTAAGGATAACCATGCACTAACGGCAATTTCGAAACATGTATCTCGGCATTATTTTCTTTTATGTCAGCTACCATATCTGTTAAGACCTCATGAACTAATTTATCGCAGTCGATCACAGACTTGCTCACGTCCTTACCGATCCTTGAGTATTCAAGCAGATCGAAAATAAGATTTGACATGCGGGTTGCTCCTCCTGTTACGAGACCTGTATAGTCACGTATTTTTTTGTCGGGATGATCTCCTAATTTTTCTGACAATAGTTTTGAAAAATTTGAAATACTTCTTAATGGTTCCTGCAGATCATGGGATGCGATATAAGCAAACTGTTCTATTTCTCTGTTCTTTCTTTCTAATTCAAAATTGTAATCTTTCAACATTTTTTCAGCTTTTGTTCGCCTGTTAAGTTCATTGAAGATCACGGTTGCTAAAAATAAAGTGATGAGTAAAGCGAAACTGCCTTCTAAAATAAAAATTACCTGCGCATTAGCAATACTTTTATTTGTATTCGTTCTTCGTTCTTCAAACAGTCTTTCTTCGTTTATTTTCATGGAATCATTAACGGATCTTACCTGGTCCATAAAATATTTTCCATTGTTTGAGATCAGGATCTCCTTTATCGTTTTTTCATCGCCCTTTTTTTTCAGAGCGATCAAATTTTCAGTATAGTTGAGTTTCAGGCTTATATATTTTTCAAGTGTATCTAAGTTTCTTTGTTGAACCGGGTTGTCTTTAGTAAGTGAACGGAGTTGTGCATTGTTGGAGCTGATGTTTTGAAGCGCTACAGTATAGGGTTGAAGATAGTTGGTGTCTGAAGTTATAATAAATCCTCTTTCGCCAGTTTCCGCATCCAGCAGGAAAGTAAGATTGTCTTTGAGTGTAATAATTACAGTGTTTGTGTGAACCTGGATCTTCAGGTTACTTTTTACCTTATTGACTGTATATAATGAAAAGAGCAGCGTTGAGATCAGTAGCAGCAATATGATCCCAATGATCAGAGAAATAGTTGTCTTGATTTTTAAAGCCATTATGCTGCAGTTGGTTTCGGTGAAGATATAAATCTAATCAGTCAACCTGGTTTGATGATGTTATCACAACGAATCGTACAGATGAACTAACTGTTATTTGTATTAAAAAGCAATATCAATAAAAAATCCCAGCTATTCAACCGGGATTTAAGAAGTTAATTCAGGTTATCTTATCCGAGTTTCTTCTTCAGGTTACTATCGATCGCATCTAAAAATTCTTCTGTATATAAATAATGCTCGCCGTGATTTACTTTATTTCCATGAACACAAACAGCAAGGTCTTTTGTCATTTTACCTTCCTCTACTGTTTCTATACAAACTGCTTCCAGTGCATCGGCAAATTTTATCAGTGCATCATTGCCATCCAGCTTACCGCGGAAAGCCAGACCTCTTGTCCATGCAAAAATGGATGCGATAGGGTTTGTTGAAGTGGGTCTTCCTTTTTGATGTTCACGATAGTGACGGGTAACTGTACCATGTGCAGCTTCTGCTTCCATTGTTTTTCCATCAGGGGTTACAAGTACAGAGGTCATTAAACCTAATGAACCGAAACCTTGTGCCACCGTATCACTTTGCACATCGCCATCATAATTTTTACAGGCCCAAACAAAATTTCCATTCCATTTTAATGCACTTGCTACCATATCATCAATGAGGCGATGTTCATATACAATACCAGCAGCATCAAATTGCGCTTTAAATTCTTTTTGATAGATCTCTTCAAAAATATCTTTGAAACGACCGTCATATTTTTTAAGAATGGTATTTTTTGTGGAAAGATAGAGGGGCCATTTTTTGCTTAGTGCCATATTAAAACAGCTTCTTGCAAAACCCATGATGCTTTCATCCGTATTATACATCGTTAATGCAACACCATCGCCTTTGAAATTAAACACTTCAAATGTTTGTGGTGTGCCACCGCCTTCGGGTGTAAATGTCATTGTCAGCTTTCCTTTTCCTTTGATCACTGTATCTGTTGCACGGTATTGATCACCGAAGGCATGACGCCCAACAATGATCGGCGCTGTCCAGTTTGTAACTAATCTTGGGATATTTTTAATAACGATCGGCTCACGAAATACGGTGCCATCCAAAATATTACGGATAGTCCCGTTCGGGCTCTTCCACATTTGTTTTAGGTTAAACTCTTCCACTCTTGTTTCGTCGGGAGTGATAGTGGCGCATTTTATCCCTACACCATATTTTTTAATTGCAATAGCCGCATCGATCGTCACCTGGTCATTGGTTTCATCGCGGTATTCAACACCGAGGTCGTAATATTTAATATCAATATCAAGATAGGGGAGAATGAGTTTTTCTTTAATGAACTTCCAAATAATGCGTGTCATTTCATCGCCATCAAGTTCTACAACGGGGTTTGCTACTTTAATTTTATTTGCCATGGATTTAAATTTATTAACCAAAATAATTAGCGGCAAGCAGGGCGCAAACCTACGGAAATGAAGCAATGGTACAAAAGCAATTCAAAAAACTTCAGGATCTTTTCAACCCGGCATAAGAATATTATTTTTTGGAAAAAGAAGCATAAAATGATAAAAAAATGATTTGTTGATGTAACGGATGGAATATCTTCGGAGTATGATCAATGATCTGCTGACTTTTTTAAACCGGTTTGTAAAAGTTTCGGGAGAGGAATTTGCGGAACTGATAGCATGGACCGAGCCTCGTCAGTTTGAGAAAAAGACGATACTGACAAGACCGGGAGAAGTAGAAGAATATATGTATTTTATTACAACCGGACTCGTAAGAAAGTATTTTTTAAAGAAGGACCAGGAGATCATTACACATCTTGTTAAAGAAGGAGGTATTATTGGTTCCGGTGAATCATTTTTAACAGGCCAACCTTCAAGATATTTTGTGGAAACTCTCGAGCCGACTACTGCATTTACTATTTCAAGGCAAAAATTAGAAGAGATGTACGGGAGCTCAAAGAAATGGGAAAAACTCGGTCGCATTATGACAACACAGTATTTTCTGGTTCAGGAAATGCGGCTCATGGATAATATTCGTTATTCCACCCGCGAACGCTTTGTAACATTCATGAACGAAAATACTGACCTGCTACAGAGAGTACCTCAAAAATATCTTGCCTCTTATTTAAATATTAAACCTGAAACCTTTAGTCGGTTAAAACACCTGATGAACCCTAAGTAATGACCAACCTAATCGATATTAACCCCTCGCTTATTGAATATGCTCATCGTTACCTGCAACGATTCATGACGATTAATATTGATGAGTTAAAGATGCTTCTTTCTTATTGTGAGATCAGGCAGGTTGAAAAAAGAACGATCCTTGTAAAGGAAGGCGAAGTTGATAATTATTTGAATATGGTTGTGAAAGGGCTTGTAATGAAATATGTAAGGGTGAAGAAAAGCGATATGATATTACAACTTGCAACCGAGGGGCATGTGATCCATTCGGAAATATCTTTTCTTACCCGTACTCCATCGCTTGTTTTTGTAGAAACGTTGGAGCCAACGATAATGGTTTCCCTTACGTACGATAAAATGGAAGAAGCATTGGATAAATTCCCCCAGGGAGAACGGCTTGGTCGCCTGATCCTGACCGGCATGTATGTAAAAAAAGAGGAGAGTCGTTATTATCGGCTGCTAAGATCTCCGAGAGAACGGTTCCTCGATTATATAAATGCTCACCCACATATGTTACAACGAGTGCCTCAAAAGTACCTGGCATCTTACCTGAATATTAAGCCTGAAACTTTCAGCAGGATGAAACACCTGGTCGCGAAACAATAAAATTCTGCACAGGTTCTGCTCAAAATTATAGAATTGCTTGATTCAAATCATTAATTCAGTATCTTACGGGGATTAGTAGCAAAAATTATGAACCGCCAAAAATCCCTCTTTGATTTTTTAAATAAGTTTATTCCCCTAAGCCTTGACGAGTACAATGAATTAATAGCGCCGTGCATCTTTAAAAGGCATTTTGATAAGAAGTCGGTCATTACCACAGCCGGGGAAGTTGAGAATTATCTCAACTTTATTGATTCAGGACTTGTGCGGAAATACTATAAGAAAGCGAACGAAGAAGTAAATACACAAATTTCTTACGAAGGTCATATCATTCATTCACAGGAGTCTTTTCATAGCCGCACCCCTTCAGAGTATTCTATTGAAACAATAGAACCTACTGTGTTGAGTTCTATCACTTATGAATGTCTAGAACAAATGTATTCATCATCGGAAAAAATGCAGCGGCTTGGCAGGCTAGTTATTACTGCTACCATGGTTATTAAAGATAAATGGCAAAGCCAGCTTGTTAAGCTTTCACCAAGAGAAAGGTTTATAAGTTTTGTAACCAGGCATCCCGAATTGATGCAACGGGTACCGCAGAAATATCTTGCTTCCTATCTCAATATCAAGCCAGAAACTTTCAGTCGTTTCAAACACCTGGTAAAAGATCATTCAAAGAAAATAGTCGTTCACCAGAACTAAGCTTTTCTTTCCCATCTGAAGTCGCATTTTTTTGCACCCAATGCGATCGTTCCATTTCTTACCAATTTAAGCCCGGCAAGATCAGAAGTTATATGATCCACTTCACAAAGGATCGAAGAATACTTTTGATAATTGTGTTTATTAAAAAATTTGCAAATGCCGCATTCCATGATATCAACACCATATCCGAGCCCAAGTGTTTCTTTTTTATCAGTTATGATATTGGCGATAAACCCATCGGGGTTTGTGTTTCGGCTTACTCTTTTATTAAATGCTTTTAAAAAATATGCTGCGAGCTTTGTGTTGATCAATTTAACAGGAAGCTTTTTTAGTAATTGCTGAAGTTTGTTTTTGGGCCTGACATATTCAGTAACTATCTCAAGACAAATTTTTCTTGTCGTTTCAAATTTTTCACCTTGTTCATCCAGTGTTTTTATAAGCGCTAAAAAATAAGAAGAGAAATCAAGTCGCTTATCAATTGGGTTCGCTGACTTTGCTGCAAAACTTGTATCTGCCGAAATTAACTTGTAATGGAAATCCGCTTTAGCAATTATAGTATCTGAATGATCAGGAAAAGTTTTCTTAATACCTGCGACAAAATATTTTCTATAGTTAGCCACTGGGTTTTATTTGAAAAAATCTTTTTAAAGATTTACTACTAAAACCGGGATCGATAATTCATGTCTTACAGCATCGGTTGTTTCGCCATAAATAAGATCCTTTAGACCCGTATGTCCGTGTGCACCGATCACCAGCATATCAGCTTTTGATTCTTTTACAATTCGTACAATTTCTTTTGAACGGTTCTTATAACCGAGGCGGCCTTCAGCAACAAGTCCCCGGGCTATTAATTGTGAAACATAGTCATCCAGCTTTTCCTTGTCTTTTCTTGTTTCAAGGTCATCGCTTTCTTTTCCATAAATAGTAGCGGAAACACTTTCTACCACATGGATCAAAACAAATGAAGCGCTGTTCTTTGCCTGCCCAATGGCATGTGCAA